>JBGSNX010000003.1:0-8875 GCA_041739465.1 Salaquimonas sp.
GGGCAAATGCCCTGCGAATGCAATTCCCGGTCCGGGAGCCATGTGACCCGTGTATCTTGGAATTGATCTTGGTACTTCCAGTGTGAAGGCCTTGCTAATCGACGGCGACCAGAATGTCGTTGCATCGGCAAGTTCCAACGAAATTCCGATTCACCGGCCGCATCCGGGCTGGTCGGAGCAAGAGCCTGCCGACTGGGTTTCTGCCTGCGAGGCCGTGCTTGCAGTCCTTGCCCGGGACAACGGTCCTGCAATGGCGGCAGTTCGCGGCATTGGCCTTTCCGGCCACATGCACGGCGCTACCTTGATAGACTCAAGCGACAACCCGATCCGGCGCTGCATCCTTTGGAACGATACCCGTAGCCATGTCGAGGCGGCAACACTTGACGCGCAGCCAGAATTTCGCGCCCGCACCGGAAACATCGTGTTTCCCGGTTTCACGGCTCCGAAGCTATTTTGGGTGCAAAACAACGAGCCGCAGCATTTCTCAAAAGTGCGCTACGTGCTGCTTCCCAAAGACTACATTCGCCTGTGGTTGACGGGCGAGCACATGTCCGAAATGTCGGATAGTGCGGGAACCAGCTGGCTGGACACTGGACGACGTGACTGGGATGACAGCCTGCTGGCCCATACCGGGCTGGAGAGGCGGCAAATGCCCAATCTCGTCGAGGGCACCGACAGCGCGGGTGTGCTGCGCCCCGAACTTGCAGCGCGCTTTGGACTTTCTTCCGGCATTGTTGTCGCTGGTGGGGCTGGCGACAACGCCGCATCGGCCTGCGGCATGGGAATTGTCGGTGGAGACGGAGCCTTCGTTTCGCTGGGTACATCGGGCGTGCTTTTCAGCGCAAACGATGCCTACCGGCCACGGCCTGAAACCGCAGTTCACACATTTTGTCATGCGCTTCCCGGCAAGTGGCACCAGATGGGTGTCATCCTGTCAGCAACCGCTTCGCTGAACTGGCTTGCGGACATTGCCGGCGCCGAGCCGGCGGATATGGTAACGGAACTTGGCGAAAGCCTGCTTGCGCCGGGGCCGGCCACCTTCCTTCCCTATCTTTCGGGCGAGCGCACCCCGCACAATGACGCGCTGGTGCGCGGTGCCTTTGCCGGACTTGGCAGTGGTCGAAAGGAAATGACGCAGGCCGTTCTGGAAGGCGTGACGTTTGCGCTGGCCGACTGCCGCGATGCACTGCAAGCCACCGGAACCGCTGTGAACCGGGTGACTGCAGTTGGTGGCGGTTCCAACTCGCCTTACTGGCGCAAGCTGGTGGCCAGTGTGCTTCAAATTCCGGTGGATGTTCCAGTGCAGGGCGATTTCGGCGCTGCGCTTGGTGCTGCCCGCCTTGGCATGGCGGCTGCCACAGGGTCTGATCCTGCCGGCATAATGACGCCTCCACCCATTGAACAAACAATTGAGCCGGATTTGTCGCTAACACAGGCATTTTCGGAACGACTGAACAAATACCGGCAGTTTTATCCCGCTATCAGGAGCATTTTCCCATGAGCACTGGCTTTTTCGGCGACATCGGCAAGATCATTTATGAAGGGCCGGAAAGCACCAATCCGCTTGCCTACCGGCATTACAACGCCGACGAGATCGTGATGGGCAAACGGATGGAAGACCATCTGCGCTTTGCGGTGGCCTATTGGCACAGCTTTGCATGGCCCGGAAGCGACCCGTTTGGCGGCCAGACCTTCGAGCGCCCATGGTTTGGCGATACGATGGAACATGCCAAACTCAAGGCGGATGTTGCCTTCGAAATGTTCTCGATCCTCGATGTGCCGTTCTATTGCTTCCACGATGCCGATGTTCGGCCGGAAGGGGCAACATTTGCCGAGAGCCGCAAGAATCTCGAGGCCATTGTCGACATTTTCGCCCAAAAACAAAAAGAGACCGGCGTACGGCTGCTTTGGGGCACGGCGAACCTGTTCTCCCACCGCCGCTACATGTCGGGTGCTGCAACCAATCCTGATCCGGACGTTTTTGCCTTTGCGGCGGCGACAGTCAAAAGCTGCATGGACGCCACGAAAAAGCTGGGCGGCACCAATTATGTGCTGTGGGGTGGGCGCGAAGGCTATGAAACCCTGCTCAACACCGACCTCAAGCGCGAGGATGCCCAGATGGGCCGCTTCCTCAACATGGTGGTCGAGTACAAGCACAAGATCGGTTTCAAGGGCACGATCCTGATCGAACCCAAGCCGCAGGAGCCATCCAAGCACCAGTACGATTACGATGTTGCCACGGTCTATGGCTTCCTTCGCCGGCATGGCCTCGAAAATGAGGTCAAGGTGAACATCGAGCAGGGCCACGCCATTCTCGCGGGGCATTCATTCGAACATGAACTGGCACTGGCCAACGCGCTCGGCATCTTTGGCTCGATCGACATGAACCGCAACGACTACCAATCTGGATGGGACACCGACCAGTTCCCGAACAATGTTCCAGAAATGGCGCTGGCATTTTACGAAGTGCTCAAGGGCGGCGGGTTCAAGAATGGCGGCACCAATTTTGATGCCAAGCTGCGCCGCCAGTCATTGGACCCGCAGGACTTGTTGATCGCCCATGTTGGCGGGATGGATACCTGCGCTCGGGCACTCAAGGCAGCGGCACGGATGATTGAAGACAAGGCGCTCTCAGGGCCCTTGGCGGAGCGTTATGCCGGCTGGAATGGCACGGAGGCCAAGGCAATGCTTGCAGGCAAGCGCAGCCTTTCCGAAGTTGCTGAGCGGGTCGAGAAAAAGAAAATCAATCCGAAGCCACGCTCGGGGCGCCAGGAATTGCTGGAAAGCATCGTCAACCGATACGTTTGAGTTTTTCAACTGCTGTGCGATCGGCAAGTGCGTTTGCCCTTGCCGATTGCCTTTTCCATGCCTATGTTGCAGTGCACAATAAGTGTTCCGCTGCCGGGGAGGGGTGGCTTCGAAGCTGCAGGACGAAAGCCCATGCACATAGAGCTTGCCCCCGATCCCGAATTTCCGTTTCCGCCCAGTGTGCGGGTGCGCATCCTTGGCAAGGATGACATCGGTTTGCTTGTCGACCATGTCATGGCCCTCGACACTGAAGGTCGGCGTGACCGCTTCAACGGTACCGCCAGCGCAGAATGGGTGCGGGAATATGCCCGCAAATGCATCAGTCCCGGAACCCTTGTCATCGCCGCTGAAAAAGACGGCAAGGTTCTCGCGGTCGCCGAATTGCATCCCTTGGACGCGCTGAGCGGCGAACTGGCCTTCAGCGTGCTGAAGGAGTGGCGAGGCAAGGGCATGGGCGCGGCGCTCTTTGCGCTGATTGCCGAGGCCGCTTGGTCGCGAGGCCTTGACCAACTTGAAATCACCACACACAGCGACAACGAAGCGATGAAGCGCCTGGCGCGGCGATTTGGTACCGAGTTGACGTTTGACCATGGCGAGACTACCGGACGCATTGCGCTAGATGCCATTCACATGCTGGACGGCGAAGGCAATCATCGCCACTGGACGCCGGATGTAAAAGTTTCAGGCAGACGGCGTTCTATTGCGCGCTAGCGAATGAGTTGGGGGCGATAGGAAAACCGCGCCCGCTTTTCGGGTTCCATGTGCCTGTTCAGGTAATTGCCGACGATGCCGAAAAGCAGGATGATCCCGATGGTCGAGGTTATGAAATAGGCAGCGATGATCGGGTAAGGCACAAACGGATTGAAGGTTTTCTCGGCGAAGTAGCTCGCGTAGTACAGCGCGTCGCCCTCCTGTCGCCAAGCCGGGAAGCCGGAGAAAAACACCAGGGTCGTGGCGTGAAACAGGAAGATCGCCTCGTTGGTGTAGGACGGCCAAGAGAGTCGCAGTAGCGTAGGCCAGACTATGCGCCTAAACCGTGTCCAGCCATCCATGCCGTAGGCTTGCGCAGCTTCGATGTCGCCTTTGGGAACCGAGCGCAACGCTCCGTAGAAAATCTCGGCGCTGTAGGCGGATGTGTTGAGGAACAGAACGATCAGCGCACCAAGCCAGGCCTTGGTGAGCCAGCTGGTATCCACGGTGACCGTCATGAACCCGAGCGGTATGTTGAAACCGATGTTTGGCAGGGATGAAAACAGCTCATAGGCGAAGAAGAACTGGATGAACAATGGCGAGCCGCGAAAAATGAACACGAACCATTCTGCGGGCTGGCGAATGAACGGGTTTGCGACGGTTCTACCCACAGCCAGGGCGGTAGCCAGCAAGAACCCGAAAATCACCGCAAGGCCAGCAAAATAAAGGTTCCACATCATGCCGCTCCCGATCAGCACGACCTGCTCGCACAGCGTGATGTCGGTCTTTGGCAATTGCCGCAGGCCAATGCCCAGCGCACGCAACGAATAGTCTGCAAAGGTCTGGCCACAACTCATCCTGCCGCTCCCTGGATCAGGCCGTCGCTACCGGCGGCTGTTGCCTGACCGCGTGAAACGCGGCGGGTGAGGGCGGCAAAAACCTTCTCGCTCGCCCAGGTGATGACGAGATAGTAGACAAGCAGGCCAAAGAAATACCAGATGCGCCAGTCCGGGTGAGGGTAGTCGAAGAACGAAGTTTTCGACCCGCCAAGTTCGCGCGCCCAATACACAATGTCTTCGATGCCAAGCAGGAACAAAAGCGGTGTTGCCTTGATGAGGATGACCCAAAGGTTGGAAAGACCCGGCAACGCATAAATCCACATCTGCGGCAGGTGAATGCGCAGGAAGGACTGCCGGTCGCTCATCCCGTAGGCTCGGGCCGTTTCAAGCTGGCCACGCGGGACAGCCCGCAATGCGCCATCGATGGTGTTTGCGGCAAAGGCACCAAAGACAAGGGCGAAGGCAATGATGGCAAGCGTAAAGCCCCAAGCTTCGTGCATCCATTGGGGAGACGAATTGACCGGCATTTTTGCGATCTGGCAAACCACGAAATCATTGCCACGGTAAACCGGCTCGATCACTTCGGGGCAAAGCACCTTGTGACGCGTGTACTCGACCAACTGGTCAATCGCCACTGGAACAAACAGGAAGAAAATGATGTCGGGAATGCCGCGCACCATGTTGGTGTACGCCTTGCCGACGATGCTCAACGGCCAGAAGGCGGAGCGCTTGGCAAAGGCGCCAAGGAAGCCAAGCACCAGCACGATGGGGGCAGTGATGAAGATCAGCGCCAGCACGATGACGAAGCTGAAATAAAACTGCTGGTGCTTCAAATTGGTGAAATAGCAGGCGAACCAGGCGAGGCCTTCAAGGGTCTTGGGATCGGCGCAGAATTCCATGGGCCGTCATCTCGCTGGTTGGAAAAGGCGCGCCACAGCCGGGCGCGCCTCTCTGGGGCTCAGTACGGGCCCTTCATGCCTTCGAACCATTTTTCAATGATCTTGTTCAGCGTGCCGTCGCTCTTCACCTGCGCGATGGCGGCGTTGAACTTGGCCAGCATTTCGGCATCTGATTTGCGAACGCCCATGCCGATACCGCTGCCAAGGACAATGTCCTCACCGACGAAAATGAGTTCGCCATTGCTTTCCTTTACGATCTTATCGAGGAACGCCTTGTCGGCAAACACGGCATCTGCCTCGCCCTTGCGAACAGCTGCGATGGTTTCGTCCGGTGTGGCAAATTCGACCAGCGTGCCGCCGGAAGTGGTGATGTGGCCAGACTGGATGGTGTTTGTCTGGGCAGCAACATTGCCTTTGGCAGCATCAGCGGTTGCCCCTTTGAGTGCTACATATGCTGATGGATCGGCAGGGAAATACGCGTCGGAAAAGTCGATCTTTTCCTTGCGCTCGTCGGTGATGCTCATGCCGGCCATGATGGTGTCATAGTTGCCGGAAAGCAGGTTCGGGATGATCGAATCCCAATCGTTCTTGACCCATTCGCACTTGAACCCAGCGATTTCGCACAGCTTGTCGCCAAGTTCGCGTTCAAAGCCGTCGATCTCGCCTTTGTCGTTGACGAAGTTGTAGGGCTCATAGGCTCCTTCGGTGCCCATGCGGATTGTCTTGTCCTGGGCCATGGCCGAACCGGCGGCAAATGCCGCGATCGCGAGGCCAATAATCAGTCTTCTCATCAAGTTGTTCCCTTTCATGCTTGTTGCTTTGCCTTGCGGCGGGTTCTGGTTACGCCCCGGTGGCCATCAGGAATTGTTTGAGGCGCTCCGAGCGGGTATTTCCGAAAAGTTCGGCCGGTGAGCCTTCCTCCTCGATTTTTCCCTGATGAAGAAAGATGACGTGGTTGGCCACGTCGCTTGCCATCTTCATGTCATGGGTAACGATAAGCATGGTGCGCCCTTCCTCGGCAAGAGCCTTGATAACGCGGACCACTTCTCCCTGCAGTTCCGGGTCAAGTGCGGAGGTCGGTTCATCGAAGAGCATTGCCGCCGGTTCCATCGCCAGCGCCCTTGCGATTGCGGCGCGCTGCTGTTGTCCGCCCGAAAGCTGAGAGGGGTAATTGTCGCACTTGTCGCCGATGCCGACCTTGTCCAGCAAGTCCCGGCCCAGTTCTGCGGCCTGTTTGGGATTGCGTCCCAGAACAGTCACAGGTGCTTCGGTGACATTTTGCAAAACGGTAAGGTGAGACCACAAATTGAATTGCTGGAACACCATGGACAGATTTGTGCGCAGGCGGCGAACCTGTCCGGCATCGGAGGGCCTGCGCTCGGCGCCTGTTCCCTTCCATTTGATCGTTTCGCCCTGAAAGAGAATTTCGCCTTTCTGCGGGGTTTCCAAAAGGTTTGCGCAACGCAACAAGGTCGATTTGCCCGATCCTGACGACCCGATCAGCGCGGTCACTTCGCCGCGTCTTGCAGCAAGATCGACGCCCTTGATGACTTCCAGCGAGCCGTAGCTTTTGTGGATGCCGCGCAGTTCGATGACCGGCGTTCGGGACGTGTCGTTCATGCTTGCGGCAGCTTGCGCAACATTCATGTGTGCTGGTTGCCCCCGGAAAGGATTTACGCGGCGTTCAAGATTGTCAGACTTGCACAAGTGCGCAAGCCATTGCAACTGTTGACCCGCATCACCCAAATTGACGCAATGCGCTTCCTTTGCGTCGCATGGCTGCCATTGATGCAATTCAAACGAGGCTGTATCTCTCAAGCTGCGCGGTGACCTAATGGGTGCGGCGCGTCAGTTCGGGAAAAATGATTTCGGGGACACCATGGGATTTGATGAAAAGAAGCTTGCTGCGCTGAAGGCAAGGTTTGACGGAGAAAACGCCGCAAAGGTTCACGACCCCAAATTTGCCCGTGTGGCCCAGAAAATCTTCACCAAATCAGGCTCGCGGCCTGCGCCTTATGCCGGCATTCCAACCTTCTTGTATGCGCCGCATCAGCCGATCAATCCCGAAGCGCCTGATTTCGGCGATTTGCAGGTGGCCATTACCGGCGTGCCGATGGACCTTGGTGTCACGAACCGGAATGGTTCCCGGTTCGGTCCGCGTGCCTTGCGAAACATCGAAAGGATCGGTCCTTACAACCATGTTCTGGATTGCGCTCCGGTCCATGAATTGAGAGTGGCGGATATTGGCGACACGCCGTTGCGCAGCCGGTATTCGGTTGAAATGTGTATGCAGGATATCGAGGCGTGGTTCCGGCTCATTGTGGGTGCTGGCGTAATCCCGCTGGCTGTGGGCGGCGACCATTCGATCACCCAGGCGATCTTGAAGGCGGTGGGAGCCAAAGAGCCCGTTGGCCTGATCCATATCGACGCGCACTGCGACACCAGCGGGCCATACGACCATTCCAAATTCCACCATGGCGGCCCGTTCCGAAATGCTGTTCTGGATGGCGTGCTGGACCCCGAACGCACGATCCAGATCGGCATACGTGGTGCATCCGAATGGCTGTGGGAGTTTTCCTACGAAAGCGGCATGACAGTAATTCATGCCGAGGAAATGCAGTCGATGGGCATACCAGCGATCATCGAAAAGGCACGCAAGGTCGTGGGGGATCGCCCTTGCTACATTTCCTTCGACATCGACAGTCTCGACCCGTCCTTTGCGCCGGGAACCGGTACACCTGAAATTGGCGGGCCTTCGACACGCGAAATCCAGGCGCTGCTGCGCGGCCTGAAAGGCCTCAACATTGTCGGCGGAGACGTGGTGGAAGTGGCACCGCAATACGATGCTACTTCGAATACTGCCCATGCAGGCGCACAGGTCCTGTTCGAGATCCTGAGCCTCATGGTGTTTACCCCGGCCTTGAAAAACACCTGAAACCACATTCCAAGAAAAGCGGAAAACAACATGAGCATCAAGAGAATCGAACCAGGCGCGCGCATGAGCCAGGCAGTAGTCAGCGGCGGCGTCGCATATCTGGCCGGGCAAGTTGCCGAGGGCGCCAATGTGACCGAACAGACCACGAAAATCCTTGCCGAAATCGACCGGCTGCTGTCGCTCGCTGGCACCAGCAAGGCGAAGCTTCTGTCGGCCCAGATTTTCCTGTCCGACATTTCCACCTTTGCCGAGATGAACAAGGTATGGGATGGCTGGGTCGATACTGCCAATCCGCCAGCCCGCGCCACTGTGGAATCCAAGCTGGCGACGCGACAGTTCCTGGTCGAGATCATGGTAACGGCTGCGGTCGGACACTGAACCATGCTGCTGCTTGGCGTTGAACAGACCCGTGACGCGCTGCCGTTCAAGCCGTTGATCGAGGCTTTGCGACAGATGTTTGCAGCTGGCTGCGAAATGCCGGTGCGCCACCACCACACGGTGAAAGTTCCGGGCGAACCCGACGCAACGCTGCTTTTGATGCCGGCCTGGCAGACTGGCGAATTCATGGGAGTCAAGATTGCCGCGGTCTTCCCCGGCAATTCCGCGCGCAATGCAGCGGCGGTCAACGCCTCCTATGTACTGATGAGCGCGACGACCGGCGAAGCGCTTGCCATGATAGATGGCGGCGAGTTGACGGCCCGGCG
>JBGSNX010000025.1:0-32231 GCA_041739465.1 Salaquimonas sp.
CAGCCCGCAGCGCCCTGATTGCAGCAAGACGCGGGCTTGGCTCCACAGATGCAATCCTTGCCGGGCCGCGCCAGCGTTGCGATGCCGCCTCGGCTCGGCTGGAACGCGGGCTTGAGCTTGCGATCAACCGCCGACGCCAGAAATTTGCTGCTGCTGCCGGACGCCTCAGCCGCCGACAATTGGAAAGCAGGCTCGAGTTTACCCGCCAAAGGTTGAACCAGGTCGGTCAACGCCTTGGGTTCAGCCTCAATTTGCTGGCGCAGCGAAAGCGGCGCGAGTTGGACAAAGTGGCGATGCGGCATACCCACAAGCCGCTGGCGCGCATTGTCCTGCTTGCCCGGCAAAGGCTGGACAGCACGTGGCGGCTTGCAGCGAGCCTTTCGCACGAAAATGTGCTTCAACGCGGCTTTGCGCTGGTGCGTGACCCTTCCGGCAATCCTATAACATCAGCCGCGCAGTTGAGGGCAGCTGAGCATTTTCGCCTGCAGATGCGAGACGGGACACTGGATGCAACGGTCAGCGGCACCGCTGATCAGGTTGCCAGGCAACCGGACGGGGCTGCAAAGCCGGTCAGGAAAACAGCGAAGCCAGCGGGGCAAGGCAATCTTTTCTGAGCATTGACGCGGATCAATGCCGCGTTTGACCTATTTGCTAATTCTACGGTCATTCTGGCAACTGGGCCGGCAAGCGGACCGGCGCAACAGGAGGTCAATATGCCTTACAAGACAATGGTCGCAATCTTGCGCGGCGAAACCGACACGCCTGAGCTTCTTACCCGCATTGCACCGCTGGTTCGCAGTTTCGGCGCTCACGTCACCGGCATGCACGCAGAACCCTCACCTGCCGCGCATGTGGCAGTACTTGCAGGCGACATGGTCAGCATTGATGAAGCCGGTATCGAAGCTGCACGCTTGCGAATGGAGCGGGTTCGCGAAACCTTCATCAAGTCTTGCGAGGCGGAAGGCATTTCGCATGAATGGCGCGGGGTGGAAACGTTCTCTGGCGACAGCGCCACTGCTTCACTCCCAACCATCAATGCTGCTGACCTGATCCTTGTCCAGCAGGGCGACCCGGACCAATTCGACAATGCCTACGCGGACACGGAAACCTTGCTCTACTCGAGCGGAAGGCCGGTGCTGTTCCTGCCATACATCAACACGAAGCCGCTTGATCCCAAGCATGTGGTGATTGCCTGGAAATCGTCGAGCGAAGCGGCCCGAGCGGTGTTTGATGCCCTGCCCTTGCTGCACCGGGCAACCCGCGTTGATATCCTTGCGGTCAACCCTCGCGACAGCGTCGAACACAGCGCCGAAATGTCGGCCGCCGACATTGCCGCAAGCCTCGCGCGCCACGGGATTGAAGTCAGCATCGTCAACCAGCGTTCAGCTGGCATTCCGGTGGGCGATGTGATTGCAAACCACATTGCCGAAACCGGTGTCGATCTTCTGGTGATGGGTGCCTACAGCCATTCGCCGCTGCGCGAATTGTTCTTCGGCGGCGTTACCCGAACGCTGCTGAAGTCGATGAACATCCCGGTCCTGATGTCGCATTGACTTAGAATGTGGACTTCGCGGTCGGAGCGCGACCGCGAAGATTTACCTGTTCAATCGCAGATCAGCTGGCCGTTAAAGCGGAAACACGATCCCGATTGCACGTTCTTGCGGGTCGTGGCCACCTTGCGTTTTGTAACCGGCGCGGCGGCCTTTTTGGTGGTGGTCGGCTTTATCGATTGTTTGGCCTTGGGCGAAGCGGCAGGCGGATCGACGACTGCCGGACAAACACGATCCCTGGCAGCCTTCAAGTCATCAAGCAGTGTCGCCGATGGCTCAAGTGAAGCAAGGTCCACCTTGGCATGGGTTGCATAGTCGCTCAGTGCATCGCGGCTTTTGGCACCCCAGATGCCATCGGCACGGCCGGGTTCACACCCAAGGCGGTCAAGCTCGGCCTGGATTTCCCGCGTCATTTTCTTGTCCGGCTCTTGCGGGGTTTCCACGACTTGTGCAGCAGGCTGCTCTGCAAGGGCAGCGGTGACAATCGGCTTTTCTTCCACCGCAGGCGCAGGAGATACAGCAGGCGTCTGATCAACCGGGGTCGGCGCCGCGGCAACCACCGGAGGGGTTTCGGCGACGACGGGCGCTGGTTTTTCTTCGACCACGACCACCGGCGGGGCAGGAACCGGCTGGGGCGCTGGTTCAGGTTTTGGGGTCAGTTTATCGATGTTGAAACGAGCAAGGTCTCCATAGGTACTATCGCCGTGATCCTTGAGAAACGCCTCGAAAACCGCAATGTCCTTGCTATCCTTCACGGCATCCCATGCCTGTGCATCCAATGCCAGTTTGGCAAGTTTCTCAGCGCGGGCTTTTTCTTCCGGCGTTGGCTCAGGCACAGGCTCAGCTGCCTTGAAAAAGAAGCTGCCAAGAAGCGACGAGTTGGTCCAAGGCAATTGCTGCTTGCCGGTGGCGTCATACACTTCGCGGCGGACCTGCGTCATCAATTCAGACAATTCGAGACCGGGCTTGTCGATGTGTTTGAGCATCGCGGTGGTAAAGGGGCTGTTGCGACCCTCGCCGTCCAGAGCAATGTTGTCTGGCTGTGTTGCGAAGGCAATGAATGTGCCTTCGGCAGCGGTTTCCAGACGGGCAAGCCCGGTGCCATTGCCCTGCGAGCGGCCATTTGGCCCAAGGCTTCTGCCTAGCGGATTGTTGCGGCATGAATCCAGGAATATGAGCTGGATCTGCGCCTCGCGCTCCATTTGCCGGCGCACAAGGTCAAGCGACACCGTCTCAAAGTCGAGATCTGCCCGTTTGGCCAAGTCCGTATCCACCGGGGCCAGATAATTCTGGCCATCTACCTGCACTGCGTGGCCGGCATAGTAGAACAATGCGACATCGGCACCGACCAGCTTGTCGGAAAACTCTTTCACGGTCAGGCGCATGCCTTCGCTGTTGAGATCGCTGCCGCTGATGACCTCGAAGCCAAGATTTCGCAAGGCTTTGGTGATGTCCTCGGCGTCGTTTGCCGGGTTCTTGAGTGGCGTTGCATTCTTGTAGGCCGAGTTGCCGATGACCAACGCGACGCGTTTTTCGGCGTGGGCCGAAATGGTCGCGCCTGCCAACATCAATGCGGCCGCGACAATTGTGCGGACCGCCAACATCAAGGTCGTCAACCTCATCGAACCGAAACCGTGTAGTTGAAAAACACCGGCGCGCCGCCGCCAACCGACATGCGGACCTTGAAGCGGTCCATGCCGCGATAACCGCCCTTGGACTTGTAATAAACAGAGACGGCTCTGGTTGGCTTGCCCAGACATTGGCGTGTCGAGCCAATTTGCGCTGAAGTTATCTTGCGCGTCTCGATCTTCGGCGAAACACGCCCGTTGGAGGGCTGTCCTACAACGTCAACATTGATAGTCTTGAACGAGCAATCATTGTTCCAGCCATAGTAGGCGTCAATCCATTGCGACTTGCCGCTTTTTGCAGACCTGGAATAGGATTTGGTCTGCGCATTCGCGCCAGAAATGACAAGGGCACATGCTGCCAATGCCATGAAGCCGGTGATAAAAATCTGCTTTGCAATGCGCATGAATTCCTCCGCGTCAGCGTGTCCTGGAAATGCGCCCCTTCCTGTGCCAACCGCTCTACCAAAACGCCAAAGCCAAGCCAGTTCGCCAAGGCAATATATTTAGAAAAAACATCCATGCAATGACAAATGAGCGCCGGGTGCTGATCAAAATTCAGTCACCTACAGTCACAGCCGCGGCCCCAACAAGATTTGCCACATGGGCAAGCTGTCCCGACAACGGATTTGTCTTGCGCCAGATCATGCCTATCGTCCGCGACGGGCGAGGATGGGTCAGGCGCGCAACCGAAACATTTGCTGACCTTGTTTCAATCGCAATGGCCATTTGCGGAATCAACGTCACCCCGATGCCTGCTCCGACCATCTGGACGAGCGTTGTCAGCGAACTTCCTTCCATAAGGTCTCGGGGCAATGACGAGGCCATCTTGCAAAAAGACAACGCCTGATCGCGGAAGCAATGGCCTTCTTCAAGCAGCAAAAGCCGCATTTCACGCAACATTTCGGGGTTCGGTACAGGTTTTTCCATGTCCTCGGCCGGGCGCACCAGAACGAATTCCTCTTCAAACAGCGGCTGCTCGTGCAACGTCAACTCAGACACCGGAAGCGCAACAATTGCCGTGTCGAGCCGACCTTCAACAAGGTCGTCGACAAGCTTTTGTGTCACCGCCTCGCGTGGTCGAAGGTCAACGCCGGGGAACCGCTCGGCAAGTTTCTGGATGACCAGCGGCAAAAGGTAAGGTGCCACGGTGGGTATCACACCAATGCGCAAGCGCCCGGTCAACGGACTGAACGAGGCGCGGGCAAGGTCCCCCAGTTCATCAACTGCCTGCAGGATCTCACGCGCGCGCAACGCCAGCGCCTCGCCAAGGCTGGTCAGCCGGATCTGCCTCGCGCCTCGCTCCACCAGAGGCGCGCCGAGCAATTCTTCCAATTCTTTGACCTGCAATGACAGGGCAGGCTGGGAGATCGCACAGGCTTGTGCTGCCCGCCCGAAATGTCCGTGTTGGGCCAAAGCCTCAAAATAACGCAAGTGCCGCATGGAGATACCATTCATAAGCTCAGAATATCGGATTGATAAGAAAATGCAAATTTCATTTATGGAACCGTGGTGCTATGTTGGTCCGGCAATTTCAATTTCTGATGAAGCGGATGGAGAACGCCCGGACGGGAGGGCTTCAACGTCATTCCGCCATGCAGGCAGCAATTTTCAAAACCGGAGAGTGACAAATGAACGTGGTAGACATGAAATCGACAGGGAAATGCCCGGTGATGCACGGGGCCAACACCCAGTCCCAGCCGACCGTGATGGATTGGTGGCCAAAGGCGCTGAACCTCGACATCCTGCACCAGCACGATACCAAGACAAACCCTCTGACCGGCTTCAACTACCGCGAGGAAGTCAAGAAACTTGACGTGAAGGCCCTCAAGGCTGACCTGACCGAATTGATGACCGACAGCCAGGAATGGTGGCCGGCAGACTGGAGCCATTATGGTGGACTGATGGTGCGTATGGCCTGGCACTCTGCAGGGTCTTACCGAATGGCCGATGGACGCGGCGGCGGGGGAACCGGCAACCAGCGTTTTGCCCCGCTCAGCTCATGGCCGGACAATGTCAATCTGGACAAGGCGCGTCGCCTGCTTTGGCCGATCAAGAAAAAATACGGCAACAGGCTCAGCTGGGCCGACCTCATGATCCTGGCTGGTAATGTCGCCTACGAGTCCATGGGCCTCAAGACATTCGGCTTCAGCTTTGGCCGGGAGGACATCTGGCATCCGGAAAAGGATGTCTACTGGGGTTCTGAAAAAGAGTGGCTGACCAGCAAGCGCTATACCAATGATGATGACCGCTCTTCGCTCGAAAACCCGCTTTCGGCGGTGGTAATGGGCCTCATCTACGTCAACCCGCAAGGTGTTGGCGGAAGCCCCGATCCGCTGCGGACCGCCCATGATGTGCGCGAGACCTTTGCCCGCATGGCAATGAACGATGAAGAAACCGTTGCTCTGACGGCAGGTGGGCATACTGTTGGCAAGGCGCATGGCAATGGTGTCGAGGAACGTCTGGGGCCAAGCCCGGAAGGCGCTGACCTTTCCGAGCAGGGTCTTGGCTGGATGAACCACACCACGAGGGCGGTGGGGCGCGACACCATGTCTTCAGGGATCGAAGGCGCATGGACCACGCACCCGACCAAATGGGACAATGGCTATTTCCACCTGCTGCTCAACCATGACTGGGAGTTGCGAAAGTCTCCGGCAGGTGCATGGCAGTGGGAGCCTGTGAGCATCAGGGAAGAAGACAAGCCGGTGGACGTGGAAGACCCGTCAATCCGCCTGAACCCGATCATGACCGATGCCGACATGGCCATGAAGATGGATCCGGCCTACCGGGTCATTTCGGAGCGATTCTATAAAGACCCGGCCTATTTCTCCGAAACATTTGCACGTGCATGGTTCAAGCTGACGCATCGCGATCTGGGACCGAAAGATCGTTACATCGGCCCGGAAGTTCCGGCCGAAGACCTGATCTGGCAAGACCCGGTTCCTGCCGGCAATCGCCAGTATGACGTTGCTGCCTTGAAGGCGAAGATTGCCGCCAGCGGTCTCGGCGTCAGCGACATGGTTTCCACTGCCTGGGACAGCGCCCGCACCTATCGCGGGTCTGACATGCGTGGTGGCGCCAATGGTGCGCGCATTCGCCTTGCACCGCAAAAAGACTGGGAAGGCAATGAACCGGCCCGTCTGGCGCATGTTCTGTCGGTGTTAGAGCCCATTGCTGCAGCAGCAGGCGCAAGCCTTGCCGACGCCATCGTGCTGGCTGGCAATCTGGGCGTCGAAATGGCTGCCAAGGCTGCAGGCTTCGATGTGACAGTGCCGTTCGCTGCAGGCCGTGGCGATGCAAGTGTCGAACAAACCGATGCAGCATCCTTCGATGTGCTGGAACCGGTCGCCGACGGCTACCGCAACTGGTTGAAAAAGGACTACGTCGTAAGTGCCGAAGAACTGCTGCTGGACCGCACGCAGCTCATGGGCCTCACCGCGCATGAAATGACGGCGCTGGTAGGCGGCATGCGGGCTATCGGCACCAACCATGGTGGTACCAAGCATGGCGTGTTCACCGACAAGGTGGGTGCCCTGACAACAGACTTCTTCGTGGCGCTAACCGACTTGGCCTACACTTGGAAGCCGACTGGCGAAAATCTCTACGCCATTGTCGAACGCAAGAGCGGGGCGACCAAATGGACCGCCACCCGCGTCGATCTGGTTTTCGGCTCGAACTCGATCCTGCGCGCCTACGCTGAAGTCTATGCCCAGGACGACAACAAGTCGAAGTTCGTCCACGACTTCGTGGCCGCATGGACCAAGGTAATGAATGCAGACCGGTTTGACCTGGTCTGACAAACGCAAAAAGCCCCCGCGCGAACAAAGGATGTTTGCGCGGGGGTGGACATGATCTTTGGCGTGACCGTCGCGTAAGTGGGGCTTGCTAAAGCTTTGCTGATGTAGACGGTGCGCAGACGAAGCAGGCAGTTGCACCCTGCTCCCTGTCGATAGCGCAGAAAAAGCCAGGCATTGCCGCAACAAGCCAGTCAAGCCACGGGAATCTTGGCACTATCGCCAGACCGCAGGACACATACTAGAAACTGGAGACTAAATGGTACGGTTGAGTGGGTTCGAACCACCGACCTCTGGAGCCACAATCCAACGCTCTAACCAACTGAGCTACAACCGCACAGGAACCTGGCGCGCAAGCGCCGTCCAAGCTGCGAGATACCGCCATGGGGGCGGATTTGCAAGCCCGACCTGACCGCACATCAACAATGACAAATGAAAAAGGCCGCGCAATGGGGCGCGACCTTTTTGAAGATGCTGCCTGAAAAGGCAGATCAGCGATTATGCAGCCTTGGTAGCTTTGGCAACTTCCTTGGCAACCGCCGCAGATGCCTTTTCAGCCTGCGCCTTGACCGGTGCAGCAGCCTTTTCGGAAACCTTGACGGTCAGTTCCTGAGCGTCTTTTGCCTGTGCAGAAAGGCGTTCGAAAGCGGTACGGAAGAATTCGCCCTGAAGTTCGAGAACTTCGGCAAACGACTTCGCCTTGGTCACCTTTTCGACGAACGCAACGCCAGATTCGGTGTTTGCACGGGTGTTTTCCATTGCCTTGGCGCTCAGAGCAGCCATGCCTTCGCGCATTGCGTCGAAAGACTTCTGTGCGGCTGAGCCGGCTTCTTCGGCCATGCCCTTGAACTTGTCATAGGCTTCGGTCGACTGGGCAACGCCCTTTTCAGCCATTTCGCGGAAGTTTTCGGTGAAATTGGCGAAATCGGCCTGTGCCTTTTCCATCATGTCGTTGGTCTGGTTCTTTGGCGCTGCCATGGGAGTGCTCCTTGAGTGAATTGAATTTTCAGGTTTGGACGCCCCGGTTTTTCTTCCCGTCGTCGCTGAAACCCATATAGGCATGGTTATTGTGCAATGCAACATTTTTTTTGCAGTGCACAATAAATTTTCTTGCCGGTGTGCGCTCAAAGGGTGGCCGGTTAACCGTCTGCGCAAAATCGTTGGCACTTTGGCGCGATTTTCTGGACCCACAACCCTGTCAACGCTATTAACTGATGATTAACCAAAGGGCCCCGGCAATCCCTTTGAATCCGCGCGAATGATGTTCGATCTTCAACCAGCCACCCGCTGCCGCCGGTGCCGTATTCTGAGTTTTGGCCATGAGAAATCCGGATTACGCGTTCCTTGATCTCACAAACATCCCCGCTCTTGGAAGCAAGCTGCTTTCAACCGAAGCGGTGGTGCTGTTTGACGAGGACCTTGCCACGCCGCTGTGGGCCAATGCTTCAGGCGCGGACCTGTTTGGCGAAGTGCAGCTGTCTGACCTGATGGAGAAACAATTTTCTGCAGCCACCCCGTTCATTCGGCAATTGCGCGATGCTGCGGTCCAACTCGAGAATGAAGACCCGATTGTTCGCGGGTTCAGGGTGCTGCGAGGCACCCGCGCCGAGTTCACCCAATGCATGCTGAGCTGGGTGCAATTGCCAAAGGGTGAGTGGGCGGTGCTGGTGACCTGTGCTGACGAACGGCTGTTCAAGCCGATCAAGGAACACGAAGTTGCTCAAAAACTGGTGGCTTCACTTGAGGGTGCATCTGATATTGTTGCCATCCTTGACCAGTACGGCTTGCCAATCGCCTTCTCGCCTGCTTTCGCCGACGCCGATTTTTCAATGGATGCGCTGGAGGAAATGTGCCGCGAAGCCGCCACAAGCGGGCAGATGCGGCAAACAGTGCTGCGATCGGAAGCGGGCGATCTTCACTCGGTCGGCATCGTATCGCTGAAAGCTGGTCCGGGCCGATTGCTGATGGTGGCCACACCAGCCATTGAAGAGGCGGTTGAAGCGTTCACGCCCGAGGCTGAAGGTGTTGCGGCGGAAGAGACGCCATCACCAACCCAATGGGACAATAGCGTGGCGACTGTTTTGACGGGCGGTGTCATTGCGACCGGCGCGTTGGCGATCGCTTCAAACGATGACGAAGACAATCGGACCAATGCTGACGCGGTTGCAGTATTGGATGCAGAACAGCCTGCGGAAGGCGATCTTGAACTGGCTTCCGACATTGGGGAAGAAGCCTCTTTGGCTGAAAATGGCGATCTGGAAAGCACGCCGCAAGCTGAGCCATCCGTTTTGGACGCTTACGTCAATGAGAATGAAACGGCTGGCGAAGCTGAAACAACCGGAGAAGATGAAGTCCTCGAGCTTGAGCGTGCCGATGCGCAGTTTGACATTCCGGTCGATGAGCCGTCTGGAGTGGCACAACCGATTGTCCAATCCGATGAAGCTTTGACCTTGCCGGGCTTGCTGGAGCCTACCGTTCGCGATGAACGTCCACAAACCACAAACGCAGACGATGCCACGCCATCAAGCCATTGGCAGCTTGGGGACGAGGATTGGCGGACGGCGGATGATGAGCAGGATTCAGGATTGGACGACGTCACCGAGCCTCTGGCTATTGGTCCACAAGAGGTTGACGCGGTGGACGAGACCCCGGCCAGCGTCGATGCTGAATCCCTTTCAGTTGCAGACGATGTGTCGTTGGATGAACCACGAACCTTTGATCAGCCATCGGACCTTCCTGAAGCGTTGAACGCATCGGAGCCAGAACCTTCCGAGCAGGAAGAAATGCTTGTCCCTCAGGACGAAACTGCGGTTGAGCAGGTTGCAGCCCCTTCGCAGTCGGAAACGCCGGAAGCAGTTGTAGCGCAAACGCCTGTCGCCGAGCCGCGAAAGCGCGGACCCATTCGCGCCTTGCTTGAGCGGTGGTATCTTGGAATTGGCGGTGAACCTGCCGAAGAAAGCGATGCGGCAAAAGCGCCGACGATCAATCAGGATGACCAGGTCGAAACTGCCGATCCGCTGGGTGGCCAAACAGAGGTTGCCGAGGCCACAATTGCGCAAACCGAGGCTGATCATCAGCCTGAGACTGCCGTCACAGATTCAGCAATCATGATCGACGAACAGGTGGAAGACGATCTTGCCCGTTCGGCAATCGAGGGCAATGCCGGGTATTTTCCAGCAACTGGCGAAGAAACCGCAATCGGTTCGCCACCGGCGGACTCGGACGTCGAATGGGACGCAAGACAAGAGCCGGAGGAATCGGATAAATGGATTTCCGGACCGATGCACGATGAGGGCGAGCTGCTCCCCTGGGCACAAAAGCCACAAGAGCCGGTGATTGCAGAACTTCCAACCGACGATGTGGCCGGACTGGCTGCATCGCAGAGCGAACCCGCCAGCGAGGCTGGCTCATGGCTCACTCCCGGCAGTGTTGCGGCGGGAGCAGGCGCGGTGATTGCCGGCGCGGCAGCGACCCTGTCGGTCGAATCCACTGGCAAGGAAAATGACGGCGCGGCCACGCAATTTCGCTACTCGGCCGGGAGCGAACCGGTTCGCTTTGCATGGACCGTCGACGACAATCACATCTTCATGTCGGTTTCGCCGGAATTGGCGCAGACAGTCGGACCGAACGCGGCAGACATTGTTGGCCGCAAATTTGGCGATGTCGCCAATGTTTTTGGGTTTGACCGGTATGGCGACATCCAAAGGCTTCTGGAAAAGCGCGACACATGGTCGGGCAAGTCGGTGATGTGGCCAGTACAGGGCACCGATTTTGTGGTTCCTGTGGATCTGGCTGCCTTGCCAGCGTTTTCAGGTGCCCGCCAGTTTGACGGGTTTCGCGGCTTTGGCATCATCCGCCCGGCAGACGCGGTCATTGACCCTGACGAGACCGGATTGGCGCTGGCGGACGGGCCGATGCGCCAGCCTTCGAAAGCCGAGCCTGCGGCACCGGGCATCCAGGAAAGCAGCCCGCTGGAAAGCGGCCATGACGTGCCACGTCGGCATTGGCCCCTTGATCCTGAGCTGGAAGAAGCGAACTCGAATATCTCTACATTCCCGACGGCATCAGGCGCGAACATTGTCGATCTTGGGCTTCGCAAGCGGGACCGCAATGAAGAGCTGAGCCGCACCGAAGCCAAGGCATTTCAGGAGATCGGCAAGAAATTGGTCGAAGACGAACCAGGCTCGCCGCTTGCGCTTGCTCCTGGCATGTCAACAGATACCAGTGTTCTCGCCGATACCCTGCCTGACCCCTTGCAGGCAAACAGCATTGAAACAGCGCAGGCATCGATCTTGCGCAAGCTTCCTGTTCCCGTTCTGGTTTATCGCAGCGGTGAAACCCTCTACGCCAATCCTGAACTGCTGAATGTAACCGGCTATTCTTCCCTGGAAGAGCTTGATGCGGCGGGCGGGATAGATGCCCTGTTTGCTTCACAAGGCATTGCCGAGGGTGAAAACAGCTCCGCTTCGCTGCTGTGCAAGAACGGCTCTTCGATCAATGTCAGCCCATTGTTGCAGACCGTCTTGTGGGATGACGCGAAGGCCCTGTTGCTGAGCTTTCGGGCACCGCAACATGCTTTGACCGATGAAAAAACCGCAATTGACATGGCCCGCGTCGCCGAGCTTCAGAACATTCTCGACACCGCGACTGACGGCATTCTGGTCACGACCCGCGACGGGTTGATCGAATCGCTGAACGGGCCGGCGGAGGCATTGTTCGGCGTTGATTTCCGCGAGGTCCAAAACAAGCATCTCACTGAACTGTTTGCCCGCGAAAGCCACAAGGCGGTCGAGGACTACATGCGCGAGTTGAAGGAACCCGGTGTGGCCGGGCTCATCAACAATGGGCGCGAGGTCATCGGCCTGCACCACAAGGGCGGCCTCATTCCCTTGTTCATTACCCTTGGCCGCATGGGCAAGGAAGAAAAATTCTGTGCCGTCCTGCGCGACATCACGCCGTGGAAAAAGGCGGAAGAAGAACTGGTAAGTGCGCGGCGTGCCGCGGAAAGTGCCAGCGAACAGAAGTCGGATTTCCTTGCGCGGGTCAGCCACGAGATCCGCACGCCGCTCAACGCCATCATCGGTTTTTCGGACGTGATGATTGAAGAGCGTTTCGGTCCCATCGAGAACGACCGGTATCGCGGTTATCTGCGCGATATCAACCGGTCGGGCGTACATGTGCTAGACCTGATCAACGACCTGCTCGACATTTCCAAGATCGAGGCAGGGAAGATGGAACTCGCTTACGAGGCAGTTGATCTCAACCAACTGGTTGCCGAAACCGTGGCGCTGTTGCAGCCACAGGCCAATAGCGAGCGCATCATCATTCGCACGTCGCTCTCGCGGGCAGTGCCACGTGTGGTGGCTGATGCCCGTTCGATCCGTCAGATCATTCTCAACCTGGTTTCCAATGCCATCAAGTTCACCCCGGCAAATGGCCAGGTGATTGTTTCGACGGTCTATGAGGGCAATGGCGAGGTCGTCATGCGGGTACGTGACACGGGTCGCGGCATGAGCGAGCGGGAAATCGAACAGGCCATGAAACCTTTCCACCAGATCAATGTGACCGACGAAAAACGGGGCCAGGGAACAGGTCTTGGCCTACCGCTGACCAAGGCTCTTGTGGAAGCAAACCGGGCTTATTTTGACCTTGAAAGCACGCCGGGTGAAGGCACCATTGCACATGTTCATTTCCCAACGCAGCGGGTTCTGGCGGACTGAAACAAGTCGGCAGTGCGAGGATCGCATTGACCCGCGCTGCCGCCAACGTCATAGCCTGACACCATGAAGGTATCCGCAGCCAAAGACCTCAGGAACGCAGTTGGCCAAACGGGCGTATCACCAATCGCCTGGGTCATTGCTGCTTTGTCACTGGTCCCGGTTGTTTCGCTGTTATTCCTTGCCTTTGGCGACACCGGTGAGGTTTGGGGCCATCTTCTGACAAACGTGCTTCCGCGTTCCATCGCGACAACTGCAACCCTGATGGCAGGCGTTGCTGCATGCGTAGCTGTTGTCGGCATTGGCACAGCCTGGCTTGTCAGCCGCTATGAGTTTCCCGGCCGGGCCCTGGCGCACTGGATGCTGGTGCTGCCGCTGGCAATACCGACGTATATTTCGGCCTACTGCTTTGTCGAGTTTCTCGGCTACACCGGTCCCCTGCAAACCCTCGTTCGCGGTATCGGCGGTTTCAAGTCGCCATCGCAATACTGGTTTCCAGAAGTCCGGTCATTGCCCGGCGCTGTTTTCGTGCTGAGTGTGGTGCTCTACCCCTATGTCTATCTCACCTGCCGATTGTTGTTCGAAGTGCAGGGCCGCGCTGTCATCGAGGCAGGACGCATGCTCGGTGCGAACGGCTATCGCCTGTTCCGTGAGGTAGCGCTGCCGCTGGCACGCCCTGCCGTTGCGGCGGGCATTGCCCTTGCCTTGCTGGAAACGCTCAATGACATTGGAGCTGTCGAGATTCTCGGGGTAAGAACTCTCACGTTCTCGATCTTCGATACTTGGCTCAACCGTTCAAGCCTGGCGGGAGCGGCGCAGATTGCCTGTCTCCTGCTGGTGGTGTCGGGTCTGCTTTTGCACCTTGAAAGACGGTCGCGCGGCGGACGCGGGTACGCGATGAAGCAAGCGGGCTTTGTGGCACCAAGCCGGATCAGACTGGTCGGCGCACGCGCGTTCTACGCTGCAATCGCATGTGCAATCCCTCCCCTGCTTGGCTTCATCATTCCGGTATTGGTGATGTTGCGTTTTGCCATTTCGCGTGCGGATCAGATCATGCAGCCACAATTGCAGCAGGCAGCGATCAACAGCATTCTGGTGGCAAGCATTACTGCCATTGCCACCACGGTTGCGGCGCTCGCGTTTCTCGTGGCACTTCGATCAATGCGTGGCACTGTCGCAAGGCTCGTCCAGCAATCTGCAACATTGGGCTACGCCATTCCCGGCTCGGTGCTGGCAATCGGCATGCTGTTTGCACTTACAAGGTTCGACAATTTTCTGGACATGCTGATGCGCCAACAGTTCGGGCTTTCCACCGGCCTCCTGCTTTCAGGCAGCGCATTCATTGTTGTCTACGCCTGTAGCGTGCGGTTCTTCACCATTGCCCACAGTGCGCTTGACGCGGGACACCAACGGCTTTCAGGACGCGAAGCCAAAGCTGGACGAACGCTGGGACGAACTGCGACGCAGGCCTTCTTTCTTATCGAATTGCCGCTGCTGAAGGGAGCAATCCTGACCTCGATGCTTCTGGTTTTCGTGGAGACCATGAAGGAACTCTCCGCGACGATCTTTTTGCGACCGTTCAATTTTCCAACGCTCGCCACACATGTTTACGAATTGTCGTCGCGCGCCCGTTTCGAAGACGCCGCCATTGCAGCGCTGTTCATTGTCGGGTTGGGGGCAATACCTGTGGTGCTGTTGAGCCGTTTGAACCAGAGGGATGAGCGAGAGAAAAAATGAACAAAAAAAACGGGCTCGAAAGCCCGTTATTTGAGATGGAGAGGAGGCACTGGAAGCATAGTAGCAAGAAATCCGGGGGGCACTGCCATCATCCGCTCGCCGCTGAATGACTGGTTGGCTGGTTGTGCCGTTGTTGATCGTACAGTGCTGCCTCAACCCTTTCCCGCTCCCTAACAGGCTTTAAACAAATTTAACAAAACCTGCATGTTCGGTAGTCACGGTTAATTTGCCATTTACTTTGCGTTAACCAGCTTTCATTGGGAGCCTGTTGTTTTCATTCCGGATTTTTTTGCCAACGCAGTCTCGATCAAGGCGTCATGCGGCTGGCAGAAGTAAAGTGTCGGTAATCTCACAGATTGATCGGCCTTAATGAAATCAATCACTGCGTGTGCAGACGGCCTCCCGGTGGTCGTGAGCAGCCTGCAACACTTGCCTATCGTTCTGCCTTTTGCGAAAGCTGGACAAGGCAATGAGATGCAGGTCGCCATTTGGGTGCCCCAAACACACACTTGGACAAACCAGGATGCAGAACATGAAGCGGATCGCCTTGGCTGCCTTGACTGTCGTGCTGGGTCTTGCCGCGCTTTCGCTTTCCCTGCCTTTTCTTGTGTCGGCTGACCGCATTCAGCAATTGATCGTGGCAAGGGCACAATCGATCTCCGGAAAGGAAATCAGCTTCAGCGGATCACCTCAGATCACATTCCGTCCGTTTCTAGGGGTTGAGGTCAGCAATGTGGTGTTGCGCGATCCGCAGACTGCGCCAAGTGATCCACCTTTGCTTCAGGTTGAAACATTGCGCGGACGTATTCGCGTTTTGCCGGTGCTTTTTGGGCGCATTGAGATTGGCAGCTACCAGTTCATCCGGCCCCGCTTCAATTTGCGCACTGCACAGTCAGGGCAGACAAACTGGATTGCGCGGTCTGGCGATCTGTTTGAAACCATCAATGCAGCAAAGACCAGGCGCGAGAATGCAGTGGCAAGTGGTTCCGCCACGGGACCCCAGCCGCCTGTGGTAGCCGTGGGTACTGTCGAACTTGTCGATGGAACCGTATATTACGATGATCAGGCAAGCGCGCGACGCGAAACGCTGACCAACATCAATGGCAGTTTCTCCTGGCCCGACACCCGTTCCGCACTCAACTTCAGCGGAGACTTCATCTGGCGCGGCGAAGCCTTCGAAACGCGGCTTGCCAGTGGTGACGCGCTCGCACTGTTTTCGGGCGGAGCCTCATCGCTTGATGCAAGGCTGATCTCCGACGCTTTCGTTTTTGAGTTCGCCGGCGAAGGAAACCTGATCTCAAATCTGCATCTTTCGGGCGAAGGACGCATTCAGGCGGCTTCATTGATCAGAATGGCCGGACTGTTTGGTGCTCCCCTCCCCGCCACCGGAATGCTTTCGGAATTTTCCGTTTCGGGCAAACTCGAGACAACCCCGCAGAAGCTGGTTTTCTCTGATGCCACGCTTGAGATGGATGGCAACAGCGGACGGGGGAACCTGCAACTCTCGTTCGGCAAGACCTTGCTACCAAAGATTGACGGCACGATTGCTGCAGCACAGCTGGATCTCACCGGGTATGGCGTCATGCTGGATTCAACGGTTTCGGCAGAGGGACCGGGTAGCCCCGGCAGCGTTTCATTTCTCGACATCGATCTGGATTTGCGGATGTCGGCGCAACTGGTTCGGCTGGGATCGGTCAAGATCAACGATGTTGCTGCGACGCTGTCCATTCGCAACAACGAGGCGCTGGCGGAAGTGGGAAATGCCGCCCTTATGGGGGGCGTGCTTGCAGGCAAGATGTCGCTCGGCCGCAAGGCGCAGAACATGGAACTTGCAATGGATGCAAGGCTTGACGGGTTTGACATGGCGCTGGTCTCAGCATCCCTCCCCCAAGGCAAGTTCAGTCTTACCGGACAAGGTGACGCTGTCCTGAAAGCTCAATCCAGCGGCGCGGACTCCAGAAAAGCATACGAGAATCTGGGCGGCGAATTCACGCTTGCCGCAAAAAATGGCACACTCTCAGGGGTCGATTTCCAGCAGATGCTGATGTTGGCGCAAGACGTCGGCAGTACCGGCCTGCAATCGTCATTCAACGGTGAAACCGCATTTCGCGAACTGAACGCGACGGTCGCGATGGCGCGCAACATAGCCAGCATCAGATCGATGCGGCTCGCCAACAGCAAGGTGGTCGCCGACATCCAAGGCCGCGCCCAATTGGGAGATGGCGGGATTGCCCTGCAAGTGCAACTTTCGCCAGGACCTTCGGTCTTGCCCGGCCCCAATACACCGGCTCCCGTCAGGCTTTTTGTAGGTGGTTCGCACGCTGCGCCATTGATTGCGCGTATCCAGCCAGTCGGCGAACAAAGGTGATGGCGGGGAAATGGATTTCACTGCCTGTTGACGCGATCATGCCTGTGCTGCGAAAACAGAAATACAAAGCGACTGACCGCGCCAACATGGCAGTATCGAAATGCTCCACTTCCTTTCCACTGTCTTCAAGATCGGCCTCGCATCACTGATAGTGGGGGTCGTTCTGGCACGGTTCAACATGTCAGCCGAGCAGATATTGTTGCAGGTCGGCATGACGCCTGAGCGGGTCTATCAACTCGGTAAGCAAGCGGTTCGCTGGGCGGTGCCAAACATTGTGCTCGGCTCCATTGTGGTCGTCCCGGTCTGGTTGGTGATCTACCTCTTCAAGCCGCCCCGCGGGTAAGCGTCACTGGAAATCGAAAGCGCTCAGCCCGGTTGCCATTTCGTCGAGGCCAAGAGGACGGGTAATGGGCGGTTCCGCACGGGCAAGGCACCCTTGTCTTTCACAAACGCGGCATGCCGGCCCGATTGTCGTGGGAGCAAGTCCGCCTGCTGCGACTGCCCGGCCATAAACCGTTTCGGAAGCAAAACCGCTATCGCAGCCAAGCAGCACGGCAGTGCGGCGGACGCGTTCATTATATCCAGCCTGTGGCCCCTCCAACGTGCGCGCTATTGTCAGGAATTCTGCGCCGTCGGGCATTTCCACCCGTTCCACCAGGATTTGCCCAGGTTGGGCAAAGGCATAATGCACCGGCAGTTTCGGGCATTGCCCGCCAAAGCGCGCCTGCGGAAAGCCCTGCGCCCCGGCGCGTCGAAAGCGGTGTCCGGCATTGTCGACCTCGAGCATGAAAAACGGAATGCCCGGCCTTGATGCGCGCGCCAGCATGGTCAAGCGGTTTGCCGCCTGCTCGAACGAAACGCCATACCGCGAAGCTAGGATATCGACATCATAGCCAGTGCGTTCTGCAGCTTGGCGAAAGCTGTCATAGGGCATCATCAAAGCATGGGCAGCGTATCTTGCCAGTTCGAACCGAGCCAGGCGGCGGGCTTCGTCTGACCCAAGTTTGAGGGCAGTAATCTCGTCAGCAACAATCTGCTGCATCGACAGAAGACAGGCTTCCATGGCCATTTCGCGCAACTGGTCGAATGGTGAAAGCCGCTCGGAAATGAAAAGCCGCATGGAATGGCGGTCAAATTTGCGGCGCCAAAGCGGCATCGCGTGCGCAGGCAGCAGTCGGACCGAGATATCGTGCCTGGCTTTCAGCCAGCGCTTGATGGCTTGTGGCAGATCGCCACCTGCTTCCAGTTCTGCGTGGAAAGCTTCCGCCGCCGTGTCAATGGCAGCAAAGTGGTTGGGGCGGGTCTCGAAAGTTTCCCGCACTTCGTCAAACGGCAGCCTTGAGGAGGCAGATGTGGTTGCCAGGCCCTGCCGCGCCAACATGTCCGACAAGTCGGACAGCCGATCAATGGATTCGCGCCAGGCGCGGTGCAGCTTGATGATTGCCACGGCGGCATTGGGGGCGGCACCGCTGATTTCAATCAATTCCTGGGGACCAGGTACCTCACCTGCCAGCAAAGGATCGGAAAACACTGCCTTCAACGCGGCCGTGGTGCCGCCCGCCTCCCCTTGCAGTTCATCAAGGTCAAGCTTGTAGACGGAAGCAAGCCTGAGAAGCAGTTGCACAGTAAGCGGACGCTGGTTGCGTTCGATCAGATTGAGGTACGAGGGCGAGATGCCCAATTCCTCGGCCATTGCAGTTTGTGTAAGGCCAAGGGTGTGGCGCACCCGGCGGATGCGGGGACCTGAAAAAATCTTCTGCTCAGCCAAGTTTACCAGCCTTTACAAAAAAACAGCCGTGAACCGTCGATCCGGCTTTTACATTCTTTACATTTTTACAACATGAATTTGTAACAGGCAACACAGCGTGACCCCATTAAGCGTGCCGAATATCCAATATTCCTCGCAATTGTTGCGCTGCAGTGTAAAGAAAGTACCACGATTGATGGCTGCCGTAGCGGCTTTCAGACTGGCAAATTCTGGAAAAACACACGAAGGAATTCTTTCATGACCGATTTTTACAACCTTGTCCCATCGGCTCCGGCTGGTCGTTTCGACGGCATCGAACGCCCCTATTCGCCTGCGGACGTCGCCAAGCTTCGCGGTTCCGTGCAGATCAAGTACACGCTGGCTGAAATGGGCGCCAACCGCCTTTGGAAGCTGGTTCATGAAGAAGGCTTCGTGAACGCTCTGGGCGCACTGTCTGGCAACCAGGCCATGCAGATGGTCCGCGCCGGCCTCAAGGCGATCTACCTGTCCGGCTGGCAGGTGGCAGCGGATGCCAACACCGCCTCTGCAATGTATCCGGACCAGTCGCTTTATCCGGCAAATGCCGCACCGGAACTTGCCAAGCGGATCAACCGCACGCTGCAGCGCGCCGATCAGATCGAAGTTTCCGAAGGCAAGGGCCTTTCGGTTGAAACCTGGTTCGCGCCGATTGTTGCCGACGCCGAGGCTGGTTTTGGCGGTCCGCTCAACGCGTTTGAGATCATGAAGGCCTTCATCGAGGCTGGCGCGGCAGGCGTTCACTATGAAGACCAGCTTGCTTCGGAAAAGAAGTGCGGCCATCTGGGCGGCAAGGTCCTGATCCCGACCTCTGCGCACATCCGTAACCTCAATGCTGCACGCCTTGCAGCCGACGTCATGGGCGTGCCGACCCTCGTCATCGCCCGCACCGATGCAGAAGCTGCAAAATTGCTGACTTCGGACATCGACGAGAATGACAAGCCATTTGTCGATTATGGCACCAGCCGCACCGCGGAAGGCTTCTACAACGTCAAGAACGGGATGGAGCCCTGCATTGCTCGCGCAATCAAGTACGCGCAGCATTGCGACCTGATCTGGATGGAAACTTCCAAGCCGGACCTTGGCCAGGCGAAGAAATTTGCCGAAAGCGTCCACAAGGTGCATCCAGGCAAGATGCTTGCCTACAATTGCTCCCCATCATTCAACTGGAAGAAGAACCTCGACGACGCGACCATCGCCAAATACCAGCGCGAACTTGGCGCGATGGGCTACAAGTTCCAGTTCATCACGCTCGCTGGCTTCCACCAGCTGAACTACGGCATGTTTGAGCTGGCGCGCGGCTACAAGGATCGTCAGATGGCGGCATATTCCGAGCTTCAGGAAGCGGAATTTGCAGCAGAAGCCAATGGCTATACCGCGACCAAGCACCAGCGCGAAGTGGGCACCGGTTACTTCGATGCCGTGTCGCTGGCCATCACAGGTGGCGAATCTTCGACCACCGCGATGAAGGAATCAACCGAACACGACCAGTTCCGTCCGGCGGCTGAATAAGCCCATTCCGGGGCTGGCAATTGTCCAGCCCCGGGTCTATTTCTCGTTCCATGATATTTGCGCGGAAAACCGCGTTTCAAAATGCCGAGGAGGCCCGGACAATGAATACAAAGCCGCCCGTGAAGGAGCGTTCCGAAGAAATGGCCTCGGCCATGAACAATGACGAACAGGCGGCAATCCGCCGCCTGGCAAACGATCTGCATCGACTGAACCAGTCGGTGATGCTGGCGGTTGAAGCTGGCGTTTCGGTTGAGTTGATCCGTTCGGCCCGCCATCATTGCGGAAACGGGAATTGGGGTGACCTGCTCACGCCGATCATCGTCAAGAACAAATAAGCTCCAAAAGAAATGCATTCGGAGGCCGGCGCGGGAGACCGCGGCGGCCTTTCATTTTGAGTGTTCCCCTTGCGCGCTTCAAAGTTTCGGGATTGGATGACGGTCCTGAATGTACGTGCACATCAAAAAAGGGGAACATTATGAAACTCATGCACCTTGCCACTTTTGCAGCGGCCCTCGCCCTGCTGGCTTCACCTGTGCTTGCCGGAGAAACGCTTGACCGGGTCATGGCCAACAAGAAGCTCGTGATGTCGAGCGATCCTGAGTATCCGCCGCAATCCTTCCTCAATGACAAGAACGAGATGGACGGCTTTGACGTTGCCGTCGGCCGCGAAATCGCCAAGCGAATGGGCGTTGAACTGGAAATCACCACTCCTGCCTGGGACATCATCACGGCGGGCAATTGGGCCGGCCGCTGGGACATGTCGGTGGGTTCCATGACACCGACAGCGGACCGCGCCAAGGTTCTCGATTTTCCTGCGGTCTATTATTACGTGCCCTCGGCCTTTGCCGTGCACACCGATTCCAAGATCGCCGACAGTGCTGAACTCAACGGCAAAATCATTGGCGTATGCGGCGGATGCACATACGAAAAATACCTTGATGGCAACCTGGTGATCGATGCAGTCGGGGCACCCCCGTTCGAATACAAGGTGAAAGCTGGCGAGAAGAAGATCTACGACACCGACACCAGCGCCTATGATGATTTGAAAGTTGGCGATGGCAAGCGGCTTGACGGCATCATGTCGGCGATGCCGACCATCATGGAAGCCATCAAGAACGGCTATCCAATGAAAGTGGTGGGTGAACCGGCATTTTATGAGCCGCTGTCTGTCGCAACCGACAAGGGCGACCCGGAGTTTGACGCCAAGATCACCGAGATCGTTGCTGCAATGCATGCGGATGGAACGCTGAGCGCACTTTCCATGAAATGGTATGGCGTCGACTATTCCAAGATCGCGAAATAACAAGGACAGCGGGAGGCCTGCTGAACAGCAGTCCTCCCGGCCACGCCTTGACCGCGCTCTTCCCCACTGGAAACAAAGCACTGCAGCTCGGCCTGATTGCCGTCGCTGCCTTTGTGCTGTTGGCCTGGCTCGACCTGCGGCTCAGCTTGGTTGGTGAACTTCTGCGCCCAGTGATCGGCGAACCGGGGACTTCAGGTCTTTGGGGCAGGATCGCCTGCGCCCTGCTGGTCGCAGTGTTGCTGGCTGCCAACATCAAGGCAGTCGATTTTGTGCCGCGCGATTTGCAGGTACCACTGGTCTGGCTGGAATTGCTGGCGCTTTTCCTGCTGTTCTTCTGGAGCTTTGATCTCGACTACGGCTTTATCCGCAATAAAATCGGCTTCCTGCTTGCGGTCGGTGCCACAACCACCATTTTCATCTCGCTGGTTTCGATCGCCATTGCGTCGGTCATTGCGCTGATTACGGCGCTGGCGAAACTGTCCGGCAACCCGCTGCTGTACGGAATTTCGAGTTTCTACATTTCCTTCTTCCGCGGCCTGCCGCTGTTGATGCAGATTTACCTTATCTATCTGGGCCTTCCGCAGATCGGCTTCGTGATCGACCCTATACCGGCAGGCATCACCGCTCTGGCGGTTTGTTACGGGGCCTACATGGCCGAGATTTTCAGGGCCGGGATCCAGGGCGTCGGCAAAGGCCAGAGCGAGGCCGCATATGCGTTGGGCCTGACCCCACAGGTCACTTTTTTCAAGGTGGTGTTCCCGCAAGCGATGCGCCTCATCATTCCACCAACCGGCAACCAGTTCATTGCAATGTTGAAGGACTCATCGCTGGTTTCCGTGGTGGGTGTGTGGGAGTTGACATTCCTTGCCCGCACCCAGGGAAAATCGGAATTCAAGCACATCGAAATGTTGATCACAGCCGCCATGGTCTACTGGGTGATGTCGATCTGCTTTGAACTCATTCAGGCACGCATCGAGCAGCATTACAGCAAGGGTGACCGGCGCTGACGCGCAAGTTCGTGCTTTCATGTGGCGCAATTTGTCGGGCTGTCTTGTGCCAGACATTGTAGCTTTGCCAAACACCGGCAAGCAAAACAGCGGAGCCATGCCTCATGCCCAATGCGATGATCGAGCATCTCACCAGCGAGCTGAAAGGGCTGGCAGATGTCGGCCTTTTCAAGCAGGAGCGTGTCATCACCTCCATGCAGGCAGGAAGTGTGCAACTCGCCACCGGGCAAAAGGTCATGAACCTTTGCGCCAACAATTATCTTGGCCTTGCCGACAATGCGCAGATCATCGCAGCGGCGCATGAAGCGCTGGACCGCTATGGCTATGGCATGGCCTCGGTGCGCTTCATTTGCGGCACGCAGGAAGAGCACAAGGCGCTGGAGCGGCGGATTGCCGACTTTCTCGGGATGGAAGATGCCATCCTCTATTCTTCGTGTTTTGACGCCAATGCCGGGCTGTTTGAGACGCTGCTGGGCGAACAGGATGCGATCATCTCCGACGCGTTGAACCACGCCTCAATCATCGACGGTGTGCGGCTTTGCAAGGCGCAGCGTCACCGCTACGCCAACAATGACATGGCAGAACTCGAATCCTGCCTGAAGGCCGCGTCGAATGCGCGTTTTCGCATGATCGCCACCGACGGGGTGTTTTCGATGGACGGGATCATCGCCAATCTTGGCGCGGTTTGCGACCTTGCGGAAGCAAATGATGCCATGGTCATGGTCGATGATTCACATGCAATCGGCTTCCTTGGCCAGCATGGGCGCGGCTCGCTCGAACATTGCGGCGTTGAAGGCCGGGTGCATATCGTCACCGGCACGCTGGGCAAGGCGCTCGGCGGGGCATCGGGTGGCTATACTGCAGGGCCGAAGGAAGTGGTGGAATGGCTACGTCAGCGCTCGCGGCCTTATCTTTTCTCGAACACCCTTGCCCCGGTGATTGCCGCCGCCTCCCTCAAGGTATTCGACATCATTGAAGACGGTGACGCGCTTCGCGAGCAGCTTTTCGACAATTCCCGGCATTTTCGAAATGAAATGACCAAGCTCGGTTTCAAATTGGCGGGCGCTGATCACCCGATCATCCCGGTCATGCTTGGGGAGGCGACGCTGGCGCGCGACATGGCGCAGGCAATGACGGCGCGTGGCGTCTACGTCACCGGCTTTTCGTTCCCGGTGGTGCCCAAGGGGCTGGCGCGCATTCGCACACAGATGTCGGCTGCACATTCTCGGGCAGATGTGGACTTTGCCATATCGGCATTCGAACAGACCGGGCGGGAACTCGGGATCATTTGAGGAAACCAAGATGGCACGGATGATGAAATCGCTGGTCAAGGCAAAGGCGCAGACCGGCATCTGGATGGAAGAAACGCCGGTTCCGGTGCCCGGTCCCAATGACGTGCTGATCCGGGTCAAGATTTCTGCGATCTGCGGCACCGATGTCCACATCTACAATTGGGACGAATGGGCCGCCAAAACCATTCCGGTGCCAATGGTGACCGGCCATGAATTCATGGGCATCATCGAACAGACCGGCAGCTCGGCCACCAGATACAAGACCGGCATGCGGGTATCTGGCGAAGGCCATGTGGTTTGCGGCATTTGCCGCAATTGCCGGGCCGGGCGCGGGCAACTCTGCCGCAACACGCTGGGCGTTGGAGTCAACCGGCCAGGTTCGTTTGCGCAATATGTCTGCATCCCCGAATCCAACGTGGTGCCCATTCCTGACGATGTTCCCGACGAAATCGCCGCGATCTTCGACCCGTTCGGCAATGCGGTTCACACTGCCTTGTCCTTTGACTGCGTTGGCGAGGACGTTCTTGTCACCGGCGCTGGCCCGATCGGCATCATGGGCGCACTGGTCGCGCAACGGGCCGGCGCACGAAAGGTGGTGATTACCGACATCAACCCGCTTAGGCTCGACCTCGCTGCGAAATGCGGCGTGCAGTATGTCGTCAATGCGCGCGAAGAAACGCTCGATGCCGTGATGGCGCGTATCGGCATGAAGGAAGGGTTTGATGTTGGCCTCGAAATGTCAGGCGCAGCACCGGCATTTCGCGACATGATCGCGTCCATGAACAATGGCGGCAAGGTCGCCATTCTCGGGATCCCGCCTGCCGATTTTTCGATCGACTGGAACAAGGTCATCTTCAAGATGCTGACGCTCAAGGGCATTTACGGCCGAGAGATGTACGACACCTGGTACAAGATGATCGCCTTCATCCAGGGCGGGCTTGATATATCGGGCATAATCACCCACCGCCTGCCGATCGACGATTTCCAGCAGGGCTTTGACGCCATGCGCAGTGGCAATTCCGGCAAGGTGGTGCTGAACTGGGAAGGCTGAGCCCTTCCAGTCCAAGCCTGTCAGGGTTTTTCTGCCAGAACCTTCAAGGCTGCCAGTCCCTTATCGAAATCCTTGCCAACCATGCCCTCGCCATCGAAAACGAGGTTCATGACCTTTGCGATCAGCGGATTGGGACCATAAATCGCCCATGTCACCTTTGTCCCGGCACCCTCCGGCGCGAAGACAAAATCGGCAAAATTATTGGCCTCGAACGGACGCTTGAAGTCGAGCTTCATCGTTACTTTGCCCGGCTCAATGGCGGTAATTTCCTGCCGGCCTGCACCAACATCGTCATTGCCATCCCATTCATAAATTGCACCAACACCGGACGGGGCGCCGGAATGGGTTCGCTTCATGCCAGGATCAAGCTGCTCCCAGGGCGACCATTCGCCCCCGCGCTTGAAGTCACTGACAATGGCCGCGATTTTCGCCTCAGGCGCATTGATGACAATCGACCGCTCCCAGCGGAACGTATCAGGCTGCATCGCAGCATAGCCGAGGATTGCAACGACGCCGAGAACCAGCACCAGCAGCAGATAGCGTAGAATCCGGAACATGCTGTTCCCTTCCATGGTTAATCAGGCGATTGTGTTCGCCAAACAGAAACGCCTCAGGAAAAATGCACCGCATAAATCGGCGGCAGGGTGTGGGTTATTTCGTGCCAATGGTCGCCCTGGTCTTCAGTCACCCACAGACCGCCGGTTGTTGAGCCGAAGGCCAAGCTGTCTCCGGTGGAATCAATTGAAAGCGCATGGCGATAGACGACGTCGTAGGCATGCAATTGCGGCAGGCCATTGGTCAGCACGTCAAAGCTATTGCCGCCATCCCGGGTTCTTGTGACCACCAGCCCACCTGCAACCGGATATCGCTTCTCATCCTTGATGCCGGGGACAAACCATGCCGTATCCGGCTCGAGGGGATGTACGGCCACCGCGAAGCCGAACGACGAAGGCTTGACGTCCTGAAGTTCATGCCATTGAAGGCCGCAATTGTCTGACCGGAAGATTCCGTTGTGGTGCTGAACCCACAATCGCTCTGGGTCGCCTTCGCACTGGACAAGAAAGTGGGCGTCCTGAATTTCAGGATCGCCCTGTTGCTCCGGCGGCAGGAAATCGGCGCGCATGCCAGTGGCTGTCAAATTCCATGTCTCACCAAGATCGCGTGTTCGCCATACGCCGCCGCATGAAACACCCAGACGAACGGTTCGCGAGTCGCGCGGATCAATGCAAATCGAGTGAATGCCGGGATAGTCGGCGCCACCGCCCATCCAGCGTTTGCGCGAAGGATGGTCCCACAGGGACTTTACCCAATTCCATGTGTCACCGTGGTCATCTGAACGAAACAGAGCGCCGGGAATGGTGCCGCACCACAACAAGCCGGGCTGGTCGGGTCCGCCAGCTTCCAACGCCCAAACCCGCATGACGGTCCAGGGAATGACCTTGCCCCATCCATCGGTGTCGGACACATCGTCCGGCTTTTGTGGAAAGGCAGGTGTTGCGATCTCGCTCCAGCCTTCACCCGGCTTTTTGCGATGCAGCTTGACGCCGAAATGGCCATGGTCGAGCGCCGCATACCGATAGCCGCTTCTTGGGTCGTGCAGCGCAAGTGTTACGTTGTCACCCAGAAAATCAGCCTGCGAAATGTCCCAAGATCCACGGCTGCCCAAGGTGAACAGCCCTTTTCTCGTTGATACCAGAAGCTCGTGATCCAAGATTGCGCCTCCTTTAGCCACCCGACAATGCCTGCAACACGAAAATCCGGCTATCAGGTTCGACCTTGTCGCTCAGTGTCACGCGGTCCGCCAGAACGACGCCGTCGACGATGATGCCCATGTGCTTGCGCAGGGCCATCTGCTCATCCAGCACGTATCCGCGCAGCAAGGTGTTGCGTTCGAAGACCTTGTTCAAGACTTCGCGGACCGTATGGCCGTCAACATGGGTTGCGGGAATTGATACGTGCCGCTGCAGGTTTGCTGTGAAAATGACCTCGGCCATCCCGATTGCCCTGTTCAAGGCGTCAGACTGGCACGGACGGCGCGTTTTGAAAAGCTCAACTGTGGTCCGCCACTTGCAACCGGGCGAACCTTGGATGAGCCAGCACCGCATAATCATCCAAGCTGGCAGCAACCACGCCAATCAATCCGGTTGCGTTCTGTGATTGCATTTCTGTTGCGGCATCAGACATCGCGGCCAGAAATGCAGAGGCCTTCTGTGCGTTTTTCAGGGAAGTTATCAGGGGCAAGCCCGGCACCTCGGCAGTGCTGGCAAGCCAGCAGACACTTTTTGCTGCGGGTTCGAAACGCAGTGCCAGCCGCCAGCTGACAGCGTCTATGGCAGCAATATCCGCATGCCCGGAGGCCACCGCCCTGACGGAGTTTCGATGACTCCCGGTGACAATGAAGCGGTCTTTCGAAACAGTCACTGGTTCTTCCAGCAAGCTTGCCAGCGCCCGAAAGCCACTTTGTGAATCAAAGCCGTTGATTGCAATCTTTGCGGAAGGATCGGCTAGAATTTCACGCGCGCTTTGATCAGCGCTCCGGGCAATCACAGCACTTGAATAGTCGCCATCCCTGCCACCAAGTGCGAAGTCAAACCGGGCAAAGGCAACAACCTTGCCCCGAAGCCGTGAGATCAACGGCCATCCGCAGGTCTGGCCAATCAACAGGTTTGGCTGCGTCCACTGATCTTCATAGACACCTTCCCTTGCAAGCCGGGCAGGTGCTGAAATCCCTGCTTCATGCAGGCTCGTGGCAACCAGCGACCAGTAATCGTCCCATTCGCCTGAAACTTCCGGCCAGTCATACATCGGCAAAGCAGCAAAGGAATCGGGCAAATGGCACCTTTGTTGGCCGGTCACTCCGGCGTTTGGGGAATCTCAAACCACGTAAGGATGGGGAACCGGTTCCTTGGGTTTGAAGAAGTGCTTTTTGAAAACCGCCCAATAGTCAGGATAAACATAGCCGTTGTTGCGCTTGATGAATTGGGCGCGGTGCGCCTTGTAAAAGCCTGGCAGAAGGTACCATGCAAGGCCAGGCCGTGTGTGGTGCACGACATGCAGATTGTTGAACAGGAACAGGAAACCAAACAGGCCGCGATCTTCGATGATCACTGTGCGCTCGCCAAAATCCTCGGCAGCCTGGTGTTCAAGGAAAGTTCGCACCAAAATCAGCGAAACACCCAGATACGCAGCGGCAGCAAATTGCCAGAAGTTCACGTCCGTTATCGCTGCTACAATCAATGCCAGCACGATCACCGGGGGGACATGCAGCAGCCATGCCTTTGCAACGGTTGCGCCAGTTGTCCCGCCAGCAACCATTGCCTTCGTGTCATCGCGGACCATGCGCCAAAGCACAATCATGGGTCCGACCAGCATGCGGCCTGACAGTGTGTTGTTGAACTTGAGCAAGGCCTGCGAAAATGCGCCGGTTGCTTTCCAGTCGTGCTGGGCGAGATACCAGCTTTCCGGATCGTCGAATGGATCGGTGAGTTCGCCGGTTTGGTGGTGGTGCAGGTGCCCGTCGCGAAAGCGCCCATAGGCGTAGACCCAGCCGATCGGCAGCCATACCAGAGCCTGATTCAAGACCGCATTGTGCGTGGGGTGCATATGCACCGCCTCATGCACGATGGACCAATACAGCGCTGTCAGGAAACCTGCGACCAAAATCCAGAAGACCGCCGGCATCATGTGGCCATAGGCGCAAAGCGCGAACCAAGCCGCATAGACTACAATGATCAGTAAAACTGTTGGCCATTCCACTCGGCCGAAAAATGACTTTCGCATGGCAATCCTGTGATGAAACTCACGCGAATGTGATGCAGAATCATTGAAGCTGCAACGAAACAATTCGCACGTTTTCACGCCTTTCGGTGTGAATTCACAACTCTGTCGTTTAAGGTATCGCCATGAATCGTGACAAGCGCAGCATTGTTGACATCTTCCAAACCCGGTTGCGCCAGCTTATCGACCGGCGCGGCGAGACCATGGCACAATTTGCCCGCCGCTCGCAGATTGACCGCTCGGCGCTCAGCCAGTTTCTGGAACCGGGGACCAAGCGGTTGCCGCGCGCTGAAACGCTGTGTGCCATTGCCCTCACCGAGATGGTCAGCGCAGACTGGTTGCTTGGCCTTTCGCAAAGCGAAAACGCCATCACTGAGGTTGCCAAGGTCACCAGCATCGAACTGGTTGATGGCGATGGCAGCGAGTCGCGACTGGCGGAATGGCATCGCGAGGCGGTCGGCTACAAGATCCGTTATGTACCGGCGACATTGCCCGACCTGCTGCGGACGCGTGCCGTGGTCCAATACGAATTCCGGGCTGAGGACCGGGAACTCATTGACGCCAAGTCGATCCAGGTGCGCAGTCAGCTTGACTATTCCCGCCGCCCTGAAACCGACATGGAAGTGGTCATGCCACGCCAGAGGCTTGAATCCTTCGCGGCCGGAACCGGCATCTGGAGCGGGCTGCAACCGGGCGTGCGCAAGGCACAGCTTGACCACATGGCGCGTTTGCTGGACGAGTTGTATCCAACGTTCCGCCTGTTTCTGTATGACGGGTTGAAGGCATACAGCGCGCCTTTCACGGTTTTCGGACCCAAACGTGCAGCGGTCTATCTGGGCGACATGTATCTTGTGACCCATTCCGTTGAGCAAATCCGCGAACTGGCCAATCGTTTCGACCATTTGATCCGCCTGGCCGAGACAGGGCCGGACCGGGCTTCGCAACACATTGCATCGCTGAAAATTCAATGAGTGGTTGCGAATTTCAATCGATTGAATTAAAAGCCAGCGCAGTTCGGGTGTACTCTTTCTCCACCGCAAGACGAACTTGCCAAGTGCATCTTTTGACAGGGCTGCACGCCGGACACTGCATGAACAGACGATGAAATCACTCCAGCGCGCGATTGGAAAACAGCCATGACCAGCCAGATCATTCCGGTCGAGCCATTCGACTATGTTGTCTTTGGCGGCACCGGCGACCTTTCAGAGCGCAAGCTGATACCAGCGCTGTACCACCGCGCGGCGGACAACCAGATCATCGGCCCTTCGCGCATTGTCGGTGCTGCGCGCGCAGAAATGACAACCGATGAGTTTCGTGCTTTTGCCCGGCAAGCTTTGAACGAACATGTGAAGACGGAGCACCATGATCAAGAACAAGTGGACCGCTTCATCGAACGGCTTCATTACGTCGCGGTGGATGCCAAGTCCGACAAGGGCTGGCCGGAGCTCAAAGCATTGCTGGGCGTTGAAGACCGGGTCAGGGCCTACTATCTGGCTGTCGGACCGGCAATCTTTGGTGACATAGCCGAGCGGCTATCTGCCCATGGCATGGTCGGGCCAATGTCCCGGCTGGTGATTGAAAAGCCGATCGGGACAGATCTGGCCAGTGCACGGTCGCTCAACAGCGTTGTCGGCAAATATTTTGATGAAGACCAGATATACCGCATCGACCATTATCTGGGCAAAGAGACAGTACAGAACCTGATGGCGCTGCGGTTTGCCAATGCGCTTTACGAGCCTGTCTGGAATTCGGCACACATCGACCACGTGCAGATCACCGTTGCCGAGACACTCGGTGTTGAGGGTCGGGCGGGCTACTATGACAAGTCAGGTGCCATCCGCGACATGGTGCAGAACCATTTGCTGCAGCTGCTTTGTCTAGTAGCAATGGAACCACCCGCCTCGATGTACGCCGACGCGGTGCGCGATGAAAAACTCAAGGTTCTGCGTGCCCTCAAGCCGATCAATGCGGGCAATGTCAACGAGTTGACTGTGCGTGGGCAATACGCCGCCGGCGCTGCAAACGGGGCTTCAGTTCCTGGCTATCTTGAAGAACTTGAGGGCGGGAAATCCGACACGGAGACCTTTGTTGCCATCAAGGCGGAAATTGGCAATTGGCGGTGGGCTGGCGTGCCGTTTTACCTGCGCACTGGAAAGCGGCTTGCGGACCGGGTTTCGGAGATCGTCATCCAGTTCAAGCCAGCACCCCACAACATCTTCAATGATGATGCCGGGCGAATGATTGCCAACCGGCTGGTGCTTCGTCTGCAACCCGACGAGGCCGTCAGCCAGATGATTATGATCAAGGACCCTGGGCCGGGCGGCATGCGGTTGCGGCAGGTAGCCCTCGACATGAGCTTTGCTGAACGGTTTTCGGTGCGCTCACCGGATGCCTATGAACGCCTGCTGCTCGACGTCATTCGCGGCAATCCGACGCTGTTCATGCGCCGCGACGAGGTTGAGGCCGCCTGGAAGTGGGTCGACCCGATCATCAGCGCCTGGGAGGAAGCGGGTGTCAAATGCCGCAAATATACCGCTGGCACGTGGGGGCCGTCCGCTGCCATTGCGCTTGTTGAACGGGATGGCCGCACCTGGCACGAAGACGAGAGCATCGGGTAGTCCGCAATGTCGTTCCATGCCTATGACACCCGCGAGCAATTGGCAGAAGCACTTTCAACCGGTGTTGCTGCCGTACTTGCTGGTGGCCTTGCCACACGCGGTTCAGCGGTATTGGCGGTGTCTGGAGGATCAACACCTGAGCGGTTTTTCGAACGCCTGTCGCATGCGGATCTCGATTGGCGGCAAATTACTGTGACGCTTGTCGATGAGCGGTTTGTCTTGCCTGAACACACGCGTTCGAACGCAGGTCTGGTTGCGCGCACCCTGCTGCAGAACAAGGCAAAGGCCGCGAAATTCTTGCCGATGGTCACGCAGTCGGACAGCTTTGACGACAATTTGAAGGAGCTTGAAAAGAAGATTTCGCTGCTTGGTCCGATTGATGCCGCCGTGCTGGGCATGGGGGCGGATGGGCATACAGCGTCATTCTTTCCGGGGGGTGACCGCCTGGCCGAAGCACTTGATCGAGACGACAAAGTCGGGGTTTTGCCGATGAATGCGCCTGGCGCTGGCGAACAGCGATTGACCCTTTCCTTGCGGGTTCTGCTTGAAGCCCACTTCCTCGCCCTCCACATTGAGGGGGCTGAGAAACGGGCTGTATACGAGAAAGCGCTTGGTTCGGGGGCAAACAGTGAAATGCCGGTTCGTGCAGTCATGCGCGGGGCTGGTGAACGACTTCAGGTATTCTGGGCACCATAAGCCGCCACATACTCAAACCATGGCCGGAGGCCGCAATGACCGTCAAAACACAGATCGCGAAAGTCACCGAACGGATCATCGAGCGCAGCCGCAAGGGGCGCGAAGCGTACCTTGAGCGGCTGGATGCGCAGGTTGCTCGCGGACCACGACGTTCTTCGCTTTCCTGCGGCAACCTTGCCCATGGATTTGCCGCTTGTGCCGCCCCGGAAAAGGCCGACCTTGCCGGGGATGTGGTTCCCAATATCGGAATTGTCACCGCCTACAATGACATGCTCTCAGCGCACCAGCCGTATAAGGACTATCCAGACCTCATCAAGGCTGCTGCGCGGGAAGCTGGCGGCGTCGCGCAAGTCGCAGGCGGTGTGCCGGCGATGTGCGATGGCGTCACCCAGGGCCAGGAG
>JBGSNX010000030.1:0-9570 GCA_041739465.1 Salaquimonas sp.
GTTCGCGGCCCGGCCCGGTGATTGCGTCAAACCGGTCCATGTTGACGCCGAAAGCTTGCGCAGCGGCTCGCAGCCATTGCGTCGTGCCTTCTTCGCCCAGCGGGAATGGCGCAGCGATCCGGGTGGCGCCGCGCTCTTCCAGGGCGGCAACTGTCGAGCCGAGATAGGGCTGCGCCAACAAGAACTGCGTGGATGGCCCGATCGCCGGTATCGACGCAGAATTGCGCGGTGGCAGGAAGGAAACATCGGTGATTCCGAAGGCTTCGAAGATTCGGCGAAACTGCTCTTCGGCTACGTCGGCAACGCAGCCAGCAATCACCAGCGAGGCTGGCGAACCTGCCGGCTTTTTTGGTGCATCGCGAACGATCTCCGTCAGGAAATTGTCTTCGCCCTGCGTGAAGGTGGTTTCGATGCCACTGCCTGAATAGGCCATCACCCGGCGCTGCGGCATCTGCTTTTCATTCAGCCGGCGCGCTGCTCGCGAAAGGTCCAGCTTTATGACTTCTGAAGGGCATGAGCCCACCAGCACCAGAAGCTTGATGTCAGGACGGCGTGCCACCAGGCGTGCAACCACCCGGTCAAGTTCGTCGTCCAGATCAGCCATTCCGGCAAGGTCGCGCTCGTCAATGATGGCTGTGGCAAAACGCGGCTCGGCGAAAATCATCACGCCCGCTGCTGATTGCATCAGATGGGCGCAGGTGCGCGAGCCGACAATGAGGAAGAATGCATCCTGCATCTTGCGGTGCAGCCAGATGATGGAGGTCAGACCGCAGAAGACTTCATGCTGGCCGCGCTCACGCAATGGCGCGGAAGCTGGCGAAGAGACAGGGCCGCCAACCGGATTTTCAAACTGCGCATTGCCCGGTGTCAGCGCGGTCATGCCTGCACCTGCCCATCGAGATGGACCGGCATTACCACCTTGCCGTGGTGGCTGCCTTGCAGGCGGGCCTGGCGAAGCTTCCAGATGAACTGGCCAGCGTTGATCACGTATGAAACATAGGCGGCGAGCGCGAGTACCATCAAGGCGCCGGGGCCCAGAATTCCGCTGAAATATGCAGCCAGGTAAGCGGTGTGCAGAGCCAGCACCAGCATTGAGAAAACGTCTTCCCAAAAGAAAGCGTCGGCAAACAGATAGCGCCCGAACACCACCTTCTCCCAAATGGAGCCGGTAATCATGATGACGTAGAGGGTGATTGTCTTGGCGATGATCGAAAGGTTGGCGGCAAGCAGCCCCTCGCCCGTTGCGAGGTAGCGCAAGATCAGACCAAGGCTCACGAGAAACACAACGAACTGGAACGGGGCGAGCAATCCTTGAACCAATGTCCAAGGCGTTGCGTCTCGGCGGATGCGCTGTTCGGGCGTGTACAACGGCTTGAATGGCCGTCTGGCCGCTCCAACCCGAGAACCCTCACCCTGAGACACCCCTCCAATCATAGTTTGCCGGTCCTCCACCAACCTGCGCAAGGAACCCATGCGCCGTTGTGAAAAGACTAAACCGGGGGCCAAGAAAGTGTCAACCTAAATTGACGTTGATTTTTGTTTACATTCGACATTGGTTGCGTCAGTCTGCCTCATAGCAGGGTCAATGCAGTCTTGGCTGCGGTGAGTTTGCACAACTAATGGTTGTCCACAACAATTCCCGTCGTGGAAAAACCAGGCATCGCGCCAATTTGGAGGCAGCGTGAACGAACGCTTCAAGGAAGACTACGGAACGCTCAGGCGCAGTTCCAAGCCGTTTGGCATCGCCAATGTCGGCAAAGGGTCGGGCCGCCAAAAGCCGAACTTTGAAGCCGCGCGGGAGAATGCCGGCACGCAGTTGTCTGTTTCCTTGAATAAATTGCGTGAATCCCTGATTTTCGCGATCAAGAGCGACATACTTCCGGCATGTCAGGACGCAATAGTCCGCACCAAAGGTGTAAATGACAACACAAACCCGCTTGTGCTGCGGGCTACCAGGATCGCGCAGATGGCAATTTCTGCCGTGCCTGCCGCCGAAATTCTGGGATACATCAATTCACAGCCACTTTCGGTCTCGCGCAAAGCATCGCTTCTGGAAGCGGCAGCCCAGAGAATTGGCATTGGCTGGGAATGCGACTCGATCAATTTCGTCGATGTCACCGTTGCTGTCGGCAGGCTTCAAGGGGTGTTCCGCCGCCTGATCAACCAGACGGCCACTGCCGTACCGCGCAGCAAGGGCGGCTCAGTGCTGATCACCACTGCCCCCGGTGAAGAGCATGTATTCGGATTGCTTTTCGTGGAAGAATTGTACCGTTCTGCTGGTTGGGCAACGACACTGGCTTCACCAAAAAATGCGAGCGAATGGGCAAAGCGGGCCAATTCGGCCTATTTTGACACGATTTGCATATCCTGGTCCGGGGCAAGACACGCAGAACCCCTTGCCGATGCCCTCAAGCGTCGAAAGACCAAAGGTCGCACCACCGTCATTGCAGGAGGCCTTGCCGCACTGGAAAACTCGGAATGGTTGGAGAATCAAGGCGTTGACCTTGTTTCGAACAGTCCCAAAGCTGCGCTTGACTTTTCGAGGCGCTCCCTGTTGAACCGAACATACATTGACCGCGATGAAGTCGTCTCGCTCGGCGGTTGATCCCTCAAGGCCAGGCCGCAAATTGGACCAGGATAAAAACAAGATTGCCTTCAAGCAGTTCTCCAAATCAGCCAAGCTGATTGCAGGGCTGGGAGATTCGGCTGCGACAATGCTTGCGTCGATCGGGTCCGACATTTCCTTGATACTTTCGCCCGACGGCGAGATCGAGGATGTCGCTTTCCGCAATCCCGATCTCGTTGCCTATGGCTGCGATGGATGGGCCGGAAAACGCTGGAAAGACATTGTCACCATCGAAAGCGCCGAGAAAATCGACGCGCTGCTTTCCGATAGCAAGAACGGCGTGATGACGCGGCGTCGGCAAATCAATCACCCTTCAAAGGGTAGAGTTGATCTGCCAGTCGAATACATGATCGTGCGGTTCCCCGATGCCAAATTCCTGATTGCACTTGGCAATGATCTGCGCCCGATTTCGGCGATGCAGCGTCAATTGGTGCAGTTCCAGGTCGAATTGGAAAACGAATACCGCAAGATCCGCGAGACTGAAGGCCGTTACCGGACGATCTATCACCTCAGCCGCGAGCCGATGATCATTGTCGGCGATCAGGACCGCCGCATCGTGGACGTCAATCAGGCTGCCACCAATCTCCTTGCCAAGTCGGCGAAAAAACTGCTCGGCGAAGTCGCACTGAACCTTTTTGACAAGGCAGAGCGTGAAGCTGTCGGGCAAAAATTGCAGGAAGTTCAGCACAGCGGGACCGGACAGACTTTCGCGGTGCGTTTTGCAGGCTCGGGCGTGCAGCGCGAACTCACAGTCGAGCCATACCGCGAAAGCGGTCGTACGAACTTGCTGCTTCACGTCAATGATCTCGCCTCGAGCGCAGAAATGTCGGCAAACTCGGCGGACGGCGATGGAATTTCGCTCGATGCAATTTCTGAAGCTGCTGTTATTACAGACATTTCGGGCGTCGTTGTCTCGATCAATGACCGCTTCCTAGACATCACAAACATACTCAACCGTCAGCAAGCGGTAGGCAGGCATCTCAACAACTGGCTGGGCGGCTCTTCCGTCGACATGCAGGTTTTGACCGCACGACTGCGCGATGAAGGCCGGGTGCGCGGTTTTGCAACGATGGTTCGTGACGAAATCGGCGTCAGCAGCCCAGCTTCGGTTTCCGCCTCGCGCAGCAAGACTGCCGACGGGCGCGAAACCTACGTCTTCATCATCAGCGAAGCCTCGCGCCGCGAGACTGGACTGCCCTCGCCTGCCAGCCAGCGCATCAAGGGCATGAGCGATTTTTCCGAACTTGTCGGGCGTGTTCCGTTGAAGGAACTCATCCGAGAAGCGGTGGATGTCATTGAAGTGATGTGCATTGAAGCAGCACTTCGCCAGACCGACAACAACCGGGCTTCGGCCGCCGAACTTCTGGGTCTCAGCCGCCAGAGCGTCTACCTGAAGTTGCGTCGCCACGGCCTTGCTGACTTCGACACCGATTCCTGAATCGTTTTTCTGTAAAAAACTATTTACGTGTAAAATGGATTTGACGGATTTTGGGGCGCAGCTTAGCATGCCTCCATGGTATCGAAGAACCTTGAAAATCCAGCACTGACCTACCCCTCTGCAGGGGCTGTCCTGGCATTGCTGAAGCCGATAACCTGGTTTCCGCCGATGTGGGCCTATGCCTGCGGCGTGATCAGTGCCGGCGCGGCGGTCGGGGAGCGTTCCCTTTACATCATTGGTGGTATTTTGCTGGCCGGACCGCTGATTTGCGGAGCCAGCCAGGCGGTCAATGACTGGTTCGACAGACATGTCGATGCAATCAACGAACCAAACCGGGTCATCCCATCGGGCCGCATGCCAGGCCGTTGGGGAGTGTGGATTGCAATCATAAACAGCATGTTGTCGCTGGGGGTTGCTGCCCTTCTGGGGGCATTTGTGTTTGTTGCGGCCATTGTCGGCATCGCGCTTGCATGGGCCTACAGCGCGCCACCTTTGCGACTGAAATCCAATGGCTGGATGGGCAACACCGCTGTTGGCATCAGCTACGAAACACTGCCCTGGCTGACTGCCGCGGCAGCTGCGCAGGGTTTTGCCCCGAGTGTACCGGTGATCATTGTGGCGCTGCTCTATGGAATTGGTGCCCACGGCATCATGACGCTCAATGATTTCAAGTCCATGGAGGGCGACAAGCGCATGGGAGTTGATTCACTCCCGGTGTTGCTCGGCGCAGACAATGCCGCCCGCCTTGCCTGCGTGGTGATGGCAGTCTCGCAGGCAGGTGTTGTCGCCTTGCTGGTGATGCAGGGCAAGCCGCTGCATGCCGGTGCCATCGCGGTTCTGCTGGCCTTGCAAATGGGCTGCATGGTGCATTTTCTCAAGGATCCGGCCAAGCGGGCAATCTGGTACAGCGCCATCGGTGTCGGCCTTTATGTCACCGGCATGATGATTGCCGCCTTCGCGCTGCGGCCGGTGGTTTGAGGTTTGAGGGAGTTGCTAGTGAAGCAAACAGATACATCGGGTGGAAATACCGGATTGGGATGGCTGGCCATTGTTCGGCTGGGTCTGGTGCAAGCAGCCCTTGGTTCCATCGTTGTTCTGACCACGTCCACCCTCAACAGGGTGATGGTCGTGGAACTTGCACTGGCCGCAATTGTGCCGGGCGCACTGGTCGGGGTTCATTATGCAGTGCAGCTGATGCGCCCGGTATTCGGTCATCGCTCCGACATGGGAGGTGGCAGAACCGCCTGGATCCTCGGCGGGATGGCATTGCTGGCGGTTTCAGGAACTGCTGCTGCTGCTACGACATTCCTGTTTGAACGCAGTTTCGGTTTGGGACTTGCAGCAGCACTTGCAGCTTTCGTGCTGATCGGCTTTGGGATTGGTGCTTGCGGAACCTCCCTGCTTGCTTTGCTGGCAAGCCGGACAAGGCCTGAAAGACGGCCAGCAGCTGCGACAATTGTCTGGATGATGATGATCGCTGGCATCGTGGTGACCGCGATTTCCTCCGGAAGCCTGATCGATCCATACTCACATGGACGACTTGTTGCGGTCACCGGCACGGTCGGTGTGATTGCCTTTGTGGTGTCCGTTCTTGCCATATACGGCGTTGAACGCGGCACTACGGCCATGGTCGGCGAACAGCGCGCCAAAACCAGTTTCCGGGAAAACATCGCGGAAGTCTGGTCCGATCCGACCGACCGGCTGTTCACGATATTCGTGTTTGTTTCGATGCTGGCTTACAGCACGCAGGACCTCATTCTGGAGCCTTTTGGCGGCCTGCTTTTTGGCATGACGCCGGGTGAAACAACCAAACTTTCAGGTGTCCAGCACGCCGGAGTGCTGATCGGGATGGCGCTCGTTGGCATTTCCGGCAGTCTTTTTGCCGGGCGCGGATGGCCTGTCCTGAAGGTTCTCATCGTTGGTGGATGCGTACTTTCGGCGCTCGCACTCGGCGGGCTGGTGATGGCTGCGCTCGCAGCGCCAGCATGGCCGCTCAAGGCCAATGTTGCAATTCTGGGTTTCGCCAATGGCGCATTTGCAGTTGCTGCAATCGGCACGATGATGGAACTGGCCGGCTCAGGAAAACCGGCGCGTGAAGGCATACGAATGGGTGTATGGGGCGCAGCGCAGGCAATTTCCTTCGGTCTTGGCGGCTTTGCAGGAACCGTTTCGATTGACGTTGCGCGGTTGTTGACCGGGAGTGAACCGCGTTCGTTTGCCATTGTTTTCAGTTTCGAAGCGGCACTCTTCCTGCTCGCGGCGATCATGGCGCTGAAGGTCAGCAGCAAGCGTCCCGAAAAGGCCGGTCATTTGAACAATTTTGCCACCCAGCTAGCGGAGTAGGACATGGCAACCGAAATATTTGACACAATTGTCGTGGGCGGTGGCCCGGCAGGTGCAAGTGCCGCCTTGAAGCTGGCGCGAAATGGCAGGAATGTCATGCTGGTTGACAGGGAGGGCCGCATCAAGCCGTGTGGCGGAGCGATACCAACCCGTGCCCTGCGTGATTTTGACATCCCGCCGGAAGTAATCTGCGCCCGGATAAATGCTGCCCGCATCGTTTCACCCAAAGGCCTGGAAGTGGAAATGGACATCGGCGACCGCGGCTACGTCGCGATGGTTGACCGGGAAACGTTTGATCCATGGTTGCGCGAACGGGCCGCAGCAGCCGGAGCCAAGCGGATAACCGGCACATTCAGCAGCATGGTTCGCGACAAGAATGGCATTGTGAGCGTCCAGATCGAAGACAAGGCTGGCAATACAGAAACGTTTCAAACCCGTTCGATCATTGGCGCGGACGGGGCCAATTCGGCGGTTCGACGGGAAATATTCGGCCCCAACAAACGGCCGCCCTATGTTTTTGCCTATCATGAGATCATCGAGGCCCCCAAAGAAGCGATTGAGGGATATGTCACCAACCGCTGCGATGTGATTTACCGCGGCAGCATCTCGCCCGATTTTTATGGTTGGGTTTTCCCGCATGGAAAGCAGATCAGCGTTGGATGCGGCAGCGCCGTCAAAGGCCACGACCTCAAGGCGGCAACGCGGCAATTGTGCATTGATGCAGGGCTCGAGGGAACAAAGGTCCTGCGCCGCGAGGGTGCTCCCTTGCCACTCAAGCCGATGCGCCGATGGGATGACGGGCGCAGTGTGGTGCTGGCCGGCGATGCGGCAGGCGTTGTAGCCCCCTCCTCCGGTGAAGGCATCTACTATGCGATGCTCTCGGGCGAATTGTGCGCTGATGCTGTCGAAGGACTTCTGGATACCGGAAAGGCCGCATCGCTTGCGAGCGCGCGCAAACGCTTCATGAAGGAACATGGTCGCGTGTTCTTGATCCTGGGGATCATGCAATATGTCTGGTATCGCAGCGATACCATGCGCGAAAAATTCGTGAAGATGTGCGCGGATCCCGATGTGCAGGCGCTGACTTGGGAATCCTATCTCAACAAGCGGCTGGTCCGGCGCAATCTGTCGGCGCATGTGCGCGTGTTTGTCAAAGACATGCGGCAATTGCTGGGCTTGGCACCTGGATGAATCCGATAGACTTGATCGATGCGCTTGCAGCTTCAGGTGATCTGGCGCTGATTGCGCTGGCAGCCCTTGGCGTTGAGTTCCTGCTGTTCGTTGCGTTTTTCCGCAAACAACCGGCGCTGTTCGCATCGCTTTCCTGCAATGCAGCTTCTGGTGCCGCGTTGATCCTTGGCCTGCGCGCTGCGTTGCTCGGCGCAAGCGGTATCGCCATTGCAATCTGGCTTTCGCTCTCATTGTTGGCCCATGGCACTGATCTTTGGGTTCGCCTGCGGCGTTGAACGTTCCATGCGGTTGCCGGCCCTTGCGCGTCGGGCATTCCTGCGTGCATAGAACTTCAACCTTCAAACCAAACTTCTCGAAAGGTCGGCCGCATGCTCAAGGGGATCAACCCGCTGCTCAATGCTGATGTCTTGCACGCATTGAGGGCCATGGGGCATGGCGATGTGCTGATCATTGCCGACACGAATTTCCCCGCTGATTCGGTCGGCCGGCAAACCGTGATCGGTGGTCCGCTGCGCATTGATGCCAATGCGGCAACGACAGTCGCGGCAATTTTGTCGGTTTTCCCGCTCGATACATTTGTTGAAGGTGCGGCCGCCCGCATGGAAGTGGTTGGCAACCCGCTGGAAGTGCCTGCGGTTCAGCGCGAGGTTCAAGCGGCGATCAATGCAGCAGAAGGGGAAGATTTCCCCTTTGTGGGCGTGGAGCGGTTTGCCTTTTACGAACGCGCAAAAACCGCCTACTGCGTCATCCAGACCATGGAAACACGCTTTTATGGCTGTTTTGCCCTGTGCAAGGGCGTGGTTCCGCCGAAGGCTGACTGAGGAGAATTTGCTTGGTTTCGCAACGTATCACCGTTCTTGGCGTTTTCGTCGCTGATGTGGCGTTTCGTGCCGACCGACAACCCAAAATGGGCGAAACCATCCTTGGAAATTCGTTCATGCTGGGTCCTGGTGGTAAAGGATCGAACCAGTCGGTAGCTGCTGCGATGGCCGGCGGCGACGTTCATTTTGTCACGCGCCTTGGCGATGATGACTTTGCAACCATGGCAATGGCGATTTGGCAAAAAGCGGGCGTGAAGCCTGCCGTGACCCGTGATGGCGCCAGCTATACCGGCGCTGCCTACATCTTCATCGACGACAAGAGCGGCAACAACGCAATCATCGTCTGCCCCGGTGCTGCCTCACTGATGAGCGTTGACGACATCGAGGCACGGCGCGAGCTCATAGAAGGTTCGCGCATTTTCATGACCCAGTTGGAACAGCCGGTAGAAGCGGCCATGCGCGGGCTGCAGATCGCAAGACAGGCAGGCGTCACCACCATTCTCAACCCCGCCCCTGCCGCTCCGATCGAGGATGCTATGTTTGCGCTTTGCGATTACATCACACCAAACGAGACTGAAGCGGAGGCGCTTGCAGGTGTTGCGGTTGGAACCGATGACGAGGCGCGGGCGGCAGCTGATGCGTTGATTGCACGTGGCGCGGGATGCGCCATCATCACGTTGGGTGAACGCGGTGCCCTGCTTCATGGCAAAGGCATTTCGCAGGTCGTTCCCAGCTTCAAGGTTGGCAAGGTGGTGGACACCACGGGCGCAGGCGATGCATTCAACGGCGGATTTGCCAGTGCTCTGGCCCGCGGCATGTCGCCGGTGGAGGCTGTTCGTTTTGGCTGTGCGGTCGCTTCGATTTCGGTCACGCGGCCTGGCACGGCAGCCTCGATGCCAAGCCTTGCAGAGGCCATGGAAGTTTACCGTTCCGGCGAAGCGTCCTGAACCGGTCGCCAGACGCACCGATTTCGCCTTGTTACTGCCCAATTTGCGGTGTATGTTCCGATCATCGAAATTTAGGCCCGTGATACTCGACTAGCGCCTTGGCGCCTGCTGACGTTCTTCCCGACTTGATACTCGATCTGCCCGCGGCCCGGTTAGGCCGCACGTCAACACGCATACAAGGAAATAGCGTCATGGCAACAGGTA
>JBGSNX010000035.1:0-23222 GCA_041739465.1 Salaquimonas sp.
TCAGGCCGTTCTCGACGAGTACGTCCACTATCTGCTCGACGCCGAGGGCTTGGGCGCCAAGCCAGCCGTCGATCGTATCGCTGGGATCAGCAAGGCGATCTCGGAGGCGTTGGCCATTCGCCCCTCGCAGATCGATGTCGAAGATCCAACGGTCGACGGTAAAAAGCTGGTGATCAACAAGTTCCAGATGCGCGGGCGCTTCGCAATGCGTCTGGCCGACTACAAGGACGAGGAAGGTGGGGCCGCACGCCTCTCCAGCGTTCGCGACGCCTTCAATTCACCGTTCCGACCCTTCGCGCTGGCCACGACCTCCGTTGGACAGGAAGGCCTCGACTTTCACCCTTATTGCTATCGACTCTACCACTGGAATTTGCCCGGAAATCCCGTCGATCTGGAACAGCGCGAGGGGCGTGTCCACCGCTTCAAGGGTCACGCCATCCGTCTCAATCTGGCGCATCGGCAGGTCGATGTGGTGCGTGGGCGCGAGACAGGTCACGATGATCCCTGGCAGACCATGTTCGACGCCGCCCGCGCCGAGACAGAGAGTGACTCTGACCTTATTCCCTATTGGATCTACGAAGGTCCGGTGAAGGTCGAACGCCGCGTGCCCATGCTCCCGTTCAGCCGCGAGGTGCGCAGGCTCGAGTGGCTCAAACGGAGCCTGACCGTATATCGCCTCGCTTTTGGCCAACCGCGTCAGGAAGACCTGCTGGAGTATCTGCATAGTCTCGTGGGCTCGGAAATGACTTCTCAGGATCTCGCTGACCTTCAAATCCAGCTTCAACCGCCAAGCTATCTGGTGAGGGAAGCTCTGAAGCCACTTACTAACTCCCCATTGTGAATGACAGTATGAAGGATTTCTCCCGAAACTATTCACACTAGCTGAACGGCCGCTTCAGCCGGCCTTCAACCGAAACCCGCCTTTCTGCTGTCGGCCCCATTTTGGACAATGGCGCAAGTGGTCGCCCACTATTTTTTGCGAATTGCTACCGTTAGTTTCGAGTTTTCCAGTTGAGACTCGAACTGATACAGAGCATGAAATTCAGAAGGATTTGCAGCCGAATCTCTGCTGTGACTCACGGTCTGCCATTCAACGCTTTGATTTTTGGTGGCTTTCCGAGGCGGACGCGTTGTCCTGCGAAACAGCGAGTTTGGTTGGCTGGGGAACTAGGATTCGAACCTAGATTGACGGAGTCAGAGTCCGCTGTCCTACCGTTGGACGATTCCCCACCATTGCTGCGGCGGCCTTGGCGGCGCGCGGTCGGTGCGGCAGTTCTATAGTCATCTGCGCGCAGCGATGCAACAATGTTTCCTGCCGGGCAGCCCTGCAATGTGCGCCTTCGCGCGGTTTTGCATATTGCCCTTTGACGGACGGCGCAGCGGTGTTACGATTTTCCTAACGTAACTTTGTAAGCCGCGTTGTGCGCCGTTCATGCCTTTTGGCAAGGGGATCTGGCAAGGGATCCGGGTCCCCCGGGCGCGCTGCGGCGGAGATTATAGCGTGAGCAACACCGGGAACGGCGAAAAACCGTCCGGGGATGCCGCCGACCGCAAGAAGCGCAAAAGGCGCAGGCACAAACGCAAAGGTCCGGGCTTGAATGGTCCGGGCATTGAGCAAAGGGCCGAAAGCGGGGCCACGGCTCCCCACCAGACAAGCGCCATGGCAGCTGGCGATGGCATTTCTGCGCGCCGAAGAAACCGCAAGCCTGCCAAGCCCGTTGCGGGCGGTCCAGGACCTGCGCCAATTTTTCGCGCCGGCAATGACGCAACAGGGCCGGAAAGGCCTGGTGCGACTAGCCCCTCTGACAAGGCCGCTCCGGCAAGGCGTCGCAAGAAGAAGCGCAACCGCAAGAACCAGACATCGGGCGATCCGCTGCTTCGGCATTTGCGGGCTCCGGTGCGCCCAGTGCCAATTGCCAGCTTTGATCCTGCAAGGGCGGCAAGCGTGGCTGCACCAGTGGGCGCTGGGCCGCAGCACGAAGACAGGCAAAAGCAGGTCGCCGCGCAGCCAAGGGGTCGTCAGGTTTTTGCCGCACTCGACCTTGGCACCAACAATTGCCGGCTGCTGCTGGCCACACCCGACGGGCATGAGCGTTTCAGGGTGGTGGATGCCTATTCGCGGATCGTGCGGCTGGGCGAAGGGCTTTCGGCAAGTGGACGCCTGCAGCCGGAAGCGATGCAGCGGGCCATCGACGCGCTTGCAATCTGCGCTTCAAAGCTGGCGCAGCATTCGGTTGCTGGCCAGCGGCTGATTGCGACTGAAGCCTGCCGCGCAGCGGAAAACGGCGCGGAGTTCATCGACGCGGTGCGTCAAAGGACCGGGTTGGAGCTGGAAATCGTCGACCGGCAAACCGAAGCCCGGCTGGCGGCGGAAGGTTGCGGCAGCCTGATGGACCCGGCGGCGCACGGGGCGGTGCTTTTCGATATCGGCGGTGGGTCGACCGAACTGGTTCTGGTTCGGCGTCAACGCAAGGGTGCTCTGCGCATTTCCCAGCAGATTGCCGGATGGACTTCGCTGCCGGTCGGGGTGGTCAACCTTTCCGAGCGGCATGGCGGCCGGGACGTGCCCCATTCGGTGTTCGAGGCGATGATTGCAGAAGTTTCGGGGCATATCGAGCAGTTTGCCGGGCGCCACGAGCTCGCCGATCTCTGGAACGACAACGACACGCACCTGCTGGGTACATCGGGAACGGTGACCACCATTGCCGGGGTGCTCTTGGAATTGCCGCGCTATGACCGGCGCAGGGTTGACGGCATCTGGCTGGATGATGGCGAAGTTTCGCGCGTGGTTGGTGATCTGCGTGCGATGGATTATGAAGCCCGTTCGAAAAATCCGTGCATCGGCCGCGAAAGGGCAGACCTCGTGCTGGCCGGTTGTGCGATCCTGGAAGCGATCCGCCTGGCATGGCCAAGTCCGCGCCTTCGGGTGGCAGACCGGGGCCTTCGCGAGGGAATTCTCAACGAACTGATGCATGCAGCGGGTGTGTGGCAGCGCGATCCGCGCAAATCCGGCTGGCATCGCCAAAAGCGACGCGACGACGCAAGGCCGCAGGGGGTCCAATGAAAAAACCGGTTGGTAAAACTGGCGGTGGCAGCAAGAGTGGCGGCAGCAAGGGTGGCGGCGACAAGACTGGTGTTGACAAGCCCAATTCCGGCAGGGGCGCTGCAGGGCGCGGCGTGGAAGCGCGCAGCCTTCGCACCAGGGTCAAATCCGCCAAGGGCCGCAAGCTATCATCCACCGCGTGGCTGGAGCGCCAGCTGAACGATCCCTATGTCAAGAAGGCCAAGGCGGAGGGCTACGCCTCGCGCGCGGCCTACAAGCTGAAAGAGATCGACGAACGCTACCATCTGCTCAAGAAAGGCGCGGTTGTCATCGACCTGGGCGCAGCTCCCGGCGGCTGGACACAGGTGAGCGTCGAGCGCACCGGCTCAAGCTTTGAAGACATCAAGGTTGTGGGCATCGACTATCTGGAGATGGACCCGGTCGCCGGCGCCACTATCTTGTTGCTGGATTTTCTTGATGAAAGCGCCCCGCGCAAGCTGATGGAAGCAACCGGGGGCAGGGCACCGGACCTTGTCATTTCAGACATGGCCGCGCCCACCATCGGCCATCGCCAGACCGACCATCTGCGAACCATGCATCTGGTGGAGGTGGCGCTGGACTTTGCCATCTCGGTGTTGAAGCCGGGCGGGCATTTCCTGGCAAAGACCTTCCAGGGCGGGACCGAGGCCGGGCTTCTCGACCAGATGAAGCGCAATTTCAAATCGGTCCACCACGTCAAGCCCCCAGCCTCACGCGACGGCTCGGTCGAATTGTATTTGCTGGCCAAGGATTTCAAGGGAAGAGCAGCGCAAAGCGAAGAAGGCGAAAGCGAGTAGGGCGAAGCTCTTTACCCTCGCCCTTCGAAAAGCTCAGGATGAGGTCGAAGGGGTGAAGGCCACAGCCGCCTTGCAAGCGCCATTAATATTAGCTACTGCTAATTTAACCGACCGTTGACCACGGAAACCCGCCACAATGCAAACTTCAAAGGAAACGCTGACTGCGCGCGCCCGCGACTTTGCGGTCGCCGGAGCAAGGCGGTTCAGCCGCTACCTTCCAATTCTTGAATGGGGCAGGCAGTACAATCGCGAGATGGCAACCAGCGATCTGGTCGCCGCAATCATTGTGACGATCATGCTGATCCCGCAATCACTGGCCTATGCCTTGCTGGCCGGCCTGCCGCCGCAGGTGGGTCTTTATGCCTCGGTGCTGCCGCTGGTTGGCTATGGCCTGTTTGGAACCAGTCGGGCGCTGGCGGTCGGGCCGGTTGCGGTCATCTCGCTGATGAGCGCGGTTGCCACTGCGCAAATTGTCAGCAGCGGCGCAACGGACGCCTGGACAGCGGCTATCCTTCTGGCTTTCCTTTCCGGCCTGATGTTGACAGTCATGGGTTTGCTTCGGCTGGGGTTCATGGCGTCATTTCTCAGCCACCCGGTCATTTCGGGCTTCATCACGGCTTCCGGGATCATCATTGCCGCAAGCCAGCTCGGCGGCGTGCTGGGCATTTCAACCTCAGGGCAGACGCTGCCGCAAATCATCGTTTCCGCGTGGAACTCGAAAGACCCCGTCAATTGGCCAACTGCGCTGATCGGGTTCGGTGTGCTGGCGTTTCTTTATTCCTGCCGCCGCTGGCTAAAACCGGGTCTGGTGCAGGTGGGGCTTAATGCGCGCCTTGCCGACTTCATTGCAAAGGCTGCGCCGGTTGCTGCCGTCTTCGCCACCATCTGGCTGGCCTGGGCGCTCGACCTGCCCTCGGCAGGGGTCAAAATAGTTGGAGACATTCCGGCCGGGCTGCCGCCTTTGACATTCCCCAGCCTTGAACCCTTGCTGCTACGCGAACTGCTTTTGCCAGCCCTGCTGATCTCGGTGGTCGGATTTGTCGAGTCCGTTTCGGTTGCGCAAACGCTCGCTGCCAAGCGACGCCAACGCATCGTGCCTGATCAGGAGTTGATCGGGCTTGGCGTAGCCAACATTGCGGCAAGTTTCAGCGGCGGCTATCCGGTCACCGGCGGGTTTGCGCGTTCGGTGGTGAATTTCGATGCTGGTGCAGTTACCCCGGCGGCCGGCATGTTCACGGCAGTGGGCATTGCGATTGCCACCTTGCTGCTGACACCAGCGCTGCATTTCCTGCCCAAGGCAACGCTGGCGGCAACCATCATCATTGCTGTTTTGACGCTGGTTGACCTTGGTGCAATACGCCGGACCTGGAACTATTCGCGCTCGGATGGCCTTGCCATGCTGGCGACGATCGGCATCACGCTTTTCGAAGGGGTTGAGACGGGCATTCTTGCCGGTGTCGCATTCTCGATTTTCGCCCATCTTTACCGGTCGTCGCAGCCACATTTTGCAGTGGTCGGGCAGGTTCCTGGAACCGAGCATTTCCGCAACATCAAGCGGCACCAGGTGGTGACCACTCCGGAAATCCTTTCGCTGCGCATTGATGAAAGCCTCTATTTTGCCAATGCGCGATTTTTGGAAGATGTGGTGCTGGCGAATGTCGCGGCCGAGCCGCGCATAAGGCACGTGGTATTGATGTGTCCATCGGTGAGCAACATCGATTCCAGCGCACTTGAAAGCCTTGAAGCCATCAACCTTCGTCTGAAAGATGCTGGCGTCAAGTTTCATCTAAGCGAAGTGAAGGGCCCGGTGATGGATCGCCTGGGGCGCATCGACTTTCTCACCCACCTCACCGGCGAGGTTTTCCTCACCCAGTACGATGCGTTGGCAGCGCTTGCGCCCGACCTTGCGCGCGAGACACTGTCTTCCAAGCGAGGCGTTTCAGGCGCGGTCAAGCCCTGAATGATTTCAAACATTCCTGTTTTGGTAAGACATCGTTAACCATGTGGTGAGCAACAAGTCACAACGAGCAAAAGCACCGCATTTTCTGTAGGATTTGCGCCAAACTTGCAAAGGGCTTGTTTACCTCTGTTTGACACTCATTGGTTCAACGGCCCATTGGCAGTGATCGGACAGCAGATGATACTGAGCAAAACGGCTTTTGCCGAGCATTCCGAAAAGCGCCAGTCACGCTTCTCCAAGGAAATCCTTGCTCCATTTGCAATTTGGGCAAGTGTTGCGGTTCTTTCCAGCATGGCCGGCGCACTGACTTCTTCGATGCTGCCTGCTGAAGTTGCTCGCTTTGTCACTCTGGTCCCGGCTTTCGCTGTTGGCATCTCGATGTTCCTGCTCTGGCGCCAATTGTCCCCGGTTTTGCGCGCGGCGCTGAACCAGGAAGATGTGCTTGCAAAAACCCTTCTTGAAGAACGCCAGTTTGCCGCCCTCAACACAGGGGAAGAGACTTCAGACACGCGCAATAAAAGCGGCGCGCTGATCCTGCCATTCACCGATGCGCTGACCGGTCTTGGCAACAAGATGCGGATGAACGAGAAATTCAACCGTCTGACCGAAGCGCGCAAGGACGATCCGGCGGCCTTCACCATCGGCCTGATGAACCTTGACGGGATGAAACCGATCAATGACCTTTTCGGGTTTGCAGGTGGCAATGAAGTCATAAAGCAATGCGCCTTGCGGCTGGCCGCAGCGGTGGAAGGTGACGGATTTGTCTGCCGGTATGGCGGCGACGAATTCGGGTTTATTTTCCCCTTCGTGCTTGACGAGAAGGGCGCGGCTGAAAGAGGCCGGTTGCTGCAAAGCGTGCTCGCCGCGCCGTTCGATCTTGACGGCAGCGCGGTCCGCCTTTCCGGTTCATTTGGCTTTGCGGTCCACCCTTATGCGGGCGACACCATGGAAGCCATGATGGCCAACATCGACACCGCTCTTTATCATTCCAAGCGCAATGGACGCGGGCGAGTGACCATCTACAGCCGCGAACTGGAAGACATGGTTCGCGAGAATGCCCGTATCGAGCAGGCATTGCGCAATGCGGTTGCCAACAATGAAGTAACGCCGCATTTCCAGCCCATCATTTCGTTGCAGGATGGAAAACTGCTGGGATTTGAATCACTTGCCCGCTGGATCGATCCGGAATTGGGGTTCGTGTCACCCGGCAAGTTCATTCCGTTGGCCGAAGAGCGCGGCATCATTGCTGCACTCACCGACTCGCTCTTGTACCAGGCAGCAAAAGCTGCGGCAGAATGGCCAGAAGAGCTTTTCCTGTCTTTCAACGTCTCCAGCGTCCAACTCGTTGACCCTTCAACTGCCGCCAACATCAAGGAAGTCATTGCCCGTGCCGGTTTGCCGCCGCACCGTCTTGAGATCGAAGTCACGGAAACGGCCATGATGTCGGATCCCGAAACGGCGGCGATGATTGTTGATGAGCTGCACAAATCGGGCATCCGCATTTCGATGGATGATTTTGGTACCGGCCAGTCTTCGCTCGGCAGGTTGCGCGAATTGAAGCTCGACAAGGTGAAGATCGACCGGGCGTTCATCATGGCCATCGGCGAAGACAAGCCGGCCGAGCACATCGTGCGGGCGATCCTTGAAATGTGCGCCGGACTTGAGCTCACCGTGGTTGCGGAAGGCATCGAGGAAATTCGTCAGGCGGAAAGCCTCAAGCGGTATGGCTGCCACGCGGGCCAGGGATATCTATTCGGCAAGCCGCAGGATGCGCGCAAGACCATGGGCTACATCCGCGATTTCATGCGCGACGGCATGGCGGTGCAACTGGCGAAAGCGAGCTGAGCAACCTTCGTTGGATATCCCTAACGAGCGGCTTGTGATGGCTTGAGGCTGCACTATGGTGCGTTGAAATCTGCCCGGTGGGCAGAATCGCACGGATTTTGCCATGGCCAAGCTCTATTTCTCTTATTCTGCAATGAACGCCGGAAAATCGACGCTGCTTTTGCAGGCGGCGCACAATTATGCTGAACGCGGCATGGACACGCTGCTGCTTGTCTCCGCCATCGACAGCCGCACCCGGAAAGGTGAAATCGCCTCGCGAATCGGGCTGGCGCGCGAAGCTGAAATCTTCAACCACAATGAAGACTTGTTTGCCCTAATCAGTGACAAGCTGAGATCTGGAAAGATTGCCTGCATTTTCATCGACGAAGCGCAATGGATGGAAGACCGACAGGTCTGGCAACTGGCCCGGGTTGTCGATGAACTCGATGTGCCGGTGATGTGTTACGGCTTGCGAACTGACTTTCAGGGCAAGCTCTTTCCCGGCAGCCAGGCGCTTTTGGCGATCGCAGACGAGCTTCGCGAAGTGCGAACCATCTGCTGGTGCGGGCGCAAGGCAAGCATGGTGGTGCGACTTGGGGCAGATGGACGCCCGGTCGAAGAGGGTGACCAGATATTCGTTGGCGGCAATGAAAGCTATGTTTCGCTTTGCCGGCGGCACTGGTCTGCGCGCGACATTGGTCCGGGGCGGATCGGTGAAAGCAGCTTCAAGGCGGAAGCTGCCGAGTAGCGCCAGATTTTGCTGCGACCACAGTTTGACCACGGAATGATTGCAACAACCGGGCAATCACAAGGAGTGTCACAATGCCCTTTCGCCAGTTTTTGATCGCCGCAATTGCTTCAATCGCTGCCATTCTTCCAGCAGCCGCACAGTCGAATGCGCCTGTTCGTGTTGGCCTGCTGACATGCCAGGTCGATGGCGGCAAGGGGCGCATCCTTTCATCGCGGCGCGAACTTTCCTGCATATTCGAGAATGTCGACGGCCGGCCGTTGGAACGCTACGCCGGTGAAATTCGCCGAATTGGTCTCGATCTTGGCCAAACCCAGTACTCAGATATCGCTTGGGGCGTGTTTTCGGTCACCCGCAACGGATTTACGCCCGGTGCCTTGCAGGGAAATTACGCTGGGCTCTCGGCCGGAGCATCCCTTGGTGTGGGCATTGGTGCCAACGCACTGATCGGCGGGCTTGACCGTTCGTTCGCCTTCCAGCCGCTGAGCGTTGAAACCAGCCGTGGTTTCAATCTTGCAGTGGGTGTGGCACAGCTTGAACTCATAAGCGTTGGCGAATTCAGATAACTGAAATAGTTCGCGCCTTCGCTTCAAAAGCGCCACGTTAACACCTATATTCGCGGCGCATCGGGGATTGGCCCATATTTGCGGGAGATTTTGCATGGCGAATTTGAACAAATTCGATACTGAAATTGAAAAGACCCGGCAAACTGTGGAGGAAATGAGGAAGAAGCTGGAGCAATCCGGCGTCGTTCTCGACAAACTCGCCAAGGCCGAAACCATTGGCCAGATCGATTTCAACATTGAAAACGCCCGTATCGAGGACGTTTTAAAGCAGCAGAAGACCATGGAAGGCAATATTGCCGACCTGATCATCGGGCTGGAAGACGCGACCAATGTCTTCGGCTCCGAATTCGAGAGCATGAAGAGCTTCTCGACCTGGGAAAAAATCGTCGGTATCTTCTCAAAGCAGAACATGCAGCGGATGCGCTCCGACCGTGTGCGCAACATGTCGCTGGCTTCGAACCTTCAGGAATTGCTCGCCAAATCCGACAAGATCGTCGGCATCCTGCGCGGGCAGAAGCAAGCGCTGGAAGCGCGCTACAAGGCATCGGAAACCAGCCTCAAGTCGGTGCTGGAACGCAGAACCGTTACTTCTGAAACCCTGATGGCGACCCAAAAGCGCATCGAGGAAATCAATCCGCTCCTGCTTGATCTGGAAAACCGGATTGCCTCGTCGACCGATCAAAAGACGCGGACGCAGCTTGAAGGGCAGCGCTCGGAACTCGCAACCGAGTACAACAAGATGCAGGCGCGGGAACAGGAATTGCTGGCCGAAAGCCAGACCCTTGAGCGCTACACCTCGATGTTCCAGACCTTTGTCGACTCGCTCAACAACCAGTTGGCAGCGCAGCAGACACTCATCAACAAGCTGGAAATCGATACCGAACAGCGTGTGGTCCTCTACAAGGCGCTTGAAGACTCGTTGAAGACAGCGGCTCAGCAGGATGTTGCGCACAAGATCAACACACTTGGCAACAAGGTGGACACAGCAGCGGAGCAGACCATGGCCGGAATTGGCGCAGCGGCGCAGTCGCATATCGGTGACCTGCTGGAAATGCATGAAAAGAACATGCTTTCGACCAAGGACATTCAGCGGCGCAAGAAGCTTGCCGATGACGCTTTCGCTCGCCGGTTCGACGAAGTGATGCGGAAGCACAATTCGGCGGATTACGTGGCATCCTGAGGGGTCGGTCCCTTGGGAGCGGCCTGAATGAAATCCGATGTCACTGCGATCTCGCGGTATTTTTCAGCGCTCAACCGGGCGCTGGATGGCCTCGACACATATCTCAACGATACTGAAAGCCCGCTCTACAAGCATGATGTGCTCGGAACAGCAGTGACGGAATATCTGGCCCGGCTTCGCGGTTCGCTGCGAAGCTGGCAGGACCGCACGGCGTTTGCCGACAAGTTCAACATCTCGCAGGCGGAAAGCGGTTTTCCGGTCTATCAGAACGTTCTGGAGCTCGAGAACGACCGGCGCGATGCAAAGAAACGTCTGGCAGCGCTGCCGGATGAAGAAACCATCCGCAAGGAAATGGTCGACTTCATCCTTACCAAAAAGGCGTTTCCGTTGGCGCTTCAGCGCAGCATGGCTGAACGGGTCTATCTGTCATCGGTTGAAAGTGGTGTGCATTTTTCGCCATTGTGCCTGCCCAGGACGGTGCGGGTTTCGGTCAATCCAAAAACCAGAAGACCCTACTACATTGTGCACTGGGGCTATTATGACGGTACGGCCAACTTGCCGATGGTCTACGTGGCCTCGCTCGAGGATTCTTCACCTGAAATGGTGTCAACCCTCGTCGAAGGGGACAAGCTGGCGCGCGGCATCGACATTCCATTGCCGGTGGAAGGGCTTCTGAACCCGGCGCTCGCACACCAGTTTGATGAATTCTGCGACAAGAATTCTTCCTATTCCTTGATGCTCAACACAATTGCCACCAGCCTCGACAAGGACTTTCCAAGCCTTCATCCAAAGCAGTTGCGCCGTTTTGTGCTGGGGCCGTTCTACCATGCTGACATCACCGTGAACGGCGCGACGGTCGACAAGATCCTGCAGAAGGTGAAACGCCCGGAAAACCAGTGGCTGCTGACCTGGACGTTGCAGGAAATCTATTCCGCCAACGAAAAAGAAGGCAAACGCGGCTTGTGGTCCAATCAGCCGCCGCAGGAAGAGTTTTTCATCAACACCGATGATCTGGAAGCGGTGCGCATGGGCGTTTCAGCCTATTCGCGGCATGCACTGGTCCCGCACGAAGCCTATCAGGCCATCTATGCCGAAGGTGAAACCGAGAAAATCTTTGCCGGATACGAAACGCACATCATCTCCGGAAACAAGGTCTTGAGAAGGATTTGAAACGATGGACGCTGCGCTTACCACTCTTTCAGAGAGCGACATTGCCAAGCATGTGGCAACTGCCCAGAGCCTGATCACTCGGTTCACATTGACCGAGGCAGCACCGCGCGAAAGCGGGGTTGAACTGGCAGGAACACGGCGGCGCTTTGTATCAACCGTCTCGACCGCCGGCATGAAATCCACGCGGGAGATTGAGTTTGCCAAAACCCTCTCGACCATCACGCCGCAAGACACCATGCTTTCGCCGGGCCAGCACAACATTCTCTACAAGACACGCCGTGCAATTGCCGTGGCGCTTGCCATTGGTGACCTGTTTGGAAAGCAAACCGGACTTGACGCATTGCACCTGAGGAATGCGTCCGCAGTGCTCGATGGCGCGGATGCGGACCGCTATCGCAGCCTGATGGAAGCGTCTGCCTATGTTGCCGCCTTTGCTGCTGCCGCCTATGCCAAGCAGTTGATTGAGTCCGACGGCGAAGCGACATCAGATGTCAGCGCGCCATCGTTCAATTTTGCCACGCCCAATGACGCATTGAAGGGGCTGGTCGCAGCTTTTGATGCGGCGGCTACCGGTTCTGCCGACGATGTTGTGTTGGGTCAGCGCATTCGCGCGGCTGCCGACGAGGCGCTCGAAGACCTTCTCTCACGCAAAAGCCGCTTCAACGGGCTTGGCGCATTCGAGCAGACGCATCTGCGCCTTGACCATGACGGTTTTGAACTCAACGGCTTTGATGTTGCGCCCGGCGCCAAAGGCAAGCCGCTGGTGATGACCTTCAAGAAGCCGAATGAAATCATCGGCAACCACATTGCCAAATACCAGGCGATGCGGCTTGCAAAGATGCTGATGGCCTATGATTTCGACCGCCAGCTCAACCCGTTCGTCGAACTTGGCGGCTTCCTTTTCACCTTCATCGGGGATGGTGCGCCGGGCACCGGCAAGACGATCCTGATCCAGATGATTGCCGGGCTTCTGCACGATTATTGCCAGGTGGCAGGCTACGGCTTCACGTATGAAAACTTCGGCGTCGACCAGATTTCGTCTTACCAGGGCAAATCGGGCCAGAACTGCAAGCAATTCATCAACAATGTCGTCAATCCGCGCACCATCGGGTTTGGCACAGTGGACGACATCGACCAGGTGGCGGCCAAGCGCTCCGACGAACGCGCTTCGGCCGGCCAGCAGGAAGTGACCGCGGTGCTGATGGAAAGCTTCGCCGGGGCAACCACAGTGGTGCGCGGCAATTGCTCGTTCGGCATGTTTTCCAACTACCCGGAAAATGTCGACGATGCCCTGCGTCAGCGTGCGGGCGCCCGCTGGCTGGTGGACGGGCCGCAGACCCGGGCCGACTATATCGACATTTTTGCGCTGTTGGCCGGCAAGAACCACAAGATCCCGCTCGGCGAGCACAACCTCAACGAGGCGCAAATCATCCAGAAGGCGGTGAGCGTCGCCTATGCCGAACATACCAAGCCGCAGGAAGAAGGACTTATCGGAGTGTATGAGCGGTTCATGAAGGAACATGGCGGGTTGAAGACCATCGTCGACATCGGCACCTACCTTCATATGATCAAGGAGGCGGAGCCTCGCTTCACCGGACGCGCCATCAAGAATGTCACCGATGCCATCAAGATGCGGGCAATGGATGTCGATCTGCCCGATGACTGGTTCGCCAATCCGGAAACCTTCATGCACAAGAGCTACGACGAAAAGAAAGCGATGATCGAGGAGCTGCGCGGGCCGTTCACCATTGAAATGGTGATGCAAGAAATCAACCGCTATGCCGACAGCGAATTCCGCTATTCCGACAAGGCAGATGATGCGGCGGTAAGCGAGATCATCCGCCGTGAACGCCAGCGCGAGAAGGCGATCAAGCACATCGAGACGATGAAGGCAGACGGGACGTGGAGTGCGTGAGGGTGCGGGACTTCGATCTGTCTGGTGATCTTCGATCGTCAAAAGCGAGAGATTGTTCCGATTTCAGGCCTGGAATATCCATTATGTTTCAGTGGTTTATTGCGGGCGGTTTGATGGTTCTATTGTAAATCAATGCTCTACGCAGTATATTCTAGCCAGCCTAGCCAGAATTGGAGGTGGCAATGGACGAAGTCGGAATCCTGGATGCCCGCAACAATTTCAGTGCGCTGGTCGAGCGCGCCGAACGGGGTGAGGAAGTAACAATTACCCGTCACGGCAAGCCGGTCGCGAGGCTGGTGCCGGTGCATGATGTCGAACGCGCCCGCGAGGCTGGTGCGCGCATTCGCGCCTTGCGCGACAGCCTGCCCAAGGACACGCTGAAAGGTGTGACGATCAGGCAATTGATCGAAGAAGGTCGGCGCAACTGAGTATCGTCGTCGATTGTTCCGTCGCACTGGGATGGTATCTGCCGGATGAGAAATCGAAAGCGGCCGACGCCGTCCTTGACAAGATCATTCTGGGCGGCGGCGTCGTGCCGTTCTTGTTCCGGCTGGAGTTTGCCAACAGCATGACCACGGCGGTTCGCAGAAATAAGGTTCCGCTGGCAGCGCGCGAAATCGCGTTCTCGTCACTGGCGGGCCTTCAACTTGCATATGATTCACGCGGCGCTGAGCGGGTCTGGCCGCACTTTACCGGACTCGCCGACCAGCACCGACTGACATTATACGATGCCGCCTACCTGGAACTGGCGCTACGCCTTGATTTGCCGCTGGCTACTTTTGACAGTGCCCTTGCCGCTGCTGCACAGCGTGAAAATGTGAAACTGGTTTGAAACGATGCAACGCCTCATTGAAAACAAGCTCATCTACGGCCAGTTGCTTGAAATCTCCGAGCCGCATCTGGTTGCGCGCTACAATCAGGCGCTGGAGGGGCTAAGCCTCAAGCCCACGAAGCTCAAGGAATTTCGCATCGACATGACCGGGTTTTCGCCGGAAGTGGCGCAGGATCTTGGCGATCCGCAATATCTTGATCCGAACGGTGTGAACCGGCGTTTCATTATCCTGACGCCAGACCAGATCGACCTTCCGGTAATCAATTCGGCCTTCTCCAACACAGAGGACCTCCTCTACCAATTCTTCGAAAAAAACGCCAAGGCGCTTTTTGCGATTACGATCAAGGACGTGCTTTTCGGCGAGATCGAAGACAGCGTTTTTGAGGTGAAGGACATTGAAGACCTGCTTTCGATCGAGCAGGTGGAATTTCGGGTTTCGACCCCGGGTAACCTGCTTGGCAAGACCTCCAGCCTGCAAGTGATGATCGAGCGGGTATTGAAGGAGCCAGATGCTTGGCGCGATGATGCCATGCTTGAGCAGATGGTGGAGCTTGCCAAGGCCACCGGTGACATTCGCGAAAACGCGCTGATGCCAAAGGAAGTGATTTTTCGCCAGATTACTTTCTGGACCTCGCATTTTGGCGGCGTTTATATCTTCATTGAAGAAAAACAGACGACGGTTATCGGTAATCCCTCGGCCAAGGGCTTTCGCAAATCGCGGCCTTGGCAAGTTGCCTATATCGACATCAACGACCATGCCAATGTGTACCGGTTTTTGGCTGAAACCAGCCGGATTGATCCGCCACGCGGCTCATGGATCGAAAAATCCGGTCTTCTTGAGGAGCGCGCATTGATGCTGGCGGTGTGGCTGGCGGTCAATGCCGATCTCGAAGCCGATCTCACCCGGATTGACCCGCGCTGGGCCAGCAATTGGGTCGCCAAAAACGCTGCGCTGGTGGAACGCGAGGGTTCGTTGCCCCTGATGAACTATGTGCGGCGCGAAAGCGCCAACTGGTCCAATGTGGCGATGGAAGACATCGAGCCAAGGAAACGGTTCCTGATTTCGCGCGCCAATCCGGAGCACCAAGACTTTTATCTCGTGAACCGGCTGATATCGGAGTATCTGCCGTTTGATTTCATGACCCGCTTCGTGTTCAACAAGCCTGGCTTTTATCGCGACTACGAGAACTTTCCCGAGAATTACAGGGAATATGTGGTGAAACGCATTCGCGATACCTATCTGAATGACAAGAAGGCGCTTCGGCGTCGTTTGTACAAATAGTGCGGCGCGTTCCGCGCAAACAGCGAACCGGGGGCAAGCCATGCTCGATTTCATTGTACCATTTTTTACCCGAATTTTTGAAAACATTGGTCGCGGCATCGGCTGGTTCATTGCTTTGCTGCTTTGGCCGTTTGTCGCGGTAAGCCGCTGGTACACCAAGCGCGGATGGATTGTTCGCGGCGTGGTCGGGCTGTTGGTTCTGGGATGGTTGGCGCTCTACACAACCTTCTTCTGGAACACGCAGCGCTGGGCAAATTTCAACCCGGACTATCCATCGAAAATTTCAATGACGACCGGTCCTTCACTGGCCGGGGAACCGTTGCCGGCCGGGCAAAACAATACTGCAGTGGCTGCAACCCAGCCGTCACAATCTGCACAGGATGATATCTCAGCGGCGGACTCCTCAAAGCTTTTCGGCCAGAAGGCGCAAACAACACCTGCTCCGGGCGGACAGGTCTGCCGCAGATCGGCCATTGTCGACACCGCTGCCGAACTCGTTGACTTCAACGTCAACCAGAATGGCTGGATATCCTCGATGGTACTCTCGAAGATGGGCTTCTTCGGCATTCCCTGGAAAAACACGCCATTCTTCGACAACAAGGCAGCTTTCCAGCTTGGTATCAACCAGGTACTGCGGCGCACCTCTACCGAACTCGTTGATGTGTTGGGTCGCGTTCGCGGCACCTCCCAGATCGACCAGAGCCTTCAGGATGCCCGTTCGGCGCTCGCCTATCCCGAAGAGGCCTGGTATCTTGGTACCAGCGGTTTTGTGCGGCCAACCCAGGCTGTCTATCGCGACGCCATCGGCAAGTTCAAGGAGTTCAACACCAACCTTGAAAGCTGCAAGACCACATTCGACGCCCGGGCTGACAATCTGCTGCAGTTCATCGACAGAATTGCCGGTGATATCGGTTCGACTTCCGACATTTTGAGGGCGCGTATCGAAGCCTCGGATGCCGGTTGGTTCGACCCGCGCGCCGATGACCGTTTCTGGTTCGCCTATGGCCAGCTATACGCCTATCACGGCATCTTGCAGGCAACCAAATCCGACTTCTCGGCCATCGTGAATGACCGCTCTATATCCGCGATTTTCTCACGGATGAGCGAACAATTGCGCCAGTCTCTCAACATGAAGCCATGGATCGTTTCGAACGGAGATGAATCCAGTTCGCTGTTTCCCTCACACTTGGCCAACATGGGCTTTTACCTGCTGCGGGTGCGCTCGAACCTAGTTGAAATCCGCAGCATTCTCGACCGGTAAGCGAAACCGTCAAAGGCCGCGCTGGGTCGCGGCCTTTCGGAAATCATCAAGCATCGCGCCAAAGCCGGCGAGTGGCCATTGCAGTTTCCAGTCACGGCCATGCACGTCCTTGAATGCAATTGTCATCTCGCCAGGCTGGCGCATGATGGTTGCAAGCTCGTTTGCTTCACTGCCCTTCACAATGCATCTGAGATCCGGGCAGTTTGCGGTGTCGTAACTCCAGACTGGTTTGCCATCCCGCTGGACCGCGAAGCCGCCTGACTCAAATACCGTCCCCTTTTCAAACCGGAATTCATATTCAAGCGTGGTTGGTTCCGGCGAAGTAACGAACACAAAAGCTGCGCCAAACTGGGGGCGCGGTGCATAGACTTCCACCAGGGAGACATAACAGCGGTTAACCGGCTTGCCTGCATCATCGCGGTGGTCGCATGCTGAAATCCATGGCCCGTCTTGTTCGTAGTGGTCGACGATCCACGACCAGTCTTCAACCGAATTTTCGGCCATGGCATTGATCGGCAGCAATGCTGCCATTGCGGTGAAAAGCGAAATGGCGGCAAACAAGGGTTTCATGCGGTTCTCCAGCGTTAAGCGCAACGTGCCGGTCTGATTGCTTTGACACCAGTAAAATTGTGGCGGATTGCGTTCACACTTGCGGGATTGCGACACCTGTCGCAATTGCCGCATTGGACGGCCTGTTTTGAACGGCAAGAAACCGTGCAATCGGGTTTTCTGTCGCCAAGGTCGGACATCCGGCTTTTTCTATTCAAGATGGGGAAGAACCGATGGCCGAATACAAATCCGACATCCAGATCGCGCGCGCCGCAACCAAAAAACCGATCCGCGACATCGGCGAGAAAATCGGCATTCCCTATGAGCATTTGCTCCCCTACGGCCATGACAAGGCGAAAATCTCCGCTGAATTCATCGCATCCAAGCGCGGCGAAAAGGACGGCAAGCTGATCCTGGTCACGGCAATCAATCCAACCCCGGCTGGTGAAGGCAAGACCACAACGACGGTGGGTCTGGGCGATGGTCTCAACCGCATCGGCAAAAAGGCGATTGTCTGCATCCGCGAGGCTTCGCTCGGGCCAAATTTCGGCGTCAAGGGCGGTGCGGCAGGCGGCGGTTACTCCCAAGTGGTGCCGATGGAGGACATGAACCTTCACTTCACCGGCGATTTCCATGCCATCACCACCGCGCACAATTTGCTTTCAGCCATCATCGACAACCACATCTATTGGGGAAATGAGCTGGGCATCGACACGCGCCGGGTTGTATGGCGCCGCGTCATGGACATGAACGACCGGGCACTGCGCGAAATCATCTGTTCGCTGGGCGGGGTGGCCAATGGCTATCCACGCGAGGCCGGGTTTGACATCACCGTGGCTTCCGAAGTCATGGCAATTCTTTGCCTTTCCAACGATCTGAAGGATCTGGAGCGCCGGCTCGGTGATATCATTGTTGCCTATCGCCGCGACAAGACGCCGGTGCGCGCACGCGACCTGAAAGCAGATGGTGCCATGACGGTGCTGCTCAAGGATGCGATGCAGCCGAACCTGGTGCAGACACTGGAAAACAATCCGGCCTTCGTTCATGGCGGGCCGTTCGCCAACATCGCGCATGGCTGCAACTCGGTTGTGGCAACTACCACTGCATTGAAACTTGCAGATTATGTCGTAACCGAAGCCGGTTTTGGTGCCGATCTTGGCGCAGAAAAATTCTTCGACATCAAGTGCCGCAAAGCCGGACTCAAGCCCGCGGCAGCTGTCCTTGTCGCAACCGTTCGCGCCATGAAAATGAATGGCGGCGTCAAGAAAGAAGACCTTGGCGCGGAGAACGTTGCCGCAGTGCAAAAGGGCTGCGCAAACCTTGGCCGCCATATCGAGAACGTCAAGCAGTTCGGGGTGCCGGTGGTCGCTGCCATCAACCATTTCGGTACTGACACTGACGCCGAAATTGCGGCCATGAAAGAGTTTGTTGCAAGCCAGGGCTCGGAAGCGATCCTGTGCAAGCACTGGGCGCATGGTTCGGCAGGGATTGAAGAACTTGCCAACAAGGTAGTGCAGTTGGCCGAAAGCGGCGCATCGCAATTTTCGCCGCTGTATCCTGATGAGATGGGCTTGTTCGACAAGATCGACACAATCGTCAAGCGCATCTATCGCGGCTCGGAGGCCATCGCTGACAAGTCGGTGCGTGACCAGCTCAAGGCTTGGGAAGAAGCAGGCTACGGCAATCTGCCGGTGTGCATGGCCAAGACCCAATATTCATTCTCGACCGATCCAAACTTGCGCGGCGCGCCAACCGGCCATGTGGTGCCAGTTCGCGAGGTACGGCTTTCCGCCGGGGCTGGCTTCGTTGTCGCAATCTGCGGCGAGATCATGACGATGCCCGGCCTGCCGAAAATCCCCTCAAGCGAGAAAATCTTCCTCAATGCCGATGGCCAGATTGAAGGGCTTTTTTGATCAGGGCGCATGTTCCGGCGCGCTGATATGAGCGCCGGAACCAAGGGTCAGAAGCGGTATGAGAACCCTGCACGCACAACATTGTGCTGTGTATCGAATGTGACCGGCGCGTTGGCTGGCAAAACGGCCGGGTTTGAATAACCATAGACCTGGTCACCGAAATCATATGCGAGATATTCGGCGCGAAGGACCAGTTGACTGGTGATCGCATATTCCGCGCCAACGCCCCACACGCTTCCCCTGTGGGTCTGCGTTTGTGATTCGTTGCGCAACGGAGTGGGCGTTGACCAATAGTCCGAGGTGAAGTTGCCCCAGGCTACACCACCGTTCGCATATAGCAGCAGATTCTCATGGGCAACGCCGATACGCGCTCTCAGCGAGGCCTGCCAATTCTGAGAGAAAACATAACCGTCTGCTGAATTGTATCTTGAATAGTCCGGGGCACCGCCGATGTCGCCAGCGTCGTAGTCAGCTTCCACGCCCAGAACCAAGGTTTTCATCTGCAAATTGTAGCCGCCGTGCACGCCGTAGATCCAGCCATCGGTGTCATCATCGGTTGGAACAGCGCCACTTGAGGTGGTGAACAAGGATACATCGCCTTGCGCCACGCCTGCATGAAGACCAGCGTAAGCTCCGCTCCATCCGGTCGCAATTGGTTCAGTCCCGATGTCGGCAGCATTCACGCCGGTTGATGACAATGCCAGTAGAATGAATACGGAAACGCGGCGCATGAGAGAACTCCTTTTATAGACTCACTGAGTCATAAATATCGAATTTTGTTGCGTCAAGCTGCCGGGGGTATCCTTTTGGGGACAGTTGCAGTGGGGCAACAGACAGAGCTGAAGCTGTGTGTTCGCATGTAGGCAGGAAATCGTGCCGCATTGCCGCTTGCGCGTCATTGCGGTAGCCAAGACGCTGTTCAAAAACCGGAGTTCAGCAATGAAGCTTCCCACCCAATGCAAAGACATGGGCGAGCTGCGTGTCGAGATCGATCGGCTGGATCGCGAATTGGTGGCGTTGCTCTCGCAGCGCGTTGCCTATGTCGAGCGTGCTGCTCAGTTGAAGCGTTCCGAGAACCTGCCAGCCCGCATCAACGCTCGGATTGAAGAAGTGGTGCGCAATGTGCGGACCTTGGCCAGCGAGCGGGACCTTGACCCGCAATTGGCAGAAATGCTCTGGCGCACGATCATCGAATGGTCGATAGGCCGAGAGGAAGAATTGCTGGCATTGGACCAGGGTAAACTCCGCCCTTGACCGCTTTGCCGCTTGCTGTAACCCAACAGGCTTTGGAAACCGGAAACGTCCTTCAATGTCATACAGCATCGGTTCGTCGGCCGCAAAAATTGCGCTGGTCAGCATATTCGTTGCAATCGTGGTGTTGGGGCTAAAGTCCCTGGCTGCGTGGCAATCTGGCAGTGTTGCGCTGCTTTCCGATGCCATTGAAAGCATAGTCAATGTGGTGACTGCGATCGTTGCGCTGGCGGCGATCCGCTATGCAGCCATTCCGGCAGACGACGACCATCCTTATGGCCATGACAAGGCGGAGTATTTCGTAGCGTTGTTTGTGGCGCTGCTGATCGGTGCGGCTGCCTGGTCGATTTTCGAGCGGGCCTATGATGCGTGGCAGACCGGCCGTGCCGTTGCACCACCACTGACCGCCTATCTTGCAAACATCGCTGCCGGCCTGATCAACGCGGCCTGGTGTTATGTCCTGATCAAGCGGGGGCGGGCGCTGCGTTCAACCGCCCTGGTTTCCGATGGCTGGCATCTGTTTTCCGATGTGCTGTCGTCAGCAGGTGTGCTGATTGGTGTTGTTTTGGCGCAGATTACCGGTCTCTACTGGTTTGACCCTGTTCTTGCGGCCCTCGTCGCCTTCAACATCCTGTGGTCCGGGTATGCGCTGATGAAGCTCTCCGTCGCTGGGTTGATGGACATGGCACCGCGCAAGGAAACGCAAGATGCCATTGCCAATGCGATCCTTGAGGCAGGTGCCGGAGCTTTGCAGGCGCATGATATTCGGGCTCGCAGCACGGCGCGAACCACGTTCATCGAGTTTCATCTGGTGGTGGCCGGCGACATGTCGGTTACCCGCTCTCACGAGGTATGCGACCGCATTGAAGCGGCCTTGAAACGGGATATTCCCGGCGCATCGATCACCATTCATGTCGAGCCTGAAGAGAAGGCCCACGCGCATGGCGCCATTCGGTTGTAGTGCCGCGAATCAGTTCACAAGGCAATTCACGCCAATGGGCGCTAAAACCAAAGGTTGTGCGCCTGCTTTCCTTCAAAACGTTTCCAACGGACTTCCATGTTCGCAGTAACTTATTGAAAAACAACAGAAAAAATTCTATCGACTTTTCCGAGTTTTGGCGTTGCCAGATAAGGGTTTGTTTACAAATACAACCTATAGTTATATACACAGAACAACACACGGCAAACGCGCCGTGTCACGAGACACGATGTGCTGATCCCCCTGCTAAATCTCGGCACAGCGTGTACTGCCTTCAGGTTCAGAGCCAAGAGGCAGTTAAAGTGAAAAGGGAGGCCCGTCCAATCCGCCCGGACCGGGTCTCCCTGTTTCACTTTGCAGGGGAATGGAATTTTCATCGCTATTTGCCCATTTTGCCGGACTTGCGCGGCAAAGCATCACCGGCTAATGCTGGTGTCATGAAAAACGCATTTGCTCACATTTGGTGGTGGCAGGCTCGCTGAGGCGACCTGGCAACCATTCGTGCGCGTATGGAAAACAAGCCGCCTGGGACAGCCCGGCGGCTTTTTTGTTGCGGTGCTGTTGCAGGTTCAACCAAGGAAACGGGCAATGACCTCTGAACCGATCGAATATGTGACACGCGGTGGCATCACGGTGTCGCGCCGCAGCACGCCAGATGAGTATGCAACGGCGATTTCGCGCAGCCTTGACCGTGTTGACCGGAGGCGGGGTGCGATATTTTCGTCCAATTATGAGTATCCCGGTCGCTACACCCGCTGGGACACTGCAATTGTAGATCCCCCGCTGGGTATCGAGGCCGATGGCCGCCGGGTCGAGATCATTGCCTACAATTCGCGTGGGGAAATGCTGCTGGAAACGGTTGCTGCACATCTTGCCGGTCATGACCACATCGCGGCAAGCGAGAGGCTTTCAGACAGGTTGGTGCTGACCGTCAAGGAAGCCGGTCGCATCGACACGGAGGAAAACCGTTCGCGCGCGCCCACGGTATTCTCCGTAGTGCGAGCGGTAGTTGATTTGTTCTTTTCCGGTGAGGACAGCAAACTGGGGCTTTACGGCGCATTTGGTTACGACCTCGCGTTTCAGTTTGACCGCATCGAACGCAAGATTGCCCGCCCGCAAGGGCAACGCGATCTTGTGCTCTATCTGCCAGATGAAGTGCTGGTGGTGGACCACCATCAGGCCATCGCATGGCACGACCATTACGACTATGCCTTCAATGGCAAGAGCACGCAGGGCTTGCCGCGCGGAACAAAGGACCAGCCTTTCGATGTCGCCGACATTGATCCGCCGCGCGGTGATCACCAGCCGGGCGAGTACGCAAAAATCGTTGAACGCGCCAAGGAAAAATTCAAGCGCGGCGATCTGTTCGAGGTGGTTCCGGGCCAGACCTTTTATGAGCGCTGTACAACTTCGCCTTCGGCGATTTCGCGCAAGCTCAAGGAGATCAACCCGTCGCCCTATTCGTTTTTCATCAACCTTGGCGACGATGAATTTTTGATTGGTGCCTCGCCGGAAATGTTTGTTCGGGTGGTTGGTCGGCGCATCGAAACCTGCCCGATTTCCGGCACCATCAAGCGCGGGCGCGACGCGATTGAAGACAGCGAACAGATCCTGAAGCTGCTCAATTCCAAGAAGGACGAGAGCGAGCTCACCATGTGCTCGGATGTCGACCGCAACGACAAGAGCCGGGTGTGCGAGCCGGGCAGCGTGCGCGTCATCGGGCGGCGGCAGATCGAGATGTATTCGCGGCTGATCCACACGGTTGACCACATCGAGGGTCGCTTGCGGGCCGACATGGACGCGTTTGACGGTTTCCTCAGCCACGCCTGGGCGGTGACGGTGACCGGTGCGCCAAAGCTGTGGGCGATGCGCTACATCGAGGAAGTCGAAAAGAGCCCGCGTGCCTGGTATGG
>JBGSNX010000036.1:0-35045 GCA_041739465.1 Salaquimonas sp.
TCAAGGCGCAAATGCCGCGTCCTGTTTCTGGCAATGGAATGGCTGCGCAATACACATCGCAGCCAGCGCCTCAGGCTTCATTCCAGCAAACGCCAGTTCAGCAACCAGTTTCACAGCAAAAGCCTGTCACGGCACCTCAGCCAAACCCTGCGCCGGTGCAGGCATCGCGCCCCGTGGCCCCGCAGCCCGTTGCAGCAAGGCAAGAACCGGCAGCGCCTGTTTCATATTCACCACCTGCAGCGCCCAAAGTGGACGCGGAGCTTTCTGCATTTCGCGATGCACTGGTTTCGCCGTCAACGGTTCAAAAAGTTGACCAGTCCATCGACCGCTTGCGTGCGGCGGTAGCCGACAACACGTCTGCGAAGGTCGAAGCTGTGCTCCGCCCGATGCTGCGTGAATGGCTCGACCAGAACCTGCCGGGCATGGTCGAGCGGCTGGTGCGCGAAGAAATCGAAAAGATCGCCCGCAACTGACTTGGTCAGGAACTGGTTATCGAGCGCACATGCTTGAGCCAGTTGCCCAGAACCCTCGTTCGGAGCTTGGGCTCGTTGACGAAATCGTCGACTTCATGTGGGAAATTCACGATCAAACTTGGCGATTCGTGAATGGTCTTGTCGCCGTCGAACCATTTTTTCATTTCATCCAGCGGCGTTTCGGGGTGAAACTGGAAGCCCAGATAATCGACCCCGTTGCTTCGATACTCCATCGCCTGCACTTCGCTGACCGCATTTGCGGCCAGCAGCACAGCGCCCTCCGGCAGTTTTGTCACATGGTCGCGATGCCAGCACGGAGAATGGAACCGCTGTGGCATCCCTGCGAAAAGTTGGTGGACAAGGCCTTGGGGCGTGAGCTCAATATCAAGGGCCAATCCGATTTCACTGCCGCGATGGTTGGGTTCAACCTTGCCACCAAGCACGGCGGCGGCAGTTTGCAGACCCCAGCATGAACCAAGCACCGGTTTGCCGGTTTTCAGCACCTTTTCCAGAAACTCAAGATAGGGCTCGGTGCCCGGATCACCCGCAGTTTGGGGGATGGCAGAACCTGTCTGGACAAATCCTTCATAATTTTCGAGGCGGTCAATGCCGTTTTCGCGATGCTTTGCAAAGGGATAGGCGAATTCATACTCGAAATCAGGCTCATGAATTGCCAGTGCATCGCGATATCCATGGCAGGAAATCTCAAAACCGCGTGCGATGGTGTCTGCGATGATCGGCTCGGAATTGCCTTCGATGACCAAAATGCGTGCCATGCGTCCCAACCTCGGTGCAAACGCACAAAATTGAGTGCGGCGCGTTGACTGTTTTTCAGCCATTGGCTTTACAACGCTTTGCGCCTAACAAAAAGCCTGTGCAGTTTCCCGGACAAAAACCATGCTTGAAAAAAACTACGACGCCGCGACGGTAGAGCCGCGCATTGCCGAACAATGGGACGCAGCCAACGCGTTTGCCGCTGGCGCTGGCGCATTGCCGGGCGCCGAAAGCTTCACGATCGTCATTCCACCGCCCAATGTGACCGGCTCTTTGCACATGGGCCATGCGCTCAACAACACCTTGCAGGACATTCTGGTTCGCTTTGAGCGGATGCGCGGGAAGGACGTGCTGTGGCAACCGGGCATGGACCATGCCGGCATTGCTACGCAAATGGTTGTCGAGCGACAACTTGCTGATCGGCAATTGCCAGACCGGCGGGCCATGGGGCGCGAGAAGTTCGTTGAACGCATCTGGGAATGGAAGGCTGAATCGGGCGGCATGATCTTCAACCAGTTGAAGCGGCTTGGCGCTTCCTGTGATTGGTCGCGCGAGCGCTTCACCATGGATGAAGGGCTTTCGCGCGCCGTCATCGAGGTGTTTGTCCAGCTGTACAAGGAAGGGCTGATCTACCGGGGCAAACGGCTCGTCAACTGGGACTCGAAATTCCAGACTGCAATCTCTGATCTGGAAGTCGAGAATGTCGAAGTCGACGGCTTCATGTGGCATTTCAAATATCCGCTGGCCGATAGCCAGACCTATGAGCATGTCGAGAAGGATTGAGATGGCAATGTGACGCTGCGCGAGACGCGCGACTATATTTCCATTGCGACCACACGACCCGAAACCATGCTTGGTGATGGCGCTGTCGCGGTAAACCCGTCTGACGAACGTTACGCGTCACTCATCGGCAAATTGTGCGAGATACCGGTTGGGCCCAAGGCACAGCGCAGGTTGATCCCCATCATTGTCGACGAATATCCTGATCCCGAATTTGGCTCTGGCGCAGTCAAGATTACCGGCGCGCATGATTTCAACGATTACGAGGTCGCCCGCCGCAACCACATTCCGCTGTATCGGCTGATGGATGTTACCGGCTCGATGCGGGATGACGGGGCAGACTATTCGCAATGCGCAAATGCAGCGATGGAAATCGTCAGGTCGGGCGTTTTGCCAGACGAGAACACGGTTGATGAGATTAATCTTGTGCCTGATGCCTATCGCGGTCTGGACAGGTTCGAGGCGCGCAAGCGCATTGTTGCAGACATTACGGCTGAGGGCCTTGCGGTCACGGTTGTTGACGGCGAGGGCAACGCCGTTCCCTTCGTTGAAGCCAAGAAGATCATGCAGCCGTTCGGCGACCGCTCGGGCGTTGTCATCGAACCGATGCTGACCGATCAGTGGTTTGCCGATACGGCGACGCTGGCTGGGCCTGCCATTGCAAGCGTGCGCGAAGGCCGCACGGATTTTGTGCCCAAAAACTGGGAGAACACCTATTTTCAATGGATGGAGAACATCCAGCCTTGGTGCATTTCGCGCCAATTGTGGTGGGGACACCAGATTCCGGCCTGGTACGGGCCTGACGGCACGGTGTTCGTTGAGAAAGACGAGGAAGCAGCGCTGTCTGCTGCAATCCAGCATTACATCGCCCATGAAGGGCCATGGAAAGCCTGGGTCGAGGAGAAGCTTGAAGAGTTCAAGCCGGGCGAGATCTTGACCCGCGATCCGGACGTGCTCGACACCTGGTTTTCATCGGCCTTGTGGCCATTCTCAACACTTGGCTGGCCAGACAAGACGCCGGAACTGGAGCGCTATTATCCAACTTCGGTGCTGGTGACGGGCTTTGACATCATCTTTTTCTGGGTCGCCCGGATGATGATGATGGGCAAGCATTTCATGGGCGATGAGCCGTTCCACACGGTCTATGTGCAAGCGCTGGGTCGCGCCAAGCACGGCGCCAAGATGTCAAAGTCCAAGGGCAATGTCATCGATCCATTGGAACTGATCGGCGAATATGGAGCCGACGCGCTTCGTTTCACGCTTGCCATTCTGGCGGCACAGGGCAGGGACGTGAAGCTCGACCCGGCGCGCATTGCGGGATACCGCAATTTCGGCACCAAGCTGTGGAATGCCACCCGTTTTGCACAAATGAACGGAGTGGCGCGCGCACGCGATTTCAATCCGGCCTCGGTGGAATTGACCCTCAACCGCTGGATGGTCACCGAATTGGCCAGGGCCACGTCCGACATCACCACAGCGATTGAAAAGTGCCGGTTCAACGATGCCGCAGGCGCTGCATATAAGTTCGTGTGGAACACGCTTTGCGACTGGTATCTGGAACTTCTCAAACCGGTTTTTCTGGGCAGCGACGAAAATGCCAAGGCCGAAAGCCAGGCCTGCGCTGCGCACATTCTGGACGAGACCTTCAAACTGCTGCATCCGTTCATGCCGTTCATGACCGAGGAATTGTGGCAGGCGACTGCGGGCGAAACGCCGCGCGGCAGCCTTTTGTGCCATGCGCATTGGCCGGTTCCGGCCATCGCCGATGATCTGGCGGCGGACGAAATCAATTGGCTGATTTCGCTGGTTACCGACCTTCGATCAGTGCGGGCGGAAATGAACATCAAACCCGGCCTGATGCTGCCAATGGTGGTGGCCGGTGCAGATGCCACGACCAGAGCGCGGCTTGAAATCCATGGCGCGGCGATCACGCGGCTTGCGCGGGTTGATCCCATTGCCCTTGCCGATGCTGCGCCAGCCAACTCGGCACAGATCGTGGTGGGTGAAGCCACGGCCTGCCTGCCGCTGGAAGGCATTGTCGACCTTTCGGCGGAGCGCACGCGTCTTGCCAAGGAAATCAAGCGGCTGGAAGGGGAAGTGAAGCGCCTCGATGGCAAGCTATCCAATGCCAAGTTCGTTGCCAACGCGCCCGAGGAGGTCGTCGAGGAAGAGCGCGAAAAGCTGTCAGGTTACACGGCGGAACTGGAGCGCAACCGCAAGGCATATGAACGCGTCGCGGGGTAGCCGTGTCAGGGCGCAACCACCTTGCGCAGTTCGGGATGCAGCGCCTTGTCAATGATGTGCTGGTCGCGACCAATGACATGGCTGGCGTGGCCGACAAGCAGCGGGTCGGGTTGGCCAACCACCTGTTCATCACGGCCCGGATAGGGCATTGAACGCAGGAAATGCATCATGCAGTTCAGCCTTGCCCTCTTTTTGTCGTCCGACTTGATGACGGTCCAGGGCGCGTCGGCAGTGTCGGTGTAGAAGAACATCGCCTCCTTGGCCTCGGTATAATCGTCCCATTTGTCGAGCGAAGCGCGGTCAATCGGTGACAATTTCCATTGCTTCAGCGGATCCACCTCGCGCTCATGGAAACGGCGCATTTGTTCTGCGCGGGTGACAGAGAACCAGTATTTGAACAGTCGAATGCCGGAACGCGTGAGCATGCGCTCGAGCTCAGGCGTCTGGCGCATGAATTCAAGGTAATCCGGCGGTGAGCAAAATCCCATGACCCGCTCGACGCCGGCGCGGTTGTACCAGGAGCGGTCGAACATGACGATCTCGCCCGCTGATGGCAGGTGCGCGACATAGCGCTGGTAGTACCATTGGGTCTTTTCAAGATCGGTCGGTTTGGAAAGGGCAACCACTCGCGCAGTCCGCGGATTGAGATGCTCGGTGAAACGCTTGATGGTGCCGCCCTTGCCGGCGGCGTCGCGCCCTTCGAACAGGATGACGATGCGCTGTCCGGTTTGTTCAACCCAATGCTGCGCCTTCAGCAATTCGACCTGCAACAAGGCCTTGTGGGCCTCATAGGCCTCAAAAGCGATCTTGTTCTTGTAGGGGTAGTTACTCTGGTCAAAGGCGCGGGGAACGATCGGGACGCTTGGTGGAGCTTCATTTGCCGAGTGGTTGGCGGCGGACACCTGGCTGTCGAATGTTTGTTCGGCACTGGCTGGCTTCGTTGCGCCATTTCCTGCAACTTTTGGCTCCGCGTTGCCTTGCAGCTTTTTGTTGTTCATGAATCCATCCTCCCCGTTGTCGTAAAGCGGGAAAGGATAATTGCGCAGCGTCAGGTTTGCATTGATTGAAGTCAAAGGAGAAAAGGCGGATTTTCAATGCTTTTCGGGGTCGCAAATTGCCGCGACCCCGATTTATCTCAGGCACGGCGTCTTGCCACACCGATGACCAACAGAAAAAGGACTGCGCCGATTGTGGAGACAATGATTTGTCCGATCAATGTAGGCTCGGTCATGATGCCTGTGCGCGGCAAAAGGAAGTTGCCTATGGCTGCGCCGACTATGCCAACAATGATGTTGCCGATGATGCCAAAGCCGTAGCCCTTGACAATTATGCCAGCGAGCAGTCCGGCAACTGCTCCAATTATAAGCCAAACGATGAATGACATGGGGTTTCCCTTTCCTTGTCAGATTTGTGGATGGTTGAGGTGTTCGAGAGCCACGCCAGCCTATGCTGCGCGGGTGTTGATGGCGGTGACAGCAAGGCCCGTAAGCTTGTTGTTGCAAGCCTTTTCCTGGTCGAGGATACGGGACAGGATTTCGTGGGCCTCGGGGTTTGAGAGTTGTTTTGCCCATTCGCGCAGCGCACCATAGCGCGCGATTTCATAGTGTTCGATCGCCTGGCAAGCGGCGATGAGCGCGATGTCACGGGCGATGTCCGTTTTGGCTTCTGCAATGATGCCCGAAGTCTCCTTGACCAGGCCATCAATGGCATCGCATTTCTCGCCCGCAGGCTTGGCATCAATGGACCGAAAGACTTCCTTGAGCAGGACCACATGTCCGTTGGTTTCTTCGATGTGCTCCATGACATGCTTTTTCAGCTTTGGGCTGGCGGCTTCTGCAACTTTCGGCAGTGCTTTCAGCAAAGCCTTTTCGGCGTAGTAAATGTCTTTCAGGGTGTGATGAAAGACGTCAGACAGGGTGTTCATTGGGGTTCTCCGAGCGTTGTCGATGGATTGGGTTCCAGCGTGTGGGCTTTGAAACCGAACGCAGCTGGCGACCCGTTTGGCGGTCAGACCGCCAAACGGGTTGCACTCGTCAACGTTTTGAGGGGGGTGTTCAAAACGCCAAGGTGTCACATGCGGTCAAAGAATTCATCAACCTGCCTGTTCGCTTCTTCTTTCGTCACGCCGTAGCGTTCCTGTATTTTTCCGGCAAGTTGATCGCGCTTTCCAGCAACCATCATGATTTCATCGTCTGTGAGCTCGCCCCATTTTTCCTTGACGGCTCCGGTCATCTGTTTCCATTTTCCAGCAATTTCATCCCAGTTCATGGATAGCTCCTGATTTTCAAAGTTGATCATCTATCAAGCTTGACGATTTTCTTGTCTCGTCAAACTGTGCTTGATGTTCATTGATTTAGGCACTGCCGCGAAAGCCTGATATGTTCCAAGACATAGCTGGCAAATTTATTTGGTTGGCTTGGCAATCGAGACGACACATTGATGGCCGTCTACTGCAACGCAGAAGCGGGTGACGAAGAAGTGCCGACAAAAACCCTTGTGAAACGTTCACTGCACACAAGCTGTCAAGAATGCCCATTGCGTGAGCGACCCTGTTTCAGGGCATTCACGCAAGACGAGCTTGAGTTTGTCCAGAACATGAAGGCGGGCGAGGCTGCCATCGAACCTGGGTCGAAGGTTTATCTGGAAGGCGATCCTGTTCGCGAAATCTACACCGTGCTTCAAGGTTGGGCATTCAGGTACAGATTGCTTGATGGTGGCCGCAGGCAGATCCTGGGGCTGGCCTTGCCGGGCGACATGATTGGGGCCTGCAGGGCTCAGCGCTAAAGTCCATGCAACACGGGGTAGAGGCTCTGACGCCACTTACTGTTTGCCGGTTTCCGCGCGAAAGACTTTGGGACCTGTACCGGGGCTTTCCCGAATTGGCGCATGACCTCTTGTGGGCAACGGCACGAATGGAGCGAATGGCAGATGAACATCTGCTTTCGGTGGGAAGGCGAACAGCCAGCGAGCGCATAGCCTATCTGCTCCTGCATTTGGCATTCAGATGCAAGGCGCTGGGAATGCTGGTGGAGCCGCAGGCCGACGCCTTGAACGATGCAAAAATCGGCGGGAAAAATGCAGAAGGGACCATAGCGCTGGAGGTGCCAATGACGCAGACCCACATTGCTGATGCCTTGGGGCTTTCACTGGTCCACACCAACAAGACCTTGCGCCGGTTCAACTCGCGCGGATTGACCCGGTGGCGCGGCCGCATTGTTGAATTGCTCGATGTTGAAACGCTGCGGTCGATCTCCGATTATGACGAGGACCCTTCGATGCTTCGCCCGCTGTTTTGACCTGTTTGTGCCGTTTGGGCATTTCCGTTCAAAAATGGGGCGGCTGTCAACCCAATCTTCACCCTGACCGTGGCATCCATGCAACAGCGCTCGCAAACTGCAGGGCGTATAGGTTGGTGTTGGCGGGCGGCAGGTATTTCGCCCCTTTTCAGCCACAAAATAGCGGATTCAAACTAGGCGACGACCCGCAGTGCGGTCTCGCTGCGGAGGAAAGAAGAAAATAATGGACGCGAAGTCGCCAAAGCCGGTCATCGACAAATCAAAACTCCCATCGCGCCACACGACGGTAGGTCCCGAACGTGCGCCGCATCGCTCCTATCTGTATGCCATGGGCCTTTCGGCCGCCGAAATCGCCCAGCCGCTGGTTGGCGTCGCTTCGTGCTGGAATGAAGCGGCTCCTTGCAACATTTCGTTGATGCGCCAGGCGCAGGTGGTCAAGAAGGGCGTCGCAGCTGCCCATGGCACGCCGCGCGAATTTTGCACAATTACTGTCACCGACGGCATTGCGATGGGACACCAGGGCATGAAGTCGTCGCTGGTCAGCCGCGATCTGATTGCCGACTCGGTTGAGCTCACAATGCGCGGCCATTGCTATGATGCGCTGGTCGGGCTTGCCGGTTGCGACAAGTCGCTGCCGGGCATGATGATGGCCATGGTACGCCTGAACGTGCCTTCGATTTTCATCTATGGCGGGTCGATCCTTCCCGGCTCGTTCAAGGGCCGCCAGATCACCGTTCAGGACGTGTTTGAAGCGGTTGGCCAGCACTCGGTTGGCAACATGTCTGATGAAGACCTTCAGCTGATCGAAGAATCTGCCTGCCCGTCTGCCGGTTCGTGTGGGGCGCAGTTTACTGCCAACACCATGGCAACCGTTGCCGAGGCCATTGGACTGGCGCTGCCGTACAGCTGCGGTGCGCCAGCACCTTATGAATTGCGGGACCGTTTCTCGTTTGCTTCCGGCGAAAAGGTCATGGAACTGATCGCCAAGAACATTCGCCCCAGAGACATTGTCACACGCGAAGCTCTGGAAAACGCCGCTGCCGTTGTGGCAGCGTCGGGTGGCTCGACAAATGGCGCGCTGCATCTGCCAGCCATTGCGCATGAATGCGGCATCAAGTTCGACCTGTTCGATGTTGCCCGCATCTTCAAGAAGACGCCTTACATCGCCGATTTGAAGCCGGGCGGCAGGTATGTTGCCAAAGACATGTTCGAAGCGGGCGGTATTCCCCTGCTGATGAAAACCCTGCTCGACAATGGTTTCTTGCATGGCGATGTTTTGACAGTGACTGGCCGTACTTTGGCCGAAAACATGTCCCATGTTAAATGGAACGACCTGCAGGATGTGGTGCATCCGGCTGACAAGCCGATCACCAAAACCGGTGGCGTGGTTGGCCTCAAGGGCAATCTTGCTCCCGACGGTGCGATCGTGAAGGTCGCGGGCATGGCGAAACTGAAGTTCACCGGCCCGGCTCGTTGCTTTGACAGCGAAGAAGAATGCTTCGAAGCGGTCAAGCATGGCAATTACAAGGAAGGCGAGGTTCTCGTCATCCGCTACGAAGGACCAAAAGGCGGTCCGGGAATGCGCGAAATGCTTTCGACCACCGCTGCCATTTATGGCCAGGGAATGGGCGACAAGGTTGCGCTGATTACCGATGGCCGTTTTTCGGGCGCTACCCGCGGTTTCTGCATAGGCCATGTTGGCCCGGAAGCAGCAGTGGGCGGCCCGATCGGCCTGTTGAAAAATGGCGACATCATCGAGATCGATGCCGTCAAGGGAACAATCAATGTCCATCTTGAACAGGCAGAACTGGACAAGCGGGCAAAGAAATGGAAACCGCGCCAAACGGACTACCAGTCCGGCGCGCTTTGGAAATACGCCCAGACTGTGGGGACCGCGCGTTACGGCGCAGTCACCCATCCGGGCGCTGCGAAGGAAACCCATGTTTACGCGGATATCTAGACAGATAGCTGCTGCAATTGTGTGTGCAGGCGTTGTGGGGGCCGGTTCAGCCGGCTCTGCGCTGGCGTTCGACCCGGCAAAAGTGTTTGCCGACGAGAAGCCGTCGACACCCAAGATATGGAAGTTCTTTTTCTCTGCCCGCCAAAAGGGTCAGGAAGCGGAAGCCGTCAGCGCGCTGGAATACGCCGCCGACCAGGGGGATCATGCGGCACAGTGGAAGCTTGGCCGGATGTACCAGACTGGCGACGGGGTAAAGAAGGATCCGGCGGCAGCCGTCCGGTTTTTCTCCAAGATCGTCGACAATTTTGCAGACGCACAGCCGGGCACAGCCGACTGGCAATTCACCGGCAATGCCATGGTGGCGCTCGGCCGATATTATCGCACCGGGGTTCCCGAAGCCGGTGTGCGCAAAGACCCGACCGAAGCGCTGGTCATGCTGACAACGGCAGCCACATATTTTGACCATCCTGACGCGCAGTACGAGTTGGCGCGGATGTACCTTGAGGGCGAGAACCCGCAAGGTGACATCATTCAGGCAGCCCGCATGCTCAAGGCTGCAGCAGACAATGACCATGCCGGCGCACAGGCTTTGCTTGGGCATTTGCTGTTCGAGGGCGAACACCTGCGGCGCGATCCGGTTCGCGGCCTTTCGATGATGATGGCCGCACAAAAACGGGCAAGCCCGGAAGATGGTGGCTGGATATCATCGATGCAGGAAGAAGCGTTTGCGCTTGCCAGCGAAAAAGAGCGCCGCGAAGCAATCATAATGATCGAGAAGCTGACGTCGCAATAAGCGCCTTCAGCCTTTTAGTTTCAAATCAGCCTTGACGCCTGGCGAAAGCATTGCACCGGGGCAGGGTTGGCCCAGCAACTTCCAGCTTGTATTGTTGAGGCTGCGGCTACAAAGCGCCAGCGTCATCCCCTGTGGTGACTTGATGCAGGCTGTGGCCCCTTCAGCGATGCTGGAGCCGTCTGTGGCGCGGCAAGTGCAATCTGTACCGGCAATGCCATTCCCCGGCAATGCAACCATCATTGCCAAGCATGCCAGACTCACTGTGATTACCCTGAGCATCGTTCAATTGGGCGCTTGCAACAGGGATTTGTCAATTGCGGCCAGTCAGACCGAAAGTTCGATCCACACCGGCACATGGTCCGAAGGCTTTTCCCAATCGCGCACATGCTTGTCTATGTTGGCGCTGACGAGCCGCATTGCAGCCTCGGGCGATAGCATCAGATGATCGATGCGGATGCCGTGGTCGCGCTGCCATGCACCGGCCTGATAATCCCAAAACGAATAGGTGCCTGGAGCGTCCGTTACGGACCGGATTGCATCGGTCAGACCCAGATTTGAAAGCCTTCGAAATGCCGAACGGCTTTCCGGCTGGAACAAGGCGTCGCCGAGCCATTGATCGGGGAATTTGGCGTCTTCAGGTTGCGGGATGACGTTGTAGTCACCGGCCAGCACCATTGGCTCTTCAAGTGCCAGACGATCCCTTGCATGGGCGTGCAGCCGTTCCATCCAGGCAAGTTTGTAAGAAAATTTCTCGGTGCCAAGCGGATTGCCATTGGGCAGATACAGGCTGGCTACCCGCAATGCCCCGCCAGGGATCGAAAACACCCCTTCGATGAAACGGGCCTGAACATCTTCCGGATCGCCCGGAAGTCCGCGGGAAACTTCGTCAAACCGATGTTTTGAAAGGATTGCAACGCCGTTGAAACCCTTCTGGCCATGGGTTTCGACATGGTATCCAAGCGCCTCGATATCGGCACGCGGAAAACCCTCGTCAACGCTCTTGATTTCCTGCAGGCAGGCAATGTCGGGCGAAGCCTGACGCAGCCATTCCAGCAGAACTTCGATGCGCGCCTTTATGCCGTTGATGTTCCAGGTGGCTATTTTCATGGGCTGATCCGGTTGGTCTGGTATGGCAACGAGAAAACACGGCTTTGCGTAAAACCGCAACCGGACATCCCAAAACGCGTCGACGATGAAAAAACAGGCAGGTGATAACTCATTTCGCCTGAATTAACAGCTTGCATCCGCGACATTTCATCCTACCGTCACATTTGCGCCCGGTACAACGGGATGGGGAAAACGGGGATCTGACGATATGGCAACTAAAACACATCCGGTCGACGAGGCATTGCCTGCGCCGCGGCTGGCAACTCTGGGTCTTCAGCATGTTCTGGTGATGTATGCGGGCGCGATTGCCGTGCCACTTATCGTCGGGCGTGCCTTGAAGCTTGATCCGCAACAAGTGGCATTTCTGATTTCGGCAGATCTGTTCGTGTGCGGCATTGTTTCGATCATCCAATCGCTGGGCGCGACGCAATGGTTCGGGATCAAGCTGCCGGTGATGATGGGCGTCACCTTTGCAGCTGTCGGCCCGATGGTTGCAATGGCAAGCGCCAATCCGGGGGCGGATGGTGCTAGAATGATTTTCGGCGCCATCATCGGTGCGGGTATTTTTGGTATTCTGATTGCTCCGGTGGTCAGCCGGCTGCTGCGATTTTTTCCGCCGGTAGTGACGGGAACGATCATCCTGGTGATCGGCGTCACGCTCATGCGGATCGGCATCAACTGGATATTTGGCAACCCGTTCGGACCGACCGCGCCGCAACTGGTTGCGCCTGAACACGCGGAATGGCTCAAGCAGATTGGTGAATTGTCCAAGGCGGCGGGTTCGACACTGCCAGCCATGCCTGAAAAGCTGGCGCTTGCCCCATCTGTAAACAATGCGGCCTATGCGCCAATTGCCAACATCTCGATCTCGGCGCTGGTGCTGGTTTCGATCCTGGCGATCTCGCGCCTGGCCACCGGCTTTGTGCAGAACATTGCGGTGCTGCTCGGCATCGTCATTGGCGGGGTCGTTGCTGCCGCGCTTGGCATGATGAACTTCTCCAAGGTGGCGGCAGCGGGCTGGTTTGCGCTGATCACGCCATTCTCCTTCGGCACGCCGATCTTTGATCCCGTGCTGATCGTCACGATGTCGCTGGTGATGATTGTCGTCATGATCGAATCGACCGGCATGTTTCTGGCGCTGGGCGACATGACCGGCCGGAAGATCACACAGCCAATGCTCTCATCGGGCTTGCGCGCCGACGGGCTTGGCACGTTGATCGGCGGTATTTTCAACACGTTCCCCTACACCAGTTTTTCCCAGAATGTCGGGCTGGTCGGGGTTACCGGGGTGAAAAGCCGGTTTGTCTGCGTGGCGGGCGGTGTCATCCTCATCATCCTTGGCCTGGTGCCAAAGATGCGAGCGCTGATTGAATCGCTGCCGACCTTCGTTCTGGGCGGCGCTGGCCTCGTGATGTTCGGCATGGTGGCGGCAACGGGCATCCGCATCCTTGCCAATGTCGACTTCAAGACCAGCCGCAACAACCTCTTCATCGTTGCAGTGGCGCTCGGTTTTGGCATGATCCCGTTGATTGCTCCAAACTTCAAGATGTGGATGCCGCATTCACTGCACCCGCTGATTGAATCGGGAATTCTTCTGGCCTCGTTCGCGGCGGTCGGGCTGAACGTGTTCTTCAATGGCGCTTCGGGCGATGCACAGGATGCCAAGGAAGCGGCGATGGCTGCAGAGGCCTGAGCGAAGATCGGTGCACAAAAAGAAAGGCCCGGAATTTTCCGGGCCTTTTTTTGTTTACCTGAAGTACTCAAACCGAAAAACTGGTTCCGCAGCCGCAGCTTGCAACCGCATTCGGGTTGCTGATCTTGAATGATTGGCCAATAAGGTCGTCGACGAAGTCGACCTTCGATCCGGACATGTACTGGAGCGACAGGGTGTCGACTAGAACGCGCGCGCCATGGCCTTCTATCAGGATGTCGTCTTCCTGCTTTTCCTGTGAAACCAGATCGTATTTGTAGGAAAACCCGGAACACCCGCCGCCATCGACGGAAATGCGCAGGGCATTGGCGATGCCATCGCCAGCCAATATCTTCGCTACCCGGCGAAGCGCAGCGTCGGTGACTTCAAGTGCAGGTTTTTCGAGCGTTTCACTGTTCATTTCAAATACCTCTGATGTGAAAAATATGCCTGATCGGGCGTAACTTCAAGACGGCTGCCATAGTGCTTTGCATGGGCGGTCTGCCTGCGCTAGGAGAAGGCTGGCTCAGGCGGGGTTTGTGGCAATCATGGGCATGTCGGTTTCGTACGGACGCGAGGGCTTGGCGCCTTACGCAATACAGGCATCCCAAAGCCGGGGACGGCTTTTTCGCGAAAGCGACAGCCCGACGCGAACCCCGTTCCAGCGCGACCGCGACCGGATCATTCATTCGACCGCATTTCGCCGCCTCAAGCACAAGACCCAGGTTTTCGTCTATCACGAGGGCGACCACTACCGAACCCGGCTGACGCATTCCATTGAAGTGGCGCAAATTGCCAGGTCATTGGCGCGGGCTTTGCGGTGCGATGAGGATCTGGCCGAAGCGTTGGCGCTCAGCCATGACTTTGGCCACACGCCGTTTGGCCATACCGGTGAAGATGCGCTGGATGAACTGATGAAGGAGCATGGCGGGTTTGACCACAATGCGCAGTCTTTGCGCATCGTGACCAAGCTTGAGCGACGCTATGCCGAATTCGACGGATTGAACCTTGCATGGGAAACATTGGAGGGCCTTGTGAAGCACAATGGCCCGTTGACCGATGCTTCCGGTGTGGGTCTCAAAGGGCCGGTGTCGCAGCCCATTGTCGATTTCAACCAGTTGTTTGATCTCGACTTGTCCCGGCATTCGTCCATCGAGGCACAGTGTGCAGCCATTGCCGATGACATTGCCTACAACGCCCATGACCTTGATGACGGTTTGCGGGCAGGGCTGTTTGACCATGAGGCGATTGCCTGCATCCCGCTGGCTGGCGACTTGCTTGCCGAAGTTAGGGCGCGCTATCCGCACCTCGACCCGGCGCGCACCACGCATGAAATCGTGCGCCGCCAGATCACCGCGATGGTGGAGGACGTGATTGCCGAAGCCCAATTGCGCCTTGGCGGGTTGGCGGCAAAATCATGCCAAGACATCCGCAATGCCGGAAGGCCAATGGTGGCATTCAGCGCGCCCATGGCGCTTGCGGAAAAGGCGATCAAGAAATTCCTTTACGCCCACATGTACCGTGCGCCGGCGGTGATGCACATCCGCGAGGGCGCTTCGCAGATTGTGCGCGACCTTTACCAAGCCTACACATCGGGCGAGGCACAAATGCCCAATGACTGGGGCATGGACTGGCGCGATGCCATCGGCAGGCTGGCAGAGGAAAAGCGGGTGCGTCTGGTTGCCGATTTCATCGCCGGAATGACAGACCGCTACGCCATTTCCGAGCATCAGCGCCTGTTTGACGCCACCCCTGATCTGCGATAGGCGAGGCTTCCATTTTCAAGCGCAGGCTATCGGTGCGCACACAAGGACGGCGCAGGCCGGATAATCATGAACGTTTTTCAGCAGTTCGAAGACAAAATCAAGAAAATCGTGGAACATGCTGAATTTGCAGCGAATACCACGCTCGATCTCTCATCCCTGTCGGTTGAGCCGCCGCGCGACCCTGCACATGGGGATTTTGCGACCAATGTGGCGATGGTGTTGGCGAAGCAAGTTGGCCGCAATCCAAGGGAACTGGCGCAAACCATTGCTGCCGAACTCAACAAGGACATCCAGGTCTCGGTAGCGGAAGTTGCCGGGCCGGGCTTCATCAACATTCGCGTTGCAGAAGGATTCTGGCAGGAACACCTTGGCACGATCATTTCAGCAGGGCGCAATTACGGGCGCGGCCTGGTGGGCAAGCGGTTGAAGGTGAATGTCGAGTATGTTTCTGCAAACCCGACCGGGCCGATGCATGTCGGCCATTGCCGAGGCGCGGTAGTAGGGGATGCGCTGGCCAATCTTCTGGAATTTGCCGGGTATTCGGTGACGCGCGAATACGTCATCAATGATGCCGGCGCGCAGATCGATGTTTTGGCAAACTCTGTTTTCCTGCGTTACCGAGAGGCACTTGGCGAGGCCATCGGCGAGATACCTGCCGGCTTGTATCCTGGCGATTACCTCGTCCCGCTGGGCAAGGAGCTGGCAGGAGAGTTTGGCCCAGCGCTGCTTGAAATGGACGAAGCTGCCCGCATGACGGTTCTGCGCGACCGCTCGATCGCGGCGATGATGGTCATGATTCGCGAAGACCTCGAACTGCTGGGCGTTCGCCACGACGTGTTCTTTTCCGAACGGACCTTGCATGCCAAGCATGGCGGGGTCAGCGAAATTGACCGCATGTTGGCGGAGATGCGTGACAAGGGCTTTGTCTATGACGGTCGCCTGCCGCCGCCAAAGGGCGAGTTGCCGGCAGACTGGGAAGACCGCGAGCAAACGCTTTTCCGTTCCACCGATGTTGGCGATGACATGGACCGCCCGCTCGTCAAGTCAGACGGCAGCTACACTTATTTTGCGGCAGACGTTGCCTATTTCCGTGACAAGTTCGTGCGCGGTTTCAAGCGTATGGTCTATGTCCTGGGCGCAGACCATGGCGGATATGTAAAGCGGTTGAAGGCTGTTGCCAAGGCGGTAGCGGGGGATACAGCAGAGCTTGACGTCCTGTTGTGCCAGCTCGTCAAACTCTACCGTGGCGGCGAACCGGTGCGGATGTCGAAGCGGTCCGGTGATTTCGTGACGCTTCGCGAAGTGGTGGAAGAAGTAGGGCGCGATGCTGTCCGCTTCATGATGCTGTACCGCAAGCCGGAAGCGCCACTGGATTTCGATTTTGCCAAGGTTACCGAGCAATCGAAAGACAATGCGGTCTTCTATGTTCAATACGCCCATGCCCGCTGCAGGTCGGTTGAGCGCCAGGCTGCATCGGAAATGCCGAACCTTGATGTTTCCGAGGCTGCCATAAAGTCGGCAGATCTTTCCCTGCTGGCAGATGAGGGTGAAAAAGCGCTGATTTCACGGATGGCTGAATTCCCCCGCATGATAGAGCAGGCTGCGCGAGCAGATGAGCCGCACCGCATTGCTTTTTACCTCCAGCAGCTTGCTTCCGATCTGCACCAACACTGGGCCCGCGGCAAGGAAATGCCGCAATTACGCTTCGTTAACCAAGAAAATGCCAATATGACCTTGGCCAGATTGGCTTTGCTGCGTGGAATAACGGGCGTTTTGTCGCTTGGACTGGCAATTGTTGGTGCTGGTGCTCCGGACGAAATGCGCTAGTTCGACAAAATCCTGACGGATTTCACGTGCATGGGTGATTGAGGCAAGTCCGGCGTTTGTGAACTCCGGCGGGGCGTATACGAGTTCAGGACAGGCTATCATCATGACCGATTACAGCAACACGGCACGTGCACAGGCCCCGATTCCAGAGGCTGACGATCCACTGGCCGAACTGGCGAGAATTGTTTCAGGCGAGTCGGACCGTCAGTTCAAGCCCTCACGGATCGCGCAACCTGTTGCCGCACTTGAGCGCCAAGTGCTGGCGCCAACTGCAGCAGCCAAGCCAATTCCCTCGTTTGATCTCGAAGATGCCTTGATGGCTGAATTGGGCATGGGCGCAGCAAACAAGGCATTGCCAACTGCAGCGGAACCTGAGCCGACAATCCAAGGCAAGACCGCTTCACAAATTGCGCAAGAATTTGAAACCGAGTTGGCGCTGGCAACGGCGCCGACACCGGCTTCAGCACCAGAGCCAGTACAAGCATTGTCCCTTGAGGACCAGTTGCTGGCTGAATTGGGGCTGTTGGATACGCCGTATCCAGTCGAGCCAGCGCCGGTGCATACAGCAAGCCTTCAGAATGCAGTCGAGGAACCGGCGCAGTACAGTGACGACGATCTGGAAGCGTTTTTGTTGCAGGAAGCGCCCTCCCACGTCGAACCGGATTACGCAGCAGAAGATCTCGAAGCGGAATTTTCGGACGAATTGTTCGGAGCTCCCGCCCAATGGCCGCAGGAGCAGCCTTCACACGAAGCAACACTGCCAGTGAACGCCCCGGATTATGAAGAAATCGGCGAAGTCGACCTTGATCTGGGTGCAGCTTTTGCTGCCGAGATCGCACGCAATACACCTGTTGTTGAACCCGTTGAGGCGCCCGAGGTTGCCGTTGCGCCCACAAGAGCGCCTGTTGATGTGCCGATGCCAATTGCCCGGTCGCTTGCAACCCCGGTTATTCCGGTCGATGCACGCTCGGCACCGCGTCGGCCCGAATTGACAGAGCGTGAGCTCGACGACCAGTTTGCGGCGGCGTTTGCCGAAGAACTCCATATCGGACTTTCCGAAATTGATGAATTTGACGAGATTTTTTCGGCAGCCCCCGCTTCCGACACATCGGCAGTTGCGCAGACTGGATGGTCTGACGATGAGTTTGCCGATTTTGAAGACCATTTCGGAACACCGCCAAGCGCCCCGACAAAAGCACAGGCACCCATTGCACCAAAGCCGGTTGCGCAAGCCCGCCAGGCACCCGTTCAACAGGCTGCGCCTGCGCACGCCCCAATGGATCTGGGCGACCCGACAGAATGGGACATGGCCTATGGTGATGAAGAATATGCCGACAGCGACCCGATGGAAGAAATCGATGCACGGCAGCCCAACCAGCTGCTGAAAAGCCGCGGGTTCACCCTTGCGGCGGTGGCTTTGGCCTGCGCTCTGGTCATTGGTGGTGGTGCGTTGGCTTTTGGCTACATGAGTGGCCCGCAGGTAGCCAGTAGCGAGCCGCCTGTGGTCAAGGCGGATACCAATCCTGTAAAGATCAAGCCTGAAAATCCGGGTGGCATACAGATCGCAAACCAGGATCAGGCTGCCTATGACAAGGTCGCAGGTCAGCCAAAGGATGGCGAAGCGCAGGCAAGCCTTGTTTCTCAGACTGAAAAGCCGGTTGACATGGCCGCATTGACCGAGCCCCAGCCCGAAGCTCCAGCAGGAGAGGCGAAGGCCGAAGAACGTCTTGCCCCCAGTGAAGAGGGCAATGCACCGGCGATTCCGGCGCTTGCGCCGCGCAAGGTGAAAACCATGTTGATCAAGCCGGATGGAACCGTGGTTCCAGCCGAGGAAACGCCGGTTGAGACGGTTGCAGCCGTCGACAGCAATGTTACGGCGCTCGTGCCGGTTCAGCCCGATGCCCGCGACGTTGCCGGTGAAGCGCTCATTCCAATTGATGCAGAAGATACCTCTGCCAACACTGGATCCACGCGTTCCTTAGGTGGCGCTGAAGCTGCGCCCATTGATGCAGCTCCGCAGGAAATCGCACAGGCTCCCGCGCTTGCCGAACCAGTTCCGGCTAAGCAAGAAGCGCCAACACAAGTATCTGCTGAGCAACCCGCTGCAAGTTTGAGCGGCGAATGGGCCGTTCAGCTTGCTTCGCAGCGCAGCGCTGAAGATGCTCAGTCAACTTTCCAGAACCTCAAGCGCAAATTCCCGAGCGTCCTTGATGGCAAGGCGCTGGCAGTTCAGCGCGCGGAAGTCAGTGGCAAGGGCGTGTTTTACCGGGTGCGAGTTCCTACCAAAAGCAAGGAAGAGGCAGCTGAGCTTTGCGAGCGTCTGAAGGCAGCGGGTGGAAGCTGCTTCATCGCCCGATAGCGGGATTTTGGTCCCTTTACCCACAGGTCTTGAAGGCAGCGCCATATTGGGCGCTGCTTTTTGTTTGTTCGCCTGCAAGGCAGGCTGATATTCATTTTTCATGCGAATCAAAGCGTTCATTGCTGGCATTTCGGGCAAGGCCCTCACTGACGAAGAGCGCAGCTTCTTTGTCGACCACAGCCCGTGGGGCTTCATCCTTTTTGCGCGCAACATTGCAGACCCTCTTCAGGTGCAGGCGCTGACGGATGAATTGCGCGCGTTGACGGGCAGGGCTGACACGCCGATCCTGATTGATCAGGAGGGTGGACGGGTTGCGCGCTTGCGTCCGCCGAACTGGCCATCCTACCCGACCGGGCGTTTTCTGGGCGAATTGTACCGCCGTGACCGTGAAATCGGGCTGCGTGCAACATGGCTGCAATCGCGGTTGATAGCCTTTGACCTTGCTGCGCTGGGCATCAATGTCGACTGTTTGCCAGTGTTGGATGTCCCGGTTGAAGGCGCACACGATGTCATTGGCGACCGCGCCTATTCGCACCAGCCCTTTGAAGTGGCGGAGATTGGACGCGCTGCTTGCGATGGATTGCTTGCCGGCGGCGTGTTGCCGGTCATCAAGCACATTCCCGGACATGGCAGGGCATTTGCCGACAGCCATCTGGCGCTGCCCGTGGTCGACACAAATCCGGCGGTGCTGGGCTGCACGGATTTTTATCCGTTCATGCAGCTTGCCGATATGCCGCTCGCGATGACGGCACATGTGGTTTATTCTGGTTTTGATGCTCAAAACCCAGCGACGCTGTCACGTCGGATGATCCAGCAGATCATCCGCGGCTGGCTGGGTTATGACGGTCTGGTCATGAGCGACGATCTGTCAATGCACGCCTTGAGCGGTGATTTTGGCGAAAGAACCGTTGCTGCATTTGCCGCAGGCTGTGATGTCGTGCTTCATTGCAATGGCAAGATGGACGAGATGGTGCAGATTGCAGCAGCTACCCCTGAACTGCAAGGCGAAGCGGCGCGGCGTGCGCGGCAGGCCTTGGATCGCCTCGGGGAGGGCAATTTTGTGGGCAACGAGCAGGTTTTGCGCGAAGAATTTGCGGCCCTGACGATGCAAATCGCCTGATCGGGCAGGAGATAAACTGGTGAGCAGGCCATTCGTCAACGACAAACGCGAAACCGGCAATTGGGACGGCAGTGTCGAGCGCACCTCCAGCGATCCCGAACTGGTGGTTGATGTCGATGGCTTCGAAGGACCAATGGACCTGCTTTTGGAACTGGCACGCAGGCAAAAGGTTGATCTGGCGAAAATTTCCATTCTCGCGCTTGCCGAGCAATATCTGGCCTTCATCGAACAGGTGCGCAAATTGCGCATCGAGTTGGCAGCAGACTATCTGGTTATGGCGGCATGGCTGGCCTTTCTCAAATCGAAGCTGCTGATACCTGAGCTGGAAAATGCGGCGGACGGCCAATCGGGCGAGGAAATGGCAGCGCAACTGGCCTTTCGCCTGCAAAGGCTGGAGGCCATGCGTGAGGCTGCCGCAAGGCTTGCCAACCGCAACCGGCTAGGGCGCGATTTCTTTGCGCGTGGCCAGCCAGAAGCGGTCATCGTGGAACGCAAATCGCAATATTCGGCGACCCTTTATGAATTGTTGACCGCCTATGCTTCGCAACGGCAGCGCCTGGTTGTTTCGCAAGTCACGATCTCGCGCCGGACGGTCTGGTCGCTGCAGGACGCCCGCGACATTCTCGTCCGCTTTGCCGGCAGGATTGATGACTGGGCGCCGCTGGACAGCCTGCTGATCGCATGGACCACGGACGCAAAGAGCCGAACCACGGCACTGGCCAGTTCGTTCGCGGCCACGCTTGAACTGGTGCGGGAGGGCAAGCTCGCCATGCGCCAGGAAAAGGCTTATGCACCGCTTTACTTGCGAAAGGGGCCGCAGGCTCTGGAAGCGGGCGATGCGCGCTCGGTAGAAACACGCTAGGCTGAAAAAACAACAAGGGTGAAACCCATGGCGCACGGCAACAAGGCAAGGATCGTCGATTTTTCAAGCTCGCAGCACTTGCAGGCCCATGAAGACGATACAGACGACATGTTTGAAAACGGATTTGCCGAGGCCAATGACAGCAGCGAGGGCGTTTCTGTCCACGAACGGAAGCGGATCGAGATGATGCGCATGGCAGAAGCGATCATCTTTGCTTCGTCCGAACCGGTATCCCAAAAAGCGTTGGTGACAAGGTTGCCTGAAGGCGCAGACCTTGAAGTCATCCTCCATGATTTGCAGCAATCCTATGCCGGGCGCGGCATCAATCTGGTGAAAGTCGGCGGCAATTGGGCATTCAGGACCGCAGACGACCTTGGCTTCCTGTTGCAGCGTGAAGCTGTCGAGATGAAGAAGCTTTCGCGCGCAGCCCTCGAAACGCTCTCGATCATTGCGTACCACCAGCCGGTAACCCGGGCGGAAATCGAAGAAATCCGGGGTGTGACAACCTCAAAGGGAACGCTGGACGTTCTCATGGAAACCACCTGGGTGCGCATGCGCGGGCGGCGGCGCACTCCTGGTCGGCCGGTTACCTATGGCACCACCGACAGTTTCCTTGACCATTACAGCCTTGAAGAGTTGCGCGACTTGCCGGGCCTTGATGAATTGAAAGGCGCGGGCCTGCTGCAATCCCAACTTCCAACCGGTTTCAGGATGCCTTCGCCGTTCGACGGCGATGAACTTGCCGAGGACGAAGACCCGATCACCGCTGCCGACCTTGAAGAGCTCGGCCTGCTGGCACCGGGCGGTAGCGAGGACTGAGCGCAGCGTTTTTGCACTCGCGTGCCTATCTCCTTGTTTTGGCAAGGCAGTTGCACAAAACCGGTTTCCGTTTTCGTCAAACATGCTCTAAACAACCCGATGCCCGCCAAAAGGGCTGAATGCGGGACGCATGGGCAATGCAGCCAATCCAGGACAGAACCGAGCGTTGGGGCAAGCGGAACACGGCGGGGGTTTCCATCGCGTCCTCGCTGTCATTCGAGGCGGTCTCCCATGCCTTCGGCCAGAGCGTGGTTCTGGACGATGTTTCAATCAAGACCGAACCGGGCGAGGTTTTATGCCTGCTGGGGCCTTCCGGATCGGGAAAGACAACATTGCTGCGGATTGCTGCGGGCATCGAGCGGCAAACGGCAGGATTGGTCAAGATCGACGGCAGGCTCATTTCCGGCGGCAATACGCATGTTGAGCCGGAATTGCGTGGTGTCGGGCTGGTTTTTCAGGATTATGCCCTGTTTCCGCACATGACGCTTTTGGAAAACGTCCGGTTTGGCCTCAAAGGCGTTGAACGGCGCGCTGCCGAAGAAGAAGCAATGCGGATGCTGGCACGCGTTGGCATGGATGATTCTGCGCAGCTTTATCCCCAAAGCCTTTCAGGAGGCGAGCAGCAGCGGGTGGCGCTGGCCCGGGCATTGGCACCAAGGCCGGGCATCCTCTTGATGGACGAGCCGTTTTCGGGGCTGGATGCGCGGCTACGCGACAGTGTTCGGGAAGAAACGCTCAGCCTGTTGCGGGACATGCGCGCAACCACGGTCATTGTGACGCATGACCCTGAAGAAGCGCTGCGCGTTGGAGACCACATTGCCTTGCTGCGGAGCGGCAAGCTGGTCCAGCACGGTACCGGCGAAGACATTTACTGCAGGCCGGCAAACCTGTTTGCTGCGCGGTTCTTTTCCGAACTCAATGCATTTTCGGTCGATATCCATGACGGAATGGCGCAAACGCCGCTTGGAATGCAAAATGCCGGCGGCTTTGTTCCGCAGGGCAAGTCAGTAGCCTGCATGCGCCTTTCCGACGTCATTGTGGAAATGCCGGGAGATGCGCGCGGCTCCAGCCTGCCATCGGTTGCGGGACGGATCACGCAGCGGCGGTTTGTCGGAATAGCTGAAATCCTTGAACTTCTGGTCGAAGGACTTGAAGAACCGGTGCGTGCGCGCATCCGGGCTGGCGATCTGCCGCCTGATGTTCGCGATGTGCGGGTGAGGGTGCGTGAGGGCGCGGCGATGTTTTTTCCAGCCGATTGAAAGACAAAGGGTGAAATCGCTTTCAATGTTGACCATATGCGATCAATGCGTTGCCTGCGGCCATAGCGTTCGCTTGCGAAAGGGGCAGGTGGCGGTCTAAGGTAATACCAGAGAGTGGGAGCCGCGTTGCGGCCCAAGCCAGACATGTGAGGAGAATACCATGGGTTCGTTTTCGATTTGGCACTGGCTGATCGTACTCGTCGTCGTCATGCTGCTTTTTGGGCGCGGCAAGATTTCAGAATTGATGGGCGATGTCGCCAAAGGCGTAAATGCGTTCAAGAAGGGTTTGAAGGACGAGGATGTTGCGGCATCCAAGACCCTCGACCAGGACGCCACGCCAACTGCTTCGCGTTCCAAGGACAATTCACCAGCCGCATGATTGGCGGCGTTGTTTTCGCCCTTGCCCGGCTTGCCGGGAATGGTTTAGCTCGCCTGCAAACGGCGGAAGGGCTTTGATGTGTTTGACGTAGGCTGGTCTGAGCTGATGGTGGTTGCCGTGGTGGCGGTATTGGTGGTGGGTCCAAAAGACCTGCCGAAAATGCTGCGGGCGTTTGGCAAGACGGTTGGCAACATGCGGCGCATGGCCGGAGACTTTCAACGCCAGTTCGACAATGCCATCCGCGAGGCTGAACTCGACGAAGTTCGCAAGACCGTAGCAAAGCCGTTTGCCCCGCTGGAAGATGCCCGCAAGGCGGCGCTCGACTTCCAGAACAGCATGAAAAGTTCGGTGGCCGAACTCGAAGGCCAGGTTCAGGATTCGCAAAATCCGGTCATCAACATGCCGCCAGCCCTTGCGGTGACGGCAGCACCCGCAGTTGTTGAAGCGCCTCAAGCCACCAATACAGCATCCAGTGGTGAAAAAGCCGCCAAAGCGAAGAAGCCTGCGACGGCAAAACCAGCCCCCGCAAAGCCGTCTGCAGCCAAGGCAGTTGCGGCCAAGCCAGTTGTGGCCAAGCCAGTGGCGACAAAGGCCAGAGCCGCCGCCAAGACAGGCGAAAAAGCATGAGCAAGGACGAAGTTGAAGCCAGCAGCGCACCGCTGATCGAACATCTCATCGAATTGCGCCAACGCTTGTTCCGCTCGGTGATCGTGCTTGTTGCCCTGTTTTTTGTCTGTTTCTTTTTTGCCGTGCAGATCTACGATTTTCTGGTCGTCCCCTATGAGCGGGCTGCCGGTGACAACGCAAATATCCGGCTGATTTTCACTGCACCCCAGGAATTCTTCATTGTTCAAATCAAGGTGGCGTTCTTTGCGGCCTTCTTTCTGGCGTTTCCGGTGATCGCCTCGCAGATTTATGGCTTTGTTGCGCCCGGTCTTTACAAGAACGAGAAGAACGCCTTCCTGCCTTTCCTGATCGCAACGCCGGTTCTGTTCTTCATTGGCGCCTGCCTTGTGTATTTTGTGCTTTTCCCGCTGGTCATGTCGTTTTTCCTCGGGATGCAGCAGACCGGGGGCAATGGCAAGGCTGCCATCGAACTGCTTCCGAAGGTCAGCGAATATCTCGGCCTGATCATGACCCTGATCTTCGCGTTCGGCATTGTTTTCCAATTGCCGGTGGTGCTGACCTTGCTGGTCAAGGCTGAAATCATCACGGTTGAAACGCTGGTCACCTATCGCCGCTATGCAATCGTTATCGCGTTCATCCTTGCCGCCATTCTCACGCCACCCGATCCGCTCAGCCAGATCGGTCTTGCGATACCGGCAATGCTCCTCTACGAGATTTCGATCATCGCGGGCCGCCGTATCGAGAAGAACCGTGCAGCACTGCGCGAAGCAGAAGAAAAAGAATCGCAGGGACAGGGCGTTGCAACGTCCTGACAGGTAGGGTCCCGCAACGGGGCCGATGTTCTAAATTTCCGGATTAAATCATGTTTGATATCAAATGGATTCGCGAAAATCCCGAGGTTTTTGACGAGGGCCTTGCGCGCCGCAGCCTTCCGCCGCGTGCAGGCGAACTGATTGCACTTGACGAAGTGCGGCGCATGCACATTTCCAAGGTTCAGGAAGCGCAAACCCGGCGCAATGCCGCCTCGAAAGAAATCGGCGCGGCCATGGCTAGCGGTGACAAGGTCAAGGCCGAGGCGCTCAGCGCGGAAGTTGCCGCGCTCAAGGAAATGAGCAGTGCGGTTGAAAACGAGGGGCGGGAGGCAGAAGCAAGCCTCAATGCCATCCTTGGTTCCATTCCCAATCTGCCCTTGGCGGGAGTCCCGTTCGGAACAGATGAACACGGCAATGTCGAACTGCGCCGGGTTGGAAAGCCGAGGAGCTTTGCCTTCAAGCCAAAAGAGCATTTCGAAATCGGCGAAGCGCTCGGCCTGATGGATTTCGAAGCGGCGGCCAAAATGTCCGGTGCGCGGTTCACCGTTTTGAAGGGCGCATTGGCGCGCATGGAGCGGGCGCTGGCGCAATTCATGCTGGACGTACACACCGACGAAAACGGTTACACCGAAGTCAGCCCGCCATTGCTGGTGCGCGACCACGCCATGTTCGGCACGAACCAGTTGCCCAAGTTCGAGAACGACCAGTTCTGGGCGGTACACACCGAAGGGCTGCTTGACGCAGGGCCGGACCTTTCGGCCAATTTTCGTCAGAACCGTCACGGTTTGATCCCGACAGCCGAGGTGCCGCTGACCAATCTGGTGCGCGAGGAGATCCTCGATGCATCCGCATTGCCGATGCGCATGACCGCTGGCACCCATTGCTTTCGTGCGGAAGCCGGCTCCGCCGGACGCGACACCCGCGGCATGATCCGCCAGCACCAGTTTTTCAAGGTGGAGCTTGTTTCGATCACAACGCCCGAACAGGCGCTGGCCGAGCATGAGCGCATGACAAAATGCGCTGAAGGCATATTGGAGCGACTTGGGCTGCCTATCCGCACCATGGTGCTTTGCAGCGGGGACATGGGCTTTGGAGCACAGAAGACCCATGACATCGAGGTCTGGCTGCCGGGGCAAGACAGCTATCGCGAGATATCATCGTGCTCGGTTTGTGGTGATTTCCAGGCTCGAAGGATGAACGCGCGTTATCGTTTGGCCGATGGCAAGGGCATTGCCCATGTCAACACGCTCAATGGTTCGGGGGTTGCGGTTGGCCGGGCGCTGGTGGCGGTTCTTGAAAATTACCAGAACGAGGACGGCTCTGTCACAATTCCCGATGCCTTGCGCGGTTACATGGGCGGTCTTGAACTCATTCCGGCGGCCAAATAATGCGAATTCTCCTGACCAATGATGATGGTATCCATGCAGACGGCCTTGCTGCGCTGGAGCGGATTGCCCGCAATTTCACCGATGATGTGTGGGTTGTCGCGCCTGAAACCGACCAGAGCGGCCTTGCGCACTCGCTGACGCTGAACGAACCGCTGCGGCTGCGCAAGATCGGCGAGAAGCGGTTTGCCCTGAAAGGCACGCCAACCGATTGTGTCATCATGGGCATTCGCGAGTTGATGGACAGCCCGCCCGATCTGGTGCTTTCCGGAGTCAATTCGGGCCAGAACGCCGGTGATGATGTGACTTATTCGGGCACGGTTGCCGGTGCCATGGAAGGGACATTGCTTGGGGTTCGTTCAATTGCGCTCTCGCAGGCCTATAATTTCTTCGAAGGCGAACGGCGCGTTCCCTATGAAGTTTCCGAAGCGCATGCGCCAGCGATTATCCAGAAGCTGATCGACACGGATTTTCCCGAGAAGACGCTGGTGAACGTGAACTTTCCCAATTGTCGCCCGGAAGCAGTTGAGGGCATCGAAGTAACCATCCAGGGCGGCTACGGACACGGACTTTTCATGGAAGAGCGGCGCGACGGACGCGGTTTTCCCTATTATTGGTTGCGGTTTGGCCGGGAAGTGCCCCAGCAAAAGCCGGGCGCCGATATTGTTGCCATCGGCCAGAACAGGATTTCGATCACGCCGCTCAAGCTGGATTTGACGCATGAGCCCTTCCGTGCGGAATTGAAGGCGGTATTCAACGTCTGATTCTGCGGGGCAAAATTGAAAGACCGGCGCGAAGCCATTTTGGGCCTGCTGCTGCGCCTGCGGGCGATGCACCTGCCACACAGGTTGATGTCGGCGTTTGAAGCGGTACCGCGACAAAATTTCGTCCCCGTCATGCATCTTGATGATTCATACGGCCCCGGCCATTTGCCGATCGAGTGCGGACAGACAATGACTTCGCCCGACCTGATAGCCCGCATCCTGATGGCGCTTGATGTCGGGGAGGGTCACCGGGTTCTGGAGATTGGCTCGGGAACCGGCTATCAGGCCGCGCTGATCGGCAAGATGGCTGAACGCGTCACTTCCCTTGAGCGCTGGCATACCTTGGCAGAAAAGGCGCAATTGCGCCTTGCTACCCTGGATATGGATCATGTCCGGGTGGAACTTGCAGACGGGAAGGGCGGCCGCCCGGCCGAAATTTTCGACCGCATCATTTCCAATTGTGCTTATGAGGAAATTCCGCGCCATTTTCTGGATCAACTTGCCACGAACGGTGTGGCGATTGCGCCGGTGGGACCGCGCGACGGGCCGCAGATGCTGACGCGGCTTGTAAAGGTCGGCTCCCGGTTTGAGGCGAACGACCTTTTTGAGGTCCGCATGCAGCCTTTGATCGATGGCATTGCTAAGGCGATCTGACGTAACGGCATCGTTAACCAAATGCGAATGGCATTTTGGAGATTTGAAACAAATTTTGCGCACTTAACGCTCGGGTAACATTAACGCGCTTTAATCAGGCCATCGTGCGTATGGCGTGAGTAAAATGATGCGAACCCTTGTTCAGCGTAACCGGATTGTTCTGGCCTGCCGAGTGGCAGCAGTGGCGCTTGTTGCAGGTGCAGGAGCTGGATGCAGTTCCGGCTTCAGCAGATTTGAGCAAAGCCTTTACTCAAGTGACGCTGTTCCGACAGCCAACACACAGTACGGTGCGGCGCAGCCATACCCCGGCGATGTCGATCCTACAGCCACAGCTTCCATCAATCGTTTCGGCCGGGGCCCTGTCCCTGCAGAAAATGTTGCCGCGAACGGTGTTTCCGACCATGTCGGTTACGATCCGGCAGGTGGCTACCAGCAGCAGCCAGTCTACACGCCGCCACAAACCCAGCGCTATGAGCCGGCTGCAGCAGCTCCATTGGTTCAGCGCGGCAATCTGGCCAGCCCGATTTCCAACGCACCAGCCTACAACAAAGCGCCATTGCTAGCCCCGCAAACCGAAGCGCGCCGGCCAGCAATCGTTGATCCGGTGAAAACTGCCGCAATTCGCAGCGAGGCCGAAAGGCTTCCGCAGACGCAGGCAACAGCCGTACGCAACAACATTGCTGAAACCCAGGCCAACGCAAAGGCAAGGATTGCTCAGACAAAGGCTGCCCAAGCAAAGATTCCGCAGGCTCAGCCTGTCGTTGTGGCCGAGACGCAAAAGATTGTGCAGTCGGTGCCGCAAAAGCCAACCATGCCTGATCGCGGTTGGACATCCACAGGCGGCACCTCGATCCAGATGCGCGAAGGCGAGACGCTCTACAATCTTTCAAAACGCTATGGCGTTCCGGTCAGCGCCATTCTAGCGGCCAACAACCTCAAGGATGCCTCGACTGTAAAGGCGGGCCAGCAGATCATCGTTCCAACCTATGTCTATTCGCGCAACGCGCCAATATCTGCGCCTGACAACGACCCGGGCACGGTGAATGCAAGTTCTGCACGCGGCGAACTGACAGTTCCGCAACCACAGCAGATTGCAGCAGTTGATTCGAAAGTTGATGAAAACGGCGAACGCGACGATCCGCGCTACAAGGCCAAGCGCCGTGTGCAGGATGCACCTGACAGCCAGGTGCCTGATTACTCCGTAACAACCGGCTCGGTTTCCAAGCCAAACACTGTTTCGGTTATTTCTGGCGACAGCCTGGCAAAGATTGCCAAAAAGCATGGTGTCAGCGTTGCCGATCTGAAGGCAGCGAATGGGCTTACCAGCGATAATCTGAAAATCGGCCAGGTGTTGAAGCTTCCAGGCGCACAGAAGATGGCGCAGGCAAGTCCTGCTGGCGGCGTCGATCCGATTGTAACCGGTACTGCAAAAACGCAGACTTCCGGGGTCAGTCCAAAGCCTTATGTAAAGCCGCAGGGCGAAACGGCACAAAAGCTGGCCTCAAACGATCAGCCTGCTCCGGCGCGCACCGGAATTGAAGAATTCCGCTGGCCTGTTCGGGGCCGGGTGATCTCCAATTTCGGCGAAAAGACCGCCAATGGCCGCAATGATGGCATCGACATCTCCGTTCCGGAAGGAACGGCGGTAAAAGCGGCTGAAAACGGCGTCATTGTATATGCCGGGGACGAACTTGAAGGCCTTGGCAATCTGGTTCTGGTTCGCCATGCCGATGGCTGGGTTTCGGCCTATGCCCACAACAAGGCAATTGACGTCAAGCGCGGCGATGAAGTGAAGCGAGGCCAGACGATTGCCCGTTCCGGTCGTACGGGTTCTGCAGAAATGCCAAAGCTCCATTTCGAGTTGCGCAAATCATCAACGCCTGTTGACCCGCTCAAGCACCTTGGTGGCTAGGACGCGTCAGGTTTAGTCCAGCCTGCGTCCCAGTCGGCCAGCCAAGTCCTGAATGAATTGCCATGCAACGCGGCCGGACCGGCTGCCGCGGGTTGTCGACCATTCAAGCGCTGTTGCGCGCAGTTCTTCAGCGTCCATTTCCAGTCCGTAATGATTGCAATAGGCCGAGATCATTTCGAGATACTCGTCCTGACTGCACCTGTGAAACCCAAGCCACAGCCCGAAACGGTCGGAAAGGGAGACTTTTTCTTCCACTGCTTCGGCCGGATTTATCGCGGTTGAGCGCTCGTTTTCGATCATTTCGCGCGGCATCAAGTGTCGCCGGTTTGACGTTGCGTAGAAAATCACATTGTCGGGGCGACCTTCGATGCCGCCATCAAGCGCGGCCTTCAGCGATTTGTACGAAGTGTCATCGGTGTCGAAAGACAGATCATCGCAAAACAGGATCACCCGTTCGGCCCGCCCGCGAACCATGTTCAGCAGACGCGGAAGTGCGGTTATGTCTTCGCGGTGAATTTCGATGAGCTTCAGGCGGGCTCCGGTCTCTTTGGCTATTGCGGCATGAACCGCCTTCACCAGAGATGATTTGCCCATGCCGCGCGCGCCCCACAGCAAGGCGTTGTTGGCAGGCAACCCTTTTGCAAAGCGAAGGGTGTTTTCGTGCAGGATGTCGCGAACCCGGTCGATCCCCCTGAGCAGCGGCATGTCAACACGGTTTACCCGGTGGACCGGCTGCAAATGGCCGGCGTCTGGTTCCCATACAAAGGCATCCGCCGCGCCAAGGTCGCTGTCCTGGGGCGGCTGTGGACCCAGACGCTCTACAGCTGCCACAAGCGCGTCGATCTTTTGCGACAATTTGAAAAATGCGTCGTTTTCCAAAGAAAGCATCCCTATGTGCACTTTGCGCGCCGATAGCACGGGTGGGAGGCGAGCGCCAAGCTGCCAGCCTGTTTGCACGCCTTTGCGCGGTTTGCAATTGGCAGGCGGATGGCTATATTCCCGCCAATCTCGTAATCGGCTGATTTGCCGACGCACAATTGGACCGAAAGGCAGACCATGTTTGTAACACCAGCCTACGCGCAGACCGCAACCGGGGGCAGCGCGGACCTTCTAATGACGTTTTTCCCGCTCATCCTGATCTTTGTCATCATGTATTTCCTGGTCATTCGGCCGCAGCAGACCGCATCAAAAAAGCGCGAAGCCATGCTGGCTGCCGTGCGCCGCAACGACACCGTCGTTACCGGTGGCGGACTTGTTGGCAAGGTTACTAAGGTTTTTGACGAAACCGCAGAAGTTGAAGTGGAAATCGCACCGACCGTGAAGGTTCGGGTTGTTCGCGCGATGCTGGCTGATGTCCGCGTCAAGGGCGAACCGGTCAAGTAAGCGGTCCACCATTGAAATTGGAACCAGGTGAACCGGTAATGGCGAACGTTTCGCCTGACAAGAAAGCAAGCCATGCTGTATTTTTCTCCTTGGAAAACGGTTCTCATCCTGCTGGCTGTCCTGTTGGGACTGACCTTTGCCGCGCCAAACCTGTTGTCCAAGGAAACCCGTGAAGCGGTCCCCGGCTGGCTTCCAAGTCAGGCAATGACGCTCGGCCTCGATTTGCAGGGCGGTTCGCACATCCTGATGAAGGTTGACCGGGCGAATCTTGTTTCTGAAAAACAGGCAACCCTGGAATCGGACATTCGGTCCGTGTTGCGCGATGCCAAGATCGGCTATCGCATGGCAAAATCTGGCGACAACGCGGTCAATGTAACCTTGCGCGATCCGGCCCAGCGGGCAGAGGCCATCAATGCGTTCGAGCCGGTGATTGCGCCTGTAGCTGCCGGACTGTTCGGCTCGACCTCGGTCAAGCCTATCGACCTTACTGAGCCGGGCGATGGTGTCATCCGGCTGGAGCTCAACGCTGCCGGCATCGACAATTCGGTATCGCATGCGGTGACGCAGTCGGTGGAAGTCATCACCAAGCGCATCAACGAGCTTGGCACCACCGAATCGACGGTGCAGCGCCAGGGCGATGACCGCATTCTGGTTCAGTATCCCGGCTTGAAAGACCCGCAGCGCCTGAAGGAAATCATTGGCCAGACAGCCAAGCTGACTTTCCATCTCGTATCGACGGAAATGCCGGTTGCAGACGCCATTTCCGGGCGCCCGCCAGCCGGAACCGAGGTGCTCTATGAAGACACCGATCCGCCGGTGCCTTACCTCATCGAAACGCGTGCCGTTGTTGAAGGCGAAAACCTCACCAACGCCACCGCCGCATTCGACCAGCGCTCCAATGAGCCGATCATCACGTTCCAATTCGACAGCAAGGGCGCGACGCGATTCTGCCAGGTATCCAGCGCCAATGTCGGGCGGCCATTTGCCATCGTTCTCGACAAGCAGGTGTTGTCAGCACCAGTGATCCGTGAAGCCATTTGCGGCGGCTCAGGCCAGATCTCAGGCAATTTCTCGGTGGAAAGCGCCAATGACCTTGCCGTGTTGCTGCGGGCCGGCGCGTTGCCCGCCAAGCTTGATTTCATCGAGGAACGCACCGTTGGACCGGGCCTTGGCGCTGATTCAATCGAAGCGGGCAAGATCGCTTCCATCGTTGCCACCATCGCCGTGATGGCCTTCACGCTGATTGCCTATGGTTTCCTGGGCGTGATCGCCAACATTGCCTTGCTGGCGAACCTGGTCCTGATCGTTGCCTCGCTTTCTGTGCTGGGCGCGACGCTCACCTTGCCGGGTATCGCCGGCATTGTTCTCACCATGGGTATGGCGGTCGATTCCAACGTTTTGATTTTTGAGCGGGTTCGCGAAGAAAGCCGATCCGGGCGAAACCTTGTGCAATCGCTCGACAGCGGCTTCAAGCAAGCGCTTGCAACCATTGTGGACGCGAACCTGACGACGCTGATTGCGGCTGCAGTCCTGTTCATCATGGGTTCGGGCCCGGTTCGCGGCTTTGCCGTGACGCTGGCTATCGGCATCGTCACGACGGTTTTTACCGCGTTCGTCTTCACCCGGTTGATGATTGCATGGTGGGTGCGTGCCCGCCGTCCGGTCAAGCTGCCGCAGCCGCTCCTCAATTTTGTGCCCTACGACACCAAGTTCAGCTTCATGGCGGTGCGCAAATATGCGTTCACGTTCTCAATCATCACCTCCATTGCGGCGTTCGGGCTGCTGGGCGGCCTTGGCTTCAACCTTGGGGTGGATTTCCGTGGCGGATCGCTGATCGAGTTGAAGTCGAAGACCGAAACGGCCGATCTCGCCACGCTGCGCGATACGCTTTCCGATCTCAACATCGGCGAAGTGCAGGTGCAAAATTTCGGCTCACCTTCGGAAGTACTCATCCGGGTCGGATCACAGGACGAAGGCGATGCGGCCGAACAAAGTGTCGAGCAAAAAGTGCGCGCAGCGCTTTCCGACAGTTATGATTTCCGCCGCGTGGAAGTTGTCGGACCAACGGTTTCGGGCGAACTGACCCAAAAAGGTATCATCGCGGTTGCGCTCGCCCTGGTGGCCATCGGGATCTACATCTGGTTCCGGTTTGAATGGCAGTTTGCATTGGGTGCTATCATTGCGACACTGCACGATCTGTTCCTGACCATCGGCATGTTTGCCTTGTTGCAGATGGAGTTCTCGCTGACTTCGATTGCGGCGGTGCTGACCATCATCGGGTATTCGATCAACGACACGGTCGTCGTTTATGACCGAATTCGTGAAAACCTACGAAAATACAAGAAGATGCCGATCCCCGAACTGATCGACCTTTCGGTCAACCAGACCTTGTCACGAACCATCCTGACCGGTGTAACCACCTTGCTGGCCCTTGTGGCGCTCTACTTCCTTGGCGGTGAAGTGTTGGCCGGGTTCTCCTTTGCGATGATTTTCGGCATCCTCGTGGGTACCTATTCCTCGGTGTTTGTCGCAGCGCCGCTGTTGATCCTGTTCAAGTTGCGTCCTGGCCAGTTGAGCGAGGAACGGGCGGTGGTCAGTCCGTTCGCAGGGGCTGAAGCCACCGGCGCCAAGAAACGCTGAGCGTGGAAGGCGGCAAGGGGACCATTTTCAAGGAAGCCCGGTTCCCCGGCCGCGCGCCGATAGACGCCTATGGAAATGGCGGATTCCGGTTTGCCGATATGAGCCACCGAAGCAGCATCCTGTGCCTGCCAGCGGCAATCCATGGCTGGAATGTAGAAAGCGCAGCGGATTTTTCGGTTGAAGCATTCAGGCTTGTGCTCGATGCGGCGAGTGGTGTCGAGGTTCTGCTGTGCGGTACCGGAATGCAGATTGTTCCTTTGAAAGCTGAAATACGGGCAGCGTTTCGAGAGCGTGGCATCATGGCCGACACGATGACCACGGGCGCGGCGGTGCGCACATTCAACGTGCTTCTTGCCGAAGGGCGGGCGGTTGGAGCTGCGCTCATTGCTGTGCCTTGAGAGGCGGAACCATGGCTGCGCCCTCGCTTGATCCATGCCTTGCGCTGTTGCGGCAAGCCGATCCTGATCGTTACGCGGCAACGCTGTATTTGCCCGAAAGCAAGCGCTCCGACGTCGCAGCACTATTCGCCTTCGGTGCCGAGATTGAGACAATTGTTGAGCGTGCATCGGAGCCAATGCCAGGAGAAATCCGGCTGCAATGGTGGCGCGAGGTCATTGACGGCGAACGCGAGCACGGCGACCATCCTGTCGCGATTGCCTTGATGGATACAATATCACGCCAGAAATTGCCAGTTGCGCCGCTGATGGCGCTGATCGAGGCGCATGTTTTCGAACTTTACAACGATCCGATGCCTGACCTTGAAGCGCTCGAAGCCTGGTGCGGGCAGACCAGTTCGGTGCTGCTGCAGCTGTCAGCCATTGCAATCGGGGCAGGGCAGGGCCGCGCAGTTGCAGATGCCTGCGGGCATGGCGGGGTGGCGCTTTCCCTTGCCAAGCTTGTGCGCAGGGCTGGTTTTGACCGGCGCAAGGGGCGGGTGTTTCCCCCGCAAGTCATGCTCGCGGCAGCAGGGCTGGATGCTCGTTCGTGGCTCGCTGAACCGGCAGGAGAGCGTCATTCGAGGGTGGTTTCTGCGCTATGCGCCCTTGCACGTGAACACCGTGCCAAGGCGTTGATTGCGCTGGCCAAGGCTGAGCCGGGCTTGCAGCCATTGTTCCTGCCTTTGGCGACGGTTGGCGCGTTTCTGGCTGCCGGCGAGGGCGCACAACTGGCGATTTTCGAGCGGCCAGCCATGATCTCGCCACTGCGGCGACAATGGCTGATCGCAAAGGCAGCGCTGATGGGCCTGCGGTAGGCAGTTTTCGAATTAACCACGTCGAAACCTTTAAAAATTTAACCTTTTGTCAACCATGTCGATAAGGTATTTTGCAACCCAGCGTGTCTTGTTGGAGTGCTGCTCGTG
>JBGSNX010000040.1:0-20912 GCA_041739465.1 Salaquimonas sp.
GGCCGGCTTCAACAGCTTCGCGATGTGGTCGCCCACCTGCTGCGCGTAGCCGGCAAGTTCCGCGTCCCCCACCTGTACATAGGCTTGGGTGATGCCTGCCGGCATGTGGGTCGCCAGCTTGGCGATGCCGAAGGGCGGCACGGCGGCCATGTGCGCCAGTGACAAAAAGGTGCGCCGCAGATCGTGCGTACTGACGTCGATGCCGGTGGCCTTGGCCACGGCCGCCAACGGCATCTTGGGTTCCTCGAAATGCCCGCTTCGCGAGTTGCTGATCCAGCACCAGCCTTCCGCGGGCTTGCCAAAAAAGTCGTGCGCCTCGCGCAGCACGTCCATCGCCTGCGAACTGACCGGTAGGTCCACCGCCTTCTTGTTCTTCGCCATGACGGCCGGGATGTGAATGATACCGCGATCCCACTGTACCTGCTCCCAGCGAAGCGCTACGAGTGGGCGGCGGCGTAACCCGGTCAGCAGCGCCAGCCGGATCGCCCATCGGTGCGACTCGTTGCTCAGCAACCCCAGAGCTTCCCAGAATTCGCGAAGGTGTTCGGGCGGCACGCTCGTGACCCGCGCAGCGATCTGATGATACTGGCCACGCGGGAATCGGGCCGGATTGCGCGGGCTTAAGGTCTCGTCCATGTGCGCCGCCCACTCATACACCATGCGCAATGCCTTGAGCGCCCCGTTAGCGCTGGCATGCCCATTGCCGCCTTGCCTGCCGGCCGCCACCTTCTGCGCGATCTCACTGTGGCGCTGAGTGCACTCCGCCCGCGTGATGTCTCGCAGGGGCCGATCCAGCCAATCGCTTAGATAACGGTTGATGATCCATTCGTAACTTGCGGCGGTGCATCCGCGGATCCGGTCTTGTCGGCTTTCAAGGTAGCTGGCCAGCGCCGACCGAATCGTCAGTTCCTCCTTCGGCTTCGCCTTGGGGTCAATCCCGTTCGCCAGTTGCAGCAGCAAGTCCGCCGCCTGTTTCCGCGCCTGCTCATGCGGCAGCACGTTCACCGCGCCAAGCGTGATGCGCCGGGTCTTGCCGTTCACCGGCCGCTGGACGCACCACGACTTGCTGCCGCTGATGCCGGAAATGACGACGCCGAACCCAGCGAGGTCGCTGTCAAACACGAGGCGCTGGTTTCCGCTTGGGTCTGGTGCCGCGAGGCTGTCGACATAGCGTTGGGTGAGTTTGATTTTGCTGCGCTTGGGCATGTTCGGCCACTCCCTACAAAGTACAAAAAGCGCCCAACTCGTGCATGCCAAAGATCAAGGGGTTGGCGGCTGCATAATTGGGTCGTGCTTGCAGGGTATGCTGATCTATCAATGATCTCAAGCCGAAAGGCGATAATCTGTGGTTATGATGCAATGTACTTTGCCGTGCTGCAATACTCTCCGGAATGTTCCTAATCTGAGGGTCACAGGTTCGAATCCTGTCGGGATCACCACCATTGCCCACCATTTCGCACGCTCCAATATCCATCGCCTGCATCGGCGAAGCCATGATCGAACTGGCGCTGGATCGGCTGGATCCAGCGCTGGGACGGGTCGGCTTTGCCGGCGACACGCTTAACACTGCGATTTACCTCAAGCGTGCCGGTGGCATGGCGGTTGATGTTTCCTACATCAGCGTGCTTGGAAGCGACCCGTTTTCCGCCCGGCTGCGCAACATGATCGCGTCCGAAGCCATCGCTACCGATTGCATCGGCACCGCGCCGGAACGAATGCCCGGCCTCTACTCGATCAGCACGGATGAAAAAGGCGAGCGCAGCTTTCACTATTGGCGCGAGAACTCGGCTGCGCGAACCTTGTTCCAGCCCGGCAGCGGAACCAGTCTTGATGATCTTGGGCGGTTTGAAGTCGTCTATCTTTCCGCGATCACACTGGCGATCCTGCCTGAGAGCATTCGTTCAGCCTTGTTGGACCGACTGGCCTTGCTGCGCGCCAAGGGCACTGTGAAGGTCGCATTTGACAGCAACTGGCGGCCGCGGCTTTGGCAAGACATCGCCACGGCCCGCACCGTGATTTCGCGGGCCTGGTCGCTGGCAGATATCGCACTGCCTTCGCTGGATGATGAAATGGCACTGTTTGGCGAGAATTCACAACAGCAGGTGCTGGCCCGGTTTGCCGGGATTTGCCCCGGCATCGGAGCGTTGAAGCGTGGCGCTGCCGGGCCATTGCCTTTGGGAGCGCAGGGCCTGCAAGGCCGCTATGCGTCAATTGAAAAGCCGCTCGACACAACAGCTGCAGGCGACAGTTTCAACGGAGCATTCCTGGCCGCACATCTTCGCGGCAAGCCGCTTGCAGACGCGATGCAAGACGGCCACGCCTATGCTTCCTGTGTTGTGATGCATCCGGGCGCAATCATCCCTGCAGATGTTTTGCCGGCTGTTGATTAACTGGCTGCTTGGCTCAGTGGTGGCGTACGCCCTGCCGGTCAAGCTCGGCCTGCACCATTCCAATGTCGATCCGGTCAAGTTCCTTGTTGGACTTCAACGAGATGGCAGCGGCAATGCCTGCGCCCTGTCCGGTCACCGCACAACAGCTCATGTTACGCGTTGCTGCGTGGCTGACCTTGTCACCGCCAGTTGAGCGGCCTGCGACCAGAAGGTTCTTGATCTTCTTGGGCAACAGATTGCGATACGGCACCTGGAAATAGCGTCCAGTGGTCGGCAGAATGAGAATTCCATAGCCGTCTATGAATTCTGGATAGATGCCGATGGAATCTTCAAACCGGCCCTGCTCCCGCACGTCATTCTCGGTCATCTGATAGACGGTATCAACCTTTCTTGTGTCCCTTATGCCGATGGACATGCCGAAATTGCGCAGCCGGGCCTTCTCGCATCCGGGCATGTAGCGGCGCAACGCTTCGATGGCGAACATGGTCTGTCTGCGGCCTTCCATCTCGGCTCTGGTCATTGAATCAGGGTCCGTGCCGTCACAACCTTCCAGATGGATAAGGTTCATGTAGGTAAGCTCGCCCGTGTCGTGCATGGCGCCCCAGGTTCCGGCGATGGTATGCAGCTTGGAAGGGATGACGCCTTCCTTGATTGCCTTCTCGAACGGCTTCTTGATGAAGGGCGAGAACATCTTGTCCTCCTTGCCCGATGTCTCGATGTTCCAGTCCGTGCCTGCGCCGCTGCTCCAGTCGCGATAGGTCTGCGGGTCGCTGCGAACACCTTCCATGAATTTCAGCTTGTCGACGCCCGCCAGGTGAAACATCACCGAGGCAGCCATCATGTCTTCCTTGGGAGTCAGGAAGAAGGGGGCTCCGGCCCGCGCTACGACATCGGCATCGCCGGTGGCATCAATCACGCGCTTTGCGAGAATGGCCTCCCGGCCTGCCTTGGATTCGGTGATGATGCCAATGATGGTGTCGCCATCCATGATAGGTGCGACGAAGAACCGGTGCATCATCGGATGAACACCCGCTTCTTCCACCAGCTTGTCGGCAACCAGCTTGAAACCTTCCGAATCAAGTTCGTAGGAAAGCGACTGCGATTCAGGCACCGCCGCTCCCATTTCCTTGGCGCGGTCTTCAAATTCGCGACCAATGCCGTTGGCCTCAATGGTCTTTTCATGCCGGTACCAGGCAAAGCCCTCGACGCCGACCACCGTGATGTTGCCGCCCATGCAGCCGAAGCGCTCGACCAGTGCAACATCGGCCCCCGCCCGTGCCGCAGCCAATGCGGCAGCAAGACCGCCGGGGCCTGAGCCCACCACAAGCACATCGGTCTTGTGCACCACATCAATCTGCCGTGCCGGTTCTGAAATGGATCCAAAGCTCATGACGTGTTCCTGTTTGTCGCGGGAATTTTCTGCTGCAAGTTCGCTTAACCTGTTTGCTGGCGAGGCCTCAACCAGCGGCGAAAGCTGTCCTTTTCACGCCATCACCCAATGGAAAACGCATAGACTGTTTCCTGGGCGTAGTTTTCACCGGGGCGCAACACCGCCTGCGGAAAATCGGGATGGTTTGGAGAATCGGGCCATATCTGTGGCTCAAGGCACAGCCCGGCATGCGCGCCATAGACTCGCCCCTCCAGTCCAGGAACCGGCGGGCTTAGTTTGTGACCTGCATAAAACTGCACGCCCGGCTCGGTTGTCTGAACCTGCATCGACACTCCAGACGCCATCGAGCGGACCTGCGCGACGCGGCGCAAAGGCCCACGCGCCTTCGCAATGCAGAAATTGTAGTCGTAAACTACCTGGCCCTGCGCCGTTTCATGCCGGACTGGACGCATCGCATGAAAGTCGAAATCCGTATCTGCAAGGGGGCGCACCTCGCCGGTCGGGATCATCTCCTCGTCCACCGGCAGATAGGCATCAGCATCAATTGCGATCTCATGGTCCAGTATGCTGCCCGAACCATCGAGGCAGAAGTAACTGTGGTGGGCGAGGTTGACGAGGGTTGGCTGGTCGGTGGTCGCTTCATATCGAATGGCCAGACGCCCTTCGCCCGGCAAAGAGAAATGCGCCTGTATCTGGCAGTTACCGGGAAAGCCCATCGCCCCATTCGGATCGGCGAGCGCAAGCACCGCCTCGCTCGGCGTCAACGAAACAAAACGCCAGTTGCGTTTGCCAATGCCCGATGACCCGCCATGCAGCATGTGCTTGCCAAGGAAATTGCAATCGCTCTGGTACCGGACCCCGTCAATCGTGAACTGCCCATTGGCAATGCGGTTTGCATAGCGCCCGGCCGTGGCCCCGAAATAGGGCGAGTGCTTCAAATAACTGTCGAGGGTTTCAAACCCCAGCACCAATGGTGGGGCATGCCCCTCAAGGCGCAAGTCCTGAACCACCGCCCCGAACGAGAGCAGGTTGAGCGTCAGCCCGCCGCCCTTGATGCTTGCGCAGTAGACGGTGCTCCCATCGGGCGCTGTTCCAAACTCTTGCGTGTTCATGCCTGTCCAGCCAGATGTTTGAGAATGATTTCGGCGATCAGATCGCTGACGCGCGTGTTGGATTCTTCGGTGACACCTGCAATGTGAGGGGTCACTACGAGGTTGGGAATGTCGGCAAACCTTGCGCCGGCCTCCCTTCCCAGCGGTTCTTCTTCGAACACATCCAGCGCTGCGCCGCCAAGTCTGCCTTCTCTCAACGCTGCACAAAGTGCATCTTCATCCACCACGCCGCCGCGAGCTGCATTGATGAGAATGGCATTGCGCGGCATCAGGCCGATTGCCCTTGCGTCGATCATCCGAGTGGTTTGTGCGGTGAGCGGCACATGCAGGCTGACGACGTCCGCTCTGGCGAGCAATTCATCCAGAGCCATTCGGTCAACGCCTATCCAAGCCGCATCGGTTTCAGGCAGCATCGGATCAAAAGCAGCTATTGCCATGCCCAGCGCCACCGCCTTGTGTGCGGTTTCGCGGGCGATCGCACCGAACCCGATCAGGCCAAGGGTTTTGCCGGCGATTTCCCTGCCGATCAACTGGTTGCGTGGCCACTGCCCAGCTGCGACCAGGGCCGAAGACCCGTAGGCGCCGCGCAGCAACAGCATTGCAGTGGCGATCACATATTCAGCCACGCTCGAATTGTTTGCTCCGGTCGCTGGATAAACAGCGATGCCGCGGGTCTTCGCCGCTTCCATGTCGATGTTGTCGAGCCCGACGCCCAGCCTGCCAATGGCCTTGAGCTGCGGTGCCGCATCCATCAATTGGGCGGTAACCTTGGTGCGGTTGCGCACGACAAGCGCCTGGCAATCGCCAAGCAGAGCCGGGATATCGTCCTGCCGGTCCGCCAGTTGGGGGTCATAAAGCGTGGCATGCTCAGCCTTGAGGCGCACGACTGCCGGCAAGTCCATGAATTCGGTGATGACGATACTGCTCATGGCTGTTTCCTGAAAGATGGCAACTGAACCGCCTGGCCTGTTTGAGCAGATTGCTCGGCCGCCGCACCCATGGCCACCGAAACCAGCCCCTCGTAGATCCCCACTTCGGGTGTAGCGCCAGCTTTGAGCAAATCATGAAACCGTTGATGCTGATAGAAGGTGGAACCGTGGTGGTCGCCTGCCGAAAGCACGCTTTCATCCACGTGGATGATTTCGCGCTCTTCGCGCTTGGTGTCGCGCGGGCTGATCGCAAACTCCGAAGCCCGCTCCTTGCCATCGGGTGAAAACCGGGCGGGACCCGGCACATAAGCGTCCAGCCGCGCCTTGTCGCCGGTAACCGAGATCATTTCCTGCCAATGGGATCCTTCGGCAAACATGCAAAGGTCAAGCATCGCCCGCACGCCATTGGCAAAATCGACGACCACAAAGGCATTGTCGAGAATGTCCGGCTTGCGTCCATCAATCATGTCATCGACAAAATTGACGTCCTGCCCCCCGGAAGCATAGACCCGTACCGGCTCTGATTGCGCAACCAGTCGCATCAGGTCAAAGAAGTGGCAACATTTCTCCACCAGCGTACCGCCGGTGTTTGCCGCAAACCGGTTCCAGTTGCCAACCTTCTGCAGGAAGGGGAAGCGGTGCTCGCGGATCGACATCATCCTGACTGTGCCAGCTGTGCCTTTCGCCGCTTCTTCAATGAGCCGTGCAACGGGCGGCATATAGCGGTATTCCATCGCCACCCACATGAAGGGCGAAGACATGCGGCTCATGCGCTCCTGAATGTCGAGACATTGCTCCAGTGTCACGCCCAATGGCTTTTCAACCAGCATCGGCAGGCCACTGTCCATCACGTCCAGCAAAATGGGATAGTGTTCATGGTTGGGCGCAGCAATGACCAGCACTTCGATGTCTTTCCGGCGGTCAAGCATCTGGCGATAATCGGCAAAGACCCCGCATCCGTTTCCTGCGAGCGCAGCAGCCGAAGTTCGCATCGCGTCATCCGGATCAGCAACGCAAACCACCTGCGCGCCCTCCAGCAGCTTGATGTTCCGGATATGCTCGTGCCCCATCATTCCCGAGCCGACAATGCCATAGCGAAGGGTCATGCGAATGCCTTGAAATCCAGAACAGGAAGGTTGAGGGAGGCTGCAACATCGAGCAATGCCTGATGATGGTCGCCATAGGCAAGCGCCATGTGGTGTTCGAGCCGCCCGCCGATCAGCCAGTCGCCGAATTTTTTGGCGGAGTGGTCAAACCGCACGACACCCGAAGTGCCGGTGAATGATTTTGGTCGCTCGAGCATTTCGCCGGTGGCTATGGCAAGACATTGCTTGCCGCCTGCCTGACTGACCCGCGCAAATGTGACACGTCCCGGTTTCAAGGCAAATTCATAAAGCAACGGCATCTTTCGGTTGCTGTGAATTTGGGCCGAAGGCTTGCCCGCAAACATCGAGGCCGGTGCCTGCCCGCAATGCCAGACCACGACGCTGTCATCATCTGCATCGACATCCACAAGGTCTGTAAGGAATACCGGTGCATCCGCCACCGCTTGCAAGAGCATTTGCGTGAATGCGCCGTAGACATCGGCTTCGCAAGCGCAAGGCGTCCTTGCTTCACCCAACATGGAAACCGGACCGCACACCGCGCCGCCATATTCAGTGAAAGTTTCCGGCCAGCAACGGATTGCAAAGGCATCAATGCGGCCGCTTTTGCGAAACTCATCCAGGGCAAGCTTCAACGCCAATGACTTGTCCAACTGGCCTTGGTCCACGGTGTCCAGAGCGTCAACGACATCGGAAACCCGGTCACGCAAAACCGTTACGTCCTCGGGCAGCATTTGCCTTGCCTGGTCAAACAATGCGGGCAAGGCGAATTTTTTCACCTCGATTCCTGCAAGCGCCGACAGCCGGTCAGCATCATAGGCGCAGGTGTCAAACCCGGCAGGATGCTCTCCAATCAAACCGATGGTCTGGCCAGAAAGACGGCTGGTTATTTTCTCGCCGGCAACCTTGTCGGCAATCGGTTTGGCTACCGGAGGCTGCACGCCTTTCAGCCCTCCATTGACCAGTGCGTCCAGCCGTTCAGCCACATCGGCCGCATCAGGCGCACAGTAAAGCCAGCCGAAATCACGCGCACGCAGACCAAGCGCGTGACTTCCCAGATTGAGCCCACAAAAAGAATTCAGCCGCAACCTGCCGCCTGCGCGCGGCTCGGGAATTGACCAGATGCCGATGTCACCGTTGAATTGCCCGGCAATCTCCACCAGCATCGATGCATCCGTGAAGGTAACCTGCAACACCAGCACCATGTCCGGCTTTTGCGCCAGAATTTCACCAAGCGCATGGCGGGTCGCGTCGGCATCAAACAGCAATTCCCGCGAACCGGTGATTTCGCATTTGCACTGGTCCAGCCTTGCCAGCATTCGCTCAAGATTTTCCTGCGCGAAGGCAACGTCGAAAGTCGGCCGCGCCAGCGCCAGAATGGCAATTCTGCGCGCCATCAGGCCTCTCCATATGCGGCGCGAAAACCCTCATCCCGAACAGGTAATCTTGCCCCGTCTGCCCCATAGACCGGGTGCTGGTCGAAAGGCAGCGCTGTGGCATCCGTCAGCGTGTTGAGTTCGCGCATGTAGTCAACCGACTCCGTGCAGAGGCCTTGGCGCATCGCTCCCCAGTCCGGGAACTTTGAAAACGGCTCCATCCAGATGGCTCGGCCTGCGAGATATCCAGATGCACCTGCGCGATAGGCATGGGTCAGGATGGACTTGAACTGCGCCTTGCCCGCCCCGGCTGACAACATCACCCAAGGCCTTCCGGCGAGCCTCCCCATTTCGTCAAACAATGCCTGGATTTCCTGCCAGCCCTCATTGCCCACGCCCGGCACATCCGTAGCCGCGACCGGGCTTTCAAGCTTGAAGACATCGATGCCAAAATCGGGCGCCGCAAATGCTTCAACTGATTGAAGGACATGGTCAGCTCGCTTGCTCTGCATCTCCTGATAGTCGCCACCTTTTTCGGCGTCGCTTGCCAACGGATAGACCAGCAGTTCGAAAAGATAAGGAATGTCGTGCCGGTGGCACTCCTCACCGATACGTTTGGCAAAGTCCTTTTGCTTCTGACAGACAGAATCCGGCGCATCGGGGCGGTACCACGCCAGCACCTTTACCGCGTCAGCACCCATGCGCTTGATCTTGCCGACCGACCAATTGTCGATCTGCTGGCTTAACCGGCCATCGGGCGTTTCCGTGAATCTTGAATCTTCCAAGGTCACGATCAGGCCCAACCTCGGCGAAAGCGCATCAATCCCGGCCGGGATGGCATAATTCGGGTCGAGCAGCATTGCGGAGGATTCGCTCTGCAAGGTTTCGATCAGCATTCGCTTGAACCCGGCAACATCTGCCCATGGCGCTTCTGCACTTCCATAATGCTCGGCAATCGGTTTGATGATCGGCGGGCGCTGGTCAACTGCGGTCATCTTGAACCGGCCGGCGGCATCCGCCATGCGCCGCAATCCCCACAATTTTCCCGCAGACAGCATCACGGCTGCTCCTCCCTCGTTTGCTTTCGCCACACTGTCAGTTCGATGGCGTTTTCGCCATCAAGCACTTTTGGATGATCGGGCACAAGACCGGCATCTCCCAGCTGTTTTTCTGCGCTGGCTGGGCCCGCAAATACCTTGCGGCCATTGGGCAGGTACACCTTTTTCGCCCGCGTCAGATGAAATGCGTCCATGCCTTGTGCCAAAAAGTGCCCGAACACTTCCTGCCCGCCTGGCACGCCCACCTTCCCCCCACCAGGAGCCACGCGGGCTGCCATTTCGGCAAAGCTGACAGAATGCGGGTTCCACCACCAGCCATCTTCGCGTTTGTGAAGACCATCCACCGAGCGGGTCAGGATCACCCGCAGCCGCCCCGCGCCATTTGGCGTTGCCTCGTGTGAGCGTCGGCCAAGAATGATCATGCGGCAGGTATCAAGTTCAGCCTGAAATGTCTGCCAGTCGGCATCATTCATCAGCGCTTTGGGCATGTTGCCATCGGCGTCTGCAATGCAGTCGTCAGCCGACACGATTGCATAAAGGTGTATGGGCCAGTTCAAACGACTGCGTCCCGCAAAGCCAAAAATTTGCTGACTTCTTCGCGCGAAGGCGTACCCTTGCGACCGCCAAACCGCGTGCATTTGATCGCTGAAACCGCGTTTGCAAAAACGATGGAGTCGCGCTCCGGCGCGCCTTCGGCAAGGCGCATCGTGAAAGCGCCATGCCAGATGTCGCCCGCGCCAAGCGTATCGACAACATCTACTGCAAAGGCTGGCGTGTGGATTGCGCGGCTCCCTTCAAGGTGCCAGACACCCTTGGCACCATCGGTCACGCAAACAAAATGCTCCAGCTTTTGACGGGCAATCTTCAACCCCTCCGCGACTGCCGTGACCCCACTGAAATCGGCAAGCCCCTGGCGCGAAAACGCAACATGGCTTGCGGCCCTGAGCGCAGCAATTGCATCATGCGTTGGTGGTTCGGCGTCAATCACACCGGGAACTCCAAGCTTGCGGGCACCTTCCATTGCTGCTGCCGCCCCTTCCGGCCAGCGCGTATCGGCAAGCGCTGCGTCAATCTTCTTTGGGAAGGATTCCCGCAGCCAATCACCGGCAAAGCTCATGGTCGTGTCGCGGAACGAGACGATCTGCCGTTCCCCTGCACCGTCGATATAGACGGAAGAAAACGAAGATCGATGCCCCTCAAACCGATGAACCAGATCAACATCAACCTTCTCTTGCCGCAGTTCATCGAGGATCAGATCGCCGATGATGTCCTGCCCGATACGTCCGGCAAGAATGGGCCGCCCGCCAAGCCGACTGATCGCAACAGCGGCGTTTGCCGCGCAACCACCGCCGATGATTTCGGCATCTTTCGCCCGATATTTCTGTGCAAGCCGGGGCATTTCCTCGACCTTGAACACGAAATCGACCACGGCAACCCCTGCCACCAGGATCGTGGGATGATGTATCGAAGGACGGTTTGGCAATCGCGTATTCCCGTTCAGGATTTGAACATGGCGTAGTCAACCGGCTGATTCTTGTCGATGGAACGGGTAACTTCAGGCAATGGATATTTGAGACCGGTGGCACAATTGTAGAGGATCACCGTTTCCTTCTCGCCGACCTTGCCTTCTGCAAGCACGCGCTTGTAGGCCGCAGCCGTCGCCGCCCCTTCTGGACAAAGCAGCAATCCTTCTTCCTGCGCAATGGCGTCACGCGCAGCAATGATTTCATCATCCGGCAGGGCAACCGCATACCCGCCAGATTCCCTGACCGCCCGAATGATCAGGAAATCGCCAACCGCAATAGGCACTCGAATACCCGATGCAACAGTGTGGGCATTTTGCCAAAGCGGCGCATGTTCGTCCCCTGCAGCCCACGCCTTGACGATCGGTGCGCAGCCCTCTGCCTGAACCGCCACCATCCTGGGAAACTTGCCCTTGATCCAGCCAAGCGCTTTCAATTCGTGAAAGGCTTTCCACATGCCGATGAGGCCGGTGCCGCCGCCAGTTGGATAGAAAATAACGTCGGGGAGTTTCCAGCCGAACTGCTCGGCGAGTTCGAGGCCCATCGTCTTCTTACCTTCGATCCGGTAGGGCTCCTTGAGCGTTGAGGTGTCGAACCACCCTGCCTTTTCCTTGCCCTCACCGACGATCCTGCCGCAATCATTGATCAGGCCGTTGACAAGCCAGGTCTGCGCGCCCTGAGCTTCGATCTCGCGAATGTTGATTTCCGGCGTGTCGGCTGGGCAAAAAACGGTGGCTCTCTGGCCTGCACGGCGGGCATAGGCCGCCATGGCTGCGCCGGCATTGCCGTTGGTGGGAATTGCCAAATGTTCAATGCCAAATTCCTTGGCCATGGACACCGCAAGGCACAAGCCACGCGCCTTGAAAGATCCGGTCGGAAGCCGACCCTCATCCTTGACGATGGCTTTGCCGGGTTTTGCACCCAACCAGTTGGCGCTGCGTTGAAGGGGTATCAATGGCGTGACAACTTCGCCAAGTGAAATCCGGTTCTGCTTTTTCCTGACCGGCAGCATGGCCGCATATCGCCAGAAGCCAGCCTCGGAAGACTGTTCGATGTCCTTGCGTGACACCGCCTCTTTCATTGCCTTGAGGTCGTAGCGCACCAGAAGCGGCCGACCGGCCTCCGACAATCCGTGCACCTTTCCGGCCTTGTAGGTCTTTCCGGTCAGCGAGCACTCAAGATGGGTCACAAAGGTTTTGGTCACTGCATGCGTCTCCCAAACGGCTTCATTCTACGAGGAAAATCGCGTCAACTTCAACGCTGGCATTCATCGGAAGGGATGTAACGCCCACCGAAGTCCTAGCATGGCGCCCGCGTTCACCCAGCGCTTCGCCCATCAGGTCCGATGCGCCATTGATCACCTTTGGATGGTCGGCAAATGCATCGGAGCAGGCCACGAAGCCACCAAGCCGGACGCATTGGCGCACCGCTTCCAGATTGCCGCCGCAAGCCGCCTTGACCTGCGCAAGCAGGTTGATTGCGCAAATTCGAGCAGCCGCAGCGCCCTGCTCCACCGAAACATCGCGGCCAAGGAGGCCTGCTTGTACGACGCGCCCTTGGACAAACGGCAACTGGCCTGAAACGAAAACCATGTTGCCCGCCCGAACGAAGCCGACATAGCTGGCGACCGGTTTTGGTGGTTCGGGCAAGACGATGCCCATCTCTTCCAGGCGTTGCTCAATGGTCTGCGACATGTGGCCTCCAGCGTTATGTTTCAGTCATAGTATAGCGATACGGCGTGTTTTGCTTCTGCGAAAAACAGCCATCTTTCAACAAAAAGCCCAGCGATCTGCAGCAACGCCGCAAGGGCCAGCACAAGATTGGGCAAGGCGGCGAGCCAGACCAGCAGGCAAACAATTCCCGCACTGGCAAAGGCGGTCAGAACCGAAAACAACCGAAGCTTAGCGGCATGCTTTCGACCGATCTTGTGTACCATTTCCTTTGTCAGATAGTTCTCGCCGGTGTGCGGGCGTTCAAACAGGCGCACCTTGCCAAGATCACCAAGCCCCGTGGCTGTGCCGGTATCTGAGCCGCGCTGCGCCAAAGTGGAAACCTGCCCTTGCAGGTGCCAGGCCAGCTTCAACGCCCAGGCGATGACCAAAAGCGCCAGCGCAGTCAAAGCCGTCGGCAAGCCCAGGAAATATCCTGCTGGTGAAACTGCTGCCACCAGTGCAAACCCGCTGGAAAGTGCAAAGGCAAGATAGACGGGCGGCGTCAGCCATTGGTTCCAGAGCGGCACCGTCTTCAACTGCGCATAAATCATCGCGGTCGCAAATACTGTTGCCAAGGCCAGCGCCGCCGCGAGCCATCCGGCGATCGTCATGCCTGCAAGTGCGGTCATCCAAAGCAGCGCATGCGTCCCGAAAGCAATAAGACAGGCAATTGCCAAAATCCCTTCGCGCGAAAGCCATGACGAGCGCCATTGGCTGAATGCCCGCCACGCCCGTTCAGGATGGCCAAGGTGCAACGTGGAAGCCAAAAGCCCGGCAACCGCAAGGCTGCAAGACAGCAGCATCACCGCAAATCTGGCAATCGTCGGTGATCCGTCTGCCAGACCCGCGCCGATCCAGAAAATCCCCCCAAATCCGGCTCCGGAAATGACCGTAAAGAAAATGACCGAGATTGCCGGATGCATCAGCCGAGCCTTTCAAGGGCGCGGTCGAGCCAACCCAGAAAACTACCCGCAACCGGCACATCTGCTGCCACCAGTTCGGCACAGGTCTTCTTGCGCGGCGGCAGATATTTGTTGACCGGCCTTGTCCCCATTTCCGGCATCAAATCAAACCCGCCTCGCTGCAAGACCATTTGCGACACATCTGATTGCGGATCGGCAAAGTCACCGAAATGGCGGGCATTGGCCGGACAGGTCCGAACGCATGCAGGCACCCTGTCCACCTCTTCAAGATTCTCATTGTAGATGCGGTCAACGCAGAGCGTGCATTTCTTCATCACCTTTTCGACCGGGTCCATCTCGCGCGCGCCATAGGGGCAGGCCCAGGCGCAAAGCCCGCAACCAATGCACATGGACTCATCGACGAGCACGATGCCGTCTTCGCTTCGCTTGTAGGAGGCGCCTGTCGGGCAAACGGTCACGCAGGGTGCATCTTCGCAATGCAGGCACGATTTGGGGAAATGCACAATTTGCGCAGGAGCATCGGGAGGCGTGATTTCAAAAGTGTGGATGCGGTTGAGCCATGCGCCAGACGGCTCGCTGCCATAGGCATCCACATCCGCCAAAGGCGAGGCCTGGCTTGAAGTATTCCACTCCTTGCAAATGACGACGCATGCATGGCACCCGACGCAGATGTCGAGGTCGATGACCAGTCCCAGCTTCTTGTCGACGGTTTGAGGCAGGCTGGTCATTTTTGCTGCTCCCCGCCATAGGCGACATCGCCTTTTCTCGATGGAACCGGATTTTGCTGCGCCGGGAATTGCGGCTGCGTGACTTCGCCCTGGCTTGCGGATTTGACGATGCGCACCTTGAGATCAAACCACGCAGCCTGGCCGGTGATCGGATCGCTGTTGCTCCAGCGCAAACCATCGCCTTTCTCAGGCAACAATTCACTGATCAGATGGTTGAGCAGGAATCCCTTGCGCGCTTCCGGCGCATCGGCATCCAAGGTCCATGCGCCGCTGCGCTTGCCAATCGCATTCCAGGTCCACAATGTTCTGGGATTGACCGCTTCCATTCGTTTGACCTGAACCCGAATTTGCCCATGCGGCGACATCACATCGGCCCAGTCGCCATCCTTGAGCCCCTGATCGTCGCAAACTGCTGCTGGAACATGCATCGCGTTCTCGCCGTGGATTTGCCTTAGCCAGGCGTTGTGCGACCCCCAGCTATGGTACATGGCCGCCGGGCGCTGCGTGATCGCGTGCAGCGGATACATTTTGCTATCCACCATGTCGCCTTCAAACGGCGCGTACCAATTTGGCAGCGGATCGAAACAATCGATGATGCGCTGCCGGTGGGTTTGCGGCGGCTGTGGCTCAATCTTGCCTTCGGCAGCCAGCTGAAACTTTCTCAGCGGCTCAAGATAGAGCTGGAATATGTTCTCGTGCTGCTTGTCCTGCAATCCGGCCGAAATGGCAAAATTCTGCCAGTGCTGGTTGGCATGCTTGAAGTACGCGGCCTCCGGCGGGACATGCTCGCGGAAGAACCCGCCATTGGCGATGTATTCTTCAATCTGGTGCGCATTGGGTTCACCACGCCCGTTCTTGTTGCCGTCAGCTCCCCGCCAGCCAGCCAATGGACCAACACCTGGCCGTCGTTCATGGTTCACCATGTAGTCGGCGTAGTTCTTGTACTTTGCCGACCCATCTTCATTGGCCATGCCCGGCAGGCCGAGCCTGGCTCCCAGATCAAGCAACACGCTCTGGAACCCGAGAACATCGCGATCAGGTTCAAGCACAGGCCAGCGGATTGCGTCACACACGGCGTCGGGCTCGCTGATCGGGCGGTCAAGCAGCGATATCGCATCATGCCGTTCCAGATAGGTGGTGTCCGGCAGCACCAGATCGGCAAACGCGACGGTCTCCGAGGCGTAGGCATCGCTATAGATGATTTTGGGAATGATATACTGGCCGCTTTCGTCCTTGTCGGTGAGCATGGTCATGACCGCCGATGTGTTCATCGACGAATTCCACGCCATGTTGGCCATGTACATGAACAGGACTTCAACGCCATAGGGATCGCGGGCATGGGCATTGGATATGACCATGTGCATCAGGCCGTGTGCCGACAGTGGCGCATCCCATGAAAACGCCTTGTCGATGCGGATCGGCGTCACCCCGTCTTCTTCAAGCAGAAGGTCTTCAGGCCCTTCGGGGAACCCAAGATGCGGACCGGGCAGCGGTTCGCTTGCGCGGCAAACCCGGCCATGCGGCTTGGGCTGTGCGCTGACCGGGCGCGGATAGGGCGGTTTGAAGCGGAACCCGCCCGGCGCATCAATCGAACCTATCAGTATCTGCAACAGATGCAGGGCACGGGCGGTCTGGAATCCGTTGGAATGCGCAGAGATCCCGCGCATGGCATGAAAGGAAACCGGCCTGCCGATCATCTTTTCATGTCGCTCGCCATTGAGGTCGGTCCAGGGCTGGTCGATCACCACCTCGCGTTCAAACGCGGCTTGCGCAATTTCCATCGCCAGCCGCCGCGTCTGTGCTGCTGAAACACCGGTGATTGCCTGCGTAGATTGCGGGCTGTAGCGCGGATCATCGTATTTGCGGGCAAGCAACTCGAACACCGGCACACCGTTCTCACCGGAGGGTGTTGCAAATCTGCCCTGCAGCGCGGGCTTGATGCCCTTTTGTTTGCGGGAGTGAACCTTGCCGGTTTCGCGGTCGGCGATCAGCGCATTGCCTTCGGTATCGCGCAGAAACAGTCCGAAATTGGCGGCTTCTTCATCGCCGCAAACCAGCCAGGCGGCATTGGTGTACCGAAGCAAATAGTCGAGATCGACCTTACCCTCTTTCAAAAGCACATGGATCAATGAGAGGATGAATAGCCCGTCGGTGCCGGGAGTGATCCCCACCCACTCGTCGGCGATGGCATTGTAGCCGGTGCGCACCGGATTGACCGCGACGATTTTCTTGCCGCGCGCCTTAAGCCGCGAAAGACCAAGTTTTATCGGGTTGGAATCATGGTCCTCGGCAACACCGAAGATCATGAACATCTCGGCACGTTCGAAGTCCGAAGCCCCGAACTCCCAGAACGCGCCGCCGAAAGTATAGATCCCGGCAGCGGCCATGTTGACCGAACAAAATCCGCCATGCGCGGCAAAATTCGGCGTTCCGAACTGTTGCGCCCACCAGCCGGTCAGTGACTGACTCTGGTCACGCCCGGTGAAGAACGCCAGCTTTTTGGGATTTTCCTCGCGCACTTCGCCAAGCCAACTGGCTGCAAGCGACAACGCCTCTTCCCATTCGATTTCGCGAAACTTGCCTTCGCCGCGTTCGCCGGTGCGGAGCAGCGGCTTGCGCAATTTGGCCGGCGATTCCTGCTGCATGATGCCGGCCGAGCCTTTGGCGCACAAAACGCCGCGGTTTACCGGATGGTCGCGATTGCCCTCGATGTAACGGATCTTGCCGTCGCGGATATGCACGTTGATGCCACATCGGCAGGCGCACATGTAGCAGGTGGTCTGGCGAATTTCGTCGGACACGTACGGCGAAGTGTCGAGACGATGCGATCCGGTCCTTTTGGCCACCTCTTTGGTTTTCAAACCGGAATCCCCCCGTCCGCCTGCACCATTCTAATTGTTTTTCGGCGCAAACACTTTCTAAATCGGCGGGCTATTGTCGCTGTCCGTCCAGTGGCACGCAATGCATAAGGCCAGAGTTATTTTCCCGAGAAGACCGGTTTCCTTTTTGCAAAGAAGGCCGCCACTCCGTCGCGGCAATCCTGTGTCTTGACAAGGTTCTCCTGCAATTGGGCTTCCAGCGAGATGGCTTGCGCCAGATCGATCTCATTGGCTGCCCTCAGTGCCGCCTTCGCGGCCCGCTGCGCCAATGGTGCGCCTTGTGCCAATTGGATCGCCCAGTCCCGCGCCGCCTGCAGCGCAACGCCGGGCGCAACCAACTTGTTGACGAGGCCTGCCTCGAGGCACTCGCCCGCCGAAATTTTTCGCCCTTCAATGATGGTCTGCAGCGCCTTTTTGTGGCCCATGGCCTTGAGCAAATGCCACGTAGCGCCGCCATCGGGCACCAGGCCGATCGCCGCGAAGGCGAGGTAGATATTGGCATTTTCCTCCATCACCGCGAGGTCGCAGGTCATGGCCAAAGCACCGCCAATGCCCGCCGCCGAGCCGTGAATGGCGGCCATCCAGATTTTGCTGCTGGAAGCGATCTCAACAAGGAAAGGCTTGTATTGCTGTTCCAGCTGTTGCGCGATCGATTCAGGCATGCCCTCGGAAAGGTCAGCTCCAGCGCAAAAGCCCGGACCTGAGCCATGCAGCACCACGATCCGCACCGCCTCATTGTCTTCAAGGCTGCGGACGGCTGCCAGCAGTTCCGAACGCATTGCGCCGTTGAAGGCGTTGAACACCTTCGGTCGGTTCAGCGTCACCATCGCCAGATTGCCCTCGAGCAGAACGCTGACTGTTTGCCCACCCGTCACTTGCCCATCTGTCATTTGGCTGCCTCCACAAGGCGCAACGCGCCACTGCGCTCCAGTTCATCGATCTCGCTTGCCGAAAATCCCGACTGCGAAAGGATATCGCGCCCATCGCCACCGGAAGTCCCGGCCTGTACCGGCACAGCCGGCTGGCTGCGGGAAAATCGCGGCGCTGGCGCAGCGGCAAGGCCGTGCGGTTGCCGCTGGAAAATGCCCCTTGCAGCATTGTGCGGATGCCTGGCGGCTTCTTCAAGATCAAGTACCGCCGCCACGCATCCGTCGGTTCCTTCAAACAGGGCCGCCCACTCATCCCGGCTGCGCCCTGCAAAAGCCGCAGCCAGCGCCGCCGCCTGTTCGGCCCAAAGCCTCGTGTCCATTTGCCGGCGGAGCCAGGCCGGGTCGAGGCCGGTTTTTTCCACCAGAATGGCATAAAATTGTGGTTCGAGCGCACCGACAGCCACGAACTTTCCGTCCGCTGTTGCATAGCAGCGGTAGAACGGCGCGCCGCCATCGAGCAGATTGCTCTCCCGCCGGTTTTGCCAAAGCCCGGCGCCGAGCATGGTATGCACCAGCCCCATCATGGCCGGAACACCGTCGACCATCGCTGCATCCACCACTTGGCCCTTGCCCGATTTCGACCGTTCAAACAGCGCTGCAAGGAGGCCAGCCAAAAGGAACATTGAACCGCCGCCGTAATCTGCCACCAGGTTGAGCGGCGGCACCGGCGGCTTGCCGGCCTCACCCATGGCATGCAGCGCGCCGGTAATCGCCAGATAAGTGATGTCATGTCCTGCGCTGTTGGCAAGTGGGCCCGACTGACCCCAGCCAGTCATCCGGCCATAGACCAAGGCCGGGTTTGCGGCATGAACAGCATCGGGGCCAAGCCCGAGACGTTCCATCACGCCGGGGCGGAAGCCCTCGATCAGCACGTCGGCCGACCGGCAAAGCGAAAGGACGAGTTCGCGCGCCCCCGCCGCCTTGAGATTGACCGCGATGGATTTCTTGCCGCGCCGGTTGATGTCGCCTGAGAAATCGCCGCCTGCATCGCGGTCGATCACCACGACCTCGCCGCCAAGATCGGCAAGCATCTGGCCAGCGAAAGGGCAGGGCCCGAGCCCCGCCATTTCGATAACTTTCAAGCCAGCAAGCGGTCCGGCCATGGACGGATTACGGCAACCGGATCGCGCCGTCGAGACGGATGGTCTCGCCGTTCAGATACGGGCTTTCAACGATGTTGCGGGCAAGCTGTCCATATTCGGCAGGCGCTCCCAAACGCTTGGGGAACGTTACCTGCGCCGACAGTTCGTCGACCACCTTCTGGCCAAGACCTTCAAACAGCGGAGTGTAGAAAAGACCTGGCGCAATGGTGCAGATCCGGATGCCGTAGAACGCCAGATCGCGGGCGATCGGCAAGGTCATGCCGACAATCGCGCCTTTGGATGCGGAGTAGGCAACTTGGCCTTTTTGCCCGTCATAGGCTGCAACCGACGCCGTGTTGACGATCACGCCGCGCTCGCCTTCATCATTGGGCTGGTTTGCACTCATGCGTTCAACTGCAAGACGCAGCGTGTTGAACGTTCCGGTCAAATTGATATCGATGACTTTCTTGAAGATTTCCAAAGTGTGCGGGCCATCCTTGCCCATGGTCTTCATCGCCATGCCGATACCCGCGCAATTGATGCAGGCATTGATCTTGCCGAATTTGGCGATTGCTGCGTCAAGGCCTGACTTGACGGCATCCTCACTGGTCACATCAACCTTCTGGAAAAGCACATGATCGCCAAGTTCGGCGGCAAGCGCTTCGCCCTTGGCCGGGTTCATGTCGAAGATCACGACTTTTGCGCCGCCCGCGACAAAATTGCGGACGGTTCCAGCGCCAAGCCCTGATGCGCCTCCGGTAACCACTGCCACCGTATCTGAAATCTTCATGGTCAATTCCTTTCCCCGAAAGCCGCGATGCCTGAGTGCCATCGCCCAACGCGTTCGTTTACATCTGCTTCATGACAAAAGGGGTGGCCTCGCGGCCACCCCCTGATTTTGTTTGCGTCAAACGATCATTTGGTTGCAGCAAGCGTCTTCCACGATCCGCCTTCGATTTTCGAGATGAAAATCTCGTCGGCTACAAGATGGTCGCCGGCGCCCAATTGCACCTTGTTGCCAGCGATCTTGTCTTCGAACGACAGGGATTCCATGGCTTTCTGGAAGCTGGCATGCGTCAGGTCCTTGCCTGCTGCCTCAAGACCGGCAACCAGAAGTCCGGCTGCTGAGCGGCCCAGCAATGCGCCGGTGCCCGGAAGGTCCTTTTCACCGGTTGATGCCTGATAAGCAGAAATCCAGGCAGCAACTTCCGGTTCGGCAGCGCGTGCTTCAAGATCCTGCCATCCGGCTGCACCGAAAAAGCCTTCGGTAATGCCGCCCGGGACCTTTGCAATCGCTGTGTGGAACGAGGCCGAAGAACCAAGGAACTTCATGTCGTTGTAGCCAAGCTTCTTGGCGGTACCCAAAACAGTGATGACCTGTTTGAGACCCAGGGCCACTGTCACGAGATTGCAACCGCCTTCGTTCATCTTCTGCAACGCACCGGCAAAGTCGGCATCGTCAGGCTTGTGGGTGGAATCAACGCCATATTTCATGCCGGATTCCTTGGCTTCGTCTACCGCGCCCATATGGATTTCCTCGCCGAAATCGGTCGGCAAGTACATCGAGCAAACGGTTGTCGAGCCTTCATTGGCCTTCATCCAGCGAACGGCAGCGCGGATCGCATCATAATACGAGGCTGTGCCCGCATAGTGCACGTCCAGCGGTTCCTGCAGCATCTGGCGGGCAGCCGTCAGCGGAGAAACGTTTGGAATGCCTGCAGGGTCCTGGATCTTGAAAGCTGCAAGGTTGTGCGGGGTTCCAAGAGACAACAGCATTG
>JBGSNX010000060.1:0-8681 GCA_041739465.1 Salaquimonas sp.
CGCCCCTGATGACCAAGGCTGCGGGACCGGATTCATTTTGGGCGATGGCAAGCCCGTTCGGACCAGACTTGCGCCACAAACAGAAAACCCCGCCGAAGCGGGGTTTGCCATGTCAATTGTTCAACAACCAGATCAGTTTGCGCTCTGGCTTTCGACGATCAGCTTGGCAAGCTGACCATACTCGCCGCAGGTGCGCCCGCCGCAGATGCGTTCGATTTGAGAAAGCTGGCCGCGTGCCTGCTCGAGTTGCCCCAGCTGGATGTAAGCTTCGCCCAGATATTCACGCACCAGGCTGAAATCCGGGTTCTGCGCGATGGCCGCCTGATAATATCCCAGAGCTTCATCCATCTTGCCAAGCTTGCGGTTCGAATAGCCAAGGTAATTCAGGACCCGCGCATCGCTTTGATCGGGTGCCATGGCCAGAACTTCAATCGCCAAGGCATATTCGCCGGACTTGGCCAGCGACTTGCCGTAATCATAGATCATCGACTGCTTCTCAGGAGCCGGCTTCTTGATCTCGGCTGCTACAACGCATTTGCCCTTGCCAAAAAAGGTGGAAGCAGTTGGATCCCAAACCTGACCTTCCTTGCACTTGGGTGCAGGCGTTTCGGTGGTCGTGGTGGAAGTATCGGTTTCACCGGCTGCAAAAGCAGGACCGCTGAAAACCAGGGTAGTGAAAGCGATTGCAGCTATTTTGGCGGTAGCTGAGCGGAACATGACTGACATCGAATTCTCCTCGAAAGGGACGGGGTTTAAAAGGCTTTTTGCACTCGAGGCAAAGCCAACACCTTTTTGGCAGTTACGGTACAATCAATCCCATGGACCACATGAATGTGACCTGAACTGTGCAAACGGTCACAAAGCCCTTGCTTGAGCGATCACGCTTGCGCGACCGGGTACCAGTTTTTGTTACCAGCCGCGATGAACCGCAAAATAAGGAAGCGGAACCACCAGAACCGGCCGGTGATAGACATGCACCGGACGATAGTGGCGCACCACCCGCACCGGCCTGTGGTGAACGACCCGGTAACGTGGCGAGTGAACCCTGTGATGTTTGTGGGCATGGTGGATGATGGCACCAGCAACGATGCCGCCAACGATTGCCCCGGCCAGATATTTTCCACCAGCGTGCGCCCTGTTGGCACTGAACGCAAATGTCAGTGCCAAGGCGACAATCGCCGCTACTGCCAGTTTCCACAGACCGTTTTGGCGTTGCTGCACGGCAACCCGAACGGCTGCCCTTGAACGGTGAACTCCATGTCTTGCCATGCTGCGTTCTCCTTTGCTTCAAACCTTTTGCTTAACCCGGCCGATGGCCAGAGCTTAAAACTGGGCGTCACCCGCCATAGGGAGACTGGCACAACCTGCGCGGTCCACCATACGGCTGGTACGAGTTGGAGCCTGGATCGTAGGACTTGTACTTGCCGAAACACCAATTGTAGTGCGCTTGCGGATATTGACCACCAGCCGGCTGCTGTTGAATGATTATTCTGCGCTGCGGCGGTGGTGGCGGCGCTACCACCTGCTGATAAAGCACGTTTCCATAGGCATCGTGGTAATGATAGCGGTTCGCCCCGCCATGCGAGTGGCAACCCAGACCATCATGGCAGTGGTTTTGTCCATTGGCCACTCCGTTGGCGATAACGCCGCCGATGACGCCACCGACAATCCCCCCAAGAATGGCGTGGCCGATTTCATGGGTCGCATTTGCTGGCGCAGGAACCATGACCAGCGCTGTTGCAGCCAAGGCTGCCGAGCTGACCATTGCTACAAGGATGTTTCGCATTCATTTTCTCCTCGCGGCAGCAAATGGCATAAGCCAGTTACCGCCTGTTTCGCCCTTGCAAAAAACTTAACCCAACTCTAGCGGAATGCAAATGAAAGATGCTTGGGTGTCAGCCTCGCGTGCTTTTCACCCAACTGCAAAGCGGAGTGCCCGAAATTGAGCGAACATGCAGCATCGAACCAATTTCCTTCAGGCATGCTGACCTTGCAGACCCTTGCCATGCCGGCAGATGCCAATGCTGCCGGAGACATTTTTGGCGGCTGGGTCATGGCACAGATGGATCTGGCCTGCGGCATACGCGCAGCCGAACGTGCCGGAGGCAGGGTGGTAACTGTCGCTGTGAACCAGATGTTCTTTCAAAAGCCGGTGAAAATAGGCGATACATTGTCGGTCTACACCGAAGTTGAGAAAGTCGGCCGAACCTCGATTGTTCTCGCGGTGGAGGCTTGGGCGCAGCGCTACCTCACCAGAAGTCGGGAATTGGTCACGCATGCGCGCTTTGTCATGGTGGCTCTGGACGGCCAGGGAAACCCGAGCCCGGTACCCGCCGAAGCCCATGTTGATTGATCGGCCGATTGACGGAGCGAAGCTGTTCATCCGGCTTCAAATAACCGTGTTCAGTCTCCAACCAAAGTTGTAGGGTAGCCCAGTCGCACGACTCACCGGCAGGGCGGCCACGGGAGAAAAGCCGGAAAGATGCAACGCAGTTCACTTGACCTTGCCCATGGCAGGGACAAGCCTTCGTTGCCTGTTCAAAGAGAGAGAACCACCATGAACCTCAGCGCACCAACCCTTATTGTCTTCATCGTTGCAGTGGTACTGGCCGTGATCGGCGTCGCCACCCGCTATGCAGGCGTCAGCCTTGGCCTGGAGGCGTTCCACTGGGCGCTCGCCGGCTTTATCGTGCTGGCGGCAGGCAATTTGCTCAAAGGCCTGTAAGAACTCTGCCACTTGATAGAGTTCCCCAAATCAACAGGCCGGCGGATTTTCGTCGGCCTGTTTCGTTTTGTGCAGCAACCGGTTTTTGCCAATATTTTCGTGCCAGCAAGCCTTTTTCATGCCTGAAAAACAGCAGATGACTTGCATTGGATCGCACCGCATCTAACGTGCGGCGGCACATGCAAAGGATAAGACCATGAAGAAACCAGCCATTGCCACTTTCAGCGCCGCTTTGTTTTTTGCCGCGCTGGTGGCTCCAGCTAGCGCCCAGACCCCTGACTTTGCCGCTGCCGATGCCGATAAGGACGGCGGGGTAACGCTGGCCGAAGCCAATTCGGCAGGCCTTTCCTGGAACGAAGACCTTTTCCAATCGCTTGATGCCGATGCCAATGGCGCGCTTTCGCCAGAAGAATACGCAAACGCAATCAGGCAATAGCGCTTCCCTCCGGAGCAAATTTCCAAAGGGTAGGGCCTTGAAATACCTGTTGCGTTCCATGGCCTTGCTGCTGTTGCTGCCAGTTGCGCTTGCCGCAATTTACATTTGGAATCCGGCTGTTGTGTTGGTCGCAGGGTTTGAGACGGCCAGCTTTCTTGGTCGCCACGGCGACAACAGCAATGACTGCACAGGCCAGTGGTCCCCTGGGCTCGATGCCGACAATCCTTACCTCATCCCGTTCTTTCCCGAAGCTGGCGCCCGTTACCATGTGATGGTGCTCGATGCAGCGCGCGACGGTCGCCCGGTTGAACTGCGCATTTCAGGCAACCTTCCGCGCGCCCGTTACGCCAGTTTTCATGCCTATGATGCCGAAACCGGAGCAATTCTTGGTGCCATCGCCGATACGCAATTTGCTCCCAATGGCGGCAATTTCGCGTTCTCGATCCGCCAGGACGAGGCGACCGCAAGCGGCCTGACTGTGCCGAAGGGCGCTTCCAGGATTGGTCTTGTCTGGCGGCTGTATCTGCCTGCAAGTGCCATCACTGAATTGCCGCAGGTAAGACTGCATGACGCGCAAACCGGCGAGCCGGTTTCGGTCTGCCGCCACCACATGACCGTCCCGCAAACGGTATCCGACCCTGATGCAACAGCGCAGCGGGAGGCCGCCATCGCGCGCATCCTTGCCCTTTCGCGCGAAATGCAGGCAGCGGGCGATGCATGGCCTGTGCGCTTCTACGCCCGCCACCCGCGCTCGGCGCCCTATTTTGCCAATCAGCATGTGGTTTACGCCTTCGGTCTGCTTGAACGGAAGCTCGGCGAGAACGTGCTGGTGACTTTCCGCCTCCCCATGGCTGCCAAAGGGCTACGCTACTGGTCGGTGTGCCTGTCGGGCCTGCGTGAAACCAGCACGAGCCGTTGCCTGGCCGATGCGGACGTAAAGGTCGGCTTGGACGGCCAGTTCAAATTGCTGATCGGGCCGCAAGACAAAGCGAGCCGGGCGCGCGCCGCCGCCCTTGGCTACAACCATTTCGGCTGGGGCTGGTTTACCGGGGCAAGGGTGCTCATCGTGCGGCAATTGTTCCACGATGGCGGCGCTGACTTTGAAGGCAGCTTTGCCCGCATTCCCGATTTCAACGGGCAAGCTGCCAATCCGCTGCGCGGCCAGTTCGCCGATGCAAACATAGGCGCTTCCGCCCCGGTGGCACGCTACTGCAGCACCGATCAACTGCTTGGCCCCGGCGGCTGCATGCCTGCAGTGGGCGGTTGAGGCGCCTGTTCACGCCGGTAGCAAAGCGAAACAGGATGTTACTTCACCGCCCTTTAATCGGCTTTTTCAGTTCCTAGCTTTGGTCAGCCGGGCGAATGAGGCCCGGTTAAAACAAGGAGTAGAACCATGAAGAAGCTCGTACTCACACTCGCCGCGATCGGCTTTGCAGTGGCGCCAGCATTGGCGCAGGAAGCCGATTTCACCAAGGTGGACGCGAATGCCGATGGACAGGTTTCGCTTCAGGAAGCCACCACAGCCGGCTGGACATGGACGGAAGACCAGTTCAAGCAGGCCGACGCAGACGCCTCCGGTGGCCTGAGCTCCGAAGAGTTCAAGGCGGTCGCTGGCTAAATTCAGCCGGCAAAACAGCCAAGCCCCGTCATGCGAAAGCATGGCGGGGTTTTTTTGCAACAACGGCTAATCCCGCCACAATGGACTAGCCGCGAAACACCAAGGCCGCGCCGCAGGCAATCAGCGCAAATCCGGAAAGGGTGGAAAGGCTGATGCTTTCCTTCAGCCAGAACACCGATGAGCTGTTTGGCCCCGGCGGCTGAATGCCAACTGCGGCAAAGGAATCGAAGCCTTACGCCATCGCCTCAAACAGCGCTGCTGTTGCCGCATCTGCCGGGAAAAACAACTCGATCCGTAAATCAGCCAGCGCCACATCCTGAGCCGTGCCGAACTGGGCAATGGTGGTCAAGACTGAAAAGACATGGTCGCCAATCCGGTAGCGCGCCGCAATGAAGGGTGGCATGTCGCCGTTGACCTCCACACGGGCAATCGCCGGGTCTCGAGCCAACCGCGCTGCCGCTGCATCAAGAACAGGATCACCGCCCAAATGCGCACTTTCGGTACGCAGGCGGGCAAGAAACTGTGCCGCCACATCCGGCCAGTTCTCAATCATCGCGCGCAGCGCCTGCGATCTTTCATCCTCGCCGGTGAAGGCGTCGAGCAGGCTTGCGCCTTGCGCCATGCCAAAAGCACCAAACAGTTTTGTCCCGGCGCGATTGGCTTGGACGATCCGCCAGTGCCGATCGGCAACGAGTGCCGGATACGGCTCGTGCCGGTCGATGATCCGCTCGATGGCCAGCCGGACCGGCTCCATTTCTGCAACATCCATGGCGCGCGAACGAAAGGCTGGCCGGAAACCGGCTGCATCCAGCATGCGGTTGCGTTCGGCTGGCGGCGCATCCAGCGCATCGCCAAGCGCCAGAACCATGCTGCGGCTGGGGCGCGAGCGTCCCGTCTCCAGAAACGCGATGTGCCTTGCAGAAACATTGGCCGTAAAGCCTAGTTCCAGCTGGCTCAGCTTCCGCTTGCCCCTCCATTCGCGCAGGACCGCGCCGAATTCATCCCGCATGGCTGTTCCCCCTGTCGAGCAGCTTGCCACAGGTTTGGCATGCCAGCACTTACCTCGCAGGTAATTGCGAACAGCCTGTATCGCCGCAAATGTCGGCGCATTCAACCCGTGAAAGGAACCTGAAAATGTCCGTTGCCCTTGTCTCTTTGTGGATCCGCCTCGCCAGCCTCTTCCTGCTCATCGCGTTGGGACTGGGCTTTGCCATGGCCGCGCACCCGCCGCTTGCCGGCCTCGCCAATTTGTTCATCGACTTCGTCCTGTGGCCCATTGACGGGGCAGACACCGTGTCCACACCGGCCAACCGCGTGAGTGTGGCAATCGGCGGCGGCATTACCCTAGGCTGGGGCGTAATGATCTGGCAGGTCGCCTCAAGGCTGCTGCCGCACGACCCGCAACTGGCCAAAGCGTTGTTGGTGCCAACCTTGCTGTCATGGTTCGTGGTGGACAGCACCGCTTCGCTGCTCGCCGGCTCCCCCGTGAACGCGGCCCTGAACGTCGCGCTGCTGGCAACATTTCTTGTGCCATTGTGGCTGATGCGGAAATGAGCCCACTACCCCCTGAACACCAAAGCCGCGCCGCAGGCAATCAGCGCAAATCCGGAAACGGTGGAAAGGCTGATGCTTTCCTTCAGCCAGAACACCGAAAAGCCGACGAATACCAGCAGCGTGATCACCTCCTGCATCGTTTTCAACTGCGCTGCGCTGTAGACGCTGTGGCCCATCCGGTTGGCCGGCACGGCGAGGCAATACTCGAAAAATGCGATCCCCCAACTGGCGAGGATCACCATCATCAACGGCGCTGATTTGTATTTGAGGTGTCCGTACCAGGCAAAGGTCATGAACACATTGGACGCAAACAGCAGCAGGACCGGGTAGACATGGGCGGCAGTGGGCATGTGGGGAATCCAAGGCTGGGATTGGTACTAAAGCAGGTTAAGAATTGTGCGGCTACAAAATATCGATCAGGGCTGAATCGTTATGTTTATCAGGACCGAATCGTTGAAAATCGGTTCGCCGTCTGGCGCATCCCTTTCAGCACTCCACGCGCCAATTGCTGCGCCAACGAGCTTTAGAACAGCATCCTTGTCCTGACCCAAATTCAGTTCTGCGAAGTGGCATATATCGCAGATCAAGTCGGTAATGGTTTCCTTGGACAATTCGCCCCCCATTGTGAGATCACCGAAATTCTGCAAGGCTTGCTCTGCCCAAGTTGCGCGTTCTTCATTTGTGGCCATTTTTCCGCCTCCCGTTTCAATGGGATGAGTGAAACAGAAATTCAGTGGTTTGCCGGCATGAAAGGCATTTTTGTCCACAAGCCAGACAGTCGTTATGACGACGTCAAAGGAGAGCGGTACCATTTTCCGAAGATTTACCTGTCCCGTGTCGAACAGATCGTCGGGGATTTGATCGCTTACTATGAAGAGATCGAAAACAAGGAAGGGCGTTTTTATACAGGTTGCGGGCGTGTTGTTCGGATCAGGGACGATCCACAGTTGAAGGGACACTATTACGCAGACCTCGAGCGTTTTTTGGGTTTCGACCGGCTTGTCCCGTATCGCGAAGATGGCGGATATGAACACCGATTGGTTCAGCCGGACGGCAGGATAAATGGCGGTGTTGCGCAAAGCGCGGTTCGACTGATCGACGAGTATGAATTCGCTCGGATCATCAGGGCAGGCCTGTCTGAAGAGCCAGAATGGCCAGACCGTTTTGATGATAACGAGAATGATGAACTTCCGGGGAAGGAAATCGGCGAATCCGGCTTTTTCGACTACAGCAAAAACCAGCCAGAAATAATCGGCGCGCCAGCCAGTCGCCCGATACTTGAGCAACTTGTTTCGCGGAAATGGCGAGACATGAAATTCAAGGATCATGTCCGTAGAGCCTACGACCGAACTTGCGCGTTTACCGGGCTTCGACTGATCAATGGCAATGGGCGGCCGGAAGTCGAGGCAGCCCATATCAGGCCAGTGGAGCATGGCGGCAATGATTGGGTCCGAAACGGAATCGCATTGTCGGGCACGGTGCACTGGATGTTTGACCGTGGTCTTCTGTCTTTGGATGATGAAAGCAACATTCTCCAATCGCGCAAGCTAAACCACGACATGACACATATTCTCATTCCTGGCCTGAGAGCGAAGTTGCCCAGCCAGAAGGAATTGTGGCCACATCCTGAGTATCTCAAATGGCACCGTGATTTTCACGGGTTCAGCAGCTAACCCCCCCACCCTCCTGACATCACCCTGTCAGTAGCAATTGCGCTGCGCCCCTTCCCTTGCCGCAGGACTCCCGCCATATAGTTGTCATGGCGAAACCCCGCGACAAGAAGACTGGCCGGCCTTCCGGCTTTGAAGAGGCGTCACAAGCCCCGTTTGAGGGCGCCCCTGTCGATTTGAAGGGACCGGTTTCGAGCTGGATCGACCAGCTTGAAGGCGATGTGCTGCCGCGCGCGGTTTCCAACGACGAAATTTCGGCGCGGGCGGCGCGTGCCGAGGAAACCCGCCGCATCCGCTCGGAGGCAGGCAAGCACCGGCTGAAGGCTTCGAAGGGCCAGCCGGAGGCTGACAGGAAATCCGGACCGCAGGCAAAAGGCGTGAGTGCAGACAAGCGCACCTCGCGCGGCACGCTGATTGGCGCTTCAAACGACCCCAAGGCGCGGGCGCAGGCCGGCTTGATGCCGGTTGCCGGGCTGGATGTCAGCCTTGAGGAGGCCGAGTCGCTTGGCACAACTGCCGGGGTAACCGCCACGGTGGAGTCGCTGAAAAGCCTGCTCGAAGCAGGCGATCCGAACCTGACAGCCTGGGTGCCGCACCGCCCTGCCCGCCCGCCGAAATCGGAAGGCGGCATCGCCCTCAAGATGGTGACGCCGTTCACCCCGTCCGGCGACCAGCCGA
>JBGSNX010000079.1:0-63416 GCA_041739465.1 Salaquimonas sp.
GGCGACCGGGTAGGCCAGCAGCACGGTAATGACGCTCACCACCGCCGAAACAAACAGCGAGCGTCCCAACAGGTCGAGATAGATCGGCTCGGTCAACGCCGCGCGATAATTCGCCAGCGTGAACGTACGGTCGATGGTCAGGTAATCCTGGGACCAGAAGCTGTGGGCAAAGATCACCAGGATCGGCCCGGCAAGCATCAGCAGCGCATAGAGGAAAGGCGGGGAAACAACAAGCCAGCCGCGAACGTCACTATTGGCGAGCAGACGGTTCGCGGAAGCTCGCACCGGCGCTACCTCTCCGCTCGGCGCAACAGGGAAATGCCGGTCTGACTCAAATGCATGGCGGCGGTTCCCCTTGTTCGTTTGTGCCGGCCACTGTGTTGGATGGCATTTTAATGACAACACCCTGATTGAAAGCAAGAGCCTTTTCTGCGAAAGTTGGCTGAACGGCCATTCAATAAGCAATTTTCTTTTGGCCTGTGTCGGCATTGTCCCGCGGACGGGGAGGACCTGGTTCATGAACACCACCACAAACGGGGGCAGCAAGGGCTTTGCCCACGTCCAGCCCTGGCCGGTTGCCGGTTCGATTGGTGCAGAGCGGCGTGAGGGCATGATCGAAGCCGATGGCGTCTATGTGCAGGATGAGCAGGGGCGCCGGCTGATCGACGGACCCGCCGGCATGTGGTGCACCAATGCCGGACACCGCAATGAAGTGCTGGCCAATGCCATGCGCGATCAGGCGATGGCGCTTTCCTACAACACGCCCTGGTACACTTCCAACCGCATCGCCGACGAACTTGCCGAACGTTTGGTGGCGCATGCACCGGGCGATATCGGTCATGTGTTTTTCACCACTGGCGGTTCGACCGCGATGGAAACCGCGCTGCGGTTTGCCCAGTTCTACAACAATGTGCGCGGCCGCCGGGACAAGAAGAAATTCCTGTGCCGGGAAGGGGGCTACCACGGCAGCACCTATTTGAGCGCATCGCTGAACGGGCGCCCGCGCGCCCGCGAATGGATGGATCAGGCCGAGGAGCATGTCATCCGTCTGTCCTGCCCGAACCCTTACCGCCGTGCGCCCGGTCTCGGCATGGAAGCGTTTTGTGATCAGCTGATTTCTGAACTAGAAGAAGTCATTGCCGAACATGGCGCGGGCACCATTGCTGCCTTTGTAGGCGAACCGGTGATGGCATCGGGTGGCGTCATCGTGCCGCCACCAGGTTACCTGCGGCGCGTGCAGGAAGTCTGCGCCAAGAATGACATTCTCTTTATTGCCGATGAAGTGGTCACAGCCTTTGGCAGGCTCGGGCATGTGTTTGCATCCGGCGAGGTGTTCGGGGTCGAACCCGACATGATCACTTTTGCCAAGGGCGTCACATCGGGCTATTTCCCGTTGGGCGGCGTCATGATCTCACGCCGCCTGATGGCGGAGTTGCGCGCCTCAAACCATCCCGAAGCCATGTTCGGTCATGGCTACACCTATACCGCTCACCCCATCGGCTGCGCGGTCGCGCACAAGAACCTCGACATACTTGAAAACGGACTGCTGGACCATGCCCGGCAGATGGCGCCCCTGTTCCAGCGGAGCCTCGCAGCGCTCAATGAATTGCCGCTGGTGGGCGAGGTTCGCGGCATCGGCATGATGGCCTGCGTCGAATGCGTCGCCGACAAGGTGGCGCGCAATCCGCTGGAACTCGACACCGATGTTGGCAACCGCATCGACCGCCATGCTCAGGCGCTCGGCCTGCTGGTTCGCCCGATCATCAACATGTGCGTTATGTCGCCGCCACTGACCATGTCAGAAGAGCAGATCACAAAAATGGCGGCGATATTGAAGGAAGCGGTTTCCCGCACGCAGGACGATCTGCGCAGCGAAGGCTTGTGGAACGGCTGAGACCGAGCGCAGCCGTTCCTCGCCGATCAGTTCCCCGCCATCTGCCGGTTCAGCGCCGACATATCCGCACCCGCCGGAAGTGTGTCGAGGTTGGCGATCGGCAGCACCGCCCGCAAATGGTCGTGGTGGCTGCGCACGCCATATTCGAGATCGGAGAGATAGAAACCGGAAAACGACCGCGACGCCATCGACTCATCCGACCAGATGGTCAGCTGCACGTCTTCGGCAATGGTTTCCCGGTCAATTCGCGCCGAAAGATAACGTGCGAGCTTCTGCTGCCTTGTCTCTTCCGCGTACCGGTAGACCGCTCCGCGCAACATGGTCCGCCGGGCCGAAAGCGGGAACTCCTGATAAAACTGCACCGTCTCCGGCGCGACCGAGATCACGATGTTCGGGAACATGCCGTAATAGATCCAGGCCCGGTGCAGCGATTTTGGCAAATGCTCACGCGGTTCGATCGCATTGATGTAATTCTTCACGCTCCAGCGCCGCCCGCCACGATCCGCGCAATCAGCATAGGAACGGCTAACACCGTTGACGAAGGGCTCGTCACTATAGCTCGGGCCGTAAAGATCCTGCAGCCCCGGATGGGCCAGTGGAACATGATAGCCTTCATTGTCGACGTCGCGCACCGACTTCCAGTTGACAGGGGTGATCTGGGTCCAAGTGCGTTCGGCCGGAATCATTTCGTCGATGCGGAAATGACCGATTTCCTCGGCAAAAGGCCGCATCACCTCGGCAACCGAAGGCTGCGGGCCTTTTTCAAACCGGATGAATATGAAGCCGTTCCAGATTTCCATTTCGAGTTTCGGCAGGCCGAACTCCTTGCGGTCCATGCGGGGGAAGGTTTCCGGCCGTGCTGCGCCACGCAGCGAGCCGTCGAGTTGATAGACCCAGCCATGGAACGGACAGACAATCGCGCCCTTGCATTTGCCAGATGTATTGGCAACCACTCGCGAACCGCGATGGCGGCACTGGTTGTGAAATGCGCGCACTTCTCCATCATCGCCGCGAACAACAAGAACGCGTTCATCGATGATGTCGAGGGTGAGGTAGCTGCCGGGTTCGGGTACATCCGATACATGGCAGATCAGCTGCCAGTGACGGCGGAAAAGCTCTTCCTTTTCCAACCGGTAAAATTCTTCGCTGTGATAAGTCCATGCCGGCAAGCCGGTGCGGTCCCAATCAGCCGGAATTGAAATGTCTCGTGCAATAAGCGGCCGGTTCATCACTGGCACTCCTGTTTCTTGTCGCAATTAATTGCTGAACGTTCATTCAATATACCCTTAGGAGGCAATTTTGGGAACCCCTTTGAGCCTGAATTTTCAGAACTGAAGTGCAAGATTGTCCCGGTGGAAGAAAACAAGAAGCCGGCGGCAGGGGTCCACCGGCTCTGATCGTTCAGGCAATACTGAGACAATTCAGAGTGTAGCGCGCAGCCGGTTGACCAACAGATCGTCCTTGAGGATCGCATCCTTCAGCGCGACGAGTTCATTTACATCCCAGGTTGCGCTCAAATACCGGCCTTTGGCCCAATCTGCCCTGCCGGAGCAAAGCCAGACCGCGAAGCAGGCAGCGAGCGCAGGTTCATCGACCAGATAGGCATGCATGGCTTGCGGCATGTTGCGTCCCAATTCGGTCGCGACGCCGCCCGGATGCAGGGCAAAGCACTTGATGCCTTCCTCGCCATGATCGACCTGGACAAATTCGCACAACCGGTTGATCGCGTGTTTCGAGGTTTGGTAGTCCGAAGCACCTGGTGTCAGCAATTGCGCGCCAATCGACGACAGCAACAGCAGATGGCCGCCGCTTTTGCCTTCAACAGCTTGGACTTGCGCCGACCGGGCCAAATGCGCGACCGTGTAGCGGATCACGTGGTAGGCGCCCTTGAGGTTCACCTCCCAGTTTTGCCACCAGCCCTGCGGATCCGATTGGCCGATCTTGGTCCATGGCCCTAGATAGCCGGCATTGGCGTCGGCAACGTCAATGCCGCCAAAGCGGGCAACGCAATCGGCGACAGCCGCTTCGACCTCGGCGGCGATGGTCACATCGCATACCGCGAATGCGCAAAGCGTTTGGGAATTTGCTTGCAGGACCATTGCCTGTGTTTCTTCAAGTGCGGACTTCGACCGTGCTGTCAGAAAGATGGCCTTTGCGCCCGCCTTGGCAAATGCAATGGCCGTGGCTTGTCCGATCCCGCGCGACCCGCCGGAAATGAAAATCACCTTTCCAGCGGCGCTGCCTGCGAGTGCGTGGCCAGGATCGATGGCGTTATAGACGGCGTGGTGCGTGGTCAGTTGCAGGAACTGGCTATGGGTTGAAGACATCGGCAATTCTCCGTGGCGGATGGGGGATGATGATTGATTTAGACGCATACCTGCTCGCGCGCCTGCCGATTTCTGCGCAAGTCATGCCAATTCCTGCAAATCACCGCAGGGATGTTTGTTCCGCCGGAGGCTGATAGGGTGAAAATCCATGGAGGCTCCAATGAATCTGGACCGTCTGATAGCCAAAACGATGAAACATTTGAAGGATGGCCGGGAAAATGCCCAATCCATCCCCGGTCTGACCATCCTTAAGCGCGAGACCGCCAGCGAAATTGAAGCCGTCGTTTATGAGCCTGTGATCTGCCTGATCCTTCAAGGCCGCAAAGAAACCTCCATTGGCGACCTGTTTGCCGATCTTGGGCCGGGTGACGCCCTGCTGGTCAGCCACGACCTGCCGGTAATGTCGAGGATCACCAATGCCAGCCCGCAGGAACCCTATCTGGCAATTTTTCTGGCGCTCGACTTGGCGCTGGCTCGAGGACTGTTTGATCAACTCGCAGACCTTCCAGCGCAGGACCCATACGGCCGTTCGCTGGTGGCGGGCCGAGCTGAAACTGCATGGCTTGAACCGCTCGAGCGTTATCTCGATTTGCTGGGCAATCCGCTTGACGCAAAGGTGCTGGGGCCTTCCATCCTGCGCGAAATTCACTATCGGTTGCTGGTCTCGCCCACCGGCGCCGCGTTGCGCGGTTTTCTGGTAGCCGACAGCCATGGCAGCAGGGTCGCCCGGGCTATTTACGCACTTAGGCGGGACTTCCGCTCGCCGCTCAGCATTCCGCAATTGGCAAAGGCCGCCGGGATGAGCGCCACATCCTTTCATCAGCATTTTAAGACAGTGACGGGAACGACCCCACTGCAATACCAAAAGGATTTGCGGCTTATTACGGCCCGGACACTGCTGGCCGGGCAAAGGAAATCAGTGTCACAAGCCGCGTATGAAGTCGGGTACGAAAGCCCGACCCATTTCAGCCGTGACTACAGCCGCAAGTTTGGCACATCACCGGGCCGCGACAGCAGGCATGCGCTGGTAGTCAACTGAAGGAATACCGACGCCTGTCCCGCTGACAATCGCAAATTTGTTGCAGGGCAGGGGCTGCGAACTCCCGGTACCTATCAATCGGCTTCATAGGTGCAGCGGATGGCGCGCAGCGCGCTCTGTCTGGGCATGAACTGCTTTATGCGCCGCGAAAGCCACAGGCCCCGCCAGTGGCATGCATGTCATCGCCCAACATGGCGTCGTGGCCATCCTGCGCCACCGCGCGCCTGCCAACAAAAAGTCCTATCTGTAGTGCAGCGACAGACCGTTATGAAAAACCTGCACTTTCTTCGGGTCTGCGGTCAGCCGCACGGTCTTGCGGCGCAGATCGGCATGGATGCCGGGAAGCTTGGCTACCAATTGCGCGCCTTCGCCCTGCGGCTTGAAGTACAACAGCGTCACCTCGCCGAGTGCTTCGGTAATTTCCACGACGCCTTCAAAGATTGCTTCGCCGTCCGTCCCGGTGAGGTCTTCGGGTCGCACCCCGATGTTCACCTTCATTCCAAGATCGGCGGGATTGGTTGCAATGGCCGCGACCGCCCGGCCGCCACCTGCCAGCCTGATGACCGTTTGTTCCCCAGTTGCCTCCACTTCGCCGGCCAGAAGGTTCATGGCAGGTGAGCCAATGAACTGCGCGACGAATTCGTTGCGCGGCCGTTCGTACAATTCCAGTGGAGTTCCGACCTGGCTGATCCCGCCACCGGCAAGAACAACGATACGGGTGGCCAGCGTCATCGCCTCCACCTGATCGTGAGTCACATAGACCATGGTGGATTGCGGCATGTTCTCCTTCAGTTGCGCAATCTCAATCCGAGTGGCGACCCGCAGCGCAGCGTCAAGATTGGAAAGCGGCTCGTCAAACAGATAGACCTTGGGATCGCGCACGATAGCCCGGCCAATGGCAACCCGCTGCCGCTGCCCGCCGGAAAGCGCCTTGGGCAGGCGGTCAAGATAGGGTGTCAATTGCAGGATCCGCGCGGCCTTCTCGACCGCTGCCGTGATTTCGGCACGGGATTTTCTGGCAATCTTCAAAGCAAATTCCATGTTGTCGCGCACGCTCATGTGCGGATAGAGCGCGTAGGACTGGAAAACCATTGCAATGCCCCGCTGTGCCGGGGGGACGTCGTTGACCACACGACCGTCGATCTCCAGCGTGCCGCCGGTTATCCGTTCCAGACCTGCGATCATCCGCAAAAGCGTGGATTTGCCACAGCCGGAAGGGCCGACAAAGACGATCAGCTCGCCAGTCTTGATGTCGAGGTTGATGTTCGAAAGAACCTTGACCTCGCCATAGGCCTTTTCGACATTGGTCAGCTTCATGTCAGCCATCGTTCCCCCAATTCATGCAGATATGGCCAGGCAAACCTGCCATGGCCCCAGCATAGTCTTGTTGCCTATAACCGGCTGACCGCCAAAATCGCCGTCAATCGCCACCCATGAACCAGCAGGCAACGGCACTTCAACATTGCCGTCCCCAAGGTTGAAGGCACAAAACACCTGGTCCATTGCCGAACCACGCAGGAAGGTCAGCACATTCCCGTCTGCCTTGAGCGCTGTCTGCGCACCTTTGCGCAGTACCGGCAAATCCTTGCGAAGCCGCAATACGGCTTGGTAGTGCGCAAAAAGAGTGCCGGGCGCTGTTTGGGAAGATGCTGCCAGGGCCAGATGTTCAACAGGAACCGGAAGCCATGGCTTGCCACTGGTGAACCCGCCGGACTGGTTGTCGGTTTGCCAGACCATCGGGGTGCGGCAGCCGTCGCGTCCCTTGAACTGCGGCCAGAATTCGATGCCGTAGGGGTCCTGCAAATCGGCAAAGTCAATGTCTGCCTCGGGCAGGCCAAGTTCCTCGCCCTGAAAGATACAGGCCGATCCGCGCATGCACATCAGCAGCGTGGCGTAGCTCCTTGCTGCATCCTCCGACAGGTTCCAGCGGCTGATGTGACGCACAACGTCATGGTTTGAGAATGCCCAGCAAGCCCATCCGTCAGGGGCCACAGCCTCCAATGCGTCGAAGGTTTGCTTCACACGCTCGGGCGTCAATGGGTCCTTGGCCAGGAATTCGAACGCATAGCACATCTGCATCCGGTCATCGCCGGACGTATATTGGCCCAGCAGCTCAAGACCTCGTTGTGCATCGCCAACCTCACCGACGACGGCGGCATTGTAGGGGTCGAGCACGGCCCGGAACCGCTCCAGAAAGCCGATATTCTCAGGCTGGCTTTTGTCGAAAAGGTGCATCTGGTGATTGTAGGGATTGACCGACGGCGCTGTCGCGTCGTTGCGCTGTTCCGGCGGCAAGGCAGGATTGTCGCGAAGGTGCCTGTCATGGAAATAGAAGTTGATGGTATCGAGGCGGAAACCGTCAACACCCCTTTCCAGCCAGAAACTTGCGACGTCGAGCAATGCGTCCTGCACCGCAGCACAGTGGAAGTTGAGATCGGGCTGCGAGGTCAGGAAATTGTGCAGGTAATACTGTTCGCGCCTCGCTTCCCACTGCCAGGCGGAGCCACCGAAGATTGACAACCAGTTTGTTGGCGCCGTGCCATCGGGTTTGGGATCTGCCCACACATACCAGTCAGACTTGGCGTTGATCCGCCCTTCGCGGCTTTCCTTGAACCATGGATGTTCACTGGAGGTGTGTGACAGAACAAGGTCGATCATCACCTTGAGACCAAGATCATGCGCCTTTGCGATCACTGCATCAAAATCGGCAAGGGTCCCGAAAATCGGATCGACGTCGCAATAATCGCTGACGTCATATCCGAAATCCTTCATCGGTGAGGTGAAGAACGGGCTGATCCATATAGCGTCGGCACCAAGGTTTGCGACATGGGCAAGCCTTTCCACAATGCCCGGCAGATCACCGCAGCCATCACCATTGCTGTCCTGAAAACTGCGCGGGTAAATTTGATAGATGACGGCGCCGCGCCACCAGTCGCGGTCAATCGTTGCATCCATAACGTCCAATGTTTGCATAACGCCCATCAAAAATTCCTACTTTACCGATCCAGCCAGAAGGCCACGCACCAGATATTTCTGCATTGCAAAAAACACGACCAACGGCACCGCGATGGAAACGAAGGCGGAAGTTGCAAGAATTTCCCAGTCGCCTCCACGGCTGCCCATCAGGTTGACCAGCGTGCCGGTAAGCACCAGTTGATCATCGCCGGTTCCCAGAAATACCAGCGCGACCAAAAGGTCGTTCCATGTCCACAGGAACTGGAAGATCGCAAAACTGGCCAGTGCCGGAAAACTGAGTGGCAGGATGATTTTCATGAATATCTGGAACTCGGTCGCTCCATCGACACGTGCGTTTTCGATGATGTCACGCGGAAGACCGACCATGTAGTTGCGCAGCAGATATATGGCGAGGGGCAGCCCGAACCCGGTATGCGCCAGCCAGATACCGAGATAGCCCTTGCCGATGCCTATCGCGTTGTGGAACTGCAAAAGCGGGATCAACGCCAATTGCAAAGGCACAACCAAAAGGCCGACGACGGCGGCCACCAGCAGCGCGCGGCCGGGGAAGTCCATCCAGGCCAGCGCATAGGCTGCAAATGCCGCCACGAGAATTGGGATGATCGTGGCGGGAATTGAAACCGTCAACGTGTTCAGGAACGCTTGCCCGATGCTTTGCCCGGCGGACGGGTTGAACAAGACATTGTTGTAATTGTCGAGCGAGAAGTCCGGCGGTGTAGCGGCGCTGGTGAAGACGCGGGGCATGCGCGCATCCTTCAGCGAAGTTGGCGAAGACAGCACGAAAGCGCCATTGCTGCTTACAGTCAGTGTCTGGCCGTCGCCAATATCGGCAATCGCGCCCGGTTCAAACTCATTGGGTTTGAGCGAAGTGATGCCCCAGGCACTGACATTGGTGGCGGCATTGGCAAAGAGGTTCCCTTCGATCACATAAGCACCGTCCCTTGCCACCTCTTCGCCCGCAATGCGGACCGGTGCCAGTTGTTGTTCTTGCGTTCCAAGCGACTTCCACCATCCGGAAGTGGAAATCTGGTCGCCCGAACGGAACGACGACACCAAAAGCCCGAATGTCGGCATCACCCAAAGAAACACCAGCAGCAATACCGACAGATGCACTGCAAAGGTCAGCGGGGATTTCTTGCCTGCGATATTGTCCATCCGTCCCCCTACCGCATTTCTTTGCGAGCGTTGTAGACGTTCCAGACAAGGATCGGGGTTACCAGCAACATGATGACCATTGCCGAAGCCGAGCCCACGCCCCAATCAGCTGCACGGAAAAGCTTGTCAAACATGTAGTTGGCAAGGACCTGCGTTTCCCATTGCCCGTTGGTCATGGCGAGCACGATGTCGAAGACTTTCAGGACGACAATCGTGATCGTTGTCCAGACGACGACAATGGTACCCATGATCTGCGGCACCTTGATCTTGAAAAAGATCTGGAACGGGTTGGCGCCGTCCAGAATTGCCGCTTCGACTGTTTCTTCCGGGATCGAACGCAACGCGGCTGAAAGAATGACCATCGCAAATCCGGCTTGTATCCAGACCAGCACGATCATCAGGAAAAAGCTGTTCCAAAATGGGGTGGTTAGCCAGTTTTGCGGCTCGGTCCCGCCGAACCAGATGTAGAGCGCGTTCAGGACGCCGATCTGGTCCTGCCCGGCGGGCCGTGCGTCATAGATCAGTTTCCAGATCACTGAGGCACCGACAAAGGAAATTGCCATGGGCATGAAGATGAGTGATTTGGCGATGTTTCCCCACCAGATGCGGTCGGTGAGCGTCGCAGCCAGCAGTCCGAACAAGGTCGCAAGCGCGGGTACCACGATCAGCCAGAGCATGTTGTTTTTCAGGGATTCCCAGAACTTTGGCTCCGCCATCATGCTGGAATAGTTCTGCAGACCAACGAATTCGGAAACACCGCCAGCGCGCTGCTGGTGCAATGAAAGCCATGCCGTCGCAAAAACCGGATAGGCAAGGTAGAGGCCAAGGGCCAAGATCGCAGGAAGCAGGAAAAGCCAAGGCCGGATCAAATTGGCGCGAGTGATGTTGCGCCCGGCGTTCGGCCCCTTTGCGGGAAAGAAGACCGCATCAACAAGATAGTTGGACGCAAAAAAATAGCCGACACAGCCTCCTACTCCGAAAAGCACGGTCAGTGTCGCCTGCAATGCCGGATGCATCCTTTCCCCTCCCAGAGATGGATAATGCGACCGGCCAGCCCGCATTTGCAGACTGGCCGGATCGGGAATTACTTAGGCCAGGAAGCGTCGATTTGCCCGGCTACATCTGCTGCCTTCTTGCCTCCGACATAGTCGACCATGCCAGTCCAGAAACTGCCAGCGCCAACTGCACCGGGCATTAGGTCTGATCCATCAAAGCGGAACGTCGTCGAGTTCAGCAGGATTTCGCCCTGCTTCTTCAACGATGGGTTGCCGTAAAGTTCAGGGTCAGCTGATTTAAGCGGCGTCAGGAAACCTGATTGCGCCATCCATACTTCATGGGCGATTGGCGTCTTCAGGAATTCGATGAAGGCTCTCGACGCTGGAGTGTCCTTGGTGATGAAAGCAAGCGTGCCTGCTCCCAGTACCGGCTTGCCCAGATCTTTTCCGGCATAAGCTGGCATGTAGAAGAAGTCGGCATCCTGTCCAACCACGGTACCTTCAGGAAAGAACGACGGAATGAACGACGCCTGATGGTGCATGTAGCACTGTGGCGGGGACGAGAAGAGGCCTTTGGGGCTGTCGCGGAAATCGGTTGAGGCAACAGCGCCCGCTCCGCCAGCAACGTATTTGTCATTCAATGCGAACCAGCCGAACTCTTCAATCGCGCCGATTACCTCAGGGCTGTTGAACTTCACTTCGTTCGAAACCCACTTGTCATAGACATCGGCAGGCTGTGTGCGCAGCATCATGTCCTCGACCCAGTCGGTCGCCGGCCAACCGGTCGCACCGCCAGAACCCAGGCCGATGCACCAGGGCGTTCCGCCATCTGCTGCGATCTTCTCGGTCAGCGCCTTGAGGTCTTCCATTGTTTCAGGAACGGAATATCCAGCGTCCTTGAAGTTGTCCGGCGAATACCAGACCAGCGACTTCACGTCGATCTTGTAGGGCAGGGCGTAAAGGCGCGAAACTCCGTCCGGGCCTGGATAGGAACCGAGGCTGACCCAGCTGTCGCCAGCGGCATAGTTTTCAGAAAGCCATTTCTGGGTTTCATCGCCCAATGGCTGCACGAAACCCTTCTTTACGAGATCGGCAATAAGGCCTGGCTGCGGCAGCACGGCGATATCCGGCGGGCTTCCAGCCTGTGTGTCGATCACGATCTGCTGCTCGTAGTTTTCAGACGATGAATAGTTCACCTTCACGCCGGAAGCGGCGGTGAAATAGGCCAGCACCGATTCCACCAGCACCTGATCCTCGCCGCGCCATGGTCCGAACAGGGTCAGGGTCTGGCCTTCAAGGTTCGTTGCCGTGTCGTAGGCCTTGTAACTGTCCCAGTCGAAGCGGGCATCCTGTCCCACCGGAAATTTCAGTTCCTGCGCCAGTGCCGGCCCGGCAATCAAAGCCAGAGCTGCCACGCTGCTAAGCAATGGTAATTTCATGTTCATCCTCCCGATGACCGCGCAAAACGCGCTGAAGCTTGAACCTCGCGGCAGAACCAAGTCCAAACCGCTTTGGGCACATCACCTTCTGCCAAGGCAGGCATAAAGTCAATCAGGCGTCCGTTGCTATCTTGTGCTGCACCGCAGCAAAACAAGGCATTTCAGACCATTTCTCATTACTGGAAACTGAATTTCCAGTCCTTTTTTTCTCTTTGACGTTGCATGTGTGTAAGGTTACAGTCTCTTGAAATCCAAACCGCTTTGGCTGCTGCTGATGAACCTCAGGGAACTTTCTCGCCATCTCGGCCTTTCGCCGACAACCGTCAGCCGAGCGCTGAATGGGTATCCGGAAGTGAGCGAAGAGACGCGCGAGCGCGTGAAGGCGGCGGCGCAAAGGCACAATTACCATCCCAACAGCCGGGCGATCCGTCTGGCAACCGGCCGCGCCATGGCCGTGGGGCATGTGATTCCGGTTGCAACGCGGCATGAGATGGTGAACCCGGTCTTTGCCGATTTCATCGCAGGTGCGGCGGAGGTGTATGCCCGTGCAGGCTTTGACATGCTGCTGACCATGGTAGCCGACGGGGGCGAGGAAAAAATCTACCGGGATCTGCACGCACGCGGCAATGTGGATGGTGTTATCGTTCATGCGCCGCGTCAGGACGATCCGCGCATCCGCCTTTTGAGCGAACTTGGACTTCCGTTTGTGGTTCACGGCAGATCGACCGGAAGTGAAATTCCCTACTCCTGGGTAGACGTGAACAACCGTCGCGCCTTTCAGCGCGCAACCGGTTTTTTGCTGGATCTGGGCCATCAAAGGATTGCCCTGATCAACGGCCTTGAATTCATGGATTTTGCGCTGCGTCGCAGGGCCGGGTACGAAGAAGCATTGCGTGAGCGCGGGCTTGCTTGTGATCCATCGCTGATGTTTTCAGACGAAATGACCGAAGGGCGCGGGTATTCCGCAGCAATCGCAATGCTTTCGCTGGATCAGCCACCAACTGCGTTTCTCGTCTCCTCGATGATTTCCGGTCTTGGCGTGCGTAGGGCGATCGAGGAACAAGGCATGAAGATGGGGCGCCAAGTGTCGGTGATCATCCACGACGACGAGTTGAGCTATTTCAGGAACGGGGAAAAAATGCCAATTTTCACTGCCACGCGCTCTTCGGTCAGGCAGGCCGGGCAGATTGCGGCTGACGCACTTTTGGGCCTGATTGCGGATCAGGCATTGCCGCGTTTTGAACATTTGCTGGAAGCCGATCTCATCATCGGTCAGTCCACCGGCCCGGCACTCCAGATGGTGCGGCGATGATACCGCCGCGCAAAAGCTTCCCGCCCGGTTTCCTGTTCGGGGCGGCAACCTCCAGCTACCAGATCGAAGGACACGCGCAGGGAGGCGCGGGTCGCACCCAATGGGATGATTTTGCAGCCACGCCCGGCAATGTCGTGAATGGCGAGAATGGCGCGCGTGCGTGCGATCACTACACAAGATGGCCACAGGACCTCGACTTGCTGCGCGACGGCAATTTCGACGTCTACCGCTTTTCCTGTTCCTGGGCGCGGGTGATCCCGCAGGGGCGTGGAGAGGTCAACCGCGAAGGTCTCGATTTTTATGACCGCCTCGTGGACGGGATGTTGGAGCGGGGGCTGAAACCAGCGGCGACACTGTATCATTGGGAATTGCCTTCGCCGATTGCCGATGCAGGCGGCTGGCGCAACCGCGATATCACTGGCTGGTTCGCTGACTACACGGAAATCCTGATGCGGAAAATCGGCGACCGGGTCTGGTCGGCGGCGCCGATCAACGAGCCCTGGTGCGTGGCCTGGCTTTCACATTTCCTTGGCCATCATGCGCCGGGATTGCGCGATATCCGGGCGACGGCGCGAGCGATGCACCATGTGTGTCTGGCACATGGGCGAGCCATCGAAGTGATGCGCTCACTAGGGATGCAAAACCTTGGTGCGGTTTGCAATTTCGAATATGCCGAACCTGCAGACGGGTCGGATGGTGCGCGTGAGGCGGCGGCGCTTTACGACGGCTACTACAATCGCTGGTTCCTGTCGGGATTCTTCAAGAAATCCTATCCCGAAAATGTCCTGCAAGGACTTGGTCCACACATGCCCGAAAACTGGCAGGACGACATGGAAACGATTTGCACACCAGTCGACTGGTTGGGGCTGAATTACTATACCCGCAAGCTGATCGCTGCAGAACCGGGCCCATGGCCAAGCCTTGCTGAAGTATCGGGTCCTCTGCCGAAAACCGAAATGGGATGGGAAATCTATCCCGACGGACTTGAGCATTTCCTGCGCCGCACTGCCGCAGAATACACCGGCGATCTCATGCTGTACGTCACAGAGAACGGGATGGCTAGCCGCGACGTTTTCGCGGCAGGAACGGTGAATGACCCTGAGCGCATCGCATTTGTTGCCGATCATTTGGCCGCCGTCCAGCGTGCGATCGCCGCAGGTGTACCGGTGGCGGGGTATTTCACCTGGTCATTGCTGGATAATTATGAATGGTCGCTGGGTTATGACAAGCGTTTCGGCCTTGTGCATGTCGATTTTGACACCCTGCAGCGCAGCCCGAAGGCATCATACCATGCGATGCAGGCTGCCCTTCGCCGGGGCGGGTGATTCCTCTGGACGGTCGGCGAAATCCATGTCTACGATTTTGACCGGAGCAAGCCAGCACAGACAGGCATCTGTCGGATTGCGCGCCATTTGGGGGAGGGATCCATGCGACTAGGTTTTCTTGGTGCATATCTTGCGTTGGCTGCCAGCCTTTCAGCGCCTGCGCACGGCGAGACGCTGTCGGTTTCGGTAACGCGCGGTCTTTTGAAGGACCAGCCATACACCATCATCCACCCCGATGTTCTGACGGCAACCCCGGGCACTGGCGACATTCTGCTAACGCTGGACTATCCCGGTGCAACACTGCAATGCGTCGCAACGCTCAAGCCGGACATGGCGGCCATAACCGCAGACGAGGCGCTGGCGAATTTCGACAAGGCAGCGGTTGAGGCCGATTGGCGCAAGAACTTTGAAAACTTCACGCTCACCGACCAGAGCGTTGGAAAATTGCGCAATGTCCCGGCCCTGCGCTACACCGGTGACACCGGCAAGACCGGCCAGGGTATCGAGTTCCGCGTGGTCCACGCCGAAGCGGTAGACGGGGGACGTCGTTATGCGATGGAATGCCTCGTGGGCGTCGACATAGCTGAAGAAGCGCAGCCGCTGATTGAATTCCTGATCGCCAATTTCTGGACGCGCTCTGACGGCGAATGCTGCATTGATCCAAGCAAGGGCGAGTGACCGCGAAAGCACCGCCAGCGGCGCCTGTCTTGAGGCGGTCAATGCCTGCGCGCGGGCTTTGTCCCTCTGCCCGGTGAGAAATATGAGAATGCCGATAGCCCTTCCAAGACAAAGCTGCCGGTGACGCTTTTTCGGCCTCGCCGAAGATGCGAACAACTGATATAACAGTAGCGTCGCATCTCAGGGAGGAGACCCCGATGAACAAGCCGCACAACCCCGCTTCGGCCACCAATGCCGCGCTGTTGCGCGCGCAGGTTTTCATGTCACCATCGCTGGTTCCCTCGATCTCGACCGAGCTTCTGGCTTCGGCCGACGGCGAACTGAACCGCGAACTTCATGATTTCCTGTTCAATCCGCCGACCAATCCTGACCTGCTGCGCGGCAAGAAGATTGCCATCTGCTGCACCAATGGCGTTGAAGAGGTCGAGATCACCGGCGCGACGAAATGGCTGACCGAACACGGCGCGGTCGTGCATGTTGTCGCCCCGCGGCTTGGCGAAACGCACCCCACGCTTGGCCTGCGCTTTCCGCCGCAGACAAAGACCCATGTGCTGGCGGTACGGCTGATGGAAAACGCCGGCTGGCTGCCGATCGATTGCTACATGGATGCGGCCCGCGTTGCCGACTACGACGCCTGCATTTATCCGGGCGGCTGCTGGAACCCCGATGCCTTGCGCGCCGACAAGGATGCGCAGCGTTTCGTGCAGGACATGCTGGCTTCAGGCAAGCCGACCTGCGCAATTTGCCATGGCCAGTGGGTAATGGTGAGCGCTGGTATCCTGAAGGGCCGCCGCGCCACCGCCGTGTGGAACATTCACCCTGACCTGGCCAATGCGGGGGCGACGGTGCTGGACGAACCTTGCGTGGTTGACGGCAACCTCATCACTGCGCGCTTCCCCTATGACCTGCCGCGCATGGTGGCAGCCTTGGTGCAGCAACTTGTGAAATAGGCGGCAGGGTCATGATCCGTCATACTGTGGTTTTCAAACTCAGGCACGCGCCCGGTTCCAGCGAAGAAGAGAGCTTCTTCAAGGCAGCAGCGCAATTGGCGACAATTGCGGGCGTCAACAAGTTTGAACAACTGAAACAAGTCAGCACAAAAAATGACTATGCATTTGGCCTGTCGATGGAATTTGAAAACGATGCAGCCTACCAGGGTTACAATGTGCACCCGCTGCACGTGGCGTTTGTGAAGGAGCGTTGGCTGACGGAAGTCACGGCTTTCATGGAAATTGACTATGTGCCGATGGGGTGAAGGTGCGGTTCACGGCTCGATCCAAAACAACTTCAAACATGAACGCAGCATTATCAATAGACAGAATTGCAAGGCCCGCCACACAGCAGGAAATTGGCGGGCTAGGTGGCATCGAAAATGATCCGGTCGACGATGTTGACGCATTTAAGTGTGGCACCGAATACCGTGGCCAGAAAAATGCCAAGGGAGAGATTAGCAATCGACATCAGCCAAAGTGCAATGCGCTGTTCGATGGCAGCGCCAATGCGAAAGACGTGAGACAAATCGATCGGGTCAAAAGCCCTCGTTGATTTACGCGCTCAGTGAGCAAACGCACATTCTCAAAAAAGTGTTACGGTTATGATGTAGTGCGTCCAAACCCTTATCGGGACAAATGAAATGCAAAGACTGCTTGTTGCACTTGTTCTTATCATGACTTCGATGCCAGCCATGGCGGAAAAACGCGTGGCGCTGGTTATCGGCAATTCGAACTATATTCATGCCAACCCGCTTCCTAATACGCTGAATGATGCCGCAGATATGTCTGCCAAGCTCGCCGCACTGGGTTTTCAGGTAACCACCGGCAAAGACCTCTCGCTCGAAGCCTTGCGACTTAAAGTGCGCGAGTTTATCCGTCAGCTGGATGGAGCGGACATTGCCATGCTGTTTTACGCGGGCCATGGCCTTCAGGTAAACGGTACAAACTACATGGTGCCAATCGACGCAGCGCTGGCAACCGAGGACGACGTCGGATTTGAGGCACTCCCGATGGAGTCAGTCCTCACGCCGATGGAGCGGGCGTCGAAAGTAAACCTCATATTTCTGGACGCATGCCGGGATAATCCGCTTGCCAGAAACCTGTCGCGGAGCATGGGCACACGTTCGGCCAGCGTCGGCCAAGGCCTTGCGCGCATTGGCAGTGGTGTTGGCACCTTGATTGCATTCTCCACCCAACCCGGCAATGTAGCGCTCGACGGTTCCGGGAGGAACTCGCCCTTTGCCACAGCTATTCTCAAATATTTGGGCACGCCGGGCCAGGACATCACAAGGGATCTGGTGATGGCACGCCGCGATGTCATCGCTGCAACAGGTGGCAAGCAGGTACCCTGGGACAATTCTTCCCTGACAGGCGATGTCATCTTAATGCCGGCACCCGAGGCAGCGGCAACGCCGGACTCGTCCGTTGAACTTGTGATGTGGGATTCCATCAAGAACGAGTCCGCCGCCTCGTTCTTCGAGAAGTATCTGGAGCGTTTTCCCGCTGGACAGTTTGCCGAGCTGGCGCGCCTGAAGATTGCAAATTCACCCAAGGCGGTGGACCGCACCACTGCACCTGTACCTCCCACAAGCAAGAATGTGGGCGATGCCGACTTCGACAAATCAAAGCTCGCTCGGCTTGATCCTGAACTTCCCGGATCTCCTGGAACACCGGCACCGTCATTGGCCGACCCGAAAGCAATGGAGGCTGCGCTTGGCATGGCGCCGGATGACCTGCAAAAGGTACGACTGGCGATGAGCACCCTCGGTTATCAAACCGGGAAGGATGCCAACAGTTTGGAAGACATCGATCGAAAGAGCCTTCGAAAACTTCAAATCAAGCATAGTGTCCGCGAGACCGGCTATCTTGATGTGAAGACCTTGAACCGGCTCCTGAAGATCATGGAGGAGATGCCACGAACCTATGAAGGCAAGTGGAATCTCGATTTCCATAGATATCACTATAGGAAATCAGACCCGGTAGGTGTCAATCTGCGAACACGCATGGCAACAGCCATGGTCGAATTGCGTGACGGAGAACTCTACATCATCAACAGTCACGTATTTACTTCACAGCGGAATTACTTCGAGACATTTAGCGGAAAACTCGCCCCTGATGGCAAATTCAAAATGAGCATGCTGATGGATTCAGCCTTTGATGACGAGCCATCAAAGCGGCAGGAAATACAGATCGATGTCAGCAACATGCTCCCAAAATATGTGACCTACAACCAGACATTGGAATTTAAAGGGTCGCAGATTTGGACCAACAAGAAGACGGGTGAAAATGTCTGGCTGAAGCTGGAAATAACGCGAGTGAAATAGACTGGCTCAAACTCTGTTGCAAAAGTCCTTTGAGAAACAATTTTCGTGAATCAAATATAGAAGCTCTATGGCAAACGCCAGGTTTATCTCCGAGCGCAGCCGCGCTGAAAACTGGCTTAGCCATAGCGACCACGGAAACGGGCATTGCTGCGCTTCCACAGCATGAAAAGTCTGCAGAATTTTGCCGCGGTTCATGGCTCGATTGTCTGATTGGGACCTGGCATTTGGACTTCACCAGGTCCAACGGTCAGTTGCACCGGGCTCAAAGGCGGAACAAAATTGTCAAGTGGGCATTATAGCCGCTCTAGTGTCTCAAGGTCAGAGATCATCTCGCCGAAAACGATGCAGGAATCGACTAGCTGACGAATGCGGCATCGCTCGGTGCGTATTTTCCCGGCTTCATCCAAATTGATGCTCGCCGCCTTTATCCGGTTCTTGAAGTCGTACAAGAAGCTCAGGTCCTGCAGTACAGAAGGCAGTTGGGCTATCCTCGTAGGAGGCTGCAGCTTGCAGATTTCTTCGAAGACTTCGATCCGGCTTTCGATTTCACTGGCAAGAAACGCAGATTTCAGGACCGGGTCGATCAACCTTGTGAAGTCGCTTTCATTGTACAGCGTGAAAGTCTGGTTCGCAGCGTCCTGCTGATCATAGTAGAAGCGGTCGCTGGCGATCGAGAACTTGCTGATGAAAAGCTCGATCAGTTCCCCAATCACCTCGTTCGCTTTGGAGTTAGCGTGCATCTCATGCTCAGCCTTCATCAGCTTTGCCTGTTCAACCGCCGCCCTTGATTGATTGATCGCTGCGGTACTGTGGTAATCCAGCACCTCCCGCAGTTTGCTGAACTCGCTTTGCATCGCTGTGAGTTCTTCTCGTTGTAGTAGGAATGACCTCGACTGCCTGAATATTGCAATTGCGATCCACATCAGCACCACGACAACCATCAGCGGCAGCAGCAAATCGCCTCGTTGCGGAAGCGTGGTGAGAAAGCCTTTGAAGTCGGCAGGACATGGCGCGATGACATAGCACGCAAGTGGCGTCTGCATGGCCAATACCGATGCGCAGAACAACAGGCTTAAGGCCGTAACAAACACGCCCCAGACAACAGCGTTGGAAAAGAGGCCGCGTTGCGTGGTTTCGTTCTTCAATGCTTCAGCCCCCAAGCCTCGGACATGCCTGCACTATCGATGACACATATATTTTGGTCCATAAACAGACATTTATCGTTTTCCGTCAACTCGGTTTCGAACTTGCATCTGGTTGTGACGAGATGAAAAAGGGTCCTTCAGGACACACACACATTGAAATCGGCTTGCGTTCCAACCTCGAGCGGTTAGGCCTACAGGCAAACGCATTCCGCGCACCGTCCGCTACTTCAAGAAAAGCCCTGAAATAATCCGGCCGGCAGTAATGGTGTAAGGCCGCTTGCCGCTTTCATGTTTTGCTTTTCTGCGCCTTTCATCCGATGGTCGCAGGCTTTAAATTGCCACACCGGGATCAGAATGGGTGAAGAATGGTGGTGACGCTCAAAGACGTGGCAGCAAGGGCAGGGGTTTCGCGTTCCGCCGTTTCGCGCACGTTCACGACCGGTGCTTCAGTTTCACCCAAGACCCGGGCCAAGGTGGAAATAGCCGCCATTGAAATGGGCTATGCGCCCAATGCGCTAGCCTCAAGCCTTACCACCGGGCGCACCAAGCTGATCGGCCTAATCGCCAACAATTTCCACAACCCGCTCATTCTTGAGGTTTTTGACCTGTTTACGCGTGGCCTGCAGGATCGTGGGTTGCGGCCGCTGGTGGTCAATCTCTCGGAAGCGACCGACCCAGCCGCCTCGTTGCAAATGCTTCGGCAATATTCGGTCGACGGCGTGATCGTGGCCTCTTCCACGCTGCCGCCAAGTTTCGCAGAATCGTTCAAGCAGGCAGGGCTGCCGGTGGTGCATGCGTTCGGGCGGCATTCGCTGTCTCCCGGCGTCCATGTTGTCGGGATCGACAATGTCGAATGTGGGCGCATGGCAGCGCAGGCATTGATTTCGCGCGGTTATCGCCATGTCGGGTTTATGGGAGGGCCGCAAGCTGCAACCTCAACCCAGGACCGCGCAGCCGGGTTTCTGGAGGCGATGGCTTTGCACCCGCAAATAAAGGCCAGCGTCAGTTTTGCCAGCGGCTACACCTTTGATGGCGGACGCCAGGAAATGGCGCGGCTTTTGGCCGCCGAACCTGCGCAAGCCTATTTCTGCGGCGATGATTTGCTGGCGGTCGGTGCACTCAGTGCCATCGGGGAGGCCGGGTTGAGTGTGCCGCGCGACATCGGGCTGATCGGCCTCAACGACATGGAAATGGCGCGCTGGCAGAACATTGCCCTGACAACCATCCGCCAACCGGTGGCACAGATCATCGGCGCGGCCATCGACCTCATCGTTGCGACAATAGAAACACCGGACTGCTCACCGCAAACCAGGTTGTTTGCCTGCGAAGTGGTGGAACGTGGGACTTTGCGCTAGCCCTGTTCACCGGAACATCGGCGGGCGAGCATCCATCCAAATCCCGCCCGCCTTGGCCGAAGCCACCGCCGTGTGCACGGCTGCCATTGAGCGCAGGCCGCTTGGCGCAGTTGGCAGGCCATCGCGCGCTTCTCCCCGTATGGAATCGGCAAGGTCGCAATAGATGTTGGCAACGGCCAGCGGAAAGCCTTCCGGATGGGCAATGGCAACCCGCGACAGGCGTTTGGCATCGTCATATAGCCCGCCTTCGCCCTTTTCCATGATCTGCGTGCGTCCGCCCACTGGCGTAAAGATCAACTGGTTTGGCTGCTCGGAAGCCCAGCGAAAGCCGCCGGTTTCGCCAAAAACCTGAATGTCGAAGCCGTGCTGACGCCCGATGGCCACAGACGAGGTCCACAGCCGCCCGACAGTGCCCTTTGACATGCGGAAATTGACCATGGCATCGTCCTCCAGCACCCGGCTGGAAATGGTTGAGGCGAAATCGGCAGAGAGTTTTTCCACCTCGTCATCGCAGATGAAACTTGCCATGTGCAGCGCGTGAATGCCGCAATCGGCAAACTGACCAGAAACCCCTGCCATCGCCGGATCATAGCGCCAACGCACCCGCGGATTGTCGGCATCGCTCGCATCGCCGTGGTGGCCATGGCTGAAATTGGTGACGACCAGCCGCACCTTGCCTATGTCACCCGCCCGCACCATAGCGCGGGCCTGGCGAACCATCGGGTAGGCGGAATAGCAGTAGTTTACCGCGCAGATCTTGCCGGTTTTGGCGGCGATGCGGACGATTTCCTCGCCTTCCTCGACCGTCACGGTCATCGGCTTTTCGCACAACACATTGAACCCGGCTTCAAGGTACGCCTTGGTGATCTCGAAATGGGTGGAGTTTGGGGTAGCAATGGTGACTAGGTCCGCCCGGTCGGCACGGCTTTTTTCGCCCGCCAGCATTTCGCGCCAGTCGCCATAGGCGCGGTCGCTGGCCACACCAAGGCGCAACGCATATTCGCGGCCTGCCTCCGGTCGATGGTCAAGCGCACCAGCAACCAGAGCAAAATGCCCGTCGGCAAGCGCCCCAAGCCGATGTGCCGGGCCGATCTGGCTACCCTCGCCGCCGCCGATGAGGCCCCATTTCAGTTGTGCCATGTTCATTTCCCTCAAAAGCCGATGGAAGAAAGATATTCGCGATTGCGCTTTGCGTCTTCGACCGGGCTCACGTCCAGCGTCGGGTCGCAGTCCTGCTCGACAGTGCACCAGCCTTCAAACCCGGCATCCAGCAGGATTTGCCGCACCGCAGGGAAATCCACATCACCCTGGCCAAGATTGCAGAAAATGCCTTGGCCGCAAGCGTCATAAAAACCCGTGCTGTTGGCAATCGCACGGGCCTTTACCGCCGGATCAATGTCCTTGAAATGCATGTAAGAAATGCGCTCGATGTGGCGGCGCATGAATGCCACCGGGTCAAAGCCGGCATAGGAATGGTGACCGGTGTCAAAGCAGATTTTCAGGATCTTTTCGTCAACTTCGTCGAGCAGGCGCTCAAGTTCCGGTTCGAAATCGATGAAGCCTGCCGCATGCGCGTGAATGCCGACTGTGAGGCCATATTCCTCGGTTCCAAGACGCGCAACCGTTGCAATACGGTCGCGGAAGGCTGACCATTCAGCTTGCGGCATTTGTTCGGCATCGTTGGCGCGCCCGGCTGTGGGTGCGCGGCGCGGCGAAATGCTGTCAATCAGCACCAGATGTTGCGCGCCATGCGCCACAAGTGCCTTGCAAGTGCGGTGCGCGGCATCCAGCACTTCATCCCATGCTGACGCGTCGTGAAACGGACGGAACACCACGCCGCCAATTAGCGTCTGATTATGCTCGGCAAGTGCTTCGGAAAGAATGGCCGGGTCCTCCGGCATGTAGCCGATGGGCCCAAGTTCGATCCCGCGATACCCCGCAGCCGCGCAATCGGCCAGCACCTGCCGCCATGGCGGATTGCGCGGGTCGCCTGCAAATTCGACACCCCAGGAGCAAGGTGCATTGCCGATACGAATGGTCATTGAAACCTCATGTGTTCGGGACGGCGTGCCATTGCCCGTCGTCCGATGCCTTGAATGCGATGTCGATGATTTGCCAGACCGCGAGGCCATCGCGGAAAGTGGGCCATACCGGCTGGCCCGAGTGGATTGCTTCAAGGAAGTCGCGTGCTTCGATGATGATCTGGTCCTGGTAGCCGGTGCCGTGTCCCGGCCCCTGGCAAAACGCGAAATAATCAGGGTGGGCGGGGCCGGTCAAAATCCGCCGGAAACCGCGTTCAGCTTCCGGGCCCTCTGCCTTGTACAACCAGACTGCGTTCTGGTCCTCCTGATCGAAGCGGATCGAGCCTTTTGTGCCATGGATTTCATAGGCGTAACCCATCTTCCGCCCGGTTGCGATGCGGCTGATGAACAAATGCCCCATCGCGCCGGAAGCAAAGCGCAGCATGATTTGAGCCTGGTCATCATTGTCCACCTCTTGCGGTCCACTGTGTCCTGTACGGGTGGCGTGGATGATTTCTATCTTTGCATACAGTTCCGCGATGTCGCCCATCAATGCCAGCGTACAATTGAGGATGTGCGGTGCCAAGTCACCCATGGTACCGTTGGCGCGACCTGATGTGCGCCAAGTGGCGGGCAGGGCAGGATCAGCAAGAAAATCTTCGGTGTGCTCGCCGCGAAACCAGGTCACTTGCCCGATGGCCCCGTCGGCCAGCAAACGCCGCACGAACTGCGTGGCAGGCGTGCGCACATAATTGAAACCGATCATGTTTGGCAGGCCCGATACTTCGGCTGCGGCCACCATGGCCTTCGCGTCGTCGAGCGAAGCACCCAACGGCTTTTCACAGAAAACCGGTTTTCCGGCAGCAAATGCAGCCTCGGCGATGGCCCGGTGGGTGGATTGCGGCGAAGCAATAACAACGGCGTCCACGCTTGGATCGGCAACCAGTTCCTGCCATGTGGCAGCGGCGCGGGCAAAACCATAGGCCTGGCGATAGCGTTCTGCGCTCTCAAGGCTGCCGGCAGCGATCATTTCAAGCCTGGGGCGAAGGTTGGTTTCGAAAACCGCGCGCACTGCTGAAAATGCCACCGCGTGGGCCTTGCCCATGTATCCGCCGCCCACCAGGCCGATTCCGATTTCGGTCATCTGAAAACCCACCCCATGGAACGCTTTGCAACCGGTTGCAAAAGATGTATCTTGAGCCTTGTCGCCGCGCAAGTCCCCTGTTTGGACTGTATCAGGACCGGGATGAATTGGGAAAAAGATGACTGGCTCAAGCACCACCGTCAGGCTCACCGTTGCGCAGGCCATCGTACGCTGGTTGATGAACCAGTATATCTTGATTGACGGGGTTGAAACCCGGATCTGCGGCGGCGGTTTTGGCATTTTCGGCCACGGCAATGTGCCCTGTTTTGGCGAGGCACTTTATCCGGTCCACAAGGACTTGCCGCTCTATCGCGGGCAAAACGAGCAGAGCATGGGCTTTGCTGCGGCTGCCTATGCCAAATACCATCTTCGCCGCCGCTTCATGTTTTGCACCGCAAGCGCAGGACCGGGCACAGCGAACCTTTTGACCGCCGCCGCACTGGCACATGCCAACCGGCTGCCTGTCTTGATGCTTTGCGGCGACACTTTCCTGACCAGATTGCCCGACCCGGTGCTGCAGCAACTCGAGCATTTCGGGAATCCTACGCTGGGCCTCAACGATGCGTTCAAGTCTGTCAGCCGCTTTTGGGACCGCATCACCCATCCAGCGCAGATTCTGCAATCCTTGCCCGCAGCCCTTGCAACCATGCTCGACCCGGCCGATTGCGGGCCTGCCTTCATCGCCTTGCCGCAGGACGTGCAGGGATGGACATTCGACTATCCCCTGGCCTTTTTCGAACGCCGCATCCACTGGATACGCCGCCAGTCACTCGATGAATTCGAGATAGCTGCGGCCTTGGCACTTTTGCAGAACGCCAAGCGTCCGGTCATCGTGGCGGGCGGCGGTGTGCAATATTCCGGCGCTGTCGCAGAACTCACCGCCTTTGCCGAGGCGCACAACATTCCGGTTGTCGAGACAATTGCCGGCCGTGCCAACATGCTGGCGACCCATCCGCTGAACATCGGCCCAATCGGCGTCACAGGATCAGACAGCGCCAACACGATTGCAGGCGCTGCAGATGTCGTGCTGGCCGTCGGCACAAGGCTACAGGATTTTACAACCGGCTCATGGACCGTCTTTTCGCACGACGCGCGCCTGATCGGGTTGAATGCTGGCCGCCATGACGCGGCAAAGCATTTGTCATTGCCAGTCGTTGGGGATGCAAAACTGGGTCTGGCGGCACTTGGCGCAGCACTGGGGGCCTATCGTGCACCCGCTGAATGGACAAAGAACGCTCAAGCGCAAAGGCTGGCTTGGGATCAATACGTTGCTGACAATGTTGCCTTTGCAAATCGCCCCAATTCCTATGCCCAGGCTATCGGCGTTGTAAACGCGCTCGGCCAAAAGCGCGACCGCATCGTAACGGCGGCTGGCGGTTTGCCGGCCGAAGTCACCGCCAATTGGCGCACACTTGATATCGGCACAGTGGACGTGGAATTCGGCTTTTCTTGCATGGGCTACGAAATTGCCGGGGGCTGGGGCGCTCGAATTGCCCAGTCACAAGTGGAACCTGCCGCTGACACCATCGTTTTTGTCGGGGATGGCAGCTACCTCCTGATGAACTCCGACATCTACTCATCGGTCCTCACGGACAAGAAACTGATCATCCTGGTGCTCGACAATGGCGGCTTTGCCGTCATCAACAAGCTTCAAAACAACACCGGACAGGAAAGTTTCAACAATCTGATCGCCGATTGCCCCACGGTCGCCGAGCCGTTTGCAGTCGATTTCGAAGCCCATGCCCGGGCCATGGGGGCGCTGGCGCAAACCGTGTCCAACCCGGCAGAGTTGGGTGAGGCATTTCTGCGCGCCAAAGCGGCAACCAAGACCTCTGTCATCGTTATGCAGGTAGACCCCTATGAGGGTTGGACCACGCAAGGCCATTCATGGTGGGAAATCGGCACGCCGCAAGTCTCGCCCAGCGCCTCCGTACGTGAAAAACATCTGGAGACCGAGGCTGGCCGTGCGAGCCAGAGGCCGGGCGTGTGATGGCGGATCTGGCGCGCCTTTCAGGTCGCAACTTCCTGGTGATTGGCCGGGCAGGCATGGACCTTTATGCCGATCCGCCAGGCACGCGAACGCAGGATGCCACCCAATTCACCGCCGCGCTCGGCGGTTCATCGGCCAACATAGCTGTGGCCATTTGCAGGCAGGGTGGCAAAGCGGCGCTGATCACATGCATATCGGATGATTCCATCGGCCGGTTCTGCCTCAATGAGCTTGACCGTTACGGCGTCAACCGCAGCCATGTGCGCGCCGTAGGCGGTGAAGCACGAAACTCGCTGGCCGTTGTAGAAACCCGGCTTGAAGATACCCAATCGGTGATTTACCGCAACGGCGCAGCTGATTTCGAAATGACCCAAGCCGATGTTGAATCGGTGGATTACGGTGCATTTTCAGCGCTGATTACCACAGGAACGGTGCTGGCATCCGAACCTTCCCGCAGTGCCGCTTTCCGCGCATTCGCGCTTGCCAAAAAGGCCGGTTTGCCGCTCATATTCGACATCGACTACCGGCCATATTCCTGGCCGTCGGCAGCAGTGGCCTCTGAAGTCTATGCGCGTGCGGCTGCGCTTTGCGACGTCGTGGTCGGCAATGATGTGGAGTTCGGGTTCCTTGCCGGAGCCCCGGAACATGGCCTGACAGCTGCAAAGGACCTGGTGGAAGCGGGTACCGCAATCGTTGTCTACAAGATGGGGGAAAAGGGTGCGATCACCCTGTCTCCGGATGAAACCATCAACACCGGCATCTATTCGACCAAAGCCCTCAAGCCGACTGGCGCCGGCGACAGTTTCCTTGGCGCTTTCGTTATGGGACTGGCCGACGGCATTGGCTTGCACAAAGCAGTGCTGCGCGGCTCTGCCGCCGCGGCAATGGTTGTGGCGCGCGTCGGCTGTGCGCCGGCCATGCCAACGCGGTTTGAACTCGACAGTTTCCTTGCCGTCCATCACGGCCCGAATGCGGCCTGAAAGGATACAAATGCACATCGCCCCGTATGACAACCAGAACAAGCCGATTGTTGATGTCGACAACACCAATGTTCCGCTGGTCTACTTCAACATCGTCAAACTGAAATCCGGCGAACATTTCGACTATCGCGTGGCAGGTTATGAAACCTGCGTCGTGCCGGCCACCGGCACGGTCACAGTTGAAACCATGGGCGAGACCTTTGCCCGCATCGGCAATCGCGGCGTCGATGTGTGGGACGGCGAGCCAGAAGGCGTCTATGTGCCCACCGATTCCGGCGCACGAATTACGGCCTTGAGCGACACCGAAATATTCATTGCTGGCGCAAATTTTGCCGAAACCCTGCGCCCCTTTGCCGTAAAAGCAAACGAGATCGACAAGGTTCAATACGGTTCGGACGACACCAAAACCCATCGCAAGATCAAGCACATTTTGGGATCTGCCTATCATGACAGGGTAGGGCGGCTGCTGGTGAGCGAACTTTATACCGTTGGCGCAGGGGGCTGGTCGGGCTTTCCAAGTCACAAGCACGATACCGATCGTTTGCCGCAGGAAACCCGGCACGACGAGTGCTACAACTTTCGCTTTCGCCCCGATTATGGATCGGGCCTGCAGATGCTTCAGCGTGTCGACAATGAACCGGGTGAAGCCTACCACATTGTCAACGGATCAACCGTGTTGATCGACAATGGCTACCATCCGTGCTGCGTGCTGCCGGGATATGAAATGTACTATTTCACGATCCTGGGTGGTCTGAGCCAGCGCAGCTTGAAGCAACATTTCCAGCCAACACATGCAGCGCAATTGCACACGATTCCAGGGATTATGGACATGGTGGCGAAGTTCAAATGACGATAGCGACACTTGAAGAGGTTCTTCAGCCTGCATTGCGCGGTGGATACGCGGTCGCCGGGCTTGTCTGCCTTGGATGGGAAGACATGCGGGCGTTAGCGATGGCTGCGCAGCAGGAGCGCGCACCAGTCATTCTGCAGGCCGGCCCTGGATGCCGCGCACATACGCCATTGCCGGTTCTGGGTGCCATGCTGCGGCATCTGGCGGACAGCGTCGATGTCCCTGTGGTTGTTCATCTTGATCACGGTTACACACTGGATGAGTGCCGCGCGGCCCTTGATGCAGGCTTCACGTCCTTGATGTTTGACGGATCGCGCCTGCCGCTGGCACAAAACATCGAGCAGACAGCCTTGATTGCCGAACTGGCGCACGCTGCCGGCATTTCGTGTGAAGGCGAGATCGGTTTTGTCGGCTATGACAACGGTGTGCAATCGGTTGGCACGGACCCTGATGAAGCTTCACGGTTTGCCCTTGAAACCGGCGTGGATGCCATGGCCATTTCAGTTGGAAATGTGCATTTGCAGCAGCATCAAACGGGCGGGCTGGATGTGGCCAAAATCCGCGCCATAGAAACCCTGACCAACGTGCCACTGGTCATCCATGGCGGTTCGGGCGTTCCGCCGTTGCAAAGGGCTGACTTGGCTGCCAATTCCCACGTGTGCAAGTTCAACATCGGTACCGAGCTGCGCATGGTTTTCGGCGAAGCACTGCGCACCAAGCTTGCGGGAGACCCTGACCAGTTTGACCGTATTGCCATCCTGCAGGAAACCGAAATGCCGCTATCACAGGCGGCAAGGGTGATCATTCGTGGACTTGGCTCATCGGGCAAGGCGTAGGGCCATGTGATGCGTATCAATTGAAATTGTTGCCTGCTGCCGGTTGGGCCGATCTTGCCTCGATATGGCCGAACATCGCCCGCACAGTCTGCTCATAGACGGCACAAAGCTCCTGCATGGCGGGAATGCGCGCCGGTGGACTGCCCCTTTGTGCGGTGTCCTCGATCTTCTGGCAAACAGCCGCAACCGCCGTGGCGCCGCTGCTGTAGCTCATGGACTTGAGGGCATGTGCGCTGGAAGCGATTTCCTTGGCGTTTGCGCCTGCAAGCTTTTCATCCAGGTCCCGTATGGCAGGTTCTGCGTGTTCAAAATACATGCGGAAAATCCGGTCTGCCATTTCAACGCCGCCGGTTGCCGAAAGGGTTTGCATCAGTTCGAGCGTCTTTGAACTTACAAACTCTTCCGTAGTGGCAAATGCTGGATCTGCCTTCGGCTCGACCTTTGGATGGCTGATTGCCGCCAGCGCATTGGCCAGTCCCTGCAGGGTGAAGGGCTTGGCAAGATATCCATCCATGCCGCTTTGGCGCCAGCGGTCAGCCTCTGCGCCCGAAACGTGGGCGGTCAGGGCTACAATTTGAACCGGAGCGCATCCCTGCTGTTCTTCCATCGCCCGAATGCGCATGGTGGTCTCAAAACCGTCCATCCCGGGCATGGAGCAATCCATGAACACCAGATCAAACTCTTGCGAGGTGATCAGCGCAATTGCCTCAGGCCCGTTGGATGCAAGCGACACTTCCACACCAAAGGAGTTGAGCGCATCACGCAAAACTTCTCGGTTCACAGCGATGTCGTCCACCGCAAGCACCCGCATTCCTTCGTATTTTGGCAGGATTGGCGCGGAAGAAATGTTCTCCAGCGCCTTTTTGCCTCTGGGTTCATTGCTGGCAATACGATCGGCCATTTCGCTCAATTCTGCCCGTTTTGTGGGGAATGAAAGCATGTCGCATGCGATGCCGTGGCGCACCATTTCTTCGGCGGCCCCATCACCAATTGCTGCAATGACAATACGTTGCAGGCCAAGCGAAACAATATCGTCGTCCTGGGCATGGGCAGGATCGCAAACGATCATCTGGCCGGGAAGGGGACCTTCCATGCCCGGAGCAAAACGGCGCGTCTGCAAACCGGTATCGTTCAGCGCGTCAAGCAGCAGCCTCCCGGTAAAAATGCCACCAGTGCGGACCCAGACCGGTACCGGCGATGACAATCTGTTGGCAGGGGCGTCGGTGAGCACGGAGAAATCGAGGTCGAAGTGGAATATGCTGCCGGCATTGATCTGGCTGCTGACGCCGATTTCGCCGCCCATGGCTTCGACAAGCCTTTGGCAGATTGAAAGACCAAGGCCGGTTCCGCCAAATTTTCGGGTGGTGGATTTGTCGGCCTGCGCGAAGCGTTCGAAAATTGATGCCAGTTTGTCACTTGGAATGCCAATGCCTGTGTCGCGCACTTCAAACCGCAAGTGACAAATGCCGTTTGCGGTAGGTGCGAAGGTCGACACATGCACCGCAATGCCACCCGATTCAGTAAACTTGACTGCGTTGTTGACAAGGTTGGTGATAATCTGCCCAAGGCGCGTTGGATCACCGGCAATCACCAATGGAACGTTCCGGCTGATGTGAAAACACAGATCGATCTGGTTTTGCCTTGCCTTCTCCTGGAAAAGGCAGACTACCCCGTCCAGCAGAGCGTCGATCTCAATTTCGGTCGTCTCAAGTTCGAGCTTGCCAGCCTCGATCTTCGAGATGTCGAGCACGTCATTGATGATCGCAAGCAAGCCTTGTCCGGACTGGCGTATGACATTGGCGTAGCGGCGATGCCGCTCGGGCAGGGGAGCCACCGAAAGCATTTCCGCCATGACCATCACCCCGTTCATTGGGGTGCGGATTTCATGGCTCATGGTTGCAAGAAAGTCCGACTTGGCCCTGTTGGCTTCCTCGGCCTCTTCCTTGGCAAGCGTAAGCTCAAGCGTGCGCTCTTCCACTTTCAATTCGAGGTTCTGCCGATAGTCTGCCAATTGGCTGTCGCGGGCAGCAATTTGCGAAATCATGGCGTTGAAAGACCGGGCGAGAATGCCGATCTCGCCATTCCCGGTTTCAGACGCACGCTCCTTGTAATCTGCGTCTTGGCCCAGGCGGTTCATCAGGCCCGACAAATCACCAAGTGGTGCAACAATTTTGCGTATCGCCCTTGTTCCCACCAGGATCGACAGCAAAACCGCCGCCAGCGCATACAAAAAATTGAAGACAATGCTGGTATAGAATTGCCCGCGGATATCATTAAGATCGGCCAAAAGGGCGATGCGGCCTATCGGCATTCCCGATTTGCGGATTTCCGAACTTACCCACAAATTGCGTTGGACAAGAATGCGCAGCGAGCGGTTGCCGGCTTCATCATTGATATCAGACGCCAGATAGCCGCCAGTTCCCATGTCGGCAAAACGCTTGCCATCCTTGTCGATGATCGCAACGAAGACAACACCCTTGAGTTCGCGAATGGCGGTGATCTTCTGCAACGCAGATTGGCGGTCTCCATCGGCAAGCGCATCAGCGGCAGATGCGGCAAGAATTGCGGCCGTGGTTTTCAGTTTGCTCAACGTTTCTTCGGTTTGCTGGACATGGCCGCGCCAGGAAAGCAACACCGAGGCGAGCAGGAATGTGATGCCCATGATAGCCGCGAACGAAAATGTCAACCGGAACGCAATGCCATCGCGCCACCGCAATTTTGCACCTGCCAGGTTCGGTTTTTCAACCTTTTCCGGCATTTCGGCCGAGTTCGACGTTACACTTGTCGCCATGCGCGCACCTGATTTTCCAGTGTTCGCAAAATGTCAGACAAAACAGCAGATTTGGTTAACAGAGACTGCCGGAAGTCGGAACAAATGAGGGGGTCCATTCGCAGTTTGTTAGACTGTTCATGCTAACTTTGGTGAATGTCGGATGCCCCGCCGACATCAATTCAGCTTTGCATGCACTGGATCCATTTTGCCCCATTCCCAAGACCCTCATCCGGTTAAAACCGCCATGATCGTTGACGACGATCCGATGTTCCGGATGATCCTTGAACAGGTATTGCGGGCGCGTGGCGTGCGAGAAACGATCGTCGCACAAGACGGGGCCTACGCCTTGCAAATCCTCTCCACCCGCTGTGCGGAAATCGATGCAATTACGCTTGACCTGTCGATGCCCAATCTTGATGGGGTCGAGTTCTTGCGCCATGCGCGCAATGCAGGCTTCAAGGGCCGTTTGTTGCTGATTTCCGGTGAGCACAAGACTGTTCTTGCCAGTGCCGAACGGTTGGCTTCACTGGGCGGCCTCAATTGCTTGGGCGCAGTTGCCAAGCCTGTGGACTTCAACATGATCGCGGACAAACTCTTGTCGGCAAATTCCGTTGGAGCACGCGGCAACGCACGCACTCCCGTCGACATTGACAGGCTTGTCGCCAATCTGAAGGCATCGCGCCTGGCGGCCTACTATCAACCGCGCACTTTCCTGCGAAGCGGCCGTCTGTCAGGTGCAGAGGCACTTGCCCGTATTTGGGATGAAGACGGCAACATGCTGGATGCAGGCGAGGCGATCAACCTTGCGGAAAAACATGGCCGCATTTCCGATATCACCTGGCGCATCGTTGAAATCGTCATCGAAGACGCACGGCGTCTTGCAGACGAGGGCATCGGGCCGCTGAACATGTCTTTCAACGTCTCGTCGTCGATCCTTGGCAATATGCAGTTTCCCGACCACTTGGCGGACATGGTCAAGCTTTCCGGTCTGCAGCCTGGCAATTTTACCCTTGAGTTGACGGAATCGATCATCCCCAAAGACGCAATGGCAACCCTTGAGTCGTTGACCCGCTTGCGTATGGCCGGGTTCAAACTGGCCATCGATGATTTTGGCACTGGCGCATCAAACATCGAGCAGCTGGGCCGTTACCCGTTTACCGAACTCAAGATCGACAAGAGCTTCATACTCAACGCAAAGAGTGACAAGTTCTCCCGTGCTTGCGCAGAGACCAGTGTCGCCCTTGCCCGTCAGCTTGACCTTCGTGTGGTGGCGGAGGGCGTTGAAGGCGAGGCTGAACTTGCACTGTCTCGTCAATTCGGCGTGGACGAAGTTCAGGGCTACTATTTTGGCAAGCCCATGCCATTCGAAGATTTTCTTCGTTATGCAAAAGAAGATGTGGAACGAGCTTTTGCGCCACAGGTGAAATTGCTCGCAAGCTGAACCTGCAACACTGGCAAAAAAATGAATGCGCCGGGTCCATGAAAGGGCCCGGCGTTTTCGTTGTCGTCAATGTATTTGGACTGGATGGAAATTGGCTTTTCAGGAAAGCGCTTTGTTGGCGAGATGTTCAGTTGATGAGCGAGACCTTGCCCGATTCAGCGGCAATTCCCTCGGGAACCGGGATGTCGGACGCCTTGTAGTCCGAATTGAGGACAATAGCCGGCCCGTTGTCGACCATGATTGCCCGGGAAACAATGGCGGTCCATGCCGAGGCATCGGCAAACTTGCTTGATCCGCCAACATACAGAAATCCCTTCGGCAAATAGATTGTACCAACCAGTTTGCGCGCGTCCTTGCTCGAAATCACAAACAGTCTGCCTTTCTCGGCATTGCGATCTTCAAAAAACAGGATGCCTGCCATCGGTCCGCTCTTGGGTGCGCTCAGGCTGACCGTGGTTGCAGTCCCAAATCCTGTCTTGGCTGTGCTGCCGGTCATGTAGAAGCCTACATTTTCGCCTGTCAGCGTGGCATTGCCATTGAGGGTTAAGGGGCCATCCTTGATAACATAAATGCCGGGTTCAAGAGTGATCGTTGCATTTCCCTGTGCCGAAATCCCGCCGCAGTAGACACCGGGGTACAAAGTAGCCGATTTGTTCAGGGAAGTGTCGTTGTAGTCGCAGCTTCCAACAGGTGGTGGCGCGCGCCCTGCAAGCGGATCGGGAATGACCGGACAATCCGTGACGACATCGGGACTGTAAACTGCAGGTGCTCCCGAAAAGCCTCCGGCTGAACAAATCACCTCTGCTGTCATGCTGCTCTTTGAATCGACATTGATTGCCGCCTTGCTTTCCGAATTTGCAAACACGCCGCAATCAACACCTGTCAATTTCGAAGAGCGGGACAACAATTGGGAAGGAAGCTTCTCTTCCAGCGTCAACACACAGATATTGGCGGAACTTGCCATGAAGGCCTTGGCGGAAACCTCAATCTGCGGATTGTTCTTCCACAGGCTGAGCAGGAGATAGCCATGGCCGTTCTGCTGGAGCGTCACCTTGATGCTGCTGCCGCCTTTGTCGACGGCGACATCATGGGTGTACTGTGTGCTGGCAAACGCGGATGAATCAAGGTTGGATTGAATGAAATCAACAACCACAGCCTCGGCCACCGATTGGTCCCAGCCAGCAATAGCTGCTTCCCGGATCGCCGCAAGCACTGCTGTATCAGCGGTTTCCTGCATGCGCGCTTGCTGCGAAATGAATGTGGACACGTCTACGCCCAATCCCGCCACGCCAAGCAGTACCGGTGAAACGATTGCCACGGTCAAGGCGAAATTGCCGCCGGTGTGGCGGAAAAATTTATTCAGCATTGGACGCTCCTGTAACGTCACTACACCACGAAAACGTGTAAATTCCGCACTGACTGCCAATAAGATTGTCGCAGAGAAATAAAGAAAACCTCAACATGTTGCATTTTGGACCATCAGGTTGCGAAAGGCCCCAAGCGCACTTTGTTTGTGGATACTACCGTGATTGACAAGCTGGAAATGTTTCTGGTTTTGGCCCGCGAGCAGCATTTCGGCCGCGCTGCGCAGGCCTGCAACATATCCCAGCCATCGCTTTCGGCTGCCATCAAGCATCTGGAGGAGCATCTTGGCGTGATGCTTGTGCGCCGGGGCGCGCGCTATCAGGGGCTGACACCCGAAGGCCAACGCGTGCTCGAATGGGCACGCCGAATGGTAGGTGACGCCCGTACCATGCGTGAGGAATTGCGGCTGGCGCGTTCGGGGCTGGCCGGGCATATTCGCATTGCGGCCATTCCCACAGCCTTGGCAATGACGGCAGAACTGACCACTCCCATTCGCCGCAAGCACCCGGAAGTCACTTTCACCATTCTTTCGCAGACTTCGATCGAAGTGCTGGCATCGCTGGAAAACCTGCAGATTGATGCCGGTATCACCTATCTCGACAACGAGCCGCTGGGCCGCGTTGTTTCTGTGCCGCTGTATGTCGAGCGGTACCAGCTTATCACCTCGTCGAACGGCAAGTTTGCCAACCGAAAGTCGGTCACTTGGCGGGAAGCAGCCAGCGAACCGCTGTGCTTGTTGACGCCGGACATGCAGAACCGGCGCATCATCAACAATCTGATTGCGCAGGTTGGCACCGAGCCACGCACGACGCTTGAATCGAACTCGATGATTGCCTTGTTTGCCCACATCCGGACAGGCGAATGGGCCAGCATCATGCCTCTGAACCTGGTAGAAACGCTGGGTCTGGCCGAGCCCGTGCGGGCAATACCCATTGTCGAGCCCGATGTTGGCCACACAATTGGCCTTGTTGCCGCGCAACGCGAACCTCACACGCCAATTGTATCGATGCTGATGCATTTCGCCCGGCAAGTGGCGGCGAGCCGAAATTCACTTTGATAGGAATTTCCTATCAATATACGGATCATCTGCATTGATTGGAACCGGCACCTGCTTCACAATGAGAAATCCTGATTTTCGGAGGCAACACCTTGCAGACAGCCACGGCGCAGATATCCAGCTTTGTACTGGAAACACTGAGACGGCATGCAGGGCGTGAAGGCCCGCTTTTGCCCATTCTTCACGACCTCCAGGAAGAATTTGGCCATGTGCCGGCAGAAGCCCTCCCGGTAATTGCCAGGGAACTCAACCTCAGCCGCGCCGAGGTGCATGGGGTTGTCACTTTTTATCATGATTTCCGTGAGCAACCGGCGGGTCGGCATGTGTTGAAGGTCTGCCGCGCCGAGGCCTGCCAGTCGATGGGTTCGGAAGAACTGGCCGCAAGGCTCGAACGCGAGCTTGGCATCAGCTTTGGGCAAACATCGCGCGACGGAAGTGTCACGCTTGAAGCGGTCTATTGCCTTGGCCTTTGTGCTTGCGCGCCTGCGGCCATGCTGGATGGCAGGGTAATTGCACGCATCGACCAGAAAAAGGCGGGTGAACTTGTTTTGGCGGTGAACCAATGAGCATCAAGATATTCGTTCCGCGCGACTCGTTCGCCCTGGCGCTAGGCGCCAACGAGATTGCATCTGCAATCTCCCGCGAAGCAAAAGCCCGGGGGATCGTGGTTCGCATTGTCCGCAACGGTTCGCGCGGCATGGCCTGGCTGGAGCCGCTGGTTGAGGTGGAAACACCCGAAGGCCGGGTTGGCTTTGGCCCAGTGGAAACCGGTGACGTTGCTTCGTTGTTCGATGCCGGTTTTCTGGCAGGTGGCAACCATGAAAAAGGCATTGGCCTTGTTGATCAGCATCCCTTCTTTGCAAGCCAGACGCGCCTGACATTTGCGCGCTGCGGCATCACAGACCCGCTGTCGCTGGACGAATACGAAGCAAATGGCGGGCTTGCAGGTCTGCGGCGGGCACTGGCAATGACGCCATCGGAAACGGTTGCTGAAGTTACGCAGTCCGGCCTGCGTGGACGAGGCGGGGCAGGGTTCCCGACCGGCATCAAATGGAAGACTGTTCTCGAAGCAAAGGGCACCCAAAAATACATTGTTTGCAATGCCGATGAAGGCGACAGCGGCACATTCGCGGACCGGATGATCATGGAGGGCGATCCCTTCGTGCTGATCGAAGGCATGGCAATTGCCGCTATCGCCACCGGTGCGAGCAAAGGCTACGTCTATTTGCGTTCCGAATATCCCGGCGCCATTGCGACGCTTGAGGAAGCCGTCGAGATTGCCACCAGCAAAGGCATGATCGGCCAGTCGGTGCTTGGTTCAGTTCATATCTTCAACATTGAAATCCGGGTGGGTGCGGGCGCTTATGTCTGCGGCGAGGAAACATCGCTGCTCAACAGCCTGGAAGGCAAGCGCGGCGTGGTTCGCGCCAAGCCGCCGCTTCCGGCAATCGAGGGACTTTTCGGCAAGCCAACCGTCGTCAACAACGTGATCTCGCTGGCATCCGTACCTGTCATTTTGGCCGAAGGCGCGGACCATTACCGCGATTTCGGCATGGGGCGCTCTCGCGGCACCATACCGATACAGATCGCCGGGAATGTGCGGCATGGCGGATTGTACGAAGCTGCATTCGGCCTGACACTTGGCGAGATCGTTGACAGCATTGCTGGTGGCACCGCAACCGGCCGCCCGGTCAAGGCAGTGCAGGTTGGCGGCCCGCTCGGTGCATATTTCCCGCGCGCGCTGTTTGACACGCCATTCGACTACGAGGCCTTCGCAGCAAAGGACGGGCTGATCGGCCATGCCGGAATTGTGGTGTTTGACGACACCGCCGACATGCTGAAACAGGCGCGATTTGCCTTCGAGTTTTGCGCAATTGAAAGCTGCGGAAAGTGCACGCCCTGCCGGATCGGCGCGGTGCGCGGCGCAGAGACGATCGACCGCATTGCAGCAGGGGACAGCACGGCACTGCCATTGGGCGCCGACCTTTGCAACACCATGAAGTTCGGGTCGCTTTGTGCCCTTGGCGGCTTCACACCTTATCCGGTGATGAGCGCGATCAACCATTTTCCTGAAGATTTCCGGCCAGCACATGTGGCCGAGGCAGCGGAGTAATCACCATGGGCCTCATTTCGCAAATCGACTACGGCACGCCGGAATCAAAATCGGAAAAGACCGTCACGCTCAGCATTGACGGTTTTGAAGTCACCGTTCCTGAAGGAACATCGGTAATGCGCGCTTCAATGGAGGCTGGCATCGCCATTCCCAAGCTTTGCGCCACCGACATGGTCGACGCGTTTGGTTCCTGCCGCTTGTGCCTTGTCGAGATCGAGGGCCGCAACGGCACGCCGTCTTCGTGCACGACACCGGTTTCCAATGGCATGGTCGTTCACACCCAGACCGGCAAACTCAAGGACTTGCGTCGCGGCGTGATGGAGCTTTACATTTCTGACCATCCGCTGGACTGCCTGACATGCGCTGCCAATGGAGATTGCGAGTTGCAAACCCAGGCCGGCGCAGTCGGCTTGCGTGACGTGCGCTACGGCTATGAAGGCGACAATCACGTCAAGTCACGCGCAGGCGAAGGGGAAGCAAATGCCCGCTTCATGCCGAAGGACGAAACCAATCCGTACTTCACATACGATCCATCAAAATGCATTGTCTGTTCGCGCTGCGTGCGCGCCTGCGAAGAAGTACAGGGCACGTTTGCACTGACCATTGAGGGCAGGGGCTTTGACAGCCGCGTTTCGCCCGGCATGCATGAAAGTTTCCTTTCATCCGAATGCGTTTCCTGCGGTGCCTGTGTTCAGGCCTGCCCGACCGCAACGCTCACCGAAAAGTCGGTGATCGAGATCGGTCAGCCGGAGCATTCCGTGGTGACAACCTGCGCCTATTGCGGTGTTGGCTGCTCGTTCAAGGCAGAAATGCGCGGCGATGAACTGGTCCGCATGGTTCCCTGGAAAGACGGCAAAGCCAATCGCGGCCATTCCTGTGTCAAGGGCAGGTTTGCCTGGGGCTATGCTAGCCACAAGGACCGCATTCTCAACCCGATGATCCGCGAGACCATCGACCAGCCATGGCGCGAAGTTGCATGGGATGAAGCCATGGGCTTTGCCGCAATGAAGATGCGCGGCCTTCAGGAAAAGCATGGCCGCAAGTCGATTGGCGTCATTACCTCTTCGCGCTGCACCAATGAGGAAACCTATCTGGTACAGAAGCTTGCACGCGGCGTGTTCGGCAACAACAACACTGATACTTGCGCCCGCGTGTGCCATTCGCCAACCGGCTACGGCCTTGGCCAGACCTTCGGCACTTCAGCTGGCACCCAGGATTTCGACAGCGTTGAACATACGGACGTTGTCATTGTGATGGGCGCCAATCCGACGGATGGTCATCCAGTGTTTGCGTCACGGTTGAAAAAGCGCCTGCGAAAAGGCGCAAAGCTGATTGTCATCGACCCGCGCCGCATTGACCTCGTCAAGGGACCGCACGTAGAGGCGTCCCACCATTTGCCGTTGAAGCCGGGCACAAACGTCGCCGTGGTAACGGCGATGGCACATGTCATCGTCACCGAGGGCCTGATGGACGAGGCCTTTATTCGCGAGCGTTGTGAGTGGGACGAATTTGCAGACTATGCAGAATTCGTTTCCGATGAGCGTCATTCGCCCGAAGCAGTGCAAGCATATACAGGCGTTCCGGCGGAAGAACTGCGTGGCGCAGCCCGCTTGTTTGCAACCGGCGGCAATGGCGCGATCTATTACGGTCTTGGCGTCACCGAACACAGCCAGGGCTCGACGACCGTCATTGCAATTGCCAACCTTGCCATGTTGACCGGCAACATCGGTCGCAAGGGAGTTGGGGTCAATCCTTTGCGCGGCCAGAACAATGTCCAAGGCTCTTGCGACATGGGTTCATTCCCCCATGAATTGCCAGGTTACAGGCATGTGAAAAACGATGCCGTGCGCGATATCTTCGAGAGCCTTTGGGGCGTCAAGATCGATAAGGAACCAGGCCTGCGCATTCCCAACATGCTGGATGCGGCAGTCGATGGCACATTCAAAGGCATTTACATTCAGGGCGAAGACATTCTGCAGTCCGATCCGGACACCAAGCATGTTTCCGCCGGCCTGGCGGCCATGGAATGTGTGATCGTCCACGATCTGTTTCTCAACGAGACAGCGAACTATGCGCACGTCTTTTTGCCCGGCTCCACATTCCTTGAAAAGGACGGCACTTTCACCAATGCCGAACGGCGCATCAACCGCGTTCGCAAGGTCATGGCGCCACGCAATGGCTACGCCGACTGGGAAGTGACACAATTGCTGGCAAACGCCATGGGTGCGCACTGGGACTACACGCACCCTTCGCAGGTAATGGCGGAAATCGCCGCAACCACGCCAAGCTTTGCCAATGTGACCTACGCATTGCTGGACGAAAAAGGTTCCGTGCAGTGGCCGTGCAATGAAAAGACGCCCGAGGGAACACCGATCATGCACATTGACGGGTTTGTCCGTGGCAAGGGCCGGTTCATCCGCACCGAATATGTGGCAACCGATGAAAAGACCGGCCCACGCTTTCCGCTTCTGCTCACTACCGGCCGGATATTGTCGCAATACAATGTCGGCGCGCAAACGCGGCGCACCGCGAACGTTATCTGGCACGATGAAGACGTGCTGGAAATCCATCCCCATGACGCCGAGCAGCGTGGCATCCGGGAAGGCGATTTCGTGCGGCTTGCCAGCCGTTCAGGCGAAACCACGTTGAAAGCACTGATCACCGACAAGGTTTCACCAGGTGTTGTCTACACGACCTTCCACCACCCCGACACACAGGCCAATGTCATCACCACCGACTTTTCGGACTGGGCGACCAATTGCCCGGAATACAAGGTGACTGCGGTTCAGGTTTCGCCCTCGAACGGCCCTTCGCAATGGCAGACCGAATATGAGGAAATGACTCGCCTTTCGCGCCGCATCGAACATTTGGCAGAACCGGCGGAGTAAAATGGATATCCCGGCCCATGTGTCGATAACCAGATCTTCCTGGCGCAATGGCGTTGCGGTGGAAGGCACGCGGCATGTGCCGCAGGAAACCGCTATTGCGCTGAGCTATGGCGGCACAACCCATGCAGTGATGATGGCAAGCCCTGCGGATCTGCAAGACTTCGCTCTCGGCTTCACCTTGAACGAAGGCATCGCCAGCCGCGCTGAAGATGTACTGTCGGTCGAAGCATTGAGCGTGGATGGCGGCATGGAAATTCGGATCGAACTGGCCGGGCATCTGCTGGAAAATTTCAAGCACAACCGCCGCATGATGGCGGGTCCGGTTGGGTGCGGCTTGTGCGGTGTGGAAAGCATCGAAGCAGCCTTGCGGCCCCTGCCTGTGGTTCGAGAAGGCCTCAAGATCAGTCCGGCAGACATTGCACGTGCCATGCAGGCTCTCGCTGAAAACCAGCCTGTACATGCAAAGACCCATGCGGTTCATGCCGCCGGCTTTTACGTTCCCGGAGAAGGAATGCTGGCGGTTCGCGAAGATGTCGGCAGGCACAATGCGCTGGACAAGCTGTGTGGCGCGCTTGCAAGTGCCCGCATCGACGGGTCTTCGGGCATGGTTGTGGTCACCAGCCGGGTATCGGTTGAAATGATCCAGAAAACCGCAGCTTGTGGCAGTCAGGTGATTGCAGCAGTGTCGGCACCGACAGCCCTTGCCGTTGCAGCTGCGCAAAGCGCGGGCATCACCCTGGTTGCGCTTGCGCGCGGCAATGATTTCGAGACATTTTCACGCACGGACCGCATCCTGAACGGAGCCCAAGCCCATGTCGCCTGACAAGATCATCACAATGGCAAACCAGATCGCCACCTTTTTTGCGACCCAGGGCGAACACCGGGCAAAAGACGGATTTGCCGATCACATCAACAATTTCTGGGAACCGCGCATGCGGCGTCAGTTTCTTGCGATGCTGGACGCAGGGCACGAGGGCTTTCACCCGTTGGTGGTTTCAGCACGGTCGCTTGTCAACGAACCAGCACCCGAAGAAGCGTGAGAAGATACAGGTCAGGCTACTTTGGCCTTTGACGTGCGCGCCCCGGCAGTTCCAGCCGGGCGGCTCTTGAACGGCTTGGGTGATGCGGCATCCATGTCAACGCCCAAGTGAACCGTTCTGTTGAAGAACCCGCCATCACGGCCCGGTTTGCCGATGTTGATGATCGCGGCATCGTTCAGGTCCTTGTCGAGGATGGCAAGAACGCGTTTGCGCGTATCGCCCTCGAAAAAGTCCAGCGCCTCGTGGATCACAACCCATTTCGGCTTGTGCAGGCCGAGGCGGACAAAAGCCAGAAGCCGCTGCTCTTCCTCATTCATTTCACGGTCCCAACGGGCCGATCGATCCAGCGAGTCCGAGAACCGGCCAAGATCGACGCGCACTAGCGCCGCGGTCAATTCCGCATCCGTCAGTTCACTTGAGCTGCGTGGATAGCAAAGAACGTTGCGCAATGTTCCGGGAGGAAAATAGGGGGTGCGCGGCACAAACGTCAGCGCCTCGTCGCTCGGCAGGACGATGCGTCCGCTTCCCCAATGCCATAGTCCGGCAAGGGCCCGGAAGAACAGCGTCTTTGGCGCGTTTTGTGCGCCATTTACCAGCACATGTTCGCCCGGCCGGATCTCGACATGGGTATCCACCAACCGCACATGCCCGCCTTGCAGCCTGATCTTCAGACCGGAAAGTACCAGCAGCTCACCTTCGCCCTTGGTGATTTCAATCCGGTTTTCAGCTCCATCTTCATCATCAGTCGCTTTGACCGCTGCACGGAATTCCGCAACCCGGGTCAATGTCGCCCTGAAGTCGGCAATTCCGCCAATGTTGTTTACAAACCAGCGAAGCGATTCATGGACCTGGTTGAACGCGCCGACTGCCATCATCAATCCGCCAAATGTCAAATCACCGGAGAAATAGGCTGGCGCTGCAATGATGAACGGTGCCACCACGGTCATCCAGCCATATCCTGCGGTCACCCATGTCAGATTGGTTACAGCGCGCATGATGCGTCTGGAGGCGCGAATGACCGAAACAAGGTCGAATTCTATCCGGCGGCGCTCGTCGGGTTCGCCGTTTGCCAGCGATATTGCATCCAGATGCTCATTGGCATGCATCAGCGAGAAACGCAGTTCTGCTTCGCGGGCATATTTGTTGCCGTTGAGTGAAACCAGCTTGTAGCCAACCATCCAGCTGATCCAAGAAGCCGTGCCGGCATAGAGGAAAGCCGCCCAGACCATGTAGCCGGGAATGTTGAATACCTGCCCGTAAAGGGTGATCGTAAAATTGGCGGAAAGTGCCCAAAGCACACCGATGAAGCTCACCAGCAGGATGCTGGCCTGCAACAATCCGATGCCAAGATCTGTTGTGAGATCAACCAGATGGCGCGTATCTTCATGAATGCGCTGGTCCGGGTTTGCCCCAATCGCACCAGCACTCGTCAGCCTGAATGCCCGGCGTGGCTGCATCCATTCGCCAACAAGGTCGCGCGTCAGGCCTTCGCGCAATTTCAAGCGAATCATCTGGTTGAGATAGACTTGCGCCACGTTGAGAATGAGCAGTCCGCCAGCGATCCAGACAAACATCCAAAGCTGCTGCATGAACGCAGTCAAATCCCGCCGTTCCATCGAATCGAAAAACGGGGCATTCCAGCGGTTCAGGATGATCTGGCCATAGGCAGTCAGCAGGATAATGCCAAGAATGGCAGCGCCCAGCAGCATGGTTATGTTGCGAAAAGGGGAATCCATGAAAGCGCGCAGCATGATGGCCACGTGTGTTTTGAAGCCAAGCGTCGGCTTGACCCCGTTTTCACGGTCAATTGCAGTGGATTCTTGCACTTTTCCCCCGAAATTCGGTCGTTTCATCGAGGGAACATTTGCTTGCGCGAAAATGGTCCTTGCTCTGGAACGCTTTGTTGAAACACGTTGCACTGCTGTTCATGTCAAATTCAATGGTAAAAGCAGTCCGTAGAGCATGCGCCAGTGTGGCGTAACACCTTTGCAACAGGGGTAACCCTGACGACCGGGCACGATCCGCTGTTTACCACCATTTCGAAGTTGTCTACGCAGACCTTAAAACTGCTTGAACCTAATTGTATTTCCAAAAGAATTTCGCTATGTGTAGCGCTGATCACGAGGGTTTCTCATGACAAAGTTGCTGGGGGGCGACGGAGAGGCAAGCATCATGCTGCCCCAAAACCTGCCGAACCCTGCCGCGACCGCTGACAGCGTTGCGGAAGCACACTTGCGGTTGTCCCTTTCACCAGCCACCGAAATCGACGCCTCCCCAGGGAATCTGCAATCGCATTCCCTGGTAATTGACGGCGATGTTCTGCTGAAGGGTGACTATTCGCGTTCGGGTCCAGATCTTGTGATCGATGGGCCGGACGGATCGCGTACCGTTTTGCAAGACTATTTCCAGAATGCAGACCTGCCGCCGATCGCTTCGCCCGACGGCGCAATGTTGCTTGGCAAGACCATCGCCTTGCTGGCGGGTCCGCAATCGCCTGGTGAGTATGCGCAAGCTGCGGCAACAGGCCAAAACCCCATCGGCAACGTCGCCTTGCTGGAAGGTACGGGGTCGGTGCAGCGCGCGGATGGAACCACGGAGCCGCTGGCGCAAGGAGTTTCAATTTTTGAGGACGACGTCATTTCAACCGGCAGCGGTTCGAAACTGTCGTTGAAATTTGTCGATGGTACCGCACTGTCGATGTCTGCAGACGCTCGCATGATCATGGATGAACTCGTCTATGATGCCGGCCGCACCGACAATTCGATGGTGCTGAACCTTGTTCAGGGCAGTTTCGTTTTCGTGACCGGTCTGGTGGCCAAAACCGGCACGGTACGAGCCGATACACCTGTTGCCACGATGGGCATTCGCGGAACCACGCCGACAGTGACCGTCGAGTCGGTCACCCAGACCACAACTTTCGGCATCGCGCCCGATCCGGACGGTACAATCGGCTCGTATCAGATCATCAATCTGCAAACCGGGCAGATACTGGGCACCGTCAATTCGACCAGCTTTCTCTATCGGTTGGCGAGCGCCAATGGCCAGCTTCAACAATTGAATGCCGACCAGTTCAATCTGGGCGATCCATCGCTGCTTCAAAACACTTACGACACTTTTGGCCAGCCCGGTGATCCCGGCAACCAGCAGCAGAACCAGCAAGACAATCAGCAAAATCCGGGTCAGCGGGGCCAGAACGAGAATGGGCCGCAATTTGAAGATCCACACACCGAATTTGCGAACCTGCAAATAGACCCGCTCACTGGCGGCCAGACAGTCGAGCCGCTGCAAGGCAATCTCAATCCGCTGCTCAATCCGCCACAGACAGGGCTGCCGGGATTGATCAACGGACCAAACCTGCCACCGCCGCCGCAGATCGTCGTTGACAATGGCCCGGGCGTCCCGCCGTCGGTGTTCAGTTTGAATGGCTCTTTTTCACTGGCAGAAGACACCGGCACGACGCTTGGCGGGTTTACAATCAGCTATCCGGGAAATCTCTCCGTTTCGATGACAGCCGGGTCGACCGTAACCCTCGCTTCAACGGTGGGGCTAAGCTTCGCCTTTGGTGATGGTGTCGATGACGAGATGATGATCTTCACGGGCACGCCTCAGGCAATCCAGAATGCACTCAATGGTGCCACCTACACGCCCACGCCGGACTCGAACACCGGATCGCTCGTCATCCTCTTGAGCGATGCGGGAAGCGGACTGCAGGTCGCGACAATCTCCGTGCCAATCACGATCACGCCGGTCGAAGATGTTCCCGAACTTGCAAATCCGGTGGATGACCAGGTTTTCGCCATAGGCGCGGATGTCGATTTCACCTTGCCGTCAGAAACCTTCTATGAGGGCGACGGCGACCCGCTGACGCTGACCGCAACTTTGGCCGGCGGCGACCCGTTGCCTGCCTGGCTGACATTTGACGGCACCAAATTCTCCGGAAAGCCGCCTGAAGGCTTCCGCGACAGCATCGATATAACGGTCACGGCCACCCACGAAACCGATAGTGTCAGCGACACGTTTTCGATCCATTTCGGCAATTATGGTTTTGAATCAGCCAACCTTGACAACTGGCTGGACTTTGCCGGCGCGGAAGGCGACATCACGGTCGCAGCTGGCATTTCTTCCGGCGCCGGCGGTGCTCCTCTCAATCTTCAGCCCACACAGGGCGAATACCTTGTATCCATTGGTGCTGGCAGCGCTTCCAACATTGCACTGCTGGCTGACTTCCTGGGTGTGGAACAGGCTGCCATCGACGCCGTGGCACCGGGCGAAAGCCTGGTAACTGGCGGTTCAGGCCTTGTCCTTGATCTTGAATTGTCGGCTGGCGACGTGGTCACGTTTGACTGGTTCTTCGATTCCAACGATTACCAGCCTTTCCGCGACACGGCGTTTTTCGTCTCGCCGGACGGCGTCGTTCACTACCTCGACTCCGTGAATATTGACACGGACTCTGGCAATGTGAACTCGGCTGACAGCACCGGCTGGCAAACAGTTTCGTTCACGGTCATTGAACCTGTGAGCGGCAGTCTCGGCTTTGGCAGTGTCAACGTGCAGGATACTGCCCGCCCGAGCTTCCTCTACATCGACAATGTCCGCGTGATTCCGGCGGATGCGGAAATTGCACCGGTTGCCCAGAACGATCTGTTCTTCGACATCGCCGAAGATGCCGGCCGATTTGAAAATCCGCAATTTGAAGGCAATCTGTTCATAGACAACGGCAATGGCGCTGATTACGACCCGGACGATGTTGCCGGCAATTTTGCGGTCACGCGTGTCCGGTTTGATGTCGCGGACGATGGTTTTGACAACGATGACTGGCAGGACGTTGACCCGTCAGATGGCTACACGCATTTTCAGCATGCTGAAGACAGCGACGGCGGAACCTTTACCGTCTATGCGGATGGCTCATTCAGCCTGACACCCGGATATGATTTGGATTATTTGCCAGCAGGCGTCAGCGGTTCTCTCGCCCTGATTCAGTACGAGATTACTTCCACGACCGATGGCCTGACTGATACAGCCGAGGCGTCTTTCATCGTCACAGGCGAGAATGACGATCCAATCGCCTCGGCGGTAGAGCTGTCGGTGGGCGAGAACGGTTCTGTAACCGGAGCGGCATCATTCACCGATGCTGACGATGGCGATACCCACGGCTTCGGCATCAGCAATGCTGGAACGCTCGGCCTTGCTTCCATAAACGGGGCCGGAGTGATTTCCTACAACCCCAATGGCGCATTCGACTACCTTGCCGAAGGCGAGAGCGCCACCGACACGTTCCAGTACACGGTGACCGACATTGCCGGTGCTTCGTCTACCGAAACCGTCACCGTGACGGTGAACGGCGCCAATGACTCGCCGGTCGCGGCCAATGATGTCTTTGGCGCGGGCGAAACCTTGATCGTCACTTCGACCGCAGGGAACTCGGTCGCATTCTCAGGCGATCCGCTCACCTTGGGACAATCATCCTTCCAGCTTGAAAGCGGATTCATCAGCGCTGTCGGCATTGGTGATTTCAACAATGATGGCTTCAGCGATGTCGTCACCGGCCGAAATGACAGCGCCGCTACCCGCGGAGCAACCGTTTGGCTCGGCAATGGCAGCGGGCCCTTTGCCCCCGTACCGCAAGTTCTCGGCGATGGCAGGGTGCAGTCCATCGCAGTGGGCGATCTGAACGGCGATGGCAACCAGGACATGTTCATCGCCAATATCCGCCGCGCAGAGGCACCCGCCGAAGAAACCAATGGCGCGGACATGGTGTTCTTTGGCAATGGCGACGGCACGTTTGCCGATAGTGGCCAATTGCTTGGCAATTTCAATTCCGAGGAAGCCGTGCTTGGCGACATTGATGGCGATGGCGATCTTGACGCCCTCATCGTTGATTCCGGGCTTTCAGCCGCTTCGCGCATGTATATCAATGACGGTGAGGGGGATTTCACTCTCGGCAGTCAGGCGCTTTCAACCGGTGCAACCCGCGATGCGGTGTTTGCCGATGTTGACGGCGACAATGACCTCGACATTGTCTATGCCGAACTCAGCGGCCTGCGCTACCAGATCAATGATGGTGCCGGAAATTTCGGCGCGTCGGTCCAGATTTTCAACGGCGCTGTTCCGGTTTCCGCAGTAGCGGCGGGCGATCTTGACGACGATGGCGACGTCGATCTCGTTTTCACTTATTCTGACCAGAACTTTGCCACCAATGTATTCCTGAACAATGGCAGCGGCGCTTTCTCCGCCTCGCCGGAACTTTTCGACAAGCCGGGTACCGCTTATGGTACGGATGTCGCGTTGCATGATTTCGACGGCGACGGCCTGCTCGACATCTATGTCGTGCACTACGGCGCAGTTGCCCAGCCGGATGCGATTTACCTCAACAATGGTGCCGCTGACTTTGCTGCGCCAGTTTATCAGCCGGACGCTCAGAGCGTGTCGGTGGCACTTGGCGTTACCGAAAAGCCGGTTCTTGCCAACGAGTCGCGCAGCCTTGACGTGCTGGCCAATGATGATGACACAGACGGTTCCGACCAGCTGACGATTACGCATGTCGCCGGCCAGTCAATACAGGAAGGCGGCCCGGCCGTAACCCTGGCGTCAGGTGCGACCGTCTCGCTTCTGGCTGGCAAACTGGTCTATGACGCATCTGGCGGGTTCGGTTCGCTGGCTCAAGGTGAAACCGGAGAAGACGTATTCCAGTACACTGTTGCAGACGGCCAAGGCGGCGTATCCACGGCGTCTGTTTCGGTGGCGGTTGAGGGCGTGGCTCACGAAGCAGTTTCCGCAGCCGATGATGGTTTCAGCATCAATGAAGACACCGGCAATGGCCAGCCGCCGCTAAACGCAAGCCTGTTTGCCGACAATGGCAATGGCGTGGACACTGGCGACAATATCACCGTTACCCGTGTGCGTTTTGACAGCAATGGCGATGAAGTAATCGATGGCGATGACGCCTGGCTGATAGTGGATGAGAGCAACGGCCTCACGCTTTCCGATGGCGATCTGCGCATGCCGTCAATCCACTTTGCCGCCAATGGCGATTTGGTTCTGGCGCTCGGCAATGAAGCAGACCTTATGCCTGCTGGGGAAACGGCCCAGTTTGAATTTGAGTACGAAATCTCCGACGGGACCTCGCAGGCAACTGCCCTTGGCACTGTTACCATCAATGGCGCCAACGACGCACCAACCGTCTTTTCAGGTTCTGGCTACAACGGGCCGGAGCTTTTACTGGCTTTTGAAGGCCAGTTAGCTGCCGGCTTCATCAACCCGGGCGATGGCACCATAGCCTATGGCGTGGCTGAGCAGGATGGCTACCACACGGTCGCTTTGGCCGCAGGTGACCTCGACGGCGATGGCGATGAAGATGTTGTTGCAGTCACATCTGCCAATGGTGAGCCGCAGGGCTCACAAAGCGGAACCATCCGCTTCCTCTACAACAACGGCTTTGGCGAATTGACCGAAGAGAACTCGGAAACGCCAAGCGGCGTTGCCTATTCGAAAGCTCACATCGTTGATCTCGACAATGACGGCGACAACGACATTCTAGTGACCGGGCCAACACAGACTGTAACCTGGCTGAATGTGAACAACAGCTATTTTGGCGGTGCGGCCGTTTCGACCTACACGTCCGGGCAGGAGTCGGTCGTCGTCGATGTGAACGACGATGGCTATCTCGACTACGTCACCTCTGGTGGTAGCAAGCTTTTCGAAGTGACCATCAACCAGCAGAACTGGAACTTTGTAACCACACAGTCGCAATCTGGCACCGGCACGCAAATCGCCGTTGGTGACATCAACAATGATGGTTCTGTTGACATCGGTCTCATCGACGCAGGTGGAAACTTCCAGATTTTCCTCAACGACGGCCTGGGCAATTTCACTTCGGGTTCGACACTTGGCATCGGCACCGGAACCGTCGACATAGCACTTGCGGACTTTACCGGTGATGGAGTTGTCGATCTGTTGTCCGCAGGTGCGGACGGACAAAGCCGCATCTGGGAGAACTCAGGAACGGGAACCTTCAGCGCGTTTGGCAGTCAGACCTTCATAGACACCAGTGTCACAGGCATCGTTACCGGTGACATAGATAGCGATGAAGACACCGACTTTGTGCTGCTGAGAGATACCTACAGCATATTGTACGTCAACGTTGGCGCAGGTCAGTTCCAGCAAAGCCTACAATTGTTCGGCGACATGAGCGCAGCAAATGCCGGTATCATTGCCGATTTCGACGGTGATCGCGGGAACCCGTTTGGCGGGACAGTTACCGAGATCGAATCGGGCTTTGTAGGCGCTGATACAGTAACGCACACTGAAGTAGGTGTTTGGCTGTTCTATGATTCTGACCTTTCAGACACACATACGGTTGATTTTTCTTTTGTGTCTGCAGTGGACGGCAATTCCCAGACAGTCGCGGAACTGGGCACTTTCTACTCATGGCTTGAAAGCGAAACACAAGGCCTGACCGTGGGCCAGGTTGGTTGGTTCTACCAAGTCAATGACGCACTGCTCAACAGCCTTGGCGAAGGCGAGAGCATCACTTTGACCTATGAAGTCACGCTTGATGACGGGACCGATGCGTTCTCGCACAACGTCGAAATCGTGATCAACGGCGCGGATGACCCGGCAAATGTCCAGTTCTCTGCAGGAGTGGATGCAGCGCAATTCCCCGACATCGCGGGAAGCAGCGCAACCGTCTACGATTGGAACCAGTCAATCGACAATGGCTTTGCGGTTTCGTTCTGGTACAATTCCAACGGCGCGCCGGTGGAAGGCGGACTCGTTTCCTATGCGCTTGCCGGTTCAAACTACCAGGGCTTCACGCTTTATGCAGCTGATGGCACGCTATATGCCGGAGCCGAGAGCACAACCCGTTATGGCCTCAATACTGGCGTCATCCTTCCAGACGACAACAACTGGCACCATGTTGTGGTTTCGTTCGCAGCCGGGTTCAATTCGACTGCCTATGCAATCTTCACCTATGTTGACGGGGTTGCTGCTGGAACACCGACAGCAATGCTCCAGACTGACCACGCAATTGCCTCTGGCGGCGATCTGGTAATCGGCAATTTGCACGATTACGGCAGCGTCGGCTTCCTCTCCGGCAATGACTATGCAGGCGCGATCGGCGAGGTGATCGTTTGGGGCGAAACCCTATACGAGCCAGATGCCGATGACCTGCACATGGGGGTTGATCCGGCCGGAATAGGCGCATCAATCGCAACACATCTTCGCTGGGATGGCGACAGCGGCCTCTACTATGATTTGACAGGCAGCGGCAACGATGCCGTCGCGGTTGGTTCGCCTACTACCGTAAGCATTCCGATCGAAGGTTTCAGCGTTTACGCCCTCGAAGACACGGCGACACAGATTTCAGGACTTTCCGTAAGCGACCCTGATTCAGACACTGTTACGGTGCTTCTGACGGCAAGCAACGGCATTCTCAATTTCGGATCAGGCGGAGGAACCCATCCATCCGGGCCGTCTTCCCTGCAAATTTCCGGCACGCTCGCCATTGTCAACGCGGCGCTGGCCACGCTCGAATACACCGGAAACAACAACTACAATGGTTCGGACCAGATCGATGTGTGGCTCAACGGCGAGACCGTTGACCCCTCGCAGACCATTTTGGTCAACTTGCTGCCCGTCAACGACGCGACCATTGCAAATACCGATTTCTTCTTTATCGGCGAAGATGATGTTTTGCATGTTCCCGAAGGTGTCGGCTTCAACGACACGGACATCGACACTGACCCCGAAAATTGGACATTCCAGATCCTTGACTATGTCGACAATGGCACGCTCGTACTCGACGTGCAGACCGGCGCATTTGTCTACACCCCAGATAGCATTTATCCGGGCGATGACAGTTTCACGTACACGGTCTATGACGGTGAAGGCGGCAGTTCATCGGCAGTCGTGAATATCGACGTGATCACCCCGCCAAGCAGCCCGACCGGTGACATGTTCGTCCTGCTTTCGGACCAGACTCCGGCTATTACCGGGTTCAATCCCGAGAGCGACATGCTCGATATTTCGCGCTTGCTGAACCCAGCATACATGGGCGACGACGCTGAATTGTATGTGAACATTACGGCTGATTTCAACGGCGTGGACTATGACAGCGCGACTGTCAGTGTTGATGCCGACGGGGCAGGATCAGGGGGTTTTGAAGAAGTTGTCACCCTCAGCTTTGATGATTCCGTATCGAACGTGGTGCTGAACATCGTCTTCGACCAGACCGGGGAAACCGTCCAGGTCTCGGCTGCCTGATGCGCCTTGGTGGCGTCATTTCCAGGTTTTTTTCAAAAGGAGCGGCCCGGCTTGTAGGTCTTTCTTTGCTCACCGCGCTTCTCGTGCTGCGCTGGGCAGACCCGGTCATCGTGTCCAACATCCGCAACCAGGGCTTTGATCTTTACCAGCGCATTTCGCCGCGCCCTTACACGCCACAGCCGGTGGTGATTGCCGATATTGACGAGGCCAGTCTGGCAAGGTTTGGCCAATGGCCCTGGCCGCGTACCCGCATGGCCGAGCTCATCGAAAAGCTGACCGCGCAGGGCGCAATTGTCATAGGCTTCGACATGGTGTTTGCCGAAGCTGACCGGCTTTCGCCGGTGCGCATTGCGCAGGACAATCCCGGCCTGCCGTTGGAGGCAAGGTCGGCACTGGCCCTGATGCCATCCAACGAGACAATCTTTGCTGAGGCAATCTCAGCTGCCCGTGTGGTGATCGGTGAAACCGCCGCCCGCGGAACCACCGTCAAGCAAGAGTTGCCGGACGTTCCAAATGTCATCAAGGGTGAGGACCCAAGGCCCTATCTCACGACCTATTCCTCGATTGTGCAAAACTTGCGCGGCATCGGCGAGAAGGCGGCGGGCAGGGGCGTTTTCACGGTTGATCCCGATGCAGACGGCGTGTTCCGGCGCATTCCGCTGGTCATGCAGGTATCCGACAAGTTGCGGCTTGCCCTGTCCACTGAAGTCCTGCGCATCGCCACCGGCGGACAGGCATTTCTTGTGGTCTCGGATGCTGCCGGCGTCTCATCGGTGGTGGTTGGCGGCGTTGCGGTTCCCACCGATCCCAATGGCAAGGTCTGGCCGTGGTTCTCAAAATCAAGACCGGAGCGATACGTCTCCGCCGGAGACGTGTTGTCGGGCAATCTGGAGCCAGGTGCCGTTGCAGGCAAGATGATTTTTGTTGGCACCTCGGCGGTCGGGTTGGAAGACTACCGGGCAACACCGGTGGAAGCAGCCATGCCGGGTGTGGAAATCCACGTCCAGATCGTGGAAAACATTCTCACTGGCCAATTCCTGAAACGCCCCAATTTCGCGCTTGGCATGGAACTCACCGCGCTTTTGTTTGCCGGCTTGCTGATCATCTGGCTGGTGCCCAAACTGGGCGCATTTCTGGCACTTGTGGCAGCAATCAGCATGCTGGGCAGTCTGGCGGCCAGCTCATGGTTTGCTTTCACCCAATACCGCCTGCTGATCGATGCGACCTTTCCGGTGGTCGCCGGGTTCAGCCTTTTTGCGGCGATGGCAACCGGCAATTACATGCGCGAAGAAGTGCAGAAGCGGCAGATACGCGGTGCCTTCGGCCAATATCTGTCTCCAGCACTTGTGGATCATTTGACGGCCCACCCGGAAAAGCTGAGCTTGGGCGGTGAAACGCGTGAACTCTCGGTGCTGTTCACCGATGTTCGCGGGTTCACCGGCATTTCCGAAAGCTACAAACGCAACCCGCAGGGCCTGACCCGGCTCATGAACCGGTTTTTGACCGTTATGTCGAACGCCATTCTTGAGCAGGGCGGTACCATCGACAAATACATGGGTGAAGCGATCATGGCATTCTGGAATGCGCCACTCGATACGCCCGATCACGCAATGCGTTCCTGCCGGGCTGCGCTCGCCATGCTGAAAAACGTCAAAGAGTTGAATGAGGCGCGCGAACGGGAATTGAAGGACAGCACCGAAGAAACCTTCATGATGATCAATGTCGGCATCGGCATCAATTCAGGCGAATGTGTTGTCGGCAACATGGGCAGCAACATGCGCTTTGACTATACGGCGCTGGGCGACACGGTGAACACGGCTTCGCGGCTCGAAGGCCAGTCAAAGCCGTTCGGCCTGCCCATAATCATGGGCAACACTACCGCAGAGGCTGTCCAATCCGTATTGGCAATCATTGAAATCGACCTGATCCGGGTAAAAGGGAGAGCTGAGCCCGAACGCATCCATGCGCTGATCGGCGATGAAACCACGCGTTCCAGCGATGATTTTGTGGCGTTGCGGGCAATGAATGCCGCCATGCTTTCAGCCTATCGAAACCAGATGTGGGACGCGGCCTTTACCGCGATGGAAGAGGCCCAGTTGTTGGCTGACCGCATGGGTCTCGATTTCTCGGACTATTTGTTCGTCTACGAAGCCAGAATTGCCGAGTATCGCGCCAACCCGCCCGGTTCGCATTGGGACGCGGTGTATGTTGCGACCGAGAAGTGAGGGATCAACGCTCACGCAGCGCTTCACTGCCTACACGGCTGACCGGCTTCAGCAGATAATTGAGAACCGTCTTTGATCCGGTGAGAATGTCGACTGTTGCCACCATTCCTGGCAGGATTTCAAGGGTTTGCCCCTCCTTGCCAAGGGTTGATTGTCCGGTTTCGACAACCACCCGGTAATAAGCTTCGCCCGATTTTTCATCCGCTAGCGTATCTGCACTGACTTGCGTGACCTTGCCCTCCAGCGAGCCGTAGATCGTGTAATCATAGGCTGACAGCTTGACATTGGCCTTCTGTCCCAGCCGCACAAACGCCACATCCTGCGGACGGATGCGCGCTTCTATTACCAGCCGGTCATCCAGCGGAACGATTTCCAGAACCGGCCCGCCCGGTGCAATGACGCCGCCAATGGTCTTGACGGCCATGCGGTTCACAATCCCGCGCACGGGCGCACGAATGGCAGTTCGCTCGACCCGGTCGGTGACGCCGGCAAGCGTTTCTTCGATAATGCGCATTTCGCCAAGTTCACGCGCCAGTTCATCGCGGGCCAGCGCCCGAAAATCACTGTCAACACTGGCAAGCCGGTTTTCGTACTCGCGTATGCCGCCCTCGGTCGCGCCGCGCCGGGCGTTGATTTCATTGATCTCGCCGCGCGCTTCCACCGCTTCGCGCTCCAGCCGGATGAGATCGATGGCCGGGACAGCACCTTGCTTTGCCAGTTTGCGGGTGAGTTCAAGTTCGAGTTCAAGCAGCTTGAGCGATGAGTCCAGCTTGGCATTGCGGGCATCCAGTTCCTGCAATTGGTCGCGGCGCTGTGACAACTGGTTTTCGATCACCTGGCGTTGCTGTTCCTGGGCAAGTTTCCGGCTGTCAAACGAAGCCTGCTCGGCTTCAACCAGCCTTGGAACGCTGGCCTGTTGTTCGAGCGGAAACTGCGGTGTTTCCAGTCCTTCAGCTTCTGCCTGCAGTCGCGCAATTCTTGTCAGCTTGGCATCCCGCTGGCCGGCAACTTCACCAAGCTTGGACCCGGGACTGGTCTCGTCCAACTGCACAAGTATCTGGCTTTTCTCGACCCGCTCGCCTTCAGCCACCAGGATTTCGCTGACGATGCCGCCCTCAAGGCTTTGGACCGTCTGGATTTGCAGGGCAGGGACGACCTTGCCAGCACCCCTTGCCACTTCTTCCAAAACCGCGAAACCGGCCCACAGGAAAAATGCAGCAACCAGGGCCACCAGTATGGCGACCATCATGGCGGTCGCACGCGGCACATCGGCCTCTCGCGCAGCGCGAACATCATTGGCGAAGGCAAATTCGTCGCTCGTGCTCACTTGGCCCCGCCTGTTCTGGTTTGGGCCGTTTGCATCTTCTTCAATTCCTCAAGAACCTTGTCGCGCGGTCCGTGTATGACGATTTTGCCATTGTCGACCACAATCAGTTTGTCGAGGACCGAAAGCACGCTGTTCTTGTGCGTGGCGATGATCAGGGTGCAATCGCGTCCGCACCATTTTGCCAGTTTGCCCACGAACTGCGCTTCCCGCACACCGTCAAGCGCACTAGTTGGTTCATCCAGAAACAGGACCTTCGGCCTTCGCACCAGGGCACGTGCCAAACCAACCATCTGTCTTTGGCCACCCGAAAGGTTTGAGCCGCGCTCACTCGCCTTGAAATTCAACCCCTCCGGCAAGAGTTTCACAAAGCTGTTGACGCCCGATACCTCGCAGGCTTCCTCAAGTTCCGCCTCGCTGGCCAGGGGCGCGCCGAGCAGGATGTTTTCCCGCAAACTGCCTGTAAACAAAAATGCATCCTGACCCGTGCATGAAACGCGGGTGCGAAGGGCAGAGCGTGAATATTGCCGCAGATCGCGGTCGTCGATCAGCACCATGCCTTCATCGGGATCATAGAGCCCGGCCAGCAGACGGCCAATGGTCGATTTGCCGGAACCAACCGCACCAACAATGCCTATTCGCTCGCCGGGCTGGATTTTGAAGCTGGCATCGCGCAATGCCGGGCGGTCCGCTCCGGGATAACTGAAGGTAACTTTGCGAAACTCGATGCGGCCGCTGGAAATATCGGAAACACCCGCTTCACTGCTGTTTTCGGTGGGCAATGCCATCAATGCCCGGATGCGGCGCATGGCTTGCATCGCCTGTCCCGAACGCGCCAGAGTTTGCGAAATGCTGGAAAGCGGCTGCAGGACCCTGCCCGAAAGGATGTTGGCGGCAATGAGTGCACCAACCGTTATGCGTCCTTCCAGTACCAGAAACACTCCCCAAACGATGACGACCACTGAAACAGCTTGCAGGATCAGCGATGTCGCATTGTTGGCAAGGTTTGACCAATACTTGGCAACCGATGTTCCGTTGGCAGAAGCTGCCACTGCCTGCTCCCAGGAATGCTGGCGTCTTCCTTCAGCTCCCGCAAGGCGCACTGTTTCCAGCCCTGCAAGGCTTTCCACCAGAAGCGACTGGCGCGTGCCGACATGCTCGCTTGATTCCTGAATGGCAGCATTGATCGGAACCCGGGTCGTCAGCGTGATGGCAAGAACCATCACAACCGCAATTGCCGGAACCAGTGCCAGCGGTCCGCATATCAACCACAACACCAGCAGGAACAGACCCAGAAACAGGAAATCTGTCGCAGCCACCAGACTTGCCGAGGTGAAGAAGTCACGCACGGTTTCGATCTCACGAACCGTGTTGGCAACGGCCCCATTGCCTCTGGGAAACGCGTCCAGACGAATGCGCATGACATGGGAGAAAAGCTCGGATGCAATGCGCATGTCGATGCGGTTGCCGGTCCTGTCGAGCAGTGATGCGCGGGCCTGCTTCAGCGCAAAGTCAAATGCGAGCGCCAGGGCAACGCCTGATGCCAGCGCCCACAGTGTCGGGATTGCAAGATTGGGCAGAACCCGGTCGTAGACATTCATGATGAACAATGGCGAAGCCAGCGCCAATAGATTGATGGCGCCCGCCGCCAGAACAATCAGCATCCAGCTTGGCCAGTATGCCGCAAGAACAGGGCGAAACAGGCCGCTTGCAGCAAAGTCATCGCTTTGCGTTTCGGCTTCCATCGGCCGTCTTGCTGGCGTCACATACACCAGTACCCCAGCGCTTGCCGCATCCAGTTCATCAAGCGGAATTTCCCGGCGAACGACGGAGCCGCGCATTGGAATGGCTACCCGTGCCATGCCCTTGCGGACATCGATACGCTCAACCACCGCACCATTGCCGGTGTTGAGAAAGGTGACGAAGGGAGCCACCAGAGGCGGCGCTTGCGAAGGTTTCAGCTTTCGGCTGGCGGCATCGAGCCCAGCTGAAATTGCAGCGCGTGCAAACAGGCGAGGGGGCAATACTCCATTTTCCAGGGGAAGTCTGGAAAGCAAGGCTGCCGCGTCGAAAGGCAACATGAAGTGCGCGCACAAGAGGCTGATGACTTCCACGAGGTTCACATCCTGAACGCTCGCAGGTGCTGCCTTCTGACCTGTCTTTGCAGGCGCTTTTGCTGGCTCGCTAGGCTTCATCCGTTTTGTCCCGCGCGCTTGGCGCAAACGGAAGTATTCCGTGTCACTCCGACCCCTGACGAAGCGGCTCGATCTTGAACGAAGAAATTGATTTCGACCCGATCACGATATCGCGCCGGCTGGCATTTCTGTCCACCGGCGCTGACAGGCCAAGTGATTCAACAAGCGTTCCGGTAAGTGCTTTTAGATAATACGCAGAGAAAAGGCGCACGCCGGAAACGGATGCAGATTCGAACCGGCTGGAAAAAACGGAGTTCTCGGCATCCAGCAGGTCCAGAAGGCTTCGCTTTGATGCCTCGAATTCCTGGCGATAGCTGACAGCCACGCGTTTTGACGAAGCGATCTGTTTCTCGACTGCCGCCAACCGCTCGCCATTTGCCGACAATTTGCCGAAGGTTGATTCTATGGCACTAAAAATGTTGCGAATTTCGATGTCGCGCTTCAACTTGGCTTCCGCCGCCAAGGCTCCAGCCTCACCGACGCGGGCATTGCGCGCTCCTCCGTCATAAAGACGCCAGGCCATGCGCAGCCGGACTGAGTAATCATCGTTCTTGCCGGGAACCGCATTGAGGTCGTGGCCCATCTGGGCGCTGCCTTCAAGCGTAACCAATGGCAATTGATCAGACTTTGTGCGCTCCAGTTCATAGGCAAAAGCATCTGCCTCGGCCTCGCGCGCTGCAAGGGTCGGGTTCCTTGCAAGCGCCAACTCCGTTGCCGCCGCCTTCGAACGCGGCATTTCGGCAGGATAGGGCACCTTGTGGGTCTTGCCCGGATCAGCGCCGACGGCCGCGCGGAACTTGGCTTCTGCCTCGTAAAATGCCTGCAAAACCTCGGCACGGACCGCTTGAGCAGCGGCAAGTCGCTCCTCAACCAGATCTTTTTCGCTCTGGGTACCCGAACCGCCGGAAATACGGGCGCGGGTCAGTGAAAGGATACCCTTGTGATTCTGGATATTCTCGTCGGCAATTCCCAGCAGGAAGCTGTGACGACGATAATCGATGTAGGCTTCGACCACCGACAGCGCCAAGGCCTCGGAGTTTTCAATCACACCCAGAGTTGCAGCGTCAACACGGGCAGCATCGCGGTAAATCGCGTTCGCCCGGTTCCATCCGTCAAAAAGTACGTATTTTGCGCTGATGGTCGCTTGGCGCCTTGCCCACCATCTGGCGTTGTCTTCCGCGTCGAGGCTGTTGGGCCGGTCCACGAACTGCTTTCCAACGTCTGCTTCAAGATCAACTGTTGGCATAAGCGAGGCATTGGCCTGATCAAGGCGAAATTCGCTGGCTGTCAAACGTTCGCGCGCCGCAGCTATCTGAGGATGCTCGTTGAGTGCCTTGGAAACCGCTTCTTGCAGGGTCAGCGCGCTGGCAAATCCAGTCGTAGCCGCTATTGCCGCAAACGCGACGCAAGTCAGGAGTACAGACCTTCCAGCCATTGCAGCACCGAATCTCTTGAAAACGACCGCGCCCCTCGGATCAACGAACATTAATAAACACTTAAGCCCGAGCAAGTGCAACTACCGGTCATGGTTAACCCACTGAACGATTGGAACTGTTGCAAACATGCGACGAATTGGCGAAATCGCGATTAAGCGTTCGATAACCTGATCCATGCAATTTTAAGCGTGGTCCGTGTCTAATTTTCAGCGCAATCGCGTGTCTGTTAAAGCCAGTGCGTGGGGCAGTTGATTGTGCGAGGCGGCGCAGTTATTGCTCGGTGAAATGCGCGCGATGAATATGGCGGGCGAAATGGGAAAGTCCTCGCGAATGCAGCATGCGCATGACAGCAAGAGAACCGCGATTATCGGTTTTTCCGGGAAAATGGCCTTGAAGGCTGCTTTCCTTGGGTTTGTCGTCGTTTTGGCTGCCTGCAACGCGCAAAAACCCAAAGTAGAGGTCAAGGCCGAACTCGATACCGCACCCAAATTTACCGAAGCGCAAATGCAGGTGAAGGAAAGCCCGCGGGTTACCGAGGCGCGCAACGTACCCAAGGGCGGCGGGCGGTATTCGGTTGGCAAACCCTACAAAATTCGCGGCAAATGGTACAAACCCGTGGAAGATGCAACCTATGCTGCATCCGGCAAGGCTTCCTGGTATGGGCCCAATTTTCACGGTCGCCTGACGGCCAATGGCGAAATCTATAATCAGTACGGCATTTCTGCAGCGCATCCGACGATGCCGCTTCCCAGCTATGCCCGTGTCACCAATCTTGACAACGGCTCATCGGTCATTGTGCGGGTCAACGATCGCGGCCCGTATGCGCATGGCCGCATCATCGATCTTTCTGGCAAGGCTGCCGAGCTGTTGGGGTATCGCCACGCAGGCGTTGCCGACGTGCGCGTTGAATATGTTGGCAAAGCCCAGCTTGACGGACACGATGAAAGGTTCCTGCTGGCTTCGTACCGCGCACCAGGAACTCCGGAAATCGTACCAGGGGCAACACAGCCCGGGACCATGATTGCAATGGCAGACGAGCCGGCCAACCCGGTTGCGGATGCAATTGAAGCCAATTCCGGTGAATATGCGCCCCTGCTGGCCTATGTTCCGATACCAACACCGCGACCTGCCTACTTCAACGAAGGCACGCCGATGCAGATGGCGCGCAGTGGCAGCCTGAAGCTTGGCTATGCCAGCGAAGATGAGGTAGCGGCAAGGTTCGCAGCCGCTTTTGATGCTGTCGATAACAATCGCTCAATAACAAGACCGCAAAATAGTCAGGTCGACAAACTGGCTGCATCCACGACTGCCGTTGTTTTGCTGGGCCAGTTTGAAGATCACGATGCTGCAGCGTTTGTTCGCCAGCAGTTCTCTGACATCGGGTTGGTATCAGCCCGCCAGACTCTGGTCGAAGGCCGTCAGGTGCTTGAATTGACGATGCTCACGGGCGCAGATGCCGTGGAATCCGTTTTGGCAATTGCCCGCGAACGCGGCATTGTCGGTGCCACCCGGATCGCTGCACGCTAAAGCCAAAACGCTCTCACCTTCCTGATCTCCTTGAAACACGCCCCTGACGCGCTTATGAAAGTTGCGGGCGTGAATTTTTATCGGAGTGGGTAGCCGTGCTGAAAATCAACAAGGCTTTTCTTGCAGCCATCGGGATATGGTTGGTCGCGCTGATGCCAGCCCATTCGCAGGTTTACGCAACCTCTGCGAAGAATGCCATTCTGCTCGATGCAGATACAGGGACGGTGTTGTTCGACAAGAAGTCGGAAGAGCGCTTTCCGCCAGCATCGCTGGCAAAGCTGATGACCATGGAAGTCGTCTTCAACGGGCTGAAGAGCGGCAAGTTGAAGCTGACCGACACGTTTTTCGTCTCTGAAAACGCCTGGAAGAACGGCGGGACCAGCTCCGGCGGCTCCACGATGTTTGCGCAGCTGAAGAGCGAAATCCCCTTGGGTGATCTCATTCAGGGCGTCATCATCCAGTCCGCCAATGATGGCTGCATCATCATCGCCGAAGGCATGGCAGGATCGGAAATAGCCTTTGCAGGCCTGATGAACGAGCGCGCAAAAGCCGTTGGCCTTACCGACAGCCATTTCACCAACTCCACTGGCCTTCCAGATCCCCTGCAATATGTGACAGGACGCGATTTGGGCAAACTGGCCCAGCACATCATCCGCGAATACCCCGAATATTTCCGCTATTATTCGCAGGAAAGCTTCACCTGGAACGGCATCACCCAAAAGAACCGTAACCCGCTATTGACCATGGGGATCGGAGCCGATGGCATGAAGACCGGGTTTACCGAAGAGTCCGGCTACTCGATCGTTGGCACCGTAAAGCGCGGTGAACAACGTTTGATTGCAGTTCTTGGCGGCATGGAAAGCAAGAACGAGCGCGCAGAAGAATCGCGCAAGATCCTCGACTGGGGATCTCGGGCGTTTGAAAAGCTGCGCCTTTATGAAGACGGTGAGGTAATTGGCGAGGCGAGCGTATATGGCGGCGAGAAATCCGGCGTTGGCGTCGTGGGCAAAGGACCAGTCGAAATCTATCTGCCGATTGGGTTTCGCGACAAGATCAAGGCGCAAATCGCCTATACCGGGCCACTCATTCCTCCGGTCGAGCAGGGCGCGAAAATTGCCACACTCAAGGTATGGATTGGTGACACCTTGAGCCAGGAAACGGCGCTTTACGCAGGCGAGACGGTGAACCAGGGCGGGGTTCAACGGCGTGCGCTAGATGCGATCAAGGAACTGGCAATCGGCTTGCTGCCGACGCTCTAGAGCAGGAAAGACCGGCCGTTGGCAAAAACGGATGCGACGCGGAACGGTGGCCGTTTCATCACTTTCGAAGGTGGTGAGGGAACCGGTAAATCCACGCAAATCAAACTGCTTGAAAAGGCGTTGGTGCAATTGGGTGTGCCGGTACTGATGACGCGTGAGCCGGGCGGTTCGCCGGGTGCCGAAGCGGTGCGCCATGTGCTCCTCACCGGGGCAGCTGAGCCGCTTGGTGCCGAAATGGAGGCCATCCTCTTTGCAGCTGCCCGTTCGGACCATGTCGAGACCATCATCAAGCCAGCCTTAATGAGCGGGGTCACTGTACTATGTGACAGGTTTTTTGATTCAACGCGGGTGTATCAAGGTGCCAGCGGCAATGTGGATTCAGCGTTGCTCACACGCCTTGAAAAAGTCGCGTGCGAGGATTGCTGGCCGGACATGACGATCATCCTTGATCTTGATCCGAAAGAAGGCATGAAGCGCGCCAAAGCACGCCAATCAATGCCCGGTGGTCCCGATCGTTTTGAAAAAGACGCACTGGCCTTGCAGGAAATTCGTCGCAAGGCCTATCTCGAAATAGCCCGGCGCGAACCGGAGCGCTGTAGTGTGATTGATGCCAAGGGCGATCCGCAGACGGTTCATGCCAAGGTCTTGGACCTTGTTCTGGCAAGGTTCTGGCCAAAGCCCGCACCGCGCCGTGGGCTCTTTCTCAAGAACAGGAACCGGTCCCGTTGAGCACCGATGAAAACAGCCTTCCGGCATGGGACAGGATTGAGGGCATACCCGATCCGCTGGAGAACCGGCGGGTATTTGGCCACGACGAAACGCTGGATTTGCTGTGCGCACGCTATGCCAGCGGTAAAATGCACCACGCCTGGCTGCTATCCGGCCCGCGTGGTATCGGTAAGGCAACATTGTCTGCCCGGTTTGCAGGCCACGTCTTCCGCAACCCGGACGCTGCCAAGGCGCCGGCTCACTACGTAGTGCCATCGCACGATGATCATGCAGAGCGGCAAGTAATCCGCGGTGCCCACCCCAACCATCTTCACATGCGCCGACCGTTCAACGATGAAAAAAAGAAGTGGCGCAAGGACCTGACAGTCTCCGAAATCAGGCGCACTGTTTCGTTTTTCGGCAGCACGGCCGGTGAGGGCGGTTGGCGTGTCGCAGTGGTTGATACCGCAGACGATCTCAACGCCAATGCGGCCAATGCATTGCTGAAAATCCTGGAAGAGCCTCCAACACGTACAATATTTCTGGTTCTGGCAAATGCACCCAGGATGCTGGCCACAATTCGTTCGCGCTGCCAGAAAATCCAGATGCGTCCCCCGGCACAGCCTGAGGTCATTGAGGCACTTCAGCATTTGGGGCTAGGTGCCAATGTTTCATCACAAGACCTTCAACTTGCCGCAAGCCTTTCGGGTGGATCGGTTCGAAGGGCCATCACGTTTCTATTGGATGACGGGCTGGAGCTTTACCGCCGGTTCGCCGGTATTGCATCGGGACAGCGCCTCGACCTTTCAGAAGCCCATATGCTGGCAGGGGAATTGTCCGCGCCAAAGGCCAATGACCGCTATCGCCTGCTTCTCGACATTGCCCATGACTTTGTTGCAAGGCGCATTCGCGGTGAAAACGAACCAATGGATGCGGGTTCACAGCCGATGCGCTGGGAGGCATCAACCCTTGCCGGATGGGTTGAGGTATGGGAAAAGACCCGGCAATCCGCACACCTTGCCGAC
>JBGSNX010000002.1:0-10087 GCA_041739465.1 Salaquimonas sp.
ACAGCTTCCCGAGGCAATTGACCTCATCACCCGGTCGCTGAAGGCAGGCCACCCTGTGCCTGTTGCCATATCGATGGTGGCGCGAGAAATGCCCGACCCGATCGGCTCTGAATTCGGCATGGTGGCCGACGAAGTCACCTACGGCTCGGACCTCGTTTCGGCACTGATGAACCTTTACAACCGCGTTGGCCATCCCGACCTGCCCTTGCTGGTATCGTCAGTGTCCATCCAGGCCACCACCGGCGGCAATCTTCGCGAAATCCTTGACGGCCTGTCGAAGGTGATCCGTGATCGCCAGAAGATGAAGTCGAAAATTCGAGCCATCTCTGCCGAAGGGCGCATGTCAGCGATCTTCCTGACCGCCATGCCGGTAATCCTGTTCATTGTCCTGATGACGCTGATGCCGGACTATTACGGCGGCATCTGGAAATTCAACGAAACCTACATTGGTTTTGGTGGCCTGCTGACCTGGCTGGTTGGCGGCAATCTGATGATCATGCAAATGGTAAGCTTCAAGGTTTGATCGATGTCTGAACTCATCACAAGTTTCAATCCGGTCATTCTGGTCAGCGCGCTTGGAAGCGTTCTGATGTTCGGCCTGATGTTTTATTTCATGCAGGATCGCGGCGAAAAACAAACGCGCTCCAACGTGAAAAAGCGTCTCGAAATCAACCCGATCACAAAGACCGAAGTGATTGAGGAGCAAAGCCTCCAGAAGCCGAAAAGCTCAAAGCGCAACCTTGCCAAGCGCACCAATGATTTCTATGCGAGCAATGATCCCAAATCATTGCGCAAAATGCAGATGCAACTCATCCAGGCGGGTTATCTGCAGGAAAACGCCCTCGGGATCTTCATGGCCGCCAGGTTCGGGCTGGGCATCATCGGCGCTTTGGCCGGACTGCTTCTTGTCCTGCTTGTCTGGGTGGACATGCCAGGCACGAACAAGGCAGTGGCCATCATGCTGCTGGCCACGCTGGGCTATTTTCTGCCCAATTTCTTTTTGGGGCGGCGGATCAAGAAACTGCAAGCCGAGAACCGCGGCGGATTTCCAGACGTCATGGACTTGATGATTGTCGCAGCCGAGGCCGGCCTGACACTGGAAGCATCTATCGACCGCATCGCCAAGGAAATCGAAAAGACCTACCCCACCCTCTCCCAGCAATTGAGCCTTGCAGCGATCGAAATTCGCGCCGGCCGCCAGCTGGATCAGGCTCTGCGCGCCTTCGGCGAACGGCTGGGCATTGACGAAGTGCAGGGCTTTGCCACCATGATCCAGCAGTCCAAGGAGCTCGGCACTTCGGTATCGGATGCCTTGCGCGTCTATAGCGACGAGATGCGCCACAAGCGCATGATGTCCGCGGAAGAGCGCGCCTACGCCCTCCCCGCCAAACTGTCGATCCCGGTAACTGCATTCATTCTGCCAGTAGTCATCGGCATCGCGGTCCTGCCAACTGCTGTTCGGATGATGAACCAGTAAGATTGGCTGGGCGCGGTTAACTTCGCCTTTGCCATTGCATCAAGTCTTCCCCGAAAGAAAACGCTTGTTAATTGCGCTCTGTTACCATCGTCGCAATAACAAGAAAAAGCATGCAAACGGGGATGCACATGAACAGGTTCGCTAGAGCAATTGCGTTCACAGTTTTGTCGGGCGCTGTATTGTCGGGCTGCAACACAACCACAGCCACATCGACGCACAACACCGATTCAACGCTGACAAGCGCCGTCGAACGCCAGGACCTTGGCGTTGACAACCATGGCAAGCTCATCGGAGCCGCGTGGCCAACCATTCCAGCTTCCAACCAGGCCAGCCTCAAGGGCGAGCAGGGCAAGAAGTATCTGGAGCTTGGCCGCGAAAACTTCCATGGCGACAATTTCGGAACGGCTGAAGCCAACTTCCGCAAGGCAGTGGAAATACGCCCAGACAGCTTTGAAGCCTGGGCAGGCCTTGCCGCCAGCTACGACCAGCTCGGCAGATTCGACCTTGCCGACCGCGCCTATGACCAGCTCCTGAAGCTGAAAAAGAACGATGCGCGCATCATGAACAACCGTGGCTATTCCTATTTGCTGCGCGGCGACTACGCCAAGGCGGAAAGCTGGTTCACCAAGTCGCAGGCAGCCAATCCTGTTCTCGAAGAAGTCGAAGGCAACATGCACCTGCTGTCGAAAGTTCGCCAGGGCTGAACCAGATATCCATGCGTTTTGAAGCGGCCGGTCCAGAATATGGGCCGGCCGTTTTCATTTGGCCCGTGTAGTAAGTCGCCAGCAACACATCAATAATTTGCATATAAGTACATATTCTACCTTTGATTGTTTTCTACAATAGACAGAAAGTCTAGCCAAAGTTTTATCGCCGTGCAGACAGGCCGCGTTGTTTACCGCTGATTCACCCAGACAAAGTAGAAAAAGTTCAGCGGGAGATTCACAAAATATCAACCGCGCTCTTAGGCCAATTCTTTAAAACCATTCACGTAGAAAGGTCATGACGAAAAGGGGGGCACTGTGTCCGGGCGCAATGCACGGTAGCAAGCACAACACCTGTCCGTCATCAACGAAGAGGCTAACAGGAGCCAATAAAAATGAAAAAGTTCGCAAAATTCGCAGCCGCAGCAGCAGTTGCTCTTTTCCCGGTCCAGGCCATTGCCGACACCGGTAACGTACAGTTTGGCGCAACCATCACGCACAGCTGCACAATCGACAATGTCACCAACGGATCGCTCGGTGCCAATGCCGGCTTCAACGTTCTGAGCTCGACAGTCGGCTCTGGCACATCCGGTTCTGCCCGCATCGTCGCCACCGGCAACGCGTTCAACGTTTCGGTCAGCGCACCAACCTTGACCAAGCCAACCAGCGACACCACCACTGAAACACTCGCTTCGAGCTATTCAACCTCGGGCGCAACCTCGATCGCTTCGACAAACGCAGTCAGCGATCTCAACAACGGCACGACCAACGTCACCGTTGACATGTCAGCCACCAAAGCAGGTTCAGACGTATTTGAAGCCGGCGTTTACACCGGTGAAGTCGTTCTCACCTGCGAATAACCAAGTGCAAGAAAGGCACAGACAAGACATGAAATCCAAGATCTCTTCCAAACTCCTGATACCTTCGTTTCTTGGCTGTGCCTTCGCGCTTTCGCTGCTGCCCCAACAGGCAGCAGCGCAGGCAATGTCCCCGATGCGGGGACAAGTCAAAAGCTTCTCTGATGCGTTCGCGCTGAAAGTGTATCCGGCCAATCCTTACGAGCACCGGATCCGCGTTGAAGTGAAAGTGTACGATCAGGACTTCAATCCTGTGAAGGCACAGGTTTCTCCGGCAAACTTCACCCTGGCAGGCCGCAACTCGCGTGCCGTCAATGTTGTAGTGCCGTTCCTTCCTGGTGCAACCGAACGCAAAATCCGTGTTTGCACTGAATCAGTTCCGTTTCCTGGCCAATCAAAAACAACAACAAACATCAAGGCTCAGATATGTGGAAAATTCTTGGCAGAGCGTGTCGAATAGCCGCCACCGGCTTGACGCTCCTGGTTCTCTCCAATGCCGGAGCCAATGCGCAGACGAGCATCGTCAACCAGAACATTTCGGGTTTCAACCTTCCCGGAGTGTCCCTTTCTCAAGGCAGCGATGAAGTACGCGCCGCCGATGGAACAACCTGCCGCTCCGCCGTTGGCGGTTCAGGCGCATATCTCGATGTTGGCGTGATAGGCAACCCCGAACAGGAAGCCGCGACAGCCAGCATGTCAGCCTACGGGCGCATCGTTGTGCCACTGGGCAAACAGCCACGGCGCCTTGATTGCAGCCGGCTGTATGATCTTGAGGTTCAACGCCTCGAGCTGGAATTGAAGCTGACCCAGATGGGCCTTGGACGCGGCGTCTCGCCGGTGTCCGAAGAGGAAGCATCTGATGACGCTGTTGAAATGACTGAAGCCGAAGGCGAGCAGCCCAAGGAAGAAGTGGCAGGCGCAGTTGAAGAAACCGCTGCCGAGCCGAAAGCCGCCAAATCCGAATCCGAGCCTGCTGCCAAACAGCCGGCAAAGAAGGAAACGAAAGTCGCATCTGCAAAGACCAGCAAAGCCAAATGGGATGAAGAAGGCTGGTCCAACGAGGGTATTAAGCAATGACCATTCACCATTCCGAAGACCGGTTCGCCGGCTTCGGAGTGTGTTTCACCCAGGGACACGCAATCCAGCAAGACAAGACCCGCATTTCAAATGCCCTGATGAACTGCATGGTCGCTATTGCCTTGTTGATTTTTGCAATGGCCGGGTCGGCCCTTGCTGCGCCTGTAACTGACAAAAGAACCCCCGAGGAAAAAGCAGTGGCCGAGGCCTACGAGGAGTTCATGCAGGAGATGCTCGAAAAGAATGGTGCAAGGGCTGAAAACCACGGCTGCGCCATCATTGTTGGCCGGACCGGAACCATGCACATCAATCCGGAAGCCAATGAAATCAGTTCATCAGGTTGGGGTGGACAACCTGGCGAGGCCCAGATTGTTGCGACCAACAGCTCGTTTGATCTGAGCATGGATCCGCCGCTCGGCTTTTCCCTGGCTCCGCCCAAAGGCAATGACGCCATCGTTTTCTCTGGCTCTTTTTCAGGCTTTGGCGCAACGAACTTTTCACAGACCCCCGGCAATACCAAGATCAGAGTAAAAAAGGGAATGACCAGCATCACCGCCAATCTGGTCGCGACCAAAACCAGCGGCACGTTTCCAGCCGGCCAGTACAGGGCCGAGCTGACACTGAGATGCGAGTAATCTGATGCGGGGGCTTCAGGAATGAAAATCAACAAATCTCTGGCCGCTTGGGCCCGCCAGTACCGATCTCCGGTAAAGGTCACGCTGGCTTTCCTGCTGGCGGGGGCAGTGCTTGGACAGGCAACCGAACAAGCTTTTGCAGCATCGACCGGGGTTAATTTCGGCGTCAACATTTACGTCGACAATTCCTGCACCGTACAGCTGGTGCAAAACGGAACGATGGGCGTCAACCCGGCCAAGACCCAGATGAGTTCCAAAATCGCTGGTGGAACCGCCGGGATTGCCGATGTCTATTCCCTGCGCAACTACGACGTCACCGTGGACGCGGTGAATTACTTTTTGCTGGCCCCAACCACCGGCAGCGATGCAACGACGTTCACACCCACTTTCTCCGGAACAAGCATCAACCGTGGGCGCACATTCGCTGAGCGACCGGGCAACCAGGCCATGCGTTTGCGCACCGGTTATTCGATCACCCGCATCAACGTCAATTTGGTCGTGAACAAACTTACAGGGACATTCCCCTCCGGCGATTATGTTGCCGGAACCATTGTCCGCTGCGAATGAAATCCATCAGCTGGCGGGCAGCGAAACCTTTTCCAGTACCTGCGTCCAGTTCATCGAACCATTGCTGATCTGCTCTTTCACCGTTACGCCCAGTTGCGGCGCGAACCAGATGAAGTGCGTCAGTCCAGCGGGCATGTCCGGCGGTGTTGGCAACTTAACCTTGACGGTATCAAACTCGCCAGCCGGCAATTTCAGTTTTTCAAATCGCAACACTTCCACGAGGCCACCGCCGCTGGTTTCCGATTTTTTGCGATGGTCGTAGGATTCCCATTTGGTAACCCATTTGTCACCCGGCTTCATCGGAAAGCGATAGCGCTCCTCGACCGGCTTGAAAGTGACAACTGCCTTGTCCTTGGCATCCCGGTAGCCTTTGAGGCCAAAGCCGGTAGTCTCGTAAAAGGCGCTGATCTTTTCCTTCAGACCGCTTACCGCAGTCATCTTTACATACTTTTGCTCACCGCCCGAAACCACGCCGTCGACACGATAGCTAACGACAGGCGGCAAGGTTGCCCAATTGTTGCGCCAGGTGAAAACGCTGCCTGTCTGCGGCGGCACATAGGCTTCGATGCTGTCGCGTGAAGCAGCCTTTTTGATGGAACCAACAGCAGTCTGCGTATCGATTCCCTCAGCGGAGGTCGCGGCTTTCGTTTCTGCCAGGGCGGACGGCGGCAAGGCTATGGAAGTGTCCGTTGCAACCGTGCTGGACTGGCACCCCGCCCCGGCTGCTGCCAACGCCAGAACCAGAAATCCTGCTCTCATCCTGCCCATTTCATGCGCCTCGAAACTGAATATGCCTCTCCGTCAGCTTTGCCGGTTTATTGCTAAGAAATCCTTATGCGGCGCATCCACAAAATGGGGTCAATAAAAATGACAATTCCATATCTTTCAATGACTTGACGCTGGGGAATGGTAAACAATCCCTTGGTTTGCCGGCAACAAACCTCAGCTTTCAGCTAACTTGATGGCAATCCACACCTGTTAGACATGATCCACAGATCGCATTCCCGCATTCCCGCATTGGCGGTTGGTGCGTGAGTTATTGCAATCGGTCGGAAGCAGAGGGTCCACCATGTCCGCAACGAATTCAGCCCTGAAGAAGCTCAACAGCTTTCTTCGCAACGAAGCCGGCAACTTTGCCATCATCATGGGGCTAACGGCGTTCCCGCTGATCGGAGTCACGGCGCTGGCCGTCGACTATTCGAATTTCGAACGGCAAAAGTCGTTCGTTCAGACGGCGCTGGATGCAGCTGCGCTCGCAACCTCCAAAGAATTTGCCGCAGGTGCCTTCACCGGCACCGATGCGCAGGTTGAAGCGAAGCTGAAAGCCTATGCCAAGGACTATTTCGAGGCCAATTTGCCAACGCAGATCAACAAGGACAACGCGGTCCTGAACGCTTCCATCGAAGAGGAAGTGAAGGAAGATGCCAACGGCATCGAGTTTTCCGAAAAGTCAGTCGCATTGGGCGTAGAGCTCAAATACGACACCTTCTTCGCGAAGGCGATCGACTACGAACAGATGACCTCCGACCTCGTCTCTGAAGTTGCGATGGGCAACCTCACCGTTGAGATTGCGCTCGTCATCGATAACTCCGGCTCGATGGATACCTCAACCTCCGGTGGCGGCAACCGCATCACCAAGGCGCGGGACACGGCCAAGTCGATGGTGGATCAGATCCATGCCGCCGGCGCGATCTCCAACAAGGAAAATCCGGTCAGCTTCTCGCTGGTACCGTTTGCAGCGTCGGTCAACATCGGCAATGGCAACGCCACCAAGAACTGGATGGACACCAATGGATGGTCGCCGATCCACAATGAAAACCTTGACTGGTCAACATACGATAAGCCTTCGGGTGCCACCGTCAGCATTCAGGACAAGGTCACCCACAAGATTGCCCAGGAAACCCTGAGCAACGGAACCAAGGATTGGAAGAGCCGTTTCGACGTCTATTCGATGCTTGGCCGCACTTGGATGGGCTGCGTTGAAATGCGCAAATGGCCGCACAACACGCAGGACACGTTCCAGACGCTTTCGCCAGCCATGACCTATGACCAGGCAGCAGCTGGGGCAAACGGCGGCAACGGCGTTGATGCGCTGTTCGTGCCGATGTTCGCGCCATCGGAGCCGATGAGCAAGTACCGCAGGACCACGTCCAGCACTTCCAACGACTACTACCGTTCCTACGGCAACAACTACACGGAAGATTTCAAGAAGAGCAACAATGCATTCTTTGCAGCTCCCACAGGCACCTTTGGAAATGGCCTTTACGTCAATGGCGCTGACACGGGTCAGCTGAAACGGCAGAACTGGATCTGGCGCTACCAAAACAACGCCAAGACCATGACCAGATCTGCCAACCCTGACGACAGCTGCACCACCAATGCGTTGACCGAACTGACGACCAACAAGACGACCGTAAAGAATGCGATTGACCAGATGCAGCCCAACGGCAACACCAACGTTCAGGAAGGCGTTGCATGGGGTTGGCGTACCTTGTCGGACAACGAACCCTACACCCAGGGGCGGCCCAACAACGACATCGACAACCGCAAGTACCTGATCGTGCTGACGGACGGTAACAACACCTATGGCACCGACGGCAGCCCGAACGAGAGCACCTACGCGGCTTGGGGCTATGCCAAGCACGACCGCATTGAAGGCGGCCTTGCGAACAACGACTTGCCAACCCTGTACAAGGGCCAGTCGATCAACACGTACGAAAAGAAGATGAACGCGCACACCTTGCAAACTTGCGAAAATGCCAAGAATGACGGCGTAACGATTTTTGCGATCGCCTTTGACGTCGCCAATGGCTCTTCGGTCAAAAGCCTGCTGAGTGCCTGCGGTGGCTCTGGCAAGGATCAGGATGGCGACCAGATCATTGCAGGTGGCACGTTCTATTACGATGCCAATGGCAGCACGCTCAATGATGCGATGGCCTCCATCGCCTCGCAGATTTCGGAAATGCGCATCAAGCGCTGATCCCGAAAACTGCACCTTGAAAAAACAGCCCGCCGGTTCACACCGGCGGGTTTTTCATTTGGCGGTTGGTGCACTTCCAAACCGGGTTGCGACATATACCGCCCCCATGATGACCGCCATGCCTGCCAGTTGCACCAGTGCCAGGGTTTCATCAAACAGGAACCAGGCAATCACCGATGTGACCGCCGGTACAAGGTAGAAAAGCGAGGCGGTTCCCGCAGCCGTGTTCATGCGTATGAGCAGCATCAAAAGGCCGACAGCCCCGATGGACAACACGAACACAAGCCATGCCAGGGCGAAGATGAATGCCGGTGTCCACTCGATGGTCTGCGTTTCGGTGGCAAAAGAAAGCAGCCCCAGCGGGATCAAAGCCCCGACATATTGCGCGGCAGTTGCTGCCCGCAGGTCCAGCCCCGAGGCAAAGCGTTTCTGGTACACCGCGCCGATGCTGATGCCGATTACCGATGCAAACACGCTGGCAAGTGTGACCGCATTGATGCCGCTCGTCCCAAGGCCGTCCAGCTTCGGCGCGATCACCATGCCAACACCGGCAAGTCCGGCGACAAGACCTGCAAGCTGGATTTGGGTAAGCCGCTCGCCCAGCATGATCCGGGCCACAAACGCAGTTGCCAGAGGCTGGATTGCCACCACCAGCGCCGAAACGCCAGCCGGCATGCCGCGGCTGATGGCAAAGAACACACCGCCCAGATAAACACCATGAACGAGCATGCCGGTCACCATCGAATGCGCAAAGCCGGCCCGGTTCGGCCATTTTTTTACAAACAGCAGGGCAAAGGGAACGAGGATCGCCACCACCACTGCCATGCGCACGGCAAGAAACGTGAAAGGCTCGGCATGTGGCAGTCCAAGCTTGGCACCGATAAAGCCGGTCGACCAGAGCAGGACAAACACGATTGGCGCGAACCTTGCCAGAAGGCCGGCTCTATTTTGCTCACTCATCGGGGTTGCTCCTGCATTGCCGCGCCTTCATAAGGCGCAGGCAGACCAGCCGCAAGCAAGCTGGCGGCATTAACTTGGACGTTGTCCCCAGCCCCAGCAATGAAAGCCCTAAATGCTCGAAAGTTTCGCAATCCAGCCGCACTCGCTAGAAATTCTCGCTGCAGCGCAGGCCGAGATCGACTTCAAGACCAAGCCGCCAGGTTCGCTGGGCCGCATCGAGCAACTGGCCTGGCAAATGGCCGGCGCGCAGGGCACATTGAAGCCAAAGGCGGATCCGGCACGGCTGCTGTTGTTTGCGGCAGACCACGGCATGGTGGCTGAAGGCGTCTCCGCTTGGCCCAGCGAAGTGACAACCCAGATGGTTGCAAATTTCCTTGGCGGCGGTGCGGCGGCGAATGTCTTTGCCCGCACCAATGGCATCGACATCAGCATTGTCGATGCTGGCATCCTGGGTGACCTTCCCGATGCGCCGAACCTGTTGCGCGCCAACATCCGTAAAGGCACGCGCAATGCCATGACAGATGATGCACTCACACCAGCAGAAGTGAATGCTGCGCTGGAGTATGGTGCACGCCTTGCAAGCCAATGTGTAGCAGACGGCGCAAGGGTCATCGTGCTTGGCGAGATGGGCATCGGCAACACCTCATCCGCTGCGCTGCTGGTCCATGCGATCGAAGGCATCAGCCTTGATGCGCTGAGTGGTCCCGGTGCCGGTCTTGATGGCGAAGGCGTTCGCCGAAAGGCAGCCATACTCAAGAAAATTGCTGCACGCCGCCCAGGCAAGCTTTCGCCATTGGATGCGCTTTGCGCGTTCGGCGGGCTTGAAATTG
>JBGSNX010000005.1:0-24621 GCA_041739465.1 Salaquimonas sp.
TCGGCTGCCGCGTTTTCAACCATTTCGTCGGAATACGGTACGCCGACCCGGCGGTTGGCGACCAGATGCGCCGCCGGGCTTTCAATCTTCAGATCGGTTGCTGCCAGGAACGAGTAGGATGGCATGATCGATTCAGGAACAACCGCACGCGGCTCGATCATGTGATCGACGTGCCATTGGTTTGAATACCTGCCGCCGACGCGGGCAAGGTCTGGACCAGTCCGTTTTGATCCCCACTGGAATGGATGGTCGTACATCGATTCAGCAGCAAGGCTGTAATGACCATAGCGTTCGACCTCGTCCCGAAAAGGACGGATCATCTGGCTGTGGCAGTTGTAACAACCCTCGCGGATGTAGATGTTTCGCCCTGCGAGTTCGAGCGGTGAGTAAGGTCGCATTCCTTCGACCTTCTCGATTGTGTTTTCGAGATAGAACAGTGGCGCGATTTCCACGATGCCGCCGATAGTGACGACCAGCAGCGACCCTGCAAGCAGCAGGGACGCATTCTTCTCGATGATGGCGTGTTTGCTCATGATTGACATGGTGCCAGCTCCTTATTCGGCCGGTGCAAGACGAACCGCTTCAGCGCCCATCGGAACTTCCGAACGAACGTCGCCGCGAATAGTCTTGTAGAAGTTGAACGCCATGACGAGAGCCCCGGTAAGATACAGGAGGCCACCAATCATGCGCAGTACGTAGTATGGATATTTCGCCTGAACGGTCTCGACGAAGGAGTACACCAGGTAACCCTGATCGTCGTATTCACGCCACATCAGGCCTTCCATGATGCCGGAAACCCACATGACCGCCGCATAAAGAACGATACCAAGGGTCGCCAGCCAGAAGTGCCAGTTGACGAGGCGCAGGCTATAGAGGCGTTCGCGGTTCCACAGTTTCGGCACCAGGAAGTACATGGCACCGAATGACACCATGCCAACCCAGCCGAGCGCACCGGAATGCACGTGACCAATGGTCCAGTCGGTGTAGTGGCTAAGCGAGTTGACGGCCTTGATGGACATCATCGGGCCTTCAAATGTGGACATCCCGTAGAAGGCGACCGAGATCACCATCATGCGCAGGATCGGATCCGTGCGCAGCTTGTCCCACGCCCCCGAAAGCGTCATCAGGCCGTTGATCATGCCACCCCAGGAAGGCATCCACAACATGATGGAGAAGACCATGCCAAGGGTTTGCGCCCAGTCAGGCAACGCCGTGTAGTGCAGATGGTGCGGGCCCGCCCAGATGTAGAGGAAGATCAGCGCCCAGAAGTGGACGATGGACAGCCGGTAGGAATAGACCGGACGGCCAGCCTGCTTGGGCACGAAATAGTACATCATGCCAAGGAAGCCGGCAGTCAGGAAGAAGCCGACCGCATTGTGGCCATACCACCATTGTGTCAGTGCATCCTGGACACCCGCAAAGGCCGAGTAGCTCTTCACGCCGAGGAAAGAGACCGGCATCGACAGATTGTTGACGAGATGCAGCATCGCGATCGTGACGATGAAACTGAGGTAGAACCAGTTCGCCACGTAGATGTGGGGTTCCTTGCGCTTCAGCAGCGTGCCGAGGAAAACCAGCAAATAGGCAACCCAGACAATGGTGATCCAGATGTCTACATACCATTCCGGTTCGGCATATTCACGGCCCTCTGTAATCCCCAACAGATAGCCGGTCGCCGCCATGACGATGAACAGCTGATAGCCCCAGAACACGAACCACGCGAGGTCGCCGCCAAACAGGCGTGCCCTTGAAGTGCGCTGCACCACATAGAACGAAGTCGCAAGCAACGCGTTGCCGCCAAACGCGAAAATCACCGCCGAAGTGTGCAGCGGCCGCATGCGGCCAAAATTGAACCACGGTTCAATGTTGAGATCCGGCCAGGCAAGCTGCGAAGCAACCACCACCCCGACAAGAAAGCCGACGATCCCCCAGAATGTCGTGGCAATAACGCCGTAGCGGACCACTCCATCCATGTATTCGGCTTCATTGTTGGTGACCTTGCGGCCGGCCGACGCAAAGCTGACGCGGCGCATCAACACCAGAGTGCTGATCAACAAGACCGCAAAGAGGATGTATGCGTGAATTCTGAATAGGGTATCCTGTGCGAATGCTGCGCCCATCAGCGCAGCAAATGCGGCCAATCCCACAAGGATGGCCTCCGTTGCATTTTTCATGGGTAGTCCTTTCCCGCCTGGGTCCGCAATCCTCCAGCTCAGACAGCCGGATTTGCGATCAAACGTTCCTTCGCCCGCAAACACCTTTTGCGCCTTGATTTGGATCAAGGAACCAACAGCGGCCAACTGGATAATGGTCGTGTGTGAAAGTGCCAATTGGAGATGCGGGCATGGATATCGGCAAAGCACCAGCGAGTCCTCCCAACGACTACGAGCCGTTGGCAATTCACGCGGAACTTGCCGGCACCCTTGCCATCGTGAGTGACATCTGCGCCCGGCTGGAAAATATTGCTGACGGGCTGCCCGTGCGCGTTGATCCGGCACAGTGCGCCAATCTTGCCCGTACAATCCACGAAACGGTGGTTCGCGCCCACGCATTCGAGGAAAAGGTGGTCTTTCCCTATTTGCGTTCGATCACACCGGACAAGGGTTTGGCCGACACAATAGAGCGACTGCGCTTTGAGCATTGGGAAGATGAAAGCTTCGCAGCCGAACTGCAGGAATCGCTTTGCAATTTTGCAACTGGCCGCGACCGCAGCCATGTCGATGCCCTTGCATGGATGCTACGGGGTTTCTTTGAGGGCTTGCGTCGTCACATAGCCTTTGAACGTGAGCACATGATGCCACTGCTTGCAGGATCGAAGGCATGACTCGCGGCACGACGAAATTGAACCTTGTGCAGATTCTGGCGAACCATGGCGAGTCGGTACCGCGCTACACGAGCTATCCCACGGCGCCCCATTTTCGCGATGGGTTGGGCCCGCAAGTCCTGACCGAAATGCTGGCCAGCCTGGAGGCCGCGACGCCCGTTTCCGTCTACATGCACATCCCGTTTAGTGACCGGCTTTGCTGGTTCTGCGGTTGCCACACCAAACAGACCCTTCGCCACGAACCCGTGGTCAATTATGTTCGGCATCTGGTTGCCGAGATCGCACTTTTGAAAGCCAAAGCAGGCAGAAAACTCACTTTGGGCGCATTGCACCTTGGTGGTGGATCGCCAAGCCTGTTGAAGACCGCAGAATTCACGGCCCTGCGCATGGCGTTGGAAGATGCTTTTGACATTCTACCGGACGCAGAAATTGCCATTGAGATCGATCCGTCGGATTCTGGCGCCCTATTCCTCGAAGGGGTGAAAATCCTTGGCGTGACGCGTGCCAGCATTGGCGTTCAGGATTTCAATCACGACGTACAAGTTGCCATCAACCGGATTCAGACGTTTGAAGAAACCCGCGATCTTGCGCTCGCCCTGCGTGAAGCCGGCGTGGGGTCTGTCAATATCGATGTACTTTATGGCCTGCCCTTGCAGACCAGCGCAACGATAGCATCAACGACCGAACAGGTGCTTCAACTGGCGCCGGACCGCATTGCCCTGTTCGGCTATGCACATGTTCCGTGGATGAAAAAGCACCAGACCCTGATCCGGACCGAAGACCTTCCGGGTACGCTGGAGCGCTTCAACCAGGCAGAACTGGCAGCTTTAATCATTGACGAAGCCGGATTGTCTACCATCGGCATTGACCATTTCGCCCGCCCCGGCGACCCATTGGCGATAGCAGCGGCAAAGGGCCATTTGCGGCGCAATTTCCAAGGCTATACCACCGATGACTGCGCAGCCCTGATTGGCCTCGGCGCCTCATCCATTCACAGCTATGGTGGCGGTTTCGTCCAGAACATCATTGCCACCGGCGTTTATGAAACCACCGTTGCCTCTGGTGTGCTGCCTTCGGCGCGGGGCTTCCGCCGATCGCAGGATGATCGCATGCGCGGTGCCGTCATTGAACGGCTGATGTGTGATTTCAGCTTCTCGTTCGAAGCCATGAACAAGCTGTTTGGTGCCAGTTTTGATGCCATTCGCCGCGAGGCATTGCTGCTTGCCCAGACCGACAATGAGGGGCTTTGCACAGTTGAAGGTGACCGCTTCCTGATACCGCAGGAAGCCCGTCCTTTTACCCGCATTGTGGCGTCCAAGTTCGATGCGTGGCTCAAACACGGCAATGTGCGCTACTCAAAAGCCGTCTGAACACCGCAATCAGTCTTCCGAGGTCTCACTGGCATCGCGCAGCGCGTCTATGCTCGGGATGTAAACCGTGCGGGTGTTTTCGATCTCGATAACGCCTGCCTTGCGCAGTTTGGTCAGTTGCCGACTGACCGTTTCGATGGTCAGCCCCAGAAAATCAGCGATATCCGAGCGCTTCAATGGCAAATCGAACCGGATACTGTTGCCATCAAGGCTTGTCTCGGGGTCGAAATGCAATGTGATCAACAACAAAAAGCTGGCGACCTTTTCGTTGGCACTCTTGCGACCCAGCGTCAGCATCCAGTCGCGTGCCTCGTCCAATTCCTTGAGCGTTTGCTCATGTAGCCTGTGTTCCAGTTCAGGCGACTGATGCACCAGCTCTTCAAGCAGTGGACGCGGGAATGAACACACCCGCACATCGGTTGCAGCTTCCGCAACCACATCGCTTTGGCGTTTGAATGGCCGACCAAGGAAATCGGGGGCAAATTGCAGCCCGACAATCTGCTGTCTGCCGTCTGCCATCAGTTTGGAGAGCTTCACGACGCCTGAGAGGATGTTCGAATAGCGGTGGATGTCCTCTCCAGCCGCCAGCATTTCCTGTTCGGAATGGAAAACATGCTTGGAGGTGTGTTTTGCCAAATGCGCCAGCTGGTCGCCAGACAGCGCACCGCAAATCCCGCGGTGTCGCGCTTCACAAGCGCGGCACACAATGGGCACATCCGAATTGTGCACGTCCCTGCGTTCGTCCGTCTTCAGCACAAGCTTCACCTTGGAACAGTTTCATGTCCCGGCAATCCTATTGCAAAGATGGATCGAAAGCCAATTGCTACGAGGCTGATGCGACAAGCTGTGGACACCGCGTTGTCGCGGTTGCCCCTCAGCTGATGCGCTTGCCGCTTTGGGGCTCGAAAAAATGCATCCGCGCAGGATCAATGTGAAGGGGCATCTCTTCGCCCACTTGCGTTGCCGGGTCCAGCCAGACAACCACCCGTTGACCTTCAATGAAACTGTGCAGCAGTTTTCCCGAGCCCAGTTCTTCGACATATGCCGGTTTGAGAACGAGGTTTGCGCTGGCTTTTGCAACTTTTGCGTCTTCTGCCCGAAAGCCCAGCGTCACAGGACCGTTGGCGAGCTGCCGGCCTTGCAGCGGAACGGTCACATCGCCAAGCCGCAATTCATTGCCATTAACGAGCGCAGAAACCAAATTCATGGCAGGCGAGCCAATGAAAGAGGCCACAAACACCGATTGCGGTGTGCCGTAAACTTCCAGCGGAGTGCCGATCTGTTCGATGCGGCCATGGTTGAGCACCACCAAACGGTCTGCCAGGGTCATTGCCTCAAGCTGGTCGTGGGTGACGTAGATTGCAGTTGTACCCAAGCGCCGCTGTAAAAGACGGATTTCTCCGCGCATTTCCACCCGCAATTTCGCATCCAGGTTGGAAAGCGGTTCGTCGAACAGAAACGCCTTGGGATCGCGGACGATGGCCCGCCCCATCGCAACGCGCTGGCGTTGCCCGCCAGAAAGCTGACGCGGTTTGCGGTCGAGATATTCGCCGATCTGCAGGATTGCCGACGCTTCGCCAACCCGCCGGTCGATCTCTGCTTTGGGCGTTCCGCGGTTCTTCAGAGCGTAAGCCATGTTCTGGCGAACGCTCATGTGGGGATAAAGCGCATAATTCTGGAAAACCATTGCAATGTCGCGATCTGCTGGTTCCACCTGGTTGACCAGCCGTTCGCCAATGCGGATTTCACCGCCGGTTACGGTTTCAAGGCCGGCCACCATGCGTAACAGCGTGGACTTGCCGCACCCGGATGGCCCTACAAGCACGATGAATTCGCCGTCGGCCACCGAAAGGCTGACATTGTCGACTGCAATGGTGCCCCCTGGGTAGGCTTTGCTCACCCGCTCAAGACCGATCGATGCCATGTCTATTTCTCCGTCTCGGTCAGGCCTTTGATGAAAAGCCGCTGCATGAAGGCAACGACCAGCACTGGCGGCAGCGCGGCCAGCACCACAGCCGCCATGACAAGGTGCCACTGCGGCTCGGCATCCGACACCGCTGCCATGCGTTTGATGCCCATCACCACGGTGTAATATTCGATCTTCGTGGTGATCAGCAGCGGCCAGACATATTGGTTCCAGCCATAGATGAAGAGAATGACGAACAGCGCCGCGATGTTGGTGATGCTGAGCGGCAGCAGGATGTCCTTGAAGAACCGCAGCGGCCCTGCCCCGTCCACCCGGGCAGCCTCCATCAATTCTTCCGGCACCGTGAGGAAGAACTGGCGAAACAGGAATGTAGCAGTGGCCGACGCGATCAGCGGGATGGAAAGTCCGGCATAGCTGTTGAGCATGCCAAGATCGGCCACCACCTTGAAGGTTGGAATGATCCGAACCTCCACTGGCAGCATCAGCGTTATGAAGATGATCCAGAACGCCGCCATCCTGAACGGAAAGCGGAAATAGACAATCGCATAGGCCGAAAGGATCGAAATAATGATTTTGCCAAAGGCAATCGACAGCGCCATTATCAGGCTGTTCTGCAACATCATGGCGAGCGGCGGCGCACCTGATGTCGAAATGCCGGTGCCCAGCATGATCGTGTAATTCTTGACCAATTGGTCGCCCGGCAACACCGGAATGATGCCGGATGTAAATGCCGTCTGCTCATGCGTTGAGGCAATGAACGCCAGATACAGCGGGAATGCGATGAACGCGACCCCGATGATCAGCACTGCATGCGTCAGAAAATCAAGGAATGGCCTGTTTTCTACCATTTCCGCCTCAGTAATGAACGCGCCGCTCGACATAGCGGAACTGGATGACGGTAAGGGCGATGACGAGTGTCATCAGCACCACGGATTGTGCAGCCGACGAGCCAAGGTTGAGGCCGATGAACCCATCGACGAAGACCTTGTAGACAAGAATGTTGGTGGCTTGCGCCGGTCCGCCTTCTGTCGTGGCATGAATGACCGGAAAGGTGTCGAACATCGAATAAACGATGTTGATGACCACCAGAAAGAAGGTGGTGGGTGAAATCAGCGGCAGGGAAATCGTCAAGAAACGCTTCAGCGGCCCAGCCCCGTCAATAGCAGCGGCTTCCATCATGGACTTCGGTATCGACTGCAATCCGGCGAGGAAAAACAGGAAATTGTAGCTGATCTGCTTCCAGCTTGCCGCGATCACCACGAGGATCATCGCCTGATCGCTGTTGACGATGTGGTTCCATTCGATACCCGCCGCCTTGAGCACATACGGCAGTATGCCGATCGTCGGGTTGAACAGGAACCACCACAAAACACCGGCAATTGCCGGCGCAACGGCATAAGGCCAGACCAGCAGCGATGTGTAGACATTCGAAGCGCGGATCAGCCGGTCAACAGCTGCCGCTAGCAGCAGGGAAATCCCCATCGACAGCGCTGTCACCGAGACGGCAAAGATCACGCTGACCTTTGCGGAATTGAGGTAGTTGGGATCGGAAAAGATCTGGCTGTAGTTCTCGAACCAGATGAACTTGGTCGAAAATCCGAACGCATCCTCCCGCAGGAAGGATTGCCAGACGGCCTGGCTGGCCGGCCAGATGAAAAACACAAGCGTAATTGCCAGCTGCGGGGTCAGCAAAAGATAGGGCAGCCAGATGTTGGGGAACGTGCTTCGCTTGGTCGACATGGTCGCTTCCGTCTGCGAAATTCATGCAAAAAGGGCCCGCTTGCGAGCGGGCCCTTGGTTTTGTGCTTGAGGCTCAGTTGCTTGCCTTGTTGGCAGCTTCGAACTCGCGCAGCATGGTGTTGCCGCGAGAGACGACCGCATCAAGGGCTTCCTTGGCAGACTTCTTGCCACCGAGCAGCTGTTCGAATTCTTCGTCGATCACGGTGCGGATCTGGACATACGATCCAAAACGCAGGCCTTTCGAGTTTGCAGTCGGCGCGTTGAGCGTGATCTGCTTGATCGAAACGTCTGTGCCGGGGTTCTTCTCGTAAAAGCCCTGGGTCTTGCCGAGATCATAGGCTGCCTGGGTGATAGGCAGATAGCCTGTGCCCTGGTGCCATGCTGCCTGCACTTCGGCCGAGGACAGATAGCTGTAGAACGCGCCGACCGCCTTGTATTCGTCTGCAGGACGGCCCTGCAGCGCCCACAAGGTCGCGCCGCCGATGATCGAGTTCTGCGGCTGCGTGTCAGCATAATGCGGCAACATGCCGAAGCCGACCTTGAAGTCCTTTGCGTTGGCAATTACGCCAGCCAGCGAAGCCGAGGAGTTCATGTAGATCGCGCATTCCTGGGTGTAGAACTTTGGCGGCGCATCGCTGCCACCGACCGGACCACCGTATTGGAATGCACCGGCATCCTGCCACTTCTTCAGATTTTCCCAATGACGTACCTGCAGCGGGCCGTTGAACGACAGTTCAGTGTCGAGACCGCCAAAGCCGTTTTCCTTGGTGCCGATTTGCTGGTTGTGCCAGGCAGAGAAGTTTTCAAGCTGTACCCAGGAAATCCAGCCGGTGGTGAAGCCGCATTTGGCTGCGCCGGAGTCCATGATTTTCTTGGAATAGACTTCAACATCTTCCCAGGTCTTTGGCGGCAGGTTTGGATCAAGCCCGGCCTTTTCGAATACGTCCTTGTTGTAATAAAGGATCGGCGTCGAAGAGTTGAAAGGCATCGAAAGCATGTTGCCGTCGGTGTCAGTGTAGTAGCCCACGACCGCTGGCAGGAAAGCCTTCGGGTCGAAAGCTTGACCTGTGTCGGCCATCAGCTTGTAGACTGGGTAAATGGCGCCCTTGGCTGCCATCATGGTGCCCGTGCCGACTTCAAAAACCTGCACGATTGCCGGATGCTCTTTGGCGCGAAACGCTGCAATTGCCGCAGTCATTGTTTCGGCATAGGTGCCCTTGAACACTGGCGTGACAACGTATTCTTTTTGCTTGGCGTTGAAATCGGTGGCAATTGCCTCGAGCTTCTTGCCCAGTTCACCGCCCATGGCGTGCCAGAATTCGATTTTGGTTTCTGCATGTGCCGCAAGGGCCGTCGAGAGCAGCAGCCCGGCTGCCAGAATGTTCTTGATCATGGCTGAATCTCCTTGAAGGGCGTCGATAGCAACGCCTCGTCAATGGGTAGTCCCGTCATGTTGCAGTCCGTTGACCAAGCGATGACAGTTCAGCGACAGCCAAAATCAGGTGTGGAAAACTGTCAGCGTTGCGCAATCTTGCCGCGCAGGATGGCTACCATTCGCGCGCCGGCCTCTTCCAGGGCAAACGAATTGTCGATGATTTCGGCATTCTCGCGCCCGGCAAAATCATCGACTTGCCGCATCAGGCGCGATTCGATCTCGGCGGCAGTTTCGCGACCCCTGCCCGCCAACCTTTGCGCCAGAACCGCCGGTGACGCACTCACCAGCACCACCTGCAAACTCACAAAACTTGCAGCGATTTGCGGCAACGCAGCGCGAGAGCAATTGGCTATGGCAACCCCGCCATTGGCCACGTGGTAAAGGATGCTTTTTGGCAGTCCATACCACAGGCCATGCGCTTGCCAGGTTACGCAAAACTCACCCTGTTCCCAGGCGTTGACAAAGTCCTGCACCGAAAGGCTGTCATGGTCTTCGGCATTGCTGTCGGCTATTCGGGTTACAACCCGGCGCACAAACAGGAACGACGGATCGCCTTCAAGCTCCTTGCGAGCATACGCAATCAGGCTGTCCTTGCCAGCCCCGCTCGGGCCCACGATGGCAACAAACGCGCCGGACTTTGCCTCAGACAACGCGGCGACCTTCGCGCCAGACGCTGCGGACCACCGGAACGCCATTTGTGCGCCGCACACGCACCAGATCTGCCCGCAAGCCCTGCGCAATGCTTCCGCGATCAGCAAGTCCGACGGTGCGCGCCGGTGTTGCCGTCACCAACTGGATCGCCCGTGGCAGGCTCATGGGGCCTTCGCCATCGGACAAGATGAACGGCGCATGGATCAGGCTGAGCGGCACATAATCAGAAGAAAGCACGTCGAGCACACCATTTGCCGCCAGATCCTGCGCCGCGATATTGCCCGAATGCGAGCCCCCGCGCACCACGTTTGGCGCACCCATCAAGACACTCATGCCAGCCTTGTGTGAAGCCTCTGCAGCTTCCAGGCTGGTCGGAAATTCTGCAAGCCGCACGCCAAAACCGACTGCCTCATCTACATGGTCAAGCGTTGCGTCGTCATGGCTGGCAATGCAGATGCCGCGCTCATTGCAATGGGCAGATATCGCAGTGCGGTGCTTGCCCGCATATTTGGCCGAAGCTGCCTGACGCTCTGCAACAAAAACAACAAAAGCCTCGTCGGACAGGCCGCGCTTCTTTTTGTAGTACAGCTCATACTGCCCCATGGTCTGGAACTGCCGCTGACCGGGCGCATGGTCCATCAAGGAGACAAGACCGACCATCGAATCATCCTCAAAATCGACGAACTGCTCCAGCACGTCGTGGGAAGACACTTCGCAACGCAAATGGATGCGGTGCTCGGCCCGCAGCCGGTCATCGGCCTGCGCTGCCCGAATGGCATTTGAAATGCCTTTCATTTCACCGATCTCGAAACCCGCATGCTCGTCCGAACCAATGCGAAGGCAATCATAAACGGTGGTGATGCCCGATCCGGCGATCTGCGCATCATGTGCCTGAACTGCCGAGGTCGGATCCCAGCGCACCCCAGGCCGCGGCGAATAATGCGCTTCCAGATGATCGGTGTGCAGCTCAACCAGACCCGGGATGAGAAAGTCGTTGCCGAAATCGTCACCGGTCGTGGAATTGCCGGTATCGATGGAAACGATCTTCCCATCGCGCACCAGCAACGAACCGTGGACAATTTCGTCCATCAACACGATGCGTGCATTCTTGATTGCCAATTCCCCGGACATTTCAGGCTGTCTTTCTATCTTGTGTTTTGATGAAGTGTGCATGGCGCAACACCGTCATGGGTGCACCCGTTTCGTGTTCGACAAACAGCGCCAGTCCGTCGATTTCAATGGGCTTGGCTAAAATGGAGTCAAACCGTTCATGCGCGGCCATTGCCATGCGCTCTCGCGCTTCCTTTTCCAGTGAACCACTCAGCGTCATGTGGAACCGGAATTCATCCATTACATAGGGATAACCCCAGCGCTGCAAAAGGACCAATTGATGGTTGGTCAAGGTTTCCGGCTTGCGCCGGGCGATGTCAGCTTCGGTAAGCGCATCGAGAAACGGGTTGAAATATTCCACTGCTCGCGCCGCCATGGCGGTGAGGCCGTCGCTACGTCCAGCTTCCATGATTGCCACAAACGACAGGATGCTGGTCACTTCGAGCCTTGCCTCGAATGGCATTGTCGAAATGCAAAAATTGTCGAATGCCTCTACGAGGCCGGCTTCACTTTTTGACGGGTTTAGCCGGAATGGCGCAACAATGGTTGCATGAAACCCGTAGCGGCGCGGCTCGGCGGTATTGTAGGCAAACTCCTGGGTCGAAAAACCATCAGGCTTGCCATCGGAAAGCGGCTCGCCAGTGTATGCGTCACGCCCCAGCCAACTGGCACCAGCTTGCGTCAGCGGGTCAGTTGAAGGGGGAGTAAAGTAGACGGCATAGCGCATGTGAAAAACCTCCGGGATTGTGACTATGCCCGGATTCGGGTGACATTTTGAAGAAACCTCGGAGAACTTCCCGGGCCTTCTTCAGCGCCCTTGCTGGCCGATCAGCCTTGAACGCAACGCATTGGAAATGCTGTCGAAAACATAAACGACAATCAGAATGAGCAACACCATGTAGGCAACGTTTTCCCAGTCCGAATTGGTGCGCATGGCTTCCCAAAGCTTGAGGCCGATGCCCCCTGCCCCCACAGCGCCGATAATGGTTGCCGAGCGGGTGTTCGATTCCCAGAAATACAGCGCCTGACTGGCGAATACCGGCAACACCTGAGGCACCACGCCAAAGCGTTGCACAAGGATCGGCGCTGCCCCGACGGATTTCACGCCTTCGCGCTGCTTGTCATCGATGTTTTCCAGAGCTTCGGCATAAAGCTTGCCGAGTGTGCCGGTGTCGGTGACCGCAATCGCCGAAATCCCCGCCAGCGGCCCTGGACCGAAAGCACGGGTGAAGAACAGCGCCCAGATCAGCATGTCGACAGATCGAAGGAAATCGAAGAACCGCTTGATCACCTGGTTTACGAACATGTTGCCGGTGATGTTGCGGGCTGCAAGGAATGACAGCGGCAGGCCTACCGTCGTTGCAAACAGCGTGCCCACGAAGGCCATGACAATGGTTTGCAACAGCTTGATCCAGACGTCGCCATGCTGCCATTTGGCATTGTAAACGATGTTGTCCCAGGCCAGCGAAAGGTTGGACTGCTTCGGGTCTATCCGTTCGCCGCCAAACAGCAGGCCGGTAAACTCTCCCCAGCTCTTGCCCCAGAACGGCGAATTGGTGTCAAACCAGAAATTCGACCAGCCCCAGAAACGGTGACGGACTTCCACTTCTTCGCTGTCGACCATGACACGGCCGGCAAAGCCGAAATAGAACGTATAGGCGTTGTCGCCATCGCGAACACCCCAAGAAGGCAGGTCACCACGAAGAGTGGCGCTTTGGTTTTCGACAATGTCGAGAACGACGGTCTGACCGTCCCGAACGAGCGTCACGCTGCCCGGCATCACATCAACAGATTTGCCACCACCCAGATCGAAACGAACATCCGAGGAAACAGTTTCTGTGACGGTCTTTTCAGTAGCTGCCGTGCTTTGGCCCGAAGATCCAGCGGGCGCAGCTTCGTTCACACCCGGTCCCCCGGCCATGAACCCACCGGCAGATTTCTGCGCAAGCGCCGATCCGGCGCTTTCAGTGCGTACCGTCCTGGTCACGACCTGCGTTTCCGCCTTCACCCATTCAGGGATGAAGCCATCTGGGTAGGGCCCATAAGGCGGGAAATAAAGTTGCATCGCGCCATCGCGGAATCGCACATCCGGGCGGGCCTCGTAGGTCGCCCAGTCCGCCAGATAGGATCCGGCCAGACCCCAATTGGCGCGTGAAAACACCGTCCCGACCGAGAAAAGCCACCAACAGAATACCAGGTACAAAATGACTGCGGCAATCAGCAAGGGCATGAGCAGCCGCTGTAGCAATGGCGGATGGAAGACTTCCGGATATTTCCCGGTCAGGCCGTCCATCTGTTCCTTGGTCATGGCGTTCATTGCCGGGCTCCTCAGCGCATGCTCTCGAATGCCTGGTCCCCGACAATACGGCGGCGCAGGTAAGCGGAAAACTGGTCAATTGCGACGATGGTCACCAGCAGAAGTAGGATGATCGCCACGGTTTTTGATTCATGGCTGCGGCCAATAGAAAGGCGCAGTTGCTCCCCAATGCCGCCGCCGCCAACCGCGCCGATGATCGTTGAGGCGCGTACATTGATTTCGAGGCGCAACAAAGCGTAGGAGAGAAAATTCGGCAGTACCTGCGGCACGATGGCAAAGCGCACCCGTTCCAGCCAATTGCCGCCGGCAGCGCGCAGGCCTTCCTCAGCCTTCATGTCAGCATTTTCGACCACTTCGAAGAACAGTTTGCCGTTGGCCCCGATCGTGTGGATCGTGATTGCAATCAGTGCTGGAATTGGCCCGAGTGCAAACACCGCCAGGAAAAAGCCGGCGATAACGATTTCTGGGAATGCACGGAAAATTTCCATTACCCGGCGCACCGCGAAGCGAACCCACGGATTCGGCATCAGGTTTTTCGCAGCAAAAAAACACGCACCGAATGCAATGAAGAAGGAAATCAGTGTCGAGGCAATGGCGATGTTGATCGTCTCAAGCATCAAATACATGTATTCAGGCATGTAAATCGTATCGGTGATGTACCTGCGCCCTTCGGGATAGTCATATTTGAAGCTTCCATCCGCATAGGGGGAAGGCAGGTCGAACAATGCTCGCACGACTTCCATCGTTTCGCGCGGAATAAAATCATAAAAGAAATCGAAAAGATGTGGCAGGCGGTCGAAGAATTTGCCGGCATTGGTTTCGTTGGCGAACCAGAGCGACGCCGAAAGCGCCACCAGCAGGATCAGGACTGAAAGCAATGTATAATTGCGGCGCGTGCGAAGCAGCGCGTTCCAGTGTTCCTGGATGATCCGGGTCTCGGGAGAAAGCCCTGCCAGTCCGGGTGTGGTTGCCGTTGCCATATTGTGTTGTCCCACCATCAATCAAAAACCGCCGGCCTTTGCCGGCCGGCGGTTCATTCACAAAGCGGGATTAGCCGCCGATGGTTGCCTTGCGGGCATCGATGATGGTCTTGTAGAAGGATTCATCAACCTTGACGCTGCCCTTGAAATCGCCGCCAGCTGACGACTTGAAGCAAGCAGGATCGGTTTCCGCGAATTTCAGCATGAAATCGACGATTTTGGTCTTCACGTCTGCTGGCATCGAAGTACGCAGAACGGTCGGGCCGTTCGGGATCAGCGGGGACTTCCAGATTTCAACGAGATCGTCCATTTTCAGAACGCCCTTGTCGACCATCTTCTTGAGGTTGCCGGAAGTGTAGCCGTCCTTGAATTCGCCAACGCCCGAACCCCAGGTGGTGCCAGCGTCGAACGTGCCCTTGACTACTTCCAGAACGAGGTTTTCATGGCCGCCGCCGAAGCCGGTTTCAGCAAAGAATTCCTTGACTGGCGCGCCGATGTCGGCTGGCAGCGAAACCAGCGGAACGAGATAGCCAGAGGTCGAGTCCGGATCAGCGAAGCCGAGCTTCTTGCCCTTCATGTCGGCGAGCTTTTCGACGCCATTGCCCTTCTTGGCAACCATGATTGCATAGTAGCCGGTCGAACCGTCGGTCTGAACCGAGGTCAGAACTGGTTCTACAGCCTTTGGATCTGCAAGGTAAACCTTGGCATAGGCAGAGGCGCCCAGTTCAGCCATGTCGAGCGTGCCGCCGAGCAAGCCCTGTACAACGCCGTCATAGTCGGCTGCCGGGAACAGGGAAACTTTTTCAACGCCGAGCAGGGTCTTGAGGTGGTCTGCAAGGCACTGGTTGTTGCGCAGGCGGTCGGCTTCGTTTTCGCCGCCGAGCAGGCCGATGCGGAATTCCTTGAGGTCTTCTGCACCAGCCGGGGCTGCTGCGAAGAGTGCGGCAGCGCAAGCGGCTGCGAGAAGTACGTTCTTCAACATGGTGGTTCTCCTGGTTTGGCCGGACGCGCCGGGCCTATCCCGATTTCTGCTGGATTGGCCCTTACGCGGGCGAGACGATCCCGGCAGCTTCCTCCGCGTGAGCAGAATGAGGACGCTGTTCAGACGATTTCTTCTTGCTGCTGACACCGTTCATCATGCCCGGTGCAATCTGTGTGGAGGTAATCCCTTCCGACAATTCGCCTTCGCCGACGCCGTAGATCATCCTGACCGCATCCGCAGTCAGGTCGTCGGCAGTTCCGTCAAACACGACCTTGCCCGCCGCCATGCCGATGATGCGCTCGCAATAATTGCGCGCAGTGTCGAGCGTGTGCAGGTTTGTCAGTACGGTGATTTTTTCGTTTTCATTGATGTCGCGCAGCGAGTCCATCACGATCTTGGCGTTGAGCGGATCGAGCGAGGCAATCGGCTCATCGGCCAAAATCATCTTTGGCCGCTGCATCAGGGCACGCGCAATGGCCACGCGTTGCTGCTGACCGCCGGAAAGCGTGCCGGCGCGCTGCAAGGCGGTTTGGGCAATGCCAAGGCGCTCCAGCGCTGCCAGCGCCATGGCGCGCTCTTCATCCGAGAAAATGCCCAGAAGGTTTTTCACGGTCGAGCGGTGGTTGAGGAGGCCCAACATAACATTGGTGACAACATCGAGGCGCGGCACGAGATTGAACTGCTGGAAAATCATTGCGCAGTCGCGACGCCAGTCACGCAGCGCCTTGCCGGAAATGGTGGAGACCTCGAGGCCCTCGAAGGCAATCTTGCCTTCGCTCGGGTCGATCAACCGGTTGATCATGCGCAGAAGGGTCGATTTTCCTGCCCCTGAACGGCCGATAATTCCGACCATCTGGCCATGCGGAATGGAGACATTGACTTTGTCTACAGCCACATTCTGGCCGAAGCGGCGGGTAACGTCGCTGAGTTCGAGCATAGGTCATCCTGATTGTGGTGGATCGCATCCGACCCTTCGGCAAATCAGGTATCCCTGCTACGTAACGCCTTCTTGTCGATTGGATGACACTTCAATGACAATCCACAGGCACACTGTGCACGGCTTGCAAAACTGTCAGGAAGCCAACTCGTATTTTTCCAGGAAGGCTTCGCCATCGAGCTTGCGGAAATCATCGAGGCTAGCGCGCAGCCGGTCATGATCCCAGTCCCACCAGGCGAGCGCCTGCATGCGATCTGCAGTCTTGCGCGAAAAGCGTTCGCGGATCGGCTTGGCCGGTACGCCACCAACAATCATGTATGGCGCTACATCCTTGGAGACGACAGCGCCTGCTCCGATCACTGCCCCGTCGCCGACATTGACGCCCGGCAGCACGGTTGCGCCATGGCCGATCCACACATCATGGCCGATGGTAATTGAATTGGACCGGCGCCATTCAAAAAACTCGGTCTCGTCCTGTGCATCCTCAAAGTAGCTTGCCGCGCGATATGTGAAATGGTGCAGCGTTGCCCGCCATGTGGGGTGATTGGTGGCGTTGATGCGCACATGACTTGCAATGTTTGCAAACTTGCCGATGGTCGCGCACCAGGCCTCGGTCTGGCGGATCAGGTAGGAATAATCGCCGATCGCGCATTCCTGTACCAGGCAGCCTTCGTCAATTTCGGTGTAACGGCCAAGCGTTGAATTGACGACGATCGCCGTTGGATGAATGAGCGGCGTCACTGAGAGTTTTGTCATGCGGCCATCCCCGAGCTTGCAAATACCGTGATGTCGATAACCACATCGGCGACCGCATCGCGCACGTCCTGATCGTGGAAGATGCCCAGCAGCGCTTTGCCCTGCGCCTTCTTCTGCGCGATAAGCTCGATCACCACTTGCCGGTTGACTGCATCCAGCGAAGCTGTCGGCTCGTCAAGCAATAGCACCGGGTGGTCGGTAATGAAGCCGCGCGCAATGTTTACGCGTTGCTGTTCGCCACCTGAAAATGTCGCCGGTGGCAGGTTCCACAGCGTTTTGGGCAAATTCAGCCGTTCAAAAAGAATGGCGGCTTTGCTGCGCGCCGCATCAATTGCCTCGCCGCGCTGCACCAGCGGTTCTGCTGCCACGTCGATGGCAGAAACGCGCGGCACTGCCCGCAGAAACTGGCTGACATAGCCGATGGTGTCGCGGCGGATCGCAATCATCAACCGCGGATCAGCCGTCACGATGTCGGTGAGTTTGCCATGGTGGTTGACGATGATTTGCCCGTGGTCGGCTGCGTAATTGCCATACACCATCTTCATCACCGAGCTTTTACCCGCACCCGAAGGCCCGCCCAGCACTGCGCAGGAGCCGGATGTCAGCGTGAAATTGACGTTCTCGATAACCGAGCGCTTCAGACCCCCGCGCAAATGCATTGTGAAGGATTTGGCAACTTCCGAAACGATGAGTGGTGTCGGCATGGATCAGACCTGCAGGATCGAGGAAACGAGAAGCTGGGTGTAGGGCGCTTGCGGGTCATCGAGCACCCGGTCGGTAAGGCCGGTCTCAACAACATGCCCTTCTTTCATGACCATCATGCGGTGCGAAAGCAGCCGCGCAACTGCAAGGTCATGAGTGACTATCACCACCGCAAGGCCAAGGTCGCTGACAAGTCCGCGCAGCAGGTCGAGCAGTCGCGCCTGTACCGATACATCAAGGCCACCAGTGGGTTCATCCATGAACACAAGGCGCGGCGCGGTTACAAGATTGCGGGCAATCTGCAATCGCTGCCGCATGCCACCCGAAAATGCCCGCGGCTGGTCGTCAATTCGGTCGGCATCGATTTCGACCCGCGAAAGCCAGTCGAGTGCAGTTGCGCGGATGTTTCCATAATGCCGATTGCCGACCGCCATCAGCCTTTCGCCCACATTTGCGCCAGCCGAGACACCCATGCGCAGGCCATCCGCCGGGTTCTGGTGCACAAAACCCCAATCGGTGCGCATCAGATAGCGCCGGTCCGCCTCCGGCATCTTGTAAAGATCGCGCAGCGAGCCATCGCGCATGCGGTAGGAAACCGTTCCGGATGTCGGCGGCATCCGCGTTGAAATGCAGTCGAGCAGCGTCGTCTTGCCGGAGCCAGATTCCCCGACGATTGCCAGCACCTCGCCCGGCCACAGATCGAAAGTGACTTCGGCGCAGCCAATGCGCGGCCCGTAGAACTTGGACAGGCCGCGAACTTTCAGCAGCGGCTCATCGCCATGGGTGGCGAGGCTGGCGCGTTCAAGAACTTCCGTGTTCATTGTGCAGCCTCCATCGCCGCTTCACCGGATAGCTCGCCGCGATGGCCATTGGCGCGACGGTCTTCGCAATTATCGGTGTCGGAACAGACGAACATGCGCCCGCCTTTGTCATCAAGGATGACCTCATCGAGATACACCTGCTGCGCTGCGCACAACGCGCAGGGCTTGTCGAATTTCTGGACCTCGAACGGGTGGTCTTCAAAATCGAGGCTGACAACTTCCGTGTGCGGGGGAATAGCGTAGATGCGCCGTTCGCGCCCGGCACCAAACAGCTGCAAGGCTTCGCTCATGTGCATTTTCGGGTTGTCGAATTTGGGCGTTGGCGAGGGATCCATCACATAACGCCCCTCCACTTTCACCGGATAGGCGTAGGTCGTGGCAATGCGCCCGTTGCGCGCGATATCCTCGTAAAGCTTCACGTGCATGAGGCCATATTCCTCCAGCGCATGCATCTTGCGTGTTTCAGTTTCACGCGGCTCCAGAAAGCGCAGCGGTTCAGGGATCGGCACCTGGTAAACCAGAACCTGGCCAGCCTTTAGCTTTTCCTCAGGGATACGGTGGCGCGTCTGGATGATGGTCGCGTTGGACGTGTGCGTCGTCGTCTCGACGCCAGCTGTCTTTTCAAAGAACTTGCGGATCGAGATCGCGTTGGTGGTGTCATCCGCCCCTTGGTCGATGACCTTGAGACGGTCAAGCGGGCCGATGATGGCCGCAGTCACCTGCACTCCGCCGGTGCCCCAGCCGTAAGGCATGGGCATCTCGCGCGAAGCAAACGGTACCTGGTAACCGGGGATGGCAACGGCCTTTAAAATGGCGCGGCGGATCATGCGCTTTGTCTGCTCGTCCAGATAGGCGAAGTTGTAGGTAGCGATGTTTGCGGTGTTGGCGTTCATTCTGCCGCCTCCCTCGTTTGAACCCTGGAGTGCCGGGCTTCGAACTCACCGCGCATCCGCCGAACCAGATCAAGCTCTGCCTGGAAATCCACGTAGTGCGGAAGCTTCAGATGCTCGACAAACCCGGTCGACTGGACATTGTCGCAGTGCGAGATCACGAATTCCTCATCTTGCGCCGGGGCGGTGATTTCTTCCCCGAACTCTGTTGCGCGCTGCGCCCTGTCAACCAGCGCCATAGACATTGCTTTTCGCTCGGACTGGCCGAAAACGAGGCCATATCCGCGGGTAAATTGCGGGGGAACTTTTGCCGAACCTTTGAACTGGTTGACCATCTGGCACTCGGTCACTTGAATACGTCCGATGGAAACCGCAAAACCAAGCTCGGGTATCTCCAGCTCGACCTCTACCCAGCCAAGCCGGATTTCGCCTGCAAACGGATGATTGCGCCCATAGCCGCGCTGGGTTGAATAGGCCAACGCCAACAGGAAGCCCTCATCGCCCCGCGACAACGCCTGCAGCCGTGTTTGCCGATCCATCGGAAACTCCAGAGGCGTGCGTGTAATGTCGCCTATTTCCCCACTGGCAGAAGCTTCGCCATCGCTTTCGATCAGACTTTCGTCAGCCAACAGTTCAGAAACACGCGGAACCCTTCCCGTCGGTTCGACCTGCTTTCGCACGCCACTTTCAACGGGATGATCACCAGCCAGTTCCGGATCAAGCAAACGGTGGGTGTAGTCGAATGTCGGACCAAGCATCTGCCCACCGGGCAAATCCTTGTAGGTCGCCGAAATGCGCCTTTCGATCAGCATGGCGCCGCTGTCGACTGGTTTTGAATAGCCAAAGCGCGGCAGCGTGGTGCGATAGGCGCGCACAAGAAAAATTGCCTCGATGAGATCGCCGCGCGCCTGCTTGACTGCTAAGGCTGCAAGCTCGCGATCGTACAGCGAACCTTCCGACATGACCCGGTCAACGCCCAGCGCCAATTGCTCTGCGATCTGTTCCAGTGTGATCGAGGGCAGCCCCCGGTCACCGCGTCGGCGGTCGGCAAGCAGCCGGTGCGCATTGTCGATGGCAGCTTCGCCGCCCTTGACTGCAACATACATGGCTCATGCCTCCCTGTTGGCTGGCCGAGCAGTCCGTGGCAACGCCGCGATTGCATCCGGTCCGGCGAATACGACATCGACACCGCGTGGAAAACGCTTGCGGTTGTCTGCCCATTGTTCCTTGAAATGACGCGGCAGCGGTGTCGCCGAAAGGCTTGCCCTGCCCTCAATTCCCGGCCCTTCAAAGCCAAGGACATCTTCACCGTCAAAATGTTCAACCTGGAAAATGATTGTGGTGGACCGGTCTGGATATTCCTGGGTTCCCTGCGCGAAAACATCGAGCGAAGGAACCATCGCCGGATTGGCGCAAAGCGCAAACTGCGCTTCACTCGGATTTGCAACAATTGGCGCGCCGGTGTGGAAGGCTATCCAGGCCTTCACGGCCGGCTGGGCTGAAAGCGCCCGACAAAGCCAAACGGGCGTGTCGGCATCCAGAAGCGTCGCCGCGAGCGCCGCTGCAACCGGGGACAATGGCGCGGGCGCCCGCAAAAGTCCTTCAATCCCGTGAACAGTAGCCGGGTTGGACATTGCGTCCAGCAGCGCCCGAAACACCGATTGCGCCTCGATCACCGGGTCGCCAAAACCGCCATCCACGACCTGCAATGAAAAATCCATCAGTCTTCCCCGCGAACCATGGTGAAAAAATCGACTTTGGTGGCGGAGGTCTCTTCCCGGCGCCTGCTGTCGGCATCTTGTGCCGCCGCAACCAGGGGAGAGAGTATTTGCGCCTCTATATGCGCCTCGTGCGCAGGGTCAGATGCCAGGGCGTCGACGATTGCCGCAAGCCGCGCCTTTTCACGGTCACGGCCCAGCATGACGCTGTGCCCTATGGTGCCGCCCGGCAACCGTATTGTGGCACGCGTAACGGTGGCCTCACCAGTATTGAACGCTGCGCCACCCCCGCCGATCCGGCCGCGAACAGTGACAAGCCCGGTCTCCGGTCCGCGCAACAATTCGCACTGCGTAGACAGACCGGCATTGCGCACAAGTATTGCCAGCATTGCGCCGTCGCTGGCGGCAAGCATGCCCATCCGGCGCTGGCGTGCCGATGCAAGTGTATCCGGAACTTGGGTCTCCTGCGCCATGCACTGTCTCCGAATTTTTTGCCCTGACGAGCAAACGGACCAACCGAACCGGCAATTGCGTTTCGGGAAAAATTTGTATAGTTATATAGACAACCAAACTTTACGAATTACAAGTAGCTTTTTGCCATGACGTGCAAATGACGGCGACTTGTGGAAGAACAGGGTCCATCGGGATCGGAGAACCAAATGACCAGCCGGCAAAGCGAGATTGACCTCGAACGACGCACCGGCGTGGCGTTGTGGCGGCAGATTGCCGACCGAATCCGGTCGGAATTTGTTGCCTCGCCCGGGTTGGAAAACATGCGCCTGCCGCCGGAAACCGAACTGGCAGTTCGTTTTTCGGTCAACCGGCACACGGTGCGCGCGGCCATTGCCGCTTTGGTGGGTGAAGGCGTTCTGCGCTCCGAGCAGGGGCGTGGCACCTTCGTGGTTCGGCCTGCCCGATTGAGCTATCCGATTGCCCGGCGCACAAGATTCTCTCAAGGTCTAGAAGGACAGGTGCGCGACCGCCGCAGCCGGCTCATTGGTTCTTCCAGCGAACCAGCCAATGAAGAACTTGCAGCCGTGCTGGAAATCCCTGCTGGAACCATGCTTGTTCGGCTGGAAACGCTCGGAGAGGCCGATGGCGTTGCCATTTCGCGGGTAACATCATGGTTTGAAGCCGCGCGCTTTGCCGGGCTGGCAGCGATCTTTGAAAAGACCGGCTCGATCACCAAGGCGCTCGCCCGCTTTGGCATTGAGGACTACTTGCGAAAGTCGACGGCAATCGAAGCCCGCCATGCCAGCCCGCAGGACATTGCCGATCTGGGATTGTCTGCCGGCGCGGTGATACTTGTGACCAGAGCCCTCAACACGGATACCGTCGGCAAGCCGCTCCAATTCTCGTTGACACGCTTCTGTGCTGACCGGGTCACCTTGAACATCGACTACGCCGACGCGCCCTGATCCCTTTTGGCCGCCTCGGTTCGGGCGATGGCCATGAAGGCAGAAATCAGCTTGCCTGACGCCCTGTCGTTAAGACAGACCAGCGTTTCCTCCATGGCAATGCCAACTTGCGCAATCACGATCTTTCGCAGCCGTGGATCGTGGCCGAACTCAGCCTCGGACACCACACCGATGCCAACCCCTGACGCGACAATTTCGCGAACAGCTTCGCGCCCCTCAGCTTCGATTGATGCGTTGAGTGTGAACCCCTGCGCCAGTGCTGCTGCCTCTATCTTGGCGCGGGTGCGCGATCCCGACTCGCGCAGCACAAGCGGCAAGCTGGCCATGTCCTTGAGCGCAATGCTGGCGCCGACCTGTCTGAAAGCAGATTTTGCGGCAAAGGCTATGATCGGTGTTTGCCCCAGTTGCACCTGTACAAACTGGCCGCTTTGGGGCGCTTCGCCTAACACACCCAAATCAGCATCATAGGCCAACAATGCTTCGGTCACTTGCGCCGAATTGCCCGACCGGACGCTGATCTCGACGCCGGGATATCTTGCCCGAAATGGCGCCAGGAAACCCAACAGATGCATGGCCGAATCGGCAATGATGCGCAGCTTGCCCGAAGACAACGCACGCGATTCAGACAAGAATTCCAGTGCCTGGCTTTCGGTTTCAAACAGCCGCCTGGTGATCTCCAGAAGCCGCTGTCCCGATGGCGTCAGCACCACCTGCTTGTGGCGGCGGTCAAACAGCAACACATCATATTCAGCTTCCAGTCGGCGCACTTGGTCGGAAATCGCCGGCTGGGTCAGATGAAGCGCTTCGGCTGCACGCGAGAAGCCGCCGCTGATGGCAACCTGGTGAAAGGCTCGCAATTGCACATGCCGCATGATCGGTCCAATCCATCAGAAAAACCTTTGCGACAGTTTCAGCCATGGATTTTTCAAATGCAATCGCGGCGCGGAACCGGCCTCCCTTCATTTGCATCTTTTGCGCGCGGGCACTCGACAGTTGACGCCGCTTGGTGGAAACAGCTTGGGCCTTTTGCGCAGGAGACAAGCGATGCCCCGTGGCAATGTCCTCTTCATCACCATCGACCAGGTCAGAGCCGATGCGCTCAAGGGCGAATTGGCAAGGCATGTCCCGACGCCCAATCTCGACCGGCTGGCGGACGAAGGCGTCAGCTTTGCAAACCACTACACCGTCACCCTCCCCTGCGGCCCGGCGCGCGCAAGCCTGCTGACCGGGCTTTATGCGATGAACCATCGCGCAATCCGCAACGGCACGCCGCTCGCCCGCCACCACGCGACCATCGCGACCGAGGCGCGCAAGGCGGGCTATGAGCCACTGCTGTTTGGATACACCGACATTCCGCCCGACCCTTCCGGCCTCGACCCGGCCGATCCGGACCTCCAGGTCTATGAAGGCGTTGCCCATGGCTTTCGCGAACTCACCGAAATGCGGATGGAATCAGGGCGCGAATGGCCCGCCTATCTGCTGTCGAAGGGCTACAATCTGGAGCCGCCCGGCGATGAGGCGCTGCTTTCATTGTTTCGCCCGGTGGCGGGCAATGGCGCGAACCTTCCCGCGATCAACGATCCGGCGCTCTACCGGGCCGAGGACAGCGACACCGCCTATCTTGCCGACCGCTTCATGCAGCAAATGAGCGTACGACTGGACAAACCATGGTTTGCCCATTTGACCTTCATCCGCCCGCATCCCCCGCTGGTCGCGCCCGCGCCATGGAATACGCTGGTCGACCCGGACAATTTGCTGCCGGCGCTTTCTGCCGCGCCCAGCCATCCATTCCTTGAAGCCTGGCGCAGCGGGCCTTCGAACCGGGGCCTTTTTTACGGGTTTGACGGCAATTGCAGCGCGCTGACGCAGCAGCAGACCGCCATGCTGCGCGCGGTCTATCTTGGCCTCATCGCCGAAGTCGACCACCACATCGGCCGGGTTCTCGACTGGCTGGACGCAACCGGCCAGCATGACAACACGCTCGTCATCGTCACCGGCGACCATGGCGAGATGCTGGGCGACAAGGGCATGTGGGGCAAGGAA
>JBGSNX010000050.1:0-40951 GCA_041739465.1 Salaquimonas sp.
TTTTGCGAAACGGTCGATGGCTGCTTGAGGGTCTTGGTCTGCGCGAGTTTCAACTCGTCAGCCGCAGTCGCGGCGGATACCTGGCTGTTTTCCTGTTGTGCTGTCTCTAGCGGCTTGGTTGCGCTGGTGCAGCCGGATGCAAACACTGCCGTTGCGGCAATCGCACCGAAAATCGCCAATTTACGCAGGACTGATGCTGCCTGATGGGTCACGAAATTTGTCCGATCCCTTGCCGTTTCAATCTGCGGGAAAACGCTATCGCCGCAACTGAACCGCCCTTGCGGCAAAACTGTGTCGGCAGAATTGTTCCGCACCATCAGTTTGACGCGTCATCCAGAGAGTATTTGTAGCCATAGTCGCCAATGGTCCGCAGTCCGAGCCGGAAGATCACCGATGTTTCGGTCGCGTCGCCAGTGTAGCGGTCTTCCGACCGGGCATAGGCCATTGAGAACGAGAAGCAGCTGTCATCATACGCCAGCCCGATACCATGCTGATACAGGTTGAATTCTTCGATATCGAAACTCATCGACGCAAAGGCGCGCCACGTATCGGTCAGTTTCACTGACGCCGAAGCGTTAACTTCATGACGCCGCGCTGCGTAGGCATATTGCGGCTGGCTGTCGATGAACACATAGGACGTTGCAACACCAAACAGCGGGTTCACGTAACGGGCGGACAATTCACCCCGCCGGAATGCCAGGTTCTTTTCATCAAAGCGCCCACCAAGACCAATCTGCAATCCGTGTCCATTGTTGACGTTTGCGGAGACCACATAGTCGGAGCGCGTGGTCTCAAGCCCTGAATCAAAGCCCGCATTTACAAGGTCTTGTTGTGCAAAAGAATTGAGGCCAGCCAGATGGAATGACTGCCCGCCGACGATGTCGACTGAGGCTCCATTGCTGAAATTGGCAGCATACCGGAAGCCGACATTGGCGCGGGTGCCGCCTTCGACCCGGTCATAGCCTGAAAACTTGTCGCGCTCGAACAAACTGGTGGTGTCGAACACGAGGCTTTGGGCATCCTCGTTCACGAATTCGCCGATATGTGTTTCGTTCGGACGCACGATGATCTGGGCAATGGGCTCAAACAGATGCGTGGCATAACCGTCCCGCGAAACCAGCGGATAGCGGATTTCGAGCATTCCTGCCGCCATGCCGCGACCAATGCTGTCATTATCAAGCAAGGGATTGGTGATGCTGGCCAGATCATCGGTATTAAGCATCAAGCCGTCGCCACGCGCTGACAGGGACGCTGTAACCACCGCGCCGCTGTAAATCTCGCTCGCCTTCCATTCTGCCTCGGCAGTGATGCGCGTCGAACTCCCGGCAATGCCATGGTAGCGCTCATTTGCACCTTGGGTCGCCAGCAAGTCATCGTTGAAAATGTTGCTTTCATGGCGATGAATGTTCTGCAGGTTCATGTCGAATGAAACCTGCCCGCCACCAATCGCCTGATCAGAAACCCAGTTGTAATCCATGATCGGCAGGGCATTGCCTTGCTGGTTCTGAAGCTTCTGGCTCCCGTTCAGCGCATTGCCGTCCTGGTCGATACGGTCATCCTGGATGAGGAATTTCTGTCCGCGAAGATCAAAGTAGTTTTTCCCGGCAAGGCCGGTCAGGTACAATTCATTGGTCTGGTCGCGTCCGCCGAAATCGCGAAGGCTGTACGTCCGGGCAAAGTTTTCATCAGATTGCAACAGGACATTCCAGCCCCATGACCAACGCGGATTGATCTGGAATTTGCCGGTCGACATCAGCGCAATGCGCTCTTCCTTGGTCGAGTCGATATCGGTTGAGTCAAAATCCTCGCGGCTCAGCTGGTTTATGCCTGCCACGCGCAGATTGTAGGCCCCGCTCTCGAGGCGCTGGCGCCATTCGGCTTCTGTAAGGAAGCCCTGCTTTGAGTACCAGGTTTCGCTCAACGTAACGTCGTAATTGTCCGCCGGTGCCCAGAAATACGAACCGCGCACTGCAATGCCCTTGTTTTCCGAAAAACTGACGGACGGAAACAGGAAGCCGGACTGGCGCTTGATTGATGGATCGGCATGCGAAAAACGGTTCAGATAGGCAATCGGTTTTCCGAACAATTCGAAACTTGCGCCCTCATATTCCACCCGCTTGGTGCGGCTGTTGATGATGACGCGGTTTGCCCGGATCTGCCACAAAGGCGGCTTTTCAGGATTTTCCTTGCAAGGCTCGCAGGCGGTGTAAACGCCGTTGTTGAAAACCGCGATTTCGCCGTCGCGGCGCTCTGCGCTTTCAGCGGCAAAACGCGTGTTGTCAGCCGTCTCAACCCGAAGTGCCGAGACAAAGCCGTCACTGAAGTCATCGGTGATGTCGATCTCGTCGGCGTAAATGCGAGAACCATTGGGCTCGACAATTTCGACTTCGCCCTGGGCAATCACCCGGCCTGTGGAGCGGGAATAAGTTACACGCTGGGCAACAAGCGTGTAGCCGTTATAGGCGATCTGCACATTGCCAACTGCTTCAACGGCATCGCTGTTGTTGTCGTAGATCAGCTGGTCGGCTTCCAGCAGCATCTGATCGCCGCCTTCGCCGGTGGGCTTGCCGAAAAGCTCTTCACCGATATTCTGGGCGTGCGAAACCGTGACCGGGGTCAGTACGCCGCCAACACCGAAGGCGGCAGCCATGACAGCCACCGCCAGATACCGCTTGATTCTGCTCAATTCAGAAAGACGCATCAACCGTCCTCCTGGTTAAGCAAGATGCTGATTCCAAATACAATTGCCACGACTGAAGGAGACCATGCCGCCACTGCTGGCGGAACGATCCCATTGCTCCCCAAAGAGGTCACCAATTTCGTGACGGTATAAAGCACGAAGCCGCTGATGATGCCACCCAAAATCATCCTGCCAAGTTGACCAAAGCGTACGAACCTTAACGTGACGGTGGCGGCAATCAGAACCATGGCGACGAGAAAAAGCGGCAATGCCAACAAGCTTTGAAATTGCACCTGGTAGGGGCCCGGATTGCTGCCCGAAAGCGCAGCCTTTGCCGACATTTCGCGCAATTGCCAAAAGCCGACAGAATCAGGCTTTGCGGTGACACCAGCGAGCGTATCGGCTGTAAGTGAACTGTCGATATCATAGCGCTCATGCCTGATGGTTTGCGCATCTGGGCCGGTCACCAGAGCATCTGTAAAGCTCCAGCCGCCATTGACGAAAAGCGCGCTCGCAGCGTCGATCCGTTCACGGATCAGGCCTTCATTGTCAAAACGGACGACTTTCACGTCGTCGAGGCGCTTGCCTTCATTGCGGGCAAGCCGGGCGTTGATCACCGAACTGCCATCGCTGTCATCCTGCCTGATCCAGTATGCGGATATCTCGGCCTGTTTCATCCGGTCTTTTTTGTCGAAGATCGTGGCTTCAAGATCCTGGCTCACCTTGAAGGCAGTGACGGCAGCAGGATTGTAGACAGTCGCTGCAAAGATGCCGATGACAATTGCTGCAAGGCTTGCCGGCATCAGGAATTGCCAGGCAGAAATGCCTGCCGCCCGAGCCACCACCAGTTCCATTTTCTGGTTGAGCTGGGTCAGGGTGATCATGGCTGCAAACAAGCATGCGAACGGAAATGCCTTGTCGAGGAATATGGGCGCCTTGAAGGCCGAAAGCTGCAGCAGAGCCAACATGCCCACCTCGGGTTTTTCGGCCGCCTTGCGCAATTGTTCGACGAAATCGACCAGCACGATGAACAACAGCAGTGAAACCATCATGCCGATGACGGTTCGGGTGAACTGTGAAGCGATGTAAATCCCCAGTGTGCGGCCAATCATGCGCGCACCCCTGAGATGCGTCGCCGCCATGCAAGGTAGCGCTCAGTCAGTTGCGCATTTTGTCGCTGGAAGGCGAGGGTGGCGTTGTCAATGCGGTCCTGCAGGTGCTTGGGCAGGGCAATGGCCTTGCCGCGGTAAAGCACCACCGAGGCTCCGGCAATTCCCAGCAACGGCAGCGCATAAACCACGAATATCGCCGAGGGGTCGGATTTCAGCGAGCTGACAGCCGAAAAGGCTAGGCCACGAAGCAAGGTGGCGGTCAGCATGCCAGCGCCAATCGCTGAGCCATGGCCTTGACGGTTGGAACGTGCCTGTCCTGCAAAAGCTAGCATCACCAGCACATAGGTGAACGGCCACAACATTTCCGAGAAACGCTCGTGAATCTGCGCCCGGTAAAGGCCCGGCCTTTCCTTGAAGTATTTGTCTTCCGGATCGGGATTGAGCAATTGCGGCGTGCTGCGTTCCTTGGGACGGACATCGCCGATCTCGATTTTTGCGGCAAATGTCGACAGGTCAAAAAGGTATGACTGATATTTGATGACCGTCACATTGTCCTTGTCGGCACTGCGCTGCTGGATTTCGCCATCCTTGAGCAGCAGATACGCATGTTCGCCCTGCCGGCTCACATAGCCTTTGGCCGCGGTGAAAAGCGTCGATTTGCCCGCTTCCCGTTCGTCCGAGATGAGAATGCCGGACAGCACCCCACCGGCTTCCCGCTTGGCAACGTGAAAGACCAAGCCTTCGTCAACTGTCGTGAATTCGCCTTCGCGAATGATGACCTGAACAAGGTCGGCCCGCATTTCCGTTGCAAAGACCTTGAGCGTCAACAGGCTCCAGGGCGAGATGAAATGCCCGACAATGCCGGTGAAAAGGCTGCAAAGCAGCGCCAGGATCAGCATCGGTTTCACGAGGATCCAGTTCGACGCGCCGCTGGCGTTGATGACCACCAGTTCCGAATTTGAGTTGAGCGTGTTGACCGCGAACACGGTTGCAAGCAGCAACGCGATGGGAATGACCGCCAGAAGCAGCATCGGTATCGCCAGCGTCGTCAAGGCCAGATAGGCGATGATCGTTTGCCCCTTGGTGGTGATGACGTCCAGCTCCTTCAGCGCCTGGATGATCCAGACCACGCCAGCCAGCGAGCCAAGCGTAACCATCGCCGCAATACCCGCGCGTCGAAAAATATACTGCTCGATCAGTCGCATGTACGGCATGGCCACCTTCAGGCTACTTCCGTTCGGCTGCCGAAATAGGCTGGCATCCGTCCTCTCATCCATTGGCACAATGACTGCCGAAGGCGGCGGCATTGAGATTTTGGCAATCCACCTTTTCAGGCCACCAAATGTGCGGCGTATGACCCGGGTTTTGGAACAGGGAATCCGCCCGGTATTGCGTGGTTACCATCCCATTAAGCATCCTCGCTTGAAATGGCTAAAAATGGACGAAAGGATAGGGTTAACAGGCATTTAAGCGGATTTTTCGGAAATGTTGCAAAGCGGACACGCGCGCCATCAACCAAACCTTCATTGCGGTGGCAGACAACCTTCGGCAAACGCGCTAAAGCTTGCGCAAAGTGGTCAGGAAACGTTCTGACCGAAAATTCGCTTTCATCAGCCGCATCAAGGAAAACTTCATGGCAAAGATCCCTTCCATCGCCTTTTCGAAAATCGAACAACCTGTTTCAGGTTCGGTCGCGTTCCTGATTGCAAAAGACAGCGCACCAGGTCCGGTCGCGCTGGCGATGGACGAGGGCGGCAGGTTGGAGCGCGCCCTGGATATCAATGATTTCAAGGGGAAGACAGCCGCGTGCTTCGAATTATTGGCACCACACGAAGATTTTGACCGGTTTCTCGCAGTAGGCGCAGGCGATGTTTCAAGCGCCACGCAAAACGACTGGATGAAAATCGGCGGCAAAATCCGTGGTGCTGCGTCCAAGGCTGAAATGCTGACGATTGTTTGCGAAACAGCCGCCGGACCGCTTTCACCTGAAGCCTGTGCTGCAATAGCCGCAGGTGCGAAGCTTCGCGCCTATGATTTCGATTTGTACCGGACCAAGGACAAGAAGGAAGCAAAATCCACCCGCATCACGCTCGCTTGTGACGATCCGTCCGCTGCCAAGAAGGCCTGGAAGGCGCTCGAAGCAATTACCGACGGTGTCATCACCGCACGTGATCTGGTCAACGAGCCCGCCAACATTCTTGGCCCTGTCGAATTTGCCAAGCGCGCAGCCGCACTTGAAGAACTGGGCGTGGAGATTGAAATCCTCGACGAAAAAGCCATCAAAAAGCTGAAGATGGGCGCGCTTCTGGGCGTGGCCCAAGGTTCCGTGCGTCCGCCACGGCTGGTGGTCATGCAGTGGAATGGTGCCAAGGACAAGGAAAAACCGATCGCCTTCATCGGCAAGGGTGTTGTCTTTGACACTGGTGGCATTTCAATGAAGCCTGCTGCGGGCATGGAGGACATGAAGGGCGACATGGGGGGCGCAGCGGCTGTTACCGGCTTGATGCAGGCTCTTGCGGGGCGCAAGGCCAAGGCCAACGTCATCGGCATCATCGGACTTGTTGAAAACATGCCCGATGGCAATGCACAGCGCCCCGGTGACATCGTGACTTCGATGTCGGGTCAAACCATCGAGGTGCTCAACACAGATGCAGAAGGCCGCTTGGTGCTTGCAGACGCGCTTTGGTACTGTCAGGAGCGTTTCAAGCCGGGCTTCATGGTCAATCTGGCCACCTTGACCGGCGCGATAATGGTGGCGCTCGGCAACCAGCATGCCGGCCTTTTCAGCAACAATGATGAACTGGCAGACCGGCTGCTCGAAGCTGGAAAGTCAACCGACGAACGGCTGTGGCGCATGCCAATGGGTTCCGATTACGACAAGCTGATCGATTCCAAGAACGCTGACATGAAAAACATCGGTGGCCGTTTTGCCGGGTCGATCACAGCTGCCCAATTCCTGCAGCGTTTCGTCAATGACACGCCCTGGGCGCATCTCGATATTGCAGGCACCGCGATGGGTTCGCCCAAAACCGAATACAGCCAGTCGTGGAGCTCAGGCTTTGGCGTTCGCCTTCTCGACCGGCTGGTGGCCGACCACTACGAATAGGCGGTGATGGCAGAGGTCCTGTTTTACCATCTGACCGAAAAGACGCTGGAACAGGCATTGCCTCCGCTTGTCGAAAAATGCCTCGAACGCGGCTGGAACGTGGTCATTCAGGGAAACGTCACCGAACGCCTTGAAGCGCTCGATTCGCACTTGTGGACATGGCGTGAAGACTCATTCCTGCCGCACTCCATGGTTCGCGATGGAACCGAGGCAATGCAGCCGGTTTGGCTTTCTGCACAGGACGACAATCCCAACAAGGCGAGTGTCCGGTTCATGGTGGACGGCGCAACGCCGCCCGATCTTTCGGCCTATGTGCGCGGCGTTTACCTGTTCGACGGGCATGATGCCGAAGCGCTGGCCCATGCCCGAGAGCGGTGGAAGGCCGAGAAAAGCGCAGGCCATGCCGTGACCTACTGGCAACAAAAACCGGACGGGGGATGGGAACGCAAGGCATGAATGACACCGCGTGGCCCATGGGCGAGGACTTTTGATGCTGCGTTTCCTGGGATTTTTGCTGATTGCCGCCGGTCTGTTCGGTCTCATCAAGGGACCGGAACTGCTTGAAGGCGCAAACAGCAATGTGGCCGCGACGATGCTGGTTTTTGATCGCAAGCAAGGCGGCTGGCTTCGCGGTTGGCAACCAGGCAAGGCGCAGCTTGATCCTTCGCAAAACCCCTACCGCATTGAAGTCGAGGCGTCTTTCCTGCCCTACGCAAACCCGGATCGCGCACTTGCGGGCCTCACCCTTTCCATTTCGGCCAAAGGTGAAACGGTGCTCGAGGGCAGCTTCGACATTTCGCTGCCGTCCACATCGGCATTGGGCGACAACGAGCGCAAAACGTCCTTCACCACCCCGCAATTCGATGTTGCCCAGCAGGGCGAATACGTTGTCTCGGTCTTGCCTGAGGAACAGGAAGACCTTGAAATGTCGAGCGTTTCGGCGACCATCCGCAGCAGCCTTGCCAAGCCTGACGACAGTTTGAGAACGCCCGCGATTGCCGGCATCGTGCTGGGACTGGCCTTGCTTGGGGCCTCGATGTTGCCCCGGTCCAGAAACCGTTCCGCAAACCGGGCCGGAAACACTGCCGCAAACAGTGATGATGATGAAGCGCCGCCTCCACCACCGGCACCTCCTCCTGCACCGGCCAGGAAATGGGGCCGCGACGCTTCGCAATAGCGTCGGCAGACGGCCTATTTTGCCAACTGAACGAGTTTTTCCCGGGCAAGTTTGATCTCTTCGGGAGAAAGATCTACGGGCGTTTTCGCCAGTTCAACTGCCTTGCGGTAATCGGCTATGGCTTGCGGCACCATCAGCAAAGCCTCGTGCGCCAGCCCCCGGTTGAAGTAGGCTTCTGCCAATTCCGGGTCCATGGAAACTGCCTTGGCTAGGTCGGCCAGCGCATCTTTCGCGCGGTTGTCGGCAAGCTTTGCCTTGCCGAGCCCGCTGTAGTGGAACGCGTCATCGGGTGAAATCGAAATCGCTTTCTCAAAATCTGCCAGTGCCTCGGTGATGCGCTTTTGCCCAATCAGAAACAGGCCGCGATAGTGCAGATTGTAGGAATCTTCGCCATCCAGATCGATAGCCGTTGTATACTCCGCTTCTGCCTCGCTGGCCTTGCCAAGGCTTGCCAGCGAATTGGCCTTGTTGCGGTGAAACAGGCTGTCTTTCGGCGTAATTGAAAGTGCCTTGTCAAAGTCCACCAATGCTTCCGCATGCTTTCCGGCATTGGCAAGGTCATAGCCCCGGTTGTTGTACAAATCAGGGTTCTCGGGCTCGATGCCGATGGCGAGCGTGTAATACTCCACCGAGAGCGCATATTCGCCACGGTCTGCGTGTGAATCGGCAAGGCCGCGCCAGGCATCCGTGTTAGACGGATCAAGCTTTGCCGCCTTTTCGTAAGCAGAAATGGCCGCTTCATAGCTTCCATCGTCATAGTTCACGTCGCCCAGCAACATCAGCGCTTCGAGATTTTCGGGCTGGATTGCCAGCGCCTTCGCGAGCGAATTGCGGGCATCGGAATGTTGGCTGTTTTCAAATTCGATCTGCCCGCGCTCAATCATTGCTACGGCAAGTGTCGGATCTTTGGCAAATGCAGCATCGAAGTCGCGGTTGGCCTCGCTCTGGTCGTCATTGGCAATGTGTGCCCTGGCCCTTTGCAGATGGGCTTGGGCAATCAGATTGTCCGGCTGGTTGCCTGCATCGATGGCCTTGGAGCAGGCCGCAATCAGGTCTTCAGCTTCCCCGCCAATGCAGTCTTCAAGCGATCCTGAAAGTGCCGGACTGGCAGCCAGAAGGTACATGGCCGCAATCATTGCCAATGGTGGTTTCCGGATCATCTAAGCGTCTCCGGTTTCTGATTGGCCGATTTTACAATGGCACTGCCAAATGGGCAATGCGTGCGGCAAGCGTTGAGAATGCGCTCAGGCGCCTACCGCCGCTTCATATTCATTGCTCATGGCAAGCCACTGCTCTTCGGTTTTCACGAGGCGCTGTTCGGCGTCGGCCCGTTCCTTGGCGAGGCGGGTGGCTTTGCCTGCGTCCCGTTCAAACAGGCCCGGGCTTGCAAGCTCGGCGTCAAAGCGTTCGATGGCTTTTTGAAGATTTGCCATCGCGTCTTCGGTTTCCTTGATCCTTCGCGCCAGCGGCTCGTATTCGCGCCGTTTTCCCGCCGCTTCCTTGCGCCGCTCCGAACCGGATTTGCGTTCCGGTTCTGGTTCGATGGTGACTTTCTTGGATTTTGGCGGCCGGCCGGTCAAAACCTCGGTGCGGTATTCCTCGATGTCGCCTTCATAAGGTTTTACTGTGCCGTCGCGCACCAGCCACAGCCGGTCCACCGATGCTTCGACCAGTGACCTGTCGTGGCTGATTATGATGACAGCGCCTGGAAAATCATTGAGGGCCAGCATCAGTGCTTCGCGTGCCTGCATGTCGAGGTGGTTGGTAGGCTCGTCAAGTATGAGCAGATGCGGCCCGTCAAACGCAATGATGCCAAGCAGCAACCTTGCCTTTTCTCCGCCTGAAAGGTCTTTTGCAGCCGTATCCATACGGTCGCGATCAAGACCCATTTGCGCAACGCGGGCGCGGACCTTTGATTCAGGCACGTTCGGCATCAGCTTGCGGATATGGTCAACCGGGGTATCTTCCGGGATCAGGTCATCCATCTGGTGCTGCGCAAACATCGCAACTTTCATCGACTGTGCCTTGACAACGCCGCCCTCAACCCAGGGCAGGCGGCCAGCGATCATCTTGGCGAAAGTCGATTTGCCATTGCCGTTGGATCCCAGCAAGGCGATGCGGTCGTCCTGGTCGATGCGCAAATCCAGTCCGCGCAAGATCGGCTTGCCTTCAGAATACCCCGCCTGCACATGATCCAGCCGGATGATCGGCGAGGACAACAGCTTGTCTGGCTCGGGGAAGCGGATCGGTTCAACACGTTCTTCGGCCATCGAACTTATGGGCTGCATCTTTTCCAGCCTCTTGACGCGTGATTGCGCCTGCTTGGCTTTCGATGCCTTGGCCTTGAAGCGGTCGACGAAGGATTGCAGGTGCTTGCGTTTGGCATCCTGTTTGTCCTTGGCCTTTTCCAGCAGCATGATCTGTTCGGACCTCTGGCGTTCGAAGGAATCGAAAGTGCCGCGGTAAAAGGTCAGCTTGCGGTTCTCAAGATGGAGGATCGCGTTGATCGCCTTGTTGAGCAAGTCGCGGTCGTGGCTGATGATGAGAACGGTGCCTGGATATTTGGCCACGAAGTTTTCCAGCCACAAAGTGCCTTCAAGATCGAGATAGTTGGTTGGCTCATCCAGCAGCAGGATGTCTGGCCGGGAAAACAGCAGGGCTGCCAGCGCCACACGCATGCGCCAGCCGCCGGAGAACGAGGAGGCGGGACGCTGCTGGGCATCGGCATCAAAGCCAAGGCCGGCAAGAATGGAAGCCGCACGCGCTTCGCCCGAATGCGCGTCGATATCGGCCAGCCGCATGTGGATTTCGGCGATTTCCATCGCGTCGGTTTCGGTATCAGCGCGTGACATCAGGCTGGCGCGTTCCTCGTCGGCAGCCAGAACGATGTCGATCAGGCTGTCTTCGGTGCCGGGCGCTTCCTGTGCCACCTGGCCAATGCGAAGCCCCTTGGGAATGGTCACATGGCCGGTGTCAGGCACCAGGTCGCCGGTGATCGCCTTGAACAGGGTCGTCTTGCCGGTGCCATTGCGGCCGACAAGGCCCGCACGAGCGCCGGACGGTATGGTAACCGTGGCACTGTCCAGCAATGTGCGCCCGGCGATGCGCAGCGTGAGATCGGTTATTGAAAGCATGCCGCCTTTTGCTTCACCGTGCGGCAAAGGGCAAGGGTTTGTTGCATTGCAATGCAGTTTTGGCCAATTCGTTGCGCGCAGGTTACGCAAGCCTCACCAAAGAGCGCCATCATCCAATTGTCGCTTGGCTGTGGCAGGACAACCTTGCGGCTTTGGCGCGCCGCCGCTATACACCCGCCACTCCCTCAAGTTTCACAATCAAAGGTGTACGAATGGCTATTGAACGCACTTTCTCCATGATCAAGCCGGATGCTACCCGCCGCAATCTCACTGGCGCGATTACCAAAATGCTTGAAGACGCCGGTTTGCGGGTTGTCGCATCCAAGCGCGTGTGGATGAGCCTGCGCGAAGCGGAAGGCTTTTATGCCGTTCACAAGGAACGCCCGTTTTTCGGCGAACTGACCGAATTCATGTCTTCCGGCCCAACCATTGTTCAGGTTCTGGAAGGCGAAAACGCAATTGCGAAGAACCGCGAAGTGATGGGCGCAACCAACCCGGCAAATGCCGATGCAGGCACCATCCGCAAGGTCCATGCACTGTCGATCGGGGAAAACTCGGTCCATGGTTCGGATGCGCCGGAAACTGCCGCGCAGGAAATCGCCTACTGGTTCTCGGGAACCGAAGTCGTCGGCTGAACTGCAATCGCCAATCAGGTTGAACGCCGGGCCATGTGTCCGGCGTTTTTTTGTCCGGGTACGGCCACTTGAAGCCACCCGCTTGCTGGCACATTGGCAAACTCCCACTGTTGGTGTCTGATCTCATTTATTGAAAACCGGACAGCCAACATGTTCTCCAAAGACCAGCTCACCTATCAACCTTTGCCTTTGCCCGACCGCATGGATCTTTCGCCGCAAGCCATGGCATCTGCGGCGGAAAAGTTTCTCGCCTTCATGCGCAAGCGCCACACCGTACGCGAGTTTTTGGCTGATCCGGTGGACGTCGCAGTGATCGAAGCCTGCATTGCAGCCGCAGGCAGTGCGCCTTCGGGCGCAAACCACCAGCCTTGGCATTTTGTGGCTATCCGCGACGCGGATACCAAAAGCAAAATCCGCGCTGCTGCCGAGGCGGAGGAGGTTGCATTCTACAGCGGCGCGGCGGGCGAGGAATGGCTGGGCGCGCTCGCACCCATCGGCACCGGACCAGACAAGCCGCACCTTGAGACAGCGCCCTGGCTGATCGTGGTTTTTGCCCAGCGGTATGGCGAGTTCTCCGATGGCACCCGCTACAAGAATTACTACGTTGCCGAAAGCGTGGGCATCGCCACAGGCTTTCTCATTGCAGCGCTGCACCATGCCGGGTTGAGCGCCCTTACCCACACCCCCAACCCGATGAAATTTCTCAACAGTCTGCTTGGAAGGCCGGCATCGGAAAAACCGCTAATGATCATTGCGGTTGGAAAGCCTGCGCCTGAGGCTACCGTGCCGGCAGCAGCAAAGATGAAAAAGCCGCTGGGTGAAATCCTGACCATCGTTTGAGAAAACTCATTGCGGGCAACCCTGCATGCTGCGCATTTTCAAGTTTCCTTGCGCATCATATGCAGCTTCGTTTCGGTCATACCCAGATCCGATCACGGGAGACACCAGCGGCAGTGTCGAATGGTCAAGCTGCGAGGTCACGCTGGTTTCGATCTTCGCCAATGTTTTACCGCCGGCATCGGTAAATTCGACACTCACTTTGTAGGGCCGTTCTTTCCGGACGCATTCCAGCGCCGGGCTGTCAATCACGAGCCGCGTTTGTTCGCGAAGCACTGGAATTGAAACCCGGTGCGGATTGCCGCCCTGCGGATTTTCAAATTCAGCTTTGGCGGCAACAACTCCTTGCAGTTCGGCAACCTTGTCGAAAGTCAGCAGATATCTGGCTTCCGCGGTGCGGTAATTGAAGACAAATATTCTGCCTGACAGTTCGAAAATCGTTTCCTCCGAAGGCCGCTGGCAGGCCGACACAGCAAGTGCAAACGCCAGGGCGCAAACCGGCATACTGGTTGTTTTCACTGAACTGGTTCTCCCGTCAATTTGCGGTAATGCCTTTTTGCTTTTTGCCTGTTGCCGCAAACGGCCATGTCGCACCAGATGCGGCTGGCATTCTTGCTGCGGTCAACAAACAGCCATCCGCAGTTCTCGCATGCCTTGATGCGGGCCACGGGTGTCTCGAATGCCAGTTTCAAAGCCGAAACGGCAGTGGCGTTTTCCATGGTGCCTGGCATTTCCAGTGCATTTGCCGCGTCACGCAACAATTGCGGCAAATGCCCGCCTGCCGCGCCCTTGCGCACCACATCCCTGAAATGCCTGTCGATGCTTTCGCGAAGCACAACAAGCAATTTTCCATTGGGTTCTGCGAGCCGGACTGACTTGCATAAATCCTGCTCATGACACCATTTCCGGGCGGCGGAGACAAATGTCTGCATAACGGGAACATCGGCTAGCCGATCGCAAATCCTCTGCGGATCCTCGCGCAAGATCACGGTATTTGCGACATCAAAAGCGAGCGCGCCGCCGACAAACTGGTGTGCTGTCCAAGAAAAATCCATGCAACATTATAACTGGTAAAATAATATTTGCCAGTTAGAATTGCGTGGAAGGGTTTGGACAGTCATGGGATATTTCGCGCAGCAATTGGTCAATGGCGTGCATGTCGGCACGCTGTATTGCCTGCTTGCCTTTGGCTATTCGATTGCCCACGGCGTTCTGAAACGGCCAAGTCTGCTGCCCGGCGCCTTGTTTGCCTTTGCAGGACAATTGACCATCCTTTTCACCGCGATTGGTTGGCAGACGCTTTGGCTGGTGTATCCCGCTGCACTGGCCTTTGGAGCGGCAACTGCATTGCTGTATTCGACTGTTGTGGCCGGGTACCTGGCAAGGGCGGTGCAGGGACCTTTGCGACTTGCCACTCCAAACACCAACATCGCTGCATCTCTTGGCGTCCTGATCGTGCTGATGGAAAGCGTTCGCCTTGCTTCGGGAAACCGGGCGCCTTGGCTTTCCCCTTTTCTAAACACCGTGCTGACGCTGGGCACGACAGATGGCTTCACCGTCACCACAACACCGCTTAAACTGGTCGAAACGACTTTAGTGGTGTTGATTGTTGCCAGTGCGGTTCTGTTTTTGCGCTACTCCATGGCCGGGCGGACATGGCGGGCAGTTTCGCAGGATGAAATTGCCGCAAGGCTCATGGGGATCAACACCCAATCGGTTTTCATGGGATCAATGTTGGCGTCCGGACTTGCAAGCGGCCTTGCCGGGGTGCTTGCAGCCTTCCATTATGGAAACATCGACTTTGGCACCGGTCTCGCGTTCGCTGTGAAGATATTGTTCATTGCATCGGTGGGTGGTCTGGCTTCTCCGCTTGGTGCGGCAACCGGCGGCATGGCAATGGGTATGTTTGAAGCGCTGTGGGACGGCTATTTTCCCTCGATCTGGCGCGATGTGGCCATTTATTCGCTGCTTTGCGCGCTGCTGGTGGCCTTGAATCGTGAAAAACCGACAAGTTTTTGATAAGTGATTTTCTTCAACAATCCAAAACCATTGTGTGCCATTCTTGGCGACCGGCATCTTATAGATCACAGCTGGATGAAGTTGCGGAAAGGCAGGCAATGTCGAACAGGATACGCGATTACAGCCGCGCTGAACGCGTTGCCGATGGCATTATTCATGTTGTCGGCATCAGTGCCAGCCTGATTGCCGTTTCCTTTTTGTTGATCATCGCCCTGCCACGCATGGACGCGGCGTCAGGTGCAGCGCTGACCATCTACGGCATCGCCATTGTGTCGTTGTTCACCGTTTCAGCCGCCTATCACATGACACCCAGAATGCACTGGCGGCCTTTTTTGAAACGCTGCGACCAGGCGGCAATCTTCCTGAAAATTGCGGGAACTTACACGCCGCTGGTTATCCTGATCGGCAGCCTGTTTGGCTATGTCGTGTTGGCATTTGTCTGGCTTGCCGCGCTGATGGGCGCATTTGCCAAGCTGGCACTTGGCGAGCGCTATGAGCGCATTTCTGTGGCGCTTTATCTGCCAATGGGCTGGGCCAGCATATTGCTGATCTGGCCGATTTTTACCACTTTGCCGCCCTCTGCTGGCTGGCTTATCGTGGCCGGCGGCGTCCTCTACACAGTCGGCGTCATCTTCCATGTCTGGGAAAAGCTCAAATACCAAAACGCCATCTGGCACGCTTTTGTGCTGGCCGCGTCTTCGTGTCACTTTGCAGCCGTTGCCCGTGCCTCCATGGCGGCAATCGCCTGATTTTTCAGTGTTTTGTGTATTGCCGGGTTTGCCAGCTTTCGCTAGCTTCAGGCTGGGGCAGCAAACGCGAACTTCGGAGACTTTCATGTCGCAATCCACGATGGCCGCCCTTGGGTGTGCTATTCTGATGGCTGTCTGGGCGCCAGCTGACGCATCTTCCACTTTGCGCGCACCAACCCTTGGCATTTCAGGCCAGCAAGCGATTTTGGCTCAATCAAACGGCGTGACCGGTTTCAATCTGCTGGTGGCCGAGTATCCGGGCGGAAAATTCGAGAAGTGGGAAGGCAATTCCTGGCGCGAATACACCCGCAGCGGAATTTTCAATTTTGTCGAGCAGGCGCGCGGCGAAACCACGGTCATGCTGTTCGACCCCTCCCGCAATGTTTACATCGAGCTCGATGTCGTGAACCGTGAAGTGCGCTATGGCGAAGCGGGCCAGCAATTCCAGCTGCTTTACCAGATCACCAATATGACGGTGGAAGATTCAGGCGGCGGCGGAGGGCAGGTCGGCGGGGCGGCCAATGCCCGCGTCATCGAATACACCTGCGATGAGGGCCTGCAAATGACGGTGCAGTTTGAAGAAAACGGCAACCAATCCTTTGCGACCTATTCGATTGACACATCGCCATTTCAGCGACTGACGCGCATACCTTCCGGCTCCGGCGCAGTCTATTCCAACGGTCGGGACACGCTTTCGACCAAGGGTCTTTCAGCGGTACTGGAAACGCCGAGCGGCCAAACCCGTTGCAGCCAAAACTGAGAGAGTGAAAGCCATGCAAAAACTTCTGTTCATGTTCGCGGCGTCCCTGCTTTTTTCAAATCAGGCGCTTGCGCAAAGCAAGGTCGGCGGCCTTCCCTGCACGCAGGGTTTGCGCTCGCTCAGTTCCGATGTGCCGGTGACAGTGACCTTCCGCAACCAAACGAGCATCATGCGCCGCATCACCTGGCTGGATTTCAACGGCAACCGGGTGGACTATGCGCAAATCCAGCCGGGCGAGCAGTACACCATCAACACATTTGCCACCCATCCATGGGAATTTTCGGACGGCCCTGGAAACTGCACCGAAATGTTCATGCCGGTACCGGGCGTGCAGGTGTTTGACCTGACCCTGGAGGCCGATCCGCAATCGGGCGATTGATCAGTCCCGCCACTTGTCGGTGGCCCGGTCATCGGTATCCTTGGCGGAAACCCACTCGCCGGTGCCACCGCTTGCCAAATGTTCCTTTTTCCAGAAAGGCGCTCTCGTCTTGAGGAAATCCATCAGGAAACTGGCCGCGTTGAATGCAGCTTCGCGGTGGGCCGATGCTGCAACCACCAGAACGATGTTGCCACCCGGTGCGATCTTGCCAAAGCGGTGGATTGCCGTGAGGCCTGTCAGCGGCCATCGGCTGGCTGCTTCAATGGCGATGCGGTTGATTTCCGCTTGTGCCATGCCGGGGTAATGCTCCAGTTCGAGCGCTTCGAGCTTGCCACCTTCATCGCGGCACAAGCCGGTGAAGGTGACAATTGCGCCGACATCGGCCCGTCCTGCCACCAGTGCGGCAATTTCCGCCTCAATGCTGAAATCGTCAGCCTGAATGCGCACAACGGGCTGCACTTCAGCCACCGGTCATCGGCGGAAACAGGGCCACTTCACGCGCACCGGCAAGCGGCGTTGTGCGATCATCCACGTGCTCCTGGTTGATGGCAACCCGAATGACCTTGTCGTATTGCAGGGCGGCTTCGTAGGTTTCGCCCCGCGTCTTGAGCCACGCGATCAGATCACCAATCGTGATGACGCTTGGCGGAAGGCTGACTTCTTCATCGGTCAGCCCGATGCGTTCGCGAATCCATGAAAAGTAGACAAGCTTCACGATCTCATTCCATCACGTGCTTGAGGCCGGCGCGGAAATAATCGTAGCCGGTGTAAAGGGTGATGACCGCGGCAACCCACAACAGCACGATGCCGATATTGGTGGTGTAGGGCACGATCTTGTCGCCCGCAGGACCAGCCAGCAGGAAGCCGATTGAAATCATCTGCAAGGCTGTTTTCCACTTGGCGATGCGGGTCACCGGCACCGAAACCTTCAGTTCCGCCAGATATTCGCGCAAGCCGGAAACCAGTATTTCCCGGCATAATATGATGATTGCAGCCCACAAAGACCACCCGGCAATCGTCTTGTCGGTGTCTGCAGCCAGCAACAGCAGGCATGTGGCAACCAGCAGCTTGTCGGCAATGGGGTCAAGCATTCGCCCGATAGTCGAGGTCTGGTGCCAGATCCGCGCCAGATAGCCGTCAAAGAAATCCGAAATGCTCGCCAAAACGAAGATCGCCAAGGCCGACCAGCGGGCAAAATCGGATGATTGCAGCCGACCTTCAAGGAAAAAGCACAGGACGACCAGCGGTACCGCGACGATGCGCGCATAGGTCAACAAATTGGGCAAGGCCGCCCAGTGGGCTTCAGAACTCTTTGGCTCTTTCAGGATCGTCTCCCGGTCATTTGCATCTGCGGTAAGTCAGCAATGGTGGCAGGAAACGCCAGTTGCAAGCGAAATTCAACCGGCGCTGCGAGCGAAGATTGCGCCATTTCAACCATTGTCGTGAAAATGATCGTAAATTGCCTGTGCCATTTGTTCGGAAATGCCCTCGACTGCCATCAGATCGGACAAAGCCGCCCGGCTCACTGCCTTTGCGGTTCCAAAATGATGGAGCAGCGCCCGCTTGCGCGTGGGGCCGATGCCTGAAACCTCATCGAGCGGATTTGCCGCCATTTCCTTCTTTCGCTTCGCGCGGTGCGTGCCGATGGCAAAACGGTGCGCTTCATCGCGAAGCCTTTGCACGAAATACAAGACCGCGTCGCGCTGCGGCAGCATGAATGCCTCGCGCCCTTCAACAAAGAATTTTTCCCGGCCAGCGTCCCTGTCAGGTCCCTTGGCGATGCCGACCATCGGCACCGTGCCTTCAAGGCCCAATTCACGCATGACATCGCGCGCGGCGCTGAGCTGGCCCAGACCACCGTCAATCAGCAACAGATCTGGCCATGGCGGCAGCCCGTCTCCGAGCTCTTCGTTTTCCGTTTCGCTACCGGTTTGCGGTGCTGCTTGTTCCTCCGGTCGCGGCCCGTTTTCCTTGACCAGACGGCTGAACCTTCGCGTCAGCACTTCACGCATCATGCCGTAATCATCGCCGGGGGTCAGGCCTTCCGACTTGATGTTGAACTTGCGGTAATGGTTCTTTGCAAAGCCTTCCGGCCCGGCCACGATCATCGCGCCAACCGCACTGGTGCCCATGATGTGAGAATTGTCGTAGACCTCGATGCGGCGCGGCGGCGCTTCAAGTCCGAACGCTTCGGCCAGCCCCGCCAACAACCGAGTCTGCGTGGAAGTTTCAGCCAGCCGCCGTCCCATCGCCTCGCGGGCGTTGAGCGCGGCGTGGTCGACCATTTCCTTTTTACCGCCACGCTGTGGCACCGAAATTTCCACCTTGTATCTGGCACGGATCGACAATGCTTCTTCGAGCAATTCCTGTTCCTCGATAGGATGGCTGATCAGGATCATGCGCGGGCAGGGCTTGTCGTCGTAAAATTGCGCAATGAAAGCGGCCAGCACTTCGCCGGCCTCAAAAGACTTGTCGGCGCGCGGAAAATAAGAGCGGTTGCCCCAGTTCTGGCCTGTGCGGAAGAAGAAAACCTGCACGCAGGAAATCCCGCCCTTTTGCTCCACGGCAAACACATCTGCCTCCTCAATGCCGCGCGGATTGATGCCTTGGTGCGCCTGTACGTGGCTCAGTGCTGCCAAGCGGTCGCGAATGATGCCCGCCGTCTCGAATTCCAGTTCGGCAGAAGCCTCTTCCATCCGCTTGGCCATACGCTGCTGGATTTCATTGCTCTTGCCGGAAAGAAAATTGCGCGCTTCGCTGACCAATCCGCCATAGCCTTCGACCGAGATTTCCCCCGTGCAAGGCCCCGAGCAACGCTTGATCTGGTAGAGCAGGCAGGGCCGGGTGCGCGATTCAAAAACCGAATCCGTGCAGGAGCGCAAAAGGAACGCCCGCTGCATGGCGTTGATGGTTCTGTTGACAGAGCCTGCACTGGCAAACGGACCGAAATATTCCCGTGACTTCGCCCGTGCGCCGCGATGCTTGAATATACCTGGGGCGCGGTGGTCCGTGGTGATGACGATGTAGGGAAAGCTTTTGTCGTCACGCAACAGCACATTGAATCGCGGGCGCAGCCTCTTGATCAGATTGGCCTCCAGCAGCAGCGCCTCGGTCTCGGTATGGGTGCGCAGGAATTCCATCGTCCTCGTGTCGCGGATCATCTTTGCGATGCGGTTGGAATGGCCCCCCGACTTGGCATAGGAAGCCACCCGCTTCTTCAGGTTCTTGGCTTTGCCGACATAGAGCACATCGCCTTCGCTGTTCATCATCCGGTACACGCCGGGTGAATTGGGCAGCTTGCGCACAAATCCGGCAATGATTTCAGGACCGCTCACCCCTTCGGGCGGCGATGGCGTGTCTTCCCAGTCCAGACTCTTGTCTGCCAGGCTTTCCACTGTTTCTGGTGTTTCAATGTCGGTCATGATGCGATGCGAATCCGTGCGGTCAGCGATTGTCGCCTATTCCGCCATGCCGGTCACGTCCGGCGTTTGCCAGCCCAGGTGCTGGCCGCCATCAAGGGCTATCATTTGCCCGGTAATTGAGGGCGTGTCGAACAAATAGCGCACCGTTGCACCCACTTCCGCAAGCTCCGGCCCGCGCTGAAGCAGCAATGCCTCAACCTGTTTGCGGAAATCCTCGGGGCTTTGCCGTTCATTGGCGAGCGCTGGCCCCGGACCAATGGCGTTGACCCGCACCTTTGGTGCGAATGCCTGTGCCATGGTCTGGGTGGCTGTCCACAAAGCCGACTTTGACAGCGTGTAGGAGAAGAACGATGGCGTCAGCCGCCAGACCCGCTGGTCAATGATGTTGACGACAAGCCCGGCGGAAATTTCCGGTTGCGCGGCAAAAAGCGCGGACAACAGGGCAGGGGCTTTCAAATGCACTGAAAAATGCCGGTCCCACAGATCAAGGTCCGGTTCCATTGCCGTGTCGTTTTCAAACACCGACGCATTGTTGACCAGCAGGTCCAAAGGTCCAAGGCCCGCCCGCACCCTGTCAATCATGCCTTCCACAGCATTCATGTCAGTCAAATCCGCTTCGATCACCATCGATTTGCCTCCACCCGAGCGGATTTCCGCTGCCAGTGCTTCGGCCACCTGGGTTGATTTGTTTGCGTGAACGGCCACGGCAAAGCCGTGGGTGGCAAGGTCCCTGACGATTGCGGCCCCGATGCGCTTTGCGCCTCCCGTAACAAGTGCTGTCTTTTGACCTTTTACGGAAGGACTGTTCATTGCGTTCCTAAAAATACAGCGAGACCAACACAAAGACACCATAAGCACCGATCATCGCCAGTGCTGTTACCCGGCTGATTTGGCGCTTTTGCCACGACATCAGGGCAAGTCCGACGGAAACCGCCAGCATCACCCACATATCGATTGAAACAATACGCGTCGGCACCTCCAGCGGTTTGGTCAAAGCTGAAATTCCAGAGATGCCGGCAATGTTGAATATGTTCGATCCAACGACATTTCCAAGGGCTACCGAGTTGGTTCCGCGCACGACGGCCAACATGCTGGTCGCCAGTTCCGGCAAGGACGTGCCGACAGCGATGATTGTCAGTCCGATCATCGTTTCGGATATGCCGATTGACCGCGCGATGGTTGTCGCACCCGAGACGGCCAATTGCGCGCCGAGCGGCAGCAGTATCAGGCCGCCTACGATCAGACCTGCCAGTTTCCATTGAGGCAGCACAACTGCGGCGGCACTGGCTTCGGTAGCCTTTGTTTCATGGCGGCGCGCAGTTTGAAGCTGGTCATAGATGTACCATCCCATGATGGCGACCAGCAGCATCCCTAAAACTCGCCCGACTGTGCCAAACGACAACAGTGCCATGTAGACAAGGGTTATCGCCAGCATTGTCGCTATGCTTTTGCCGATCCCTGTTTCGTGCGAGTCCGTGGCGATGAACAAGGCTGGCAAAGCCAAAACCAGCAGGATATTGGCGATGTTCGAGCCGACCACATTGCCGATGGCAATGCCGCCAGACCCGGCGTAAGCCGCACCCACCGATACGAACAGCTCGGGTGCCGAAGTGCCCATGGCAACAATGGTGAGGCCAACAACCATCGGCGCAATGCCGTGCCGAAGGGCAAGGCCAGACGATCCGCGAACCAGGAGATCGCCGCCGAGCAGCAGCATTGCCATGCCGACGGTAAGGTAGACAAGTGACATCGGGAGAACCCTGTTCTTATGGCTGAATAATCCGGAAAGAGCGCAATAATTGGAGCGTATCGCCAATGTTGCAAGCGCAACAATATTGCGTCCACGACTTTCTCTTGCCGTTAACCATGCTGGCTAAGGCGGCGTTTACCCCAACATGGTTTCCATTTCCTCTATCGGGGACCGAAATGGCACAAATCGCAACAAGCCACAAAGCCTCCGCAATTCTTCACGGAATTGCCCGGTTTTGAGTCTCGCAGCGCCATATTCGCCCCCCAGATTCAGGCAGACGCCATGCGGCGGATGAGTTTCGGGTTCCGTCTACACAAGGAGTTGGACGATGCGTTTCATGAATTCAATTTTCTCCCTGCGCTTGTCAGGCGCGGCTTTTGCCGCCGTCCTGATGTCGTCAGGCGCAGCCTTTGCAGCAGATGTCATCGAGCAAACGCCTGAGCCGCCATTGCCGCCGCAGCAGTCAAATCTGCTGTGGTCCGGTGCCTATGCCGGTGTTTATGGCGGGTACAACTGGATGCATGCCGACCTTTCGCCCGGCACCGTCAACGGCATCCACGGCCTCGATGGCGGCGCGTTCCTTGGCTACAATTACCAGCTCGACAACAATTTCGTTGTCGGCCTTGAAGGCATGGCCGGCATTTCAGGTGCCGAAGGCTCCGAAGGCGGAACAAGCGTCGAAGAAGAATGGGATGCCTCACTGCGCGCACGCATGGGCTATGCCTTTGAAAATTCGATGATCTATGGCCTCGCCGGTGTTGCAGGAACCAGAGCCTCGGCAGCCGATGCCACCGGCTCTGATACCCATACCCACTTGGGCTGGACTGTTGGCGCTGGTCTTGAAACTTTCCTGACAGACAACGTCACTGCCCGCGTCGAGTATGACTACGCCGACTATGGCAAGCAGGAATATGATTTGGGCGCGACCAACCCGGACATCAGCTTGACAGACCATTCGATCAAGCTGGGCATCGGCCTCAAGTTCTGATTTTGCACTGTTTGCGGGGATAGCCTACCGGTTGTCCCCGCCGATGATGTCGCCAAGCGTTCCAAGCACAGAGCCTTCGCCGACAGATTTGCCGCGCATGCCGGGTGCTGCTGCGAGCATTCTCCCCGCCAGCCGCGAGAATGGCAGCGATTGGACCCAGACCTTTCCAGGCCCGGTCAGGCGCGCAAAGAACACGCCTTCTCCGCCAAACACCATCGACTTGATCGAACCTGCACGCACGACGTCCATTTCAATGCCCGCCGTGAACGCCGCCACGCAGCCCGTGTCGATGTGGACTTCCTCTCCCGCTGCCAGTTCGATTTCGCGGGTCGTACCGCCAACATGGACAAACACCCAGCCATCGCCATCAAGGCTTTGCATGATGAAGCCTTCACCGCCGAAAAGGCCGGTAAGGATTTTCTGCTGGAAAAAGATGCCCAGCGAAACACCTTTGGCTGCACAAAGAAATGCATCTTTCTGGCAAATCAGCCTGCCGCCGATTTCATCAAGCTTCATGGCAAGGATGTGTCCCGGATAGGGCGCTGCAAAGGCTACCCGTGCCTTGCCCTGGCCTTGATGGGTGAACACCGTGGTGAAAAGGCTTTCCCCGGTGATCAGCCGCTTGCCCGCACCCACCAGCATGTCGAGAAAACCGCCAGCCGCCTTTGATCCGTCGCCAAAAACCGAATTCATGTCCACGCTGGGCGATTTGAACATCATCGACCCGGCTTCGGCTATGGCAGATTCGCCAGGATCCAATTCGATTTCGACAAACTGCATTTCGAGGCCCTTGATCTCGAAATCAATGTCGTCGGCTGTGCCTGAGCGCTTTTCGTGACGTACTGAAGCGACCTGCGGAACGCTGGAAAACACCATGGCCCAATTCCCCGATTATGGATTGTCAGCGCCGCAAAACGCGGCAATTTCCGTTGTAAACATGCCAGCGGTCGCGGCCCTGAACGCAGAATTCGACCTTGTATCCGGTTCCCGCCAGCCCCATGCCCTCTTCGATGCGATAATGAACGGTGTGCTTTTTGCCATCGCTCATCCATGCAGTTCCGCGGCAATAGCGCCGTGCAATCGGCGCTGGACCAAAATTCTCGACCCTGCGCTCGTGCACTTTTTCAATCGAGTTAATCTGCGAGCCGTAGTGGAAAGTGGTTCGTTCAGCCCAGTTCGAGCGGTCTTCGATGCGAGCGAGCACGGAGCCTTCATGGCATTGCGGGAATCTCGTGAATGGGCGGACCGGATCAAGCCAGTCGGCATTCGCCAGTTGGGTGGTCGCGAAAAACACAAATGCGCAAATCCATGCCGTGGCAAAGTGCTTCATGACCGCAATGTCTCCTGATCGGGTGAATCAAGTGTCGCCCATGGCCATGTCACGGTCAAGTCACCGTCAAGGCACTATCAGGCGCGGCATGTTTACTCATTCGGCTGTCAGCGTTTCCAGCCGCCAGCCGGCACCCTGCATTCCAAGCGCTTCAACAAGGGCAGGCAGGATGGTTTTAAGTTCTGGGCGCAGAACGAAGGGCGGGTTTCGGATGATCAGCCCGCTGCCGTGAAACATTCCATCCATTGGTTCGCGCGCCCACATTTGGGCGTTCACAAGGTCGCTTATGCCGCTCTTGGCAAGGTTCTGCAGAAAATCTTCAACTTGTGCCGTGTTTTTCAGCGGATACCACAAGATGAATATGCCCCCCGGCCACCGGCCTGTTGCCTTCTGCAGAGCCTGTTCCAGCCGCAAAAACTCGCCCTCGATCTCGAAAGGCGGATCAATCAGCACAACGCCGCGCTTTTCCTTGGGCGGCAGTTGCGATCCAGGTACCAGCCAGCCATCGAGGTGGAGGGTTTTTGCCTGCCAGTCGCCTGTAAACCGCTCGGCCAGCGTTGCAAAATCCTGCGGGTGCAGTTCGCACGCCGTCAGCCGGTCCTGCTTTCGCAACAATCCTCGCGCCAGCAGCGGGGAACCTGGATAGGCAAGCGGCACACCTTCTGTGCAATGGGCCCGCACAACATCAAGGTAAGGCTTCAAAAGCGCTGCCGCAGGGTCTGGCAGCTCTGCTGCCAACAACTTGCCGATACCTTCGCGCCATTCGCCGGTTTTCTGCGCCTCGCTGGACGAAAGATCGTAAAGCCCGGTGCCGGCATGGGTGTCGATCACCCGAAACCCGGTATCCTTGCGCTTCAGATATTCGACAATGCGCGCAAGCACCGCGTGTTTGAAAACATCCGCGATGTTTCCGGCATGGTAGATGTGCCGGTAATTCATGGCGCAATCGGTGGCGAGAAAAGCAATGCCTGCCCGTCGCTCGCAAGATGGGCACTGTTCCAAACCCCGCTCGCCACCAGCGCCAGTGCATGTGGGTAGAGCAGGTTTTCTGCCCTTAGCACCCGCGAAGACAGCGTCTCAGGGGTATCTCCAGCAAGCACCGGCACAGCCGCCTGCGCAACGATCGGTCCGTCATCGAGCTTGCCGGTCACAAAATGCACGGTCGCGCCATGCAGCTTTACCCCGGCGCCAAGCGCGCGGGCGTGGGTGTCGACCCCGGTGAACAGCGGCAAAAGGCTGGGATGGATGTTGAGCATCCGCCCTTCGTGCAGCCCAACAAAGCGCGACGTGAAAATGCGCATGTAGCCTGCAAGGCAGATGATGTCGGGCAGGTCTTTGGCAAGTGCCTTTTCCAGTGCAGCCTCGTGTGCTTCCCGGCTTGCAAACGCCTTGTGGTCGATCACCAGCGTTGGAATGCCATGGCTTTGGGCAATATCCAGCCCACCAGCGTCTGGCCGGTTGGAAATCACCCGCTTTATCACCGCAGGATATGCCGGATCCTTTGCAGCTTCTATCAGCGCCAGCATGTTGGTGCCGCGCCCTGATATCAGCACGTCAACGCGTTTCTTGCGCATCGTCAAAGTGCAAGCTTCCCTGAAAACACCACAGGCGCATCCTTCCGTTCAGCCAGCATGCCGATGACCGTAGCATTCTCTCCGTGACTGCGCAGAACGGTGAGCACCGCATCCAGCCGGTCTTTGGCCACTACAACCACCATGCCGGTGCCGCAGTTGAAAGTACGCAGCATTTCGAGTTCGGCGATGCCACCGGTGCGTGCCAGCCAGCCAAACAAGGGCTGTGGGGAAAGTGCCGATAGGTCGACATGGGCAGCCAGGCTTGCTGGAAGAACGCGCGGGATGTTGTCGACGAACCCGCCACCGGTGATGTGCGCCATCGCCTTGATACCATGGCCATCTGCATCGGCGCACTGGCGGATCGCTGCCAGCATGGGTTTCACATAGATGCGAGTGGGCTCAAGCAATGCTTCGCCAAGGCTGTTTGCGCTGTCGAATGGGGCAAGCGCGTCCAGCTTCATGCCGGAAATCCCGACCACCTTGCGGATCAGCGAATAGCCGTTTGAGTGCGCGCCGCTGGATGCAAGTCCAACGAGAATGTCGCCGGCAGAAACATCGTTTGTCGGCAACAGGCTGCCACGTTCGGCTGCACCAACTGAAAATCCGGCAAGGTCATAGTCGCCGCCTGAATACATGCCGGGCATTTCGGCGGTTTCGCCGCCAATTAGCGCACAACCAGCCATGCGGCAGCCTTGCGCGATACCCTTGATTACCGAAGTGGCCTGCTCGACATCAAGTTTGCCAGTTGCGAAATAGTCGAGGAAGAACAGCGGCTCTGCGCCCTGGACAATCAGATCGTTGACGCACATGGCGACGAGGTCGATACCAACGGTGCCATGCACGCCAGCCTCGATGGCGAGGCGCAGTTTGGTTCCGACACCATCATTGGCTGCAACCAGCACCGGATCGGTGAAACCGGCAGCCTTGAGATCGAAAAGCCCGCCAAACCCGCCAATTTCGGTATCCGATCCCGGACGGCGGGTAGATCGCACCGCAGGCTTGATCGCCTCTACCAGCGCATTGCCCGCATCGATATCGACGCCGGCATCGGCATAGCTGAGGCCATTGGTCGGCCCGCCAGGAATTTTGCCCGATGTCATCTGCCCGCCTTCATTCTGCTTTTGAAATGGCGATACACGCCATGCAAGGCTGCTTCAAGCAACTTTCCCCGTCGTTCACATGCGAGCGCAAACAGCGCCTTTGCCATGGCTGTGTGAAACGTCTATTTGCTAGGGGCAACCCAAGGGCGGCGGAAGTTTTCGGAGAACATTGAATCGATGCAACGTGCACTGGAAAAGGCAATTCGCCGCCAAGCCATTTTCTGGCTGATTGCAACCATCGTTTTCCTGCTGATCCTCTACGTGCTCGGCAATACCTTGCTGCCATTTGTGGCAGGCATGGCGCTTGCCTATTTTCTGGATCCGGTTGCCGACATGCTGGAGCGCACCGGCTTGTCACGGCTTGCGTCCACGGCGGTCATCCTGTTTGCCTTCATCCTGTTCTTCATCATCGCACTGCTGATCATCATACCGATCCTTGGCAGTCAGGTTGCCGGATTCCTTGATCGCCTGCCCGATCTCGTCAGGCGTCTGCAGGCGCTGATCACCTCGCTCAACATGGAATGGATGAGCCGGTTCGCGCCCAAGGATACCAGCATCATCCAGGACAATGTCGGTGATCTGGTAAAGCAGGGTGCAGCGTGGATCGGCACGGTATTGTCGCAGGTCTGGGCATCGGGCCAGGCATTGGTAAGCGTGTTTTCCCTGCTGGTCGTCACCCCGGTTGTTGCTTTCTACCTGCTCTATGACTGGGACCACATGGTCGCCAAGGTGGATCACTGGTTGCCACGCGACCATCGTGACACCATTCATGCAATACTCATCGAGATTGATACCGCCGTAGCAGGCTTTGTGCGCGGGCAGGGCACCTTGTGCATGGCGATGGGCTTGTTCTACGGCATCTCGCTGACGCTTGCCGGTCTCAATTTTGGCCTTTTGATCGGCCTTTTTGCAGGCTTTGTATCGTTCATTCCGTTTGTTGGCTCCATCAGCGGCCTCGTGCTTTCGGTGGGCGTAGCGCTGGTGCAGTTCTGGCCGGACTGGCAACCGGTTGCCATTGTTGCCGGAATTTTCTTCATCGGCCAGTTTCTTGAAGGAAACATCCTTCAGCCCAAACTGGTGGGCGAGCGGGTCGGCTTGCACCCGGTCTGGGTGATGTTCGCCCTTTTTGCATTCGGTGCACTTTTCGGCTTCACCGGCCTGCTGATTGCCGTGCCGGCCGCTGCCGCCATCGGCGTGGTCATCCGCTTTGCCCTTGCCCAGTATTTGGCGAGCGACCTCTACCATGGTCGCGAGGAAGTCATCCGCAGGGTAACCAAGGTGACAAAGCCCGATGGCGACCCGGGCACGAAGGTTTGATCGGCAAGATGGAACCCAACCCCAAGCACGCCATGGTCAGGCAATTGCCGCTGGAACTGCCGGTTCTACCGGCATACGACCGCGATGACCTGATTGTCACGCAAGCCAATCGGCTGGCCGTTGAACTGGTCGATGCATGGCCGCAATGGCCAGGCCCGGTGGTTGCCCTTGTCGGTCCTCCCGGTTCAGGCAAGAGCCACCTTGCCCGCATCTGGGCGCAGGCCAGCGGCGCGGTTGCCATCCCGGCAACCGACCTTGCCAACGGCATGGCTCCGCCTTCAACGCTGCTTGTCATCGAAGATTTCAGCCCCGGCAAGGTCGATGACGCAGCGCTGTTCCATACCCTCAATCACATCCGTGCCGAAGGTGGGCATTGCCTGCTCACGTCGGCCAGCCAGCCGCTGCAATGGGGTGTAGTTCTCCCCGATCTCCTGTCGCGACTGCGCGCTGTGCAGCTGGTTACCATCGATGCGCCGGACGATGCGCTTTTGTCTGCCGTGATTTTCAAGCTGTTTGCCGACCGGCAGGTTGAAGCACCTGCAATGGTGGTCGACTGGTTGTTGCCACGCATGGAGCGTTCGCTCGATTGCGCGCGCAAACTGGTCGGAGAGATGGACCGCGAGGCTTTGGCACGCGGCAGCAAGATCACACGGCAAGTGGCTGCAGCAGCGCTTGAGCGTGTGAGCGGCGCTGAGGGTTAACCTTGAACGTGAAAGCACGGTGCGGCTGTTTTCAATTCGTTACATTACTGTCTTAGAAACATTTGCTGAAATGGGACACACGGAGCAAAATGATGGACACGCCGAACACGCAAGCTCAGACGCCCGCGCCAAACGCTGTCGATCATCTGGCTGACGACATGATGGCTGATCCATCGCGGTTCATGAACCGCGAGATTTCATGGCTGCAGTTCAACCATCGCGTCCTTGAAGAGGCCGACAACAAGAAGCACCCGCTGCTCGAGCGTCTGCGGTTCCTGTCGATCTCTGCCAACAATCTTGACGAGTTTTTCATGGTGCGCGTTGCGGGCATCGTCGGCCAGTTCCGTCAGGGCGTTGAACAGATTTCACCCGATGGCCTGACTGTGCGCGAACAGATGCGTGCCATTGCCGAAGAAATCAGCCAGCTTCAGGACGACCAGCAAAAGGCTTGGAAGCGCCTTTTCAAGGAATTGGCAAAAGAGAAGATTTTCATCGTCGAACCGAAGGAAATCACCAAGACAGATCGCGAGAAGCTTGAGGAATATTTCCTTGAATCCATTTTCCCGATGCTCACACCGCTGACCATCGACCCGGCGCATCCATTCCCGTTCATCCCCAACCTTGGCTACACGTTGGTTTATGAACTTCGCCACCTTGTGCGTGGCGAAAGCATGATTTCGCTGATCAGGCTGCCGGCTGCCTTGCGCAGGTTCATTGAACTACCAAAGGGCGATCCTACCCGCATCGCTTTCATCTCCATCGAGGAAGTGATCGGCATGTTCATCGGTCGGCTGTTTCCAGGTTTCGAGGTTCGCGGTTCCGGCAATTTCCGGCTGATCCGCGATTCGGACATCGAGTTCGAGGAAGAAGCGGAAGATCTGGTTCGTACCTTCGAAACCGCCCTGAAGCGCCGCCGTCGCGGTTCTGTCATCCGGCTGGAGATAGATTCGGGCATGCCGCAAAACCTGCGCGATTTTGTCATCGGGCAGATCGGCAGTTCAAAGGAAGAGGTGATTATCGTCAAAGGCATGCTGGCATTGCACAATCTTTCCGAGATTGTTTCGATTGAGCGCTCTGACCTGAAATTCGAACCATTTATCGCCCGGTTCCCAGAGCGTATTCGCGATCACAATGATGATTGCCTTGCCTCGATCCGCCAGAAAGACATCATTGTCCACCACCCCTATGAGTCCTTTGATGTGGTCGTCCAGTTCCTGCGCCAAGCGGCCCGAGATCCCAATGTCGTGGCGATCAAGCAAACGCTGTACCGCACATCTAACGACAGCCCGATTGTGGCGGCACTGATCGAAGCTGCCGAAAGCGGCAAATCGGTTACAGCGCTGATCGAGCTGAAAGCGCGGTTCGACGAAGAGGCCAACATTCGGTGGGCCCGCGATTTGGAACGTGCCGGCGTGCAGGTGGTCTTTGGCTTCGTGGAGTGGAAGACCCATTCCAAGCTCTCGCAGGTGGTTCGCCGCGAAGAGGGCAAGCTCGTCAACTACGTGCACATCGGCACCGGAAACTACCATCCGGTCACGGCCCGCGTTTACACCGATCTTTCCTTTTTCACCGCCGATCCGGTCATTTCCAGCGATGTGGCGCAGGTTTTCAACTTCATTACCGGCTATGCCGAACCGGACCGGATGGAAAAGATCGCGTTCTCGCCGATCACCCTGAAGCCGCGCATCCTTCAACTGATCGCCGCTGAAACCCAGCATGCGCTGGCTGGTAGTCCGGCAACAATCTGGGCCAAGATGAACTCACTGGTTGATCCGGTGGTGATTGACGCCATGTATCGCGCCAGTCAGGCGGGCGTGCACATCGAACTGGTCGTTCGCGGAATTTGCTGCCTTCGGCCCGGCGTCCAGGGTCTTTCGGAAAACATCCAGGTCAAGTCGATTGTCGGACGGTTTCTGGAGCATGGGCGCATCTTGTGTTTCGGCAATGGCCATCCGATGCCCTCGCGCGAAAACATCGTTTACATCGGATCTGCAGATTTGATGCCGCGAAACCTCGACAGGCGCGTTGAAGTGATGGTGCAGCTCACCAACGAAACTGTGCATCGTCAGGTTTTGGAGCAAATCATGGTTGCCAATCTGCTCGATAACGAACAAAGCTGGGAAATCCTTCCAAATGGCCGCTCGCGTCGGATTTCTCCCAAATCGGATGCAGAATCATTTAACGCTCAGCGGTACTTCATGACCAATCCGTCCCTTTCCGGGCGTGGGGATTCGCTGAAATATGATGCTCCGAAGAAGTTCACGGAACGAGAAATCAGCGACATTTGAGCCGCAGGCGGTCTCGCCGCGTGAAACGGATGCTCAGGGGCGGCTGGCCAGCCGCATCCCGGTTGCCGTCATCGACATCGGGTCAAACTCGGTCCGCCAGGTCATTTATGAAGGCCTGACACGCGCACCTGCCGTGTTGTTCAACGAAAAAGTGCTTTGCGGTCTTGGCAAGGGCGTGGCCACTACCGGCAGACTGGATGAAGGCGCAATCGAATGCGCCTTGGCGGCGGTACGCCGGTTCCGGGCCCTTGGTCGTCAGGCGCATGTCGGCGATACATGGATTTTGGCGACAGCTGCTTCCCGCGATGCTTCCAATGGTGCCGACTTCATTGAGCGCGTCGAAAAACTTTCCGGCACCAAGGTGACAGTGCTGACCGGCCAGATGGAAGCGCAATATTCCGCATGGGGTGTCAAGGCTGGGTTCCACAAGCCCAACGGCATAGTTGGCGACATGGGCGGCGGCTCGCTCGAACTGGTTGGCGTCAATGGCGAGATTGCCGGTGGCATAACCTTGCCGCTTGGCGGGTTGCGGCTGGCTGAAGTTGCCGGCAATTCACTGACCGAGGCCAGACGAATCGCCCGAACCGAACTGCGTGGCGCATTGGTGAAGTGGCCAGGCGCCGGGCGCACCTTTTATGCCGTCGGCGGAACCTGGCGCTCGCTCGCCAAGCTTCACATCGAAAACTCGGGCTACACGCTCAATGCCGTGCACGACTACGAAGTCGATGCAGAAAGGTTCATCGCCTTTTGCAACCGGATCGTTTCCAAGCCGATTGACGAAATCAGCGGCATTGATGTCGTTTCCCGAAACCGTCGGTCCCTTTTGCAATATGGCGCGCTGGTGATGGCGGAAACTCTGCGGGCCATTGGCGCGCAGACGGTTGCCATGTCGTCCATGGGTGTGCGGGAAGGGTTCCTGTACACGATGCTGTCGCCCCAGGAGCAAGCCGAAGACTCGCTGATAGCTGCAGCGCGCGATTTGTCCGTGCTGCGCGCCCGCTCTCCAAAACATTCATTCGAACTGGCAAACTGGACCGGTGAGGCGTTTCGCGTGCTGGGTGTGGCGGAAACCGAAGACGAGGCGCGTTTTCGCATTGCCTCTTGCTATCTGGCCGATGTTGCATGGCGGGCGCACCCCGATTTTCGTGCCCAGCAAAGCCTTTCGATCATTTCCAATGCCGGGTTTGTCGGTATCAGCCATGAGGGTCGTGCCTATATCGCCCTGGCAAACTACTACCGCTACCAGGGCATGGGTTCGAAGGTGAAGGAGCCGGAGATCGCAAAACTTGCCGGTCCAAGAGCCAAGGAGCGCGCGCGGTTGCTGGCCGCCCTGTTCCGGGTGCTTTACCTGTTCTCTGCTTCGCAGCCGGGGGTCATTCCGCAATTGGCAATGGATTCCGCGAAAAGCGACGGTTTTGTCTTCAAGGTGCCCCACGCGATTGCCGATCTGTGCGGTGAACGCCCCGGCGAGCGGGTTGCCCAGCTGGCGCGAGAAATCGGCAAGCCTGTCGAACTCAAGATTGTCTGATCGGTCTACTCGGCTGCCTGCTCGGCGGCAGGAGCATTCCTTGCCTGCGGCTCGACCTCGATGAGGTTGACGCTCTTGCCGTTGAAGCCAAGTGCCAACCGGCCGTTTTTCAACTTCAAGGCAGCCTCGCCAAAAAGTTCGCGCCGCCAGCCCTTGAGGGCAGCGACATCGGCATTGTCGTCAGCTGCGATGCGTTCAAGATCGTCAACTGTGGCGATCACCTTTGCCGCCACGCCGTGCCGCTCGACAATCAGCTTCAGAAGCACCTTCAACATTTCGGTAGCAGCGCCGGTGCCTTCGGGTGCCTGGCGCGGCTGCGGCAAGACCGGCAACTGGTTTTTTGGAATTGCCAGCGCCTCGCGCACCAGTCCCAACACGTCATTGCCGTAGCGGCCCTTGTCGAACCCGCGCGAAAGCCCGCGCAAATCGGCAATGTCGGTGATGCTTTGCGGTGGGTGCGAGCACAATTCGTAGATCGCATCATCCTTGATGATGCGCCCGCGCGGCACGTTCATTTGCCGAGCCATGGTTTCGCGCCATTGGGCGATCAATTTGAGCAGGGCAAATTCGCGTGGCTTGCGAACCCGCAGCTTCAACCGCTGCCACGCCTGTTCAGGGGGAAGATCATATGTTTCACGCGACGTGAGGATCTGCATTTCCTCGGTCACCCAGTGCGCGCGACCCTGTTCTTCCAGATTTGCCTTGATCGACTGGTAGACATCGCGAAGGTGCGTGACGTCAGCCAATGCGTATTCAAGCTGTTTCTGGGTCAGCGGCCTGCGCTTCCAGTCAGTGAACCGGGAGGATTTGTCCACATGGTGCGAGGTTATGCGATAGACCAACTGGTCATAGGAAATGCTGTCGCCATATCCGCAAACCATTGCCGCGACTTGGGTATCAAATACCGGGTCGGGTATTAAACCGCCAAGATTGAAAATGATTTCAATGTCCTGGCGAGCGGCATGAAACACTTTGACCACTGCCTTGTTAGCCATCAATTCGAAAAACGGCTCCAGGCTAAGCCCTTCCGCCAGCGAATCAACGATGTAGGCGTCACCCGGAAACGCCATCTGCAACAGGCATAGTTCTGGCCAAAACGTCGTTTCGCGCAGGAACTCGGTGTCAACGGTGACGTAGGGGTGGAGTGCAATGGCTTTGCATGCGCTGGCCAGTTCATCCGTGGTGGTAATGATTTTCATGAAATCTCTATAGCCAAGCAAAAGCCGCTTGTCTTGCCCTGCAACGCGGCAAAATGCGCTCCGTTACGTCACTATTTTTGCATTCAAATGCACGGCTCAGCGATCCCGGGCGGCGAGTAGCCACCCTGCGAAGACCAGCGCAAGCAACGCTCCGGCAATTTGCGCGGCGATAAATGCAGGTGCATCTGCAGGGCTGATCCCTGCAAACGTGTTGCTGAAAGTGCGGGCAATCGTGACCGAGGGATTGGCAAAGGATGTTGACGCCGTGAACCGGTAGGCGGCGGTGATGTATAGCCCGACCGATACCGCAACGGCGCTCTCACGCGCCTTGATTGTCGCCAGAATGGTGAAAACCAGCCCGAATGTGGCAACAGATTCGGAAATCCATTGGCCGGTACCGGTGCGCAGCTTTTGCGATGTCTGCAGCACCGACAGGTCAAACATGGCGTTGGCCAGCAACACGCCAAGAATGGCGCCCGCAAGCTGTGCCACCAGATAAAGACCGGCATCGCGCGCTGAAATTTCGCGTTTGAGCAGGAATACGAGGCTCACAGCCGGGTTGAAATGCGCCCCCGAAACCGGGCCCAACATGGTGATGAGAACTACCAGCATCGCTCCGGTAGCCACCGTGTTGCCAAGCAAGGCAATGGCGACGTTGCCGCCTGCCAATTGCTCCGCCATGATCCCCGAACCGACAACGGTAGCCAGCAGAAGCACCGAGCCGGCAAATTCAGATGCCAGCCGACGCTGCAGATCGTATTGGCTCATGCCATGCCACCAATGTCCTTGATGCTCTTTTTCAGCGCAAGGCCGTCGATGCTTTGAATTGGCAAGGAAACGAAGGCGCCAATGCGCCGCTCCAGCATTCGGTATGCGTCCAGAAATGCCGCGCCAATTTCTGCCGGCGAGCCTTCGACAGCGGCAGGATCGGGAATGCCCCAATGTGCGCTCATGGGCTGTCCGGGCCAGATCGGGCAGGTCTCCGCTGCCGCATTGTCGCAGACCGTGAAAACGAAATGCATTCGCGGGGCGTCTTTGGTGGCAAATTCATCCCAGCTCTTGGAACGAAAACCCGACACGTCGTAGCCGAGTGTCTTCAGCGCCTGCAACGAATGCGGGTTTACCTCGCCGCGCGGCTGCGACCCGGCCGAATAGGCAATAAAACGCCCTTTGCCCAGTTTGTTGAGGATTGCTTCCGCAAGAATCGACCGCGCGGAATTTGCTGTGCACAGAAACAGCACATTGTAGACGGTATCACTCATTTTAACTTCCCCCGATTTTCGCTTCTAACAAGCGCAGGCAATTTCCTTCACCACGGGTCGGCACAGTTCAGGCCGGCCTCCGCAGCAATCCTCCATCAAGAAGCCCAACAACCCGCCAATGCCGTCCATGTCGGCAAAGTAACGGATCACCCGCCCCTGCCGCTCGAAGCGGATCAGCCCCGCATTGGTCAACACCGTCAGATTTGCCGAGAGCGTGTTCGGCTTGACGCCGAGCATCGTGCCGATTTCGCCCGCAGGAACACCCTCCCGCCCGGCTTTCACCAGCAAGCGCACAACCGCCAGCCGCGTATCCTGACCAAGCGCCGAAAAGGCATGTACCGCTTCAAACATTTCCATATTTCGTGAATAATAGAAGTGTTGGCGCAATGCAATGCCAGTTGCCGATTTTGATCGACTAGCGCCGCTTTGGTGATTGCGCAGTTCCATCCTTGCCGCGATGATCTGTTGCTAATGGAGACTTGCAGGATGGTCCAAATACACCCGACGGCGCGGCTACGCCCTTCGCCATTTTATGAATCGGCGCTCGCAGACGGCATGACCTCGGCTTCGATCTACAACCGCATGATCATGCCGACCAGCTATGGGGATCCGGTGGCCGAGTATTGGCGCATCATCAACGGTGTTTCCATGTGGGATGTCGGTGTGGAGCGGCAGGTGCAGATCGAAGGCCCGGACGCCGCGCGGCTGGCGCAAATCCTGTCGCCGCGCGACTTGACCAAATGCGCGGTGGGTCAGGGCAAGTATGTGCCGCTGTGCAACCATCATGGCGTCCTGATCAACGATCCGATTTTGCTCAAGCGCGATGAAAACCTGTTCTGGTTCTCCATCGCCGATTCCGATGTGTGGACCTTCGCCCGCACCGTGGCGGCCGAGCGCGGCCTCAACGTCAAGGTGAGCGAGCCGGACGTTTCGCCGCTGGCGGTCCAAGGCCCCAAGGGTGAGGACGTGGTTGCATCCATCTTCGGGGACTGGGTTCGCAAACTCAAATACTTCTGGTTCGGCGAAACGCAGATCGAGGGCATTCCGGTGGCTGTCGCCCGTTCGGGCTGGTCAAAACAGGGGGGTTTTGAGATCTACCTGATGGACGGCTCAAAAGGTGCGCTACTTTGGAACATCGTGAAGGAAGCGGGAAAACCCTTCGGCATCGGACCTGGTGCTCCGGCCACCGCAGAGCGCACGGAAAGCGGACTGGTCTCCGTCGGCGGCGATACCGACGACCAGACCAATCCGTTCGAGGTGCGGCTTGGCAAATATGTCGATCTTGGCGTTCCCGACGACACCATCGGAATAGGGGCGTTGCGGCGGATTAAGGCAGAAGGGATCAAGCGTCACCAGCTGGGCCTGGTCCTTGAGGGCAGTGCACCTAGGCCACTCGGTTTTCGCTGGGAGCGGATTTTCAAGGACGGCAAGGACATCGGTGGCATGACCAATTGCGTCTGGTCGCCGCGCATGTCCGCCAATATCGGTTACGCATTGGTGGGCGTCGGGGTCCGGCCTGGCGATGCGGTGGAAATCGAAAGGGCGGAAGGCCGCGTGAAAGCCCGGTTGGTGGAGTTGCCATTCCTGTAAAGTAGCCCCAGGGTGCTTGCCTTGACTTTTGGGGATTGCCGTGTGTTTGTCGCGCCGGTTTTCAGGCTGCTTCGAAAGCGGCGCTGATGTAACGAACACTCGGAAAAAATGCCATGCACGCATATCGCACCCACACCTGCGAAGCCCTTCGCAACACGCACACGGGAACGCAGGTCCGCCTTTCAGGCTGGGTCCACCGGGTGCGCGACCATGGCGGCGTGCTGTTCATCGATTTGCGCGACCATTACGGCATCACCCAGATCGTCGCCGACCCTGATTCGCCCGCCTTTGCCGCGGCTGAAAAAGTGCGCAGCGAGTGGGTCATCAAGGTGGATGGCAAGGTCAAGGACCGCGACGCCGCCGCAATCAACCCGAACCTGCCGACCGGCGCGATCGAGGTTTTCGCCACCTCGATCGAGGTGCTGTCGAAGGCTGAGGAATTGCCGCTGCCGGTATTCGGCGAGCCGGATTATCCTGAAGACATCCGCCTGAAATTCCGCTTCCTTGATTTGCGCCGCGACACCATGCACGCCAACATCATGACGCGGCAAAAGGTGGTCACCTCGATGCGCAAGCGCATGGGCGAGATCGGCTTCAACGAATTCCAGACGCCAATTCTGACGGCATCTTCTCCGGAAGGCGCGCGCGATTTCCTCGTGCCCTCGCGCCTGCATCCGGGCAAGTTCTACGCGCTGCCGCAGGCGCCGCAGATGTACAAGCAATTGCTGATGGTCGCCGGCTTTGACCGCTATTTCCAGATCGCGCCCTGCTTCCGCGACGAAGACCCGCGCGCCGACCGCTTTTACGGCGAATTTTACCAGCTTGACGTTGAAATGAGCTTCGTTACCCAGGACGACATTTTGGGCACCATGGAGCCGGTGCTGCGCGGCGTGTTCGAGGAATTTGCCCGCGGCAAGGCAGTCACCCAGTCCTTCCCGCGCATCCCCTATGACGAGGCGATCCGCAAATACGGGTCCGACAAGCCGGATTTGCGCAACCCGATCGAGATGCAGGATGTCTCGGAGCATTTTGAAGGATCAGGCTTCAAGGTCTTCGCCAACATCCTCGCCTCGTCGGCGAAAAACCGCATCTGGGCGATACCGGCAAAAACCGGCGGCAGCCGCGCGTTCTGCGACCGGATGAATTCCTGGGCGCAGGGCGAGGGCCAGCCGGGCCTTGGCTATATCTTCTGGCGCAAGGAAGGCGACAAGCTCGAAGGCGCCGGCCCGATCGCCAAGAACATTGGCGAGGAGCGTACCGAAGCCATTCGCCAGCAGCTCGGCCTTGGCGACGGCGATGCGGTGTTTTTCGCCGCTGGCGATCCGGCCAAGTTCTACAAGTTTGCCGGCGCGGCGCGCGACCGGGCAGGGCAGGAGCTCGGCCTTGTTGACGAAAACCGCTTTGCCCTCGCCTGGATTGTCGATTTCCCGTTCTTCGAATGGAACGAGGACGAGAAGAAGATCGACTTCTCGCACAACCCGTTCTCGATGCCGCAGGGCGGCATGGAAGCGCTGGAAAACCAGGACCCGCTCACCATCAAGGCGTTCCAGTACGATCTCGTGTGCAACGGCTTTGAAATCGTCTCGGGCGGCCTGCGCAACCATTTGCCCGAAGTGATGGTGAAAGCGTTCGAAAAAGTCGGCATGAAGCGCGAGGACATCATCGAGCAGTTCGGCGGCCTGTACCGCGCCTTCCAATACGGCGCGCAGACCCATGGCGGCATGGCGGCGGGCGTGGACCGCGTGGTGATGCTGATTTGCGGCGCAAAGAACCTGCGCGACATTGCGCTGTTCCCGATGAACCAGCAGGCCGTCGACCTGCTGATGAGCGCGCCGGGCGAAGCCACCGCCAAGCAGCAGCAGGAACTCGGCATCCGGGTATTGCCGCAAGCCAAGGGATAAGGTGGGTGTCAAGGGCGGGTCAATCGCCTGCACCAGTTGAGGTTTGACGTTCTGACTTCCTGAAACAATCCCCGCAGCCTGATGCGGCGCGATCCTGAAGCAAAACCGCTTCAGGAGCCGCTCGCATGTCCGAACTTGCCAATTCGATCCGCCGCGCCACCGCACGGCTGAACCGCGCCAATCTCGCCCGCAAATTTGATCCGAACCAGCCGCGCGTGCCTGCGGGCAATGCCGATGGCGGCCAGTGGAGCGATGGCGGCGGATCATCCGGGGGGACTTCCAACCCGCTTGCCCGCAATCGCGCAACACCGCGAACAAGCGAACCTTCCCGTTCTTCATCATGGGCATTGAGTGCCCGCGAAAAGGTCGAAGGCGGCGAACGCACCATCCACGCCGGGCCGGGCGGAGCGCTCATCGCCTCGGAACGCCGCACTGGCGTCTTCACCGGGGCGCGCACTTCCAGCCACAGGGTTCTTTTGCCCGATGGCTCCGGAATACGGATCGAAAACGACCGTTTCGGTGTCCAACGCATTTTTGACCGGCAGGGAAACCTGGTATCCGCCACCCGTTGGGGCCGCAACGGGCCACAGGATGTGGCGGTAGCCCAGCAGGCATACTTCGATGAGGACCCGGACCAACCAGGAAGCGGGCAAATTACCTTGCTGCCGACTGTATCGGCGCTGGCGCTTTTCAATCTCTACCTATCCCGGCGAACCGCCGGGGAATTGCCGGTCTTCGGGTTCAGGGCGGCCAAGTTTGAAGGCCGCAAAGACGTCCTTGCCCCAACCTTTGTAGGTGCGGTTGCGGAAGAGGACGTCGACTTTGCGTGTCCCCGCCATCATGAAGTGCGCAAGTTGACGACCGCGTTTGCAAACGAGTTGCGGCCATTGGGGATGAATCCGCAGGAATTCGGAACCGCGGTACATACGCGGCTGAAGTATCAGATCGATAGGCGCAACGATCCTAACTTCAAGGCAGAACGCTCATTCTGGAAGGCAGAGTACGAACTGGGAAAAAATGCCCGACTCCGATACGGCCAGTCAGGGACGCTTCGCATCGATGTGCTCGAGGAAGTTGCGGACGGCACGGTATGCGTGTACGACATCAAGACTGGCAGAAGTGGTTTCTCCTTGGCCCGGATGAAGGAAATCGCCGCGGCAGTTCATCGCAATTTCAATAACGTGCGTAGCTATATCGTGATCGAGGTGAGACCCGACTGATGCCTACCGAGGCGGAAATCCGCAAGCTGGTAAAGCCGATCGCCGCGAGGCGCAGCGACATCATCTACGTTAACCGCTATTTGCTGAGCGTGCCGATGCGGTCCGTTTTCGCCGCGTTGTTGTTCGAGCGCAGCGGCGACAAGTTTCTGCTCAATCCGCTGAGGGTTTGCTACGCGCTTTGTACGCTCGACGATTTCCCCGGCTCGGACGAGTTTCCTTTCCGCCGGCCCGGAACCAAGACTTGGGGCGATGTGTACGGCTATGACTATCCGTATATGCGCGACCGTCTGCACGAAATCCGCCCGGAAAACTGGTTGACCAATGATCCGGATTATCCCGATGCGGCGCGCATTGCCATTGAAGCGGAGATGCTGCCAAATGTACTTGAACTCAACGACCTTGCCGCAGCAGAGGCCTTTAACAACACTCCCGTCAAACCGTCGGGTGAACCCCCATGGTCTTCGATCCCGTTCCGGCTCGCCGCAGGCGATTTCGAATGGATCAGGGAGAATATCGGCCTGACCAGAAGCCGTATCTGGAGCGTGCCCAAGGTCCGTTGGTACTGTGGCGATCTCGCCGAGCGCGTGCTCGACCACGGCAACGGCATCACCACCGCCGAACGGCGCGCCATTTTCGCGCACATGCACGAGCGCGAAGCGCAGGCGGTGCGCAACATGAAACTCGAAAAACACTGGATTCCCACGCCCTTCCCGGCGGAGGAAAGGCTGGTTTGAAAACTGTCGGCCTGTATGGCCAGTCAGGGACGCTTCGCGCCGAATTGATTGTACGGGTTTCCATAGACACGGTTTGCGTGTATGACCACAAGACCGGCGGTTCAAGGCTTTACGCGCCCAGAGCAATGCGTTTGGCGAGAACAATGTGGCCCTGCGCGGCATGTGCGAACCGACACATCTCAAATGCGCGGTTCACCGAGGGTTCATCGGTTCTGCGATTGAGAAGGCGTCCACGCCCAGCTTTTCTGCAATCTTTGCGAAACCGGCTTTGCAACGGCCAAGGCTGGCGCTAACAGTTTCATTCCCGAAGGAATGCCCGCCATGTCAACCAGCCTCAAAGACAAGACCGTCCTGATCACCGCAGCAGGTCAGGGCATCGGCCGCGCCACTGCGCTGGCTTTTGCTGCGCATGGGGCAAGGGTCGTTGCCACCGACATCAATGCGCAAACGCTGACAACC
>JBGSNX010000074.1:0-29761 GCA_041739465.1 Salaquimonas sp.
ACAAGCATGCCGCCGATCGTTCCGGGAATTTCTATGCAAGCTCGCGCTTCGGCTTCGCTGGCCAGCCAGATGCGGTCCGGCCCCTCGCCCCATTGCTGGCGCAGCGCGACTTCCCGCCGCGCACGCTCCAATTGCGCAGGGTTGGTGGCGACCATCAATTCGCGGGTGCGAATGATATCGGCATCGATGCCTTCGGCCTGCGCCACCTTGATGATCTCATCGACCGATCCGGCCATCGCCTGCACCAGAGCGCGCACGCCGCGCTCATCGCCCGATTGCAGATAGCGGCTGTGGTTCCACGCAAATCCGCCAGTGACCCAGCCGCCATTGCGCCCCGACGCGCCAAATCCGGCAAACTCCTTTTCGACAACAAGGATGTTCAGCGAAGGGTCGAGTTGCTTCAAATACCACGCGGTCCAAAGGCCGGTGAAACCGGCGCCGACGATGCACACATTAACGGATGCGTCGCCATCAAGCGCCGGCCTTTTCGCCGGCAGCCCGCCAATGTCTGAGTACCAGAACGAGATATCGCCATTCCTGGGAGCAATGTTCATTGCGCCAGACTAGGGGCAAAGGATGGAGGGCGACAAGGGGGAGGTTTCACAATCATGATTGCTTGTCTTGTCGCCACCAATATTGCAAGTTGCACCGCGAACGCCAACTCAACGGATTTCAAATGAACACAAGCTCTGCACCCCAACCGGCCGTTTGGCTGCGTATCCTGCTAGTGCTGCTGCGCCTGATCGTTCTGGGCGGTGTCCTGTTCTTTTTCATGGGTTGGGCGCAGTCGTGGCTCAATACCTACAATGGTTCGCCCTTACTGAACGCGCTAATCCAGATCGGCCTCGGTCTGCTGGCGATTTCACTTTATGTGGCCTATGGCAAATTCATCGAACGCCGCGAGGTGACAGAGCTATCGACGCCTGGCCTTGTACGTGAATGGGCCATCGGCGCCCTGCTCGGCGCAGGCCTTTATTCGGCATGTGCAGTGTCCCTGATGCTGCTCGGCATTTACAGGATCGAAGGTTTCAATCCGGCAATATTCCTGCTGCCAAACATTGCTCTGGCCATCAAATCGGGCATCTTTGAAGAACTGGTTTTTCGCGGCGTCCTCTTTAAATCCGTCGAAGACGTCTTCGGAAGCTGGGCCGGGATTGTCACATCATCCCTGGTTTTCGGGCTGATTCATATGATGAATGCTGGGGCTACGCTTGGCGGAGCCATCTACATCTGCATAGAGGCCGGCCTCCTGCTTTCGGCTGCCTACATGGTCACGCGCCGGCTGTGGATCGGGATCGGCTTGCACATGGCCTGGAACTATTTCCAGTCGGCAGTTTTCTCCGGCGTCGTTTCAGGCGCTGAAACCGACCCGGGATTGCTGAAAGCGGTCATCGAAGGGCCGCAATGGCTGACCGGCGGCAGCTTCGGCATGGAACATTCGATCTTCGCACTTGTTTACTGCACCTCGGCAGGTGTGATCCTGCTCATCATCGCCATCCGCCGTGGCCATCTGATGCAGCCGATGTGGAAGCGCGCTGGTTGAACCGCGCGAAACAAGTCTCCGAAAGCACCCTATCCCAGCATCCGTCAGCCTGTGCAGAGTTGCTGTCAATTCGTTATCGGAAATGAGAACGCGAGTTTCCGCGTGAATGGCGGAGGGGGTGGGATTCGAACCCACGGTACGCTTTCACGCACGACGGTTTTCAAGACCGTTGCCTTAAACCACTCGGCCACCCCTCCGGTGCGATGGTCATGCCCAAGGATTTGCACAAATTCAAGCACAAATGCAAAAGGCCCGGCATTTGCCGGGCCTTTCAGGTTTTGTGACACAGAAGCGCAGATTATTGCGGCAGCTTGTCGTCAACGCCCATGACGTAGAAGTTCATGCCAAGAAGCGTGCCAATGTCGGCCTTCTCGCCATCCTTCAGCCAGTCGGAGCCGTCCTGCTTCTTCACCGGACCGGTGAACGGGTCAAACTCGCCAGACGTGATCTTGGCCTGGGTTTCGGAAGCCATCTTGGCAACGTCTTCCGGCATGTTGGTGTAAGGTGCCATGACAACATGGCCTTCTTTCATGCCATGCCAGATGTCATGTTGCGCCCAGGTGCCGTCAACCACAGCCTTGACGCGCTCGATGTAGTATGGACCCCAATCATCGATGATTGACGTCAACTGGGTTTCCTTGCCGAAATTGATCATGTCGGAAGCCTGGCCGAACGCCTTGATCTTGCGTTCTGCGGCAACCTGCATCGGCGCGGTCGAGTCGGTGTGCTGGGTGATGATGTCGACGCCCTGGTCGATCAGCGCCTTGGCAGCATCGGCTTCCTTGCCGGGGTCAAACCAGGTGTTTGCCCATACGACCTTCAACTTGAAGTCCGGATTGACCGACTGTGCGCCGAGCGTGAAGGCATTGATGCCCATTACAACTTCGGGGATCGGGAAGGACGCGATGTAACCGGCAACGCCGACTTTCGAAAACTTCGCAGCGATCTGGCCTTGGATGTAGCGGCCTTCATGAAAGCGGGAATTGTAGGTGGCAACGTTGGGATGCTCGCGCTTGTAGCCGGTTGCGTGTTCGAACTTCACGTCCGGGAACTTGCCCGCAACCGCATTGGTCTGGTCCATGTAGCCGAAGGAGGTAGTGAAGATGATGTTGCATCCATCACGGGCGAAACGCTCAAGCGCGCGCTCAGCGTCCGGGCCTTCAGGAACGCTTTCCAGATACGCGGTTTCAACCGCGTCACCCAGCGCCTTTTCAACAGCCAGGCGGCCTTGGTCATGCTGGTAAGACCAGCCGAAATCGCCGATCGGGCCGACATAGATGAAGCAGGCCTTGGTCTTGGCTTCGGCAGCCGAGGCACGGGCTGCCAGTGAGGCGGCAGCGGCCAGAGTTTGGAGCAGTTTTTTCATTGGTTTCCCTCGTGAGCAATCCCCTTGCGGGGCTTTGGAAGTGCCGGGACTTCCCGTTCATCAATGCCTGTGGCCAAGAGTTTGGACACGGGCATTCGATTCAGCGATCTGGCACAAACGGCCGTCCCAGCGAGGCCGGTGTGTTGATAAGCGTCAGTCGCCTGTTTTGTGAGATTATAACCAGAACCAGAATGGTTGCCAGATAGGGCAGCGAAGAAAGAAGCTGCGATGGAATGCCAAGCCCCAGCGCCTGTGCATGCAATTGCCCAATGGAGACTGCGCCAAACAGATAGGCACCGGCAAGCACGCGCGCCGGACGCCAAGAGGCGAACACCACGAGCGCCAGCGCAATCCAGCCCCTGCCAGCCGTCATGTTCTCGATCCATTGCGGAGTATAAACAAGGGTCAGGTGCGCGCCTGCAAGTCCGGCGCAGGCTCCGCCAAATGCCACTGCAAGATAGCGGATGCGCAACACCTTGATGCCCAGCGCATGGGCGCTGTCATGGTTGTCGCCGATCGAGCGAAGGGTGAGCCCGGCACGTGTCCGGAACAGGAACCACCAAACCGAAAACACCAGCGCCAGCGCGATGTAGAAAATCGGGTCCTGGCCGAACAGCAATTTGCCCACCACCGGCAGTTCAGAAAGCATCGGGATCTCGACATTGGGCAATTTGATGCCGGGCTGGCCGACAAAACTTTCGCCGATCATGCCCGACAGCCCAAGTCCCAAAAGGGTTAGCGAAAGCCCGGTTGCCACCTGGTTTGTGGCTACGGAAAGCACCAGAAAGGCAAACAATTGCGAGAACAGTGCGCCGACAATGGTTCCAGCCAGCATGCCAAGCCACGGATTGCCCGTCGAAAGCGCCACTGCAAATCCGGTGACCGCACCCATGACCATCATGCCCTCAACCCCAAGATTGAGAACGCCCGACCTTTCGACAACCAGTTCGCCAAGCGCTGCAATCAGCAGCGGAGTTGCTGCGGTCGCTATGGTGATCAGGATGTTCTGAAACATGTCCATCAGGAAACCACCTCGGTCTTGCGGGTGCCGACAAACCTGACCTTGTAAATGATCAGCGTGTCGCAGGCCAAAACGAAAAACAGCAACATGCCCTGAAAAACGCGCACAGCACGCAAGGAGATGCCGAGCGATTGCTGCGCCGCCTCCCCGCCAAGATAGGTGAGCGCGAGCAAAAGGCCGGCCATGATCGCCCCTAGCGGGTTCAGGCGGCCAAGGAAGGCGACAATGATCGCGGTGAAGCCGTAGCCGGGCGAAATCACCTCGCGCAATTGCCCGATCGCTCCTGAAACTTCGCTGATACCGGCAAGCCCTGCCAATGCACCAGACAGCATGAACGAAAAGAAGACCATGCCGCTGCTGGAAAAGCCGGCAAAGCGCCCTGCCCGCGGACTGAGGCCGATTACTCGCACTTCAAACCCCTTGAGGGTGCGGCCAAGGAAAAACCAGACAATGATTGCCGCGAGGATCGCCAACAGGAAACCGTAGTGCGCGGCGCCTTGTGAAGGAATGATCTCGGGAATGGTGGCTGCGGGCGGAAAGCGGATTGAACCTGGAAAGGCAAAGCCTTTGGGGTCGCGCCAGACGCCGCGCACCAGCCAGTCGAGGAACAATTGCGCGACATAGACCAGCATCAGGCTTGTCAGGATTTCATTGGCATTGAAGCGGGCCTTGAGCAAAGCCGGAATGCCTGCATACAGGGCGCCGCCCAGCATGCCCAGCAACAGCATCAGCGGCAGGGTCATGAAGTTCTGGAATCCCGGTGCCAATATCGGCAATGCGGAAGCCAGCACTGCGCCCATGATGAACTGGCCTTCAGCGCCGATGTTCCAGTTGTTGGACCGGTAGCAAACACAAAGTCCAACCGCGATCAGAATGAGCGGCCCTGCTTTGACGGTCAGTTCGTGCAGCGACCACAATTCTGTGAGCGGGTCGATGAAAAAGTAATAGAGCCCCAGCGCCGGGTTCTTGCCGAGGGCAGCAAAAACAATTGCCCCGGCAATCAATGTGAGCAGGAACGCCAGGAATGGCGAGGCCAACTGCCACCATGCCGATTGCTGGGAACGCTTGGAAAGTTCTATGCGCATCAATGCACCGCCCGGTCGTGAGCATCGGTATGCGCGACATCGGGCGCCGGCGGCAATTCATGGCCCGGATTGGCTCCGCCCATCAACAATCCAATCTTTTCGAGGGTCGCTTCGGACGCGGTCATGGGTGCAGAAAGTTTGCCGTCGTGAATGACGGTGATGCGATCTGAAATCTCGAATATCTCGTCAAGGTCCTGGCTGATCACAACCACCGCCGACCCATTGCGGGCAAGGTCTACCAGTGCCTGGCGAATGCGTGCCGCCGCACCTGCATCCACCCCCCAGGTAGGCTGGTTCACAACCAGCACCGAAGGCTGGCGGTCCAGTTCTCTGCCCATGATGAATTTCTGCAAATTGCCACCCGAGAGGGATGATGCATCTGGATCATCCCCTACTTTACGAACATCCATTGCCTCGCTGACACGCTTGGTGGCGCGAAGCGTCACGTCGGGGCGAATAAGGCCAACGGGACCAAACCTCAGGAATGCTGCCCGGTCGGAGCCATGTCGCGACAAAAGCATGTTCTGGGTCAGGCTCATTTGTGGGATGGCGCTGTGCCCCAGGCGCTCTTCCGGCACGAAAGAAGCGCCCAGTCGCCTGCGGGCATTGATGCCGATGCTGGCACAGGGCTTGCCCATCATCTTGATAGAGCCGTTGTCCGATAATGTTTCTTCACCGGAAATCATCTTGAAAAGTTCGCTCTGGCCATTGCCAGCCACACCGGCAATCCCGATCACTTCCCCCGCCCGCACCGACAAAGACACGTCGCGCAATGCAACAGCGAACGGCGATGCTGCAGGCATGGAAGCTGCTGCCAGTTCCAGCAGAACCTCGCCCTTCGACGATGAACCATCGCGGCGGATGGCGGCAACCGAAGTTCCAACCATCATGGTGGCAAGCGAGGAAGCCGTCTCCTGACGTGGATCACAATGACCGACCACCTTGCCGTGGCGAAGGATGGTCGCCCGGTCGCAGATGCGCTTCACTTCGTCGAGACGGTGGCTGATATACAGAATGGAGCGCCCCTCACCCTTCAGCCGTTCAAGGGTCACGAAAAGATTGTCGGCTTCCTGGGGCGTCAGAACCGAGGTCGGTTCATCCAGAATGATGAGGCTTGGATTTTGCAGCAGGCAGCGAACGATCTCAACGCGCTGGCGCTCGCCAACCGACAGATCACCAACGATGGAATCGGGGTTCAGCGGCAAGCCATAATCAACAGAAAGGCTGCGCGCACGTGCGGCGACATCGCCTTTGCCAAACTCGCGGTCCAGGGAAAGTTTGATGTTGTCGGCAACGGAAAGCGAGTCAAACAGCGAAAAGTGTTGGAACACCATGCCTATGCCGATGTGCCGGGCTGCAAACGGGCTTGGAATGGAGACCTTGTTGCCGCGCCAACGAATTTCGCCTGAATCGGGCTGCAGGGAGCCATAAAGCATTTTCACGAGGGTGGATTTTCCGGCGCCATTTTCGCCAAGCAAGGCGTGGATTTCGCCTTCGGCGACTGAAAGATTGACGTTGTCATTGGCTTTCAGCGTTCCGAATGTTTTCACAATGCCGGTTGCCTCCAGCATTGCCGAACTGCCATTGCCTATGGAAACGCCTGACGCCACGCTGGTACCCGCCTGCCCTGAAAACCCTTGTTCATTTGAGGGAAGGCTTTTTCAAAAATCCAGCACCAATTGCGCCTGCGCATAGAAAAACCGGGGAAAGCAGTGCTTTTCCCGGTTTTTTGTTTTCTTGCAAGTTTTCAACCGGCTCACTTGGTCGGGTGAACTGGGGGCGCTTTCTTGCGCCGCACGAAGATGTTGAACATTTCGACGAGACCCGAGAATGCCATCGCGAAGTAGATGTAACCACGCGGCACGTGGAAGCCCAGACCCTCTGCCACAAGGGATATGCCAATCAGCAGCAGGAACGACAGTGCCAGCATTTTTACGGTCGGGTGCCTTTGCACGAAATCTGCCACCGGCCCGGATGCCACATACATCACCGCAACTGCAACGATGACTGCGGCGATCATGACTTCAATGTGCTCTGCCATGCCGATGGCCGTGATGATCGAATCCACTGAAAAGATCATGTCGATGACGATGATCTGGCCGACGATGAAATTGAACGAGCCCGATGATTTGCGGCCCGCTTCTTCGGAATGGGTCTCGCCTTCGATCTGGTCGTGGATTTCCGCTGTCGCCTTGTAGAGCAGGAACAAGCCACCGACCAAAAGGATGATGTCTCTCCATGAATAGCCATGGTCGAACAACGTGAACACCGGCGTTGTCAGGGCAATCAACCAGCTCAACACGCCAAGCAGTGCAATACGGAAGATGAGCGCCAGCGCCAGGCCAATCTGCCGGGCACGCTTGGCCTGTTCAGGCGGCAGCCTCGAAACCACAATCGAGATGAAAATGATGTTGTCGATGCCAAGCACGATCTCGAGCATGGTCAATGTGGCAAAAGAAGCCCAGACAGCCGGGTCCTGTAACAATTCCATCATTATAGCGATCCTGATTTTCGGCGGGGTATCTGGAACAATCGCCTAGCGCAGTTTTCCGGAAAGTTGAAGGATAAAGCCGATGCTGAACAAGTACAGCCCACTCAATGCAATGACGACGTCCACCCACAGGGGACTGTCGATCCTGCCGGGAGAGTCCATACTCAGCAGCAGCGCCACCAGTCCGGCAGCCATCCAGATGGCAAAAACGATGAGGGATGGTACGCGCATGATCTTCACCCGCACCGGATGGATGAAAATTACCGGTACAAATGTCAAAATGGCGGTGACCACAACAAAAACGAATGACAGCAATTGCGAAGGTGAAACGATAAACAACGTGAACACCACCATGTTCCAAGCCACCGGAAAGCCCTTGAAGCCATAGTGTTCGGTCTTCATCCGCGTATCGGCATAATAAATGGCGCTGGTAATTACGATGATCGCAGCTGCGGTAAACGACAGATAACTTCCCATCAGCCCACTCTGGTAAAGGGCGAAAGCTGGAATGATGACGTATGTGGTGTAGTCCACCACATTGTCCAGCATGTCGCCGGACCAATAGGGCCACCAGCGCTTGACTTCCAGGCGCCGTGCCAGCGGTCCGTCAATTCCGTCAACGACGAGCGCAACCCCGAGCCAGAAGAAGCACTTTACAAAATCGTGCTCAGCGGCAGCAACCAATGACAGGAACGCGAAAAACGCTCCAGAAGCAGTCAGGATATGAACGCCGAAAGCCCAAAGGGCTGCCTTGGATACTCCAAACAAATCTTTCTTCCCGTCGATGGAAACTTGCCCCCCGCGGCTTGTGACATTTTCGTGAAAAGGGTGCAACCTTGACGGTGTTTCCCATCAAGCCTGTGATGGAAACAAGTCCCATTTGACGCAGGCCGCCTATCGGCCTTCACGTCTTGCCCGAATGGCCCTATTTCTTGCTTGGGAAAAGAGGTGCATTGCCATGAAAGATCATTTCGAGGTTCTGGTTTCGGGTGGCGGGCTTGCAGGCAATGCAGCGGCACTGGCCTTTGCCATATCCGGGTTTGAGGTCGCGCTTGTTGCGCCCAAACCTGCATATCCCGATCGACGAACAACCGCCCTTTTGTCGAATTCGGTCGACTACCTCAATTCATTGGGTGTGTGGAAAAAGGTCGAAGGCAAGTCAGCTCCCCTCAAGACCATGCGCATCATCGATGCGACCAACCGGCTTGTGCGCGCGCCTGAACTCTCTTTCCATTCCTCCGAAATCGATCTTCCAGCCTTTGGCTACAATGTCGCAAACATCGATTTGGTAGAAGCGCTTGCTGCAGCCTGCACAACCAGCGGCAAGGTGGTTTTCGTCGAAGACAGTGTTGAAGATGCAGTGTTTGGCGCAGAGATCCAGACCGTGACTTTGAGCGGTGGCAAGGTTCTTTCAGCAAACCTCCTGGTTGGTGCAGATGGCCGCAATTCTGCAGTACGGCGTCTTGCGGGTCTGGGCGAGCGTGAATGGTCTTATCCTCAGCAGGCGCTTGTGCTGAATTTCAAACATACCCAGCCGCATGACGATGCCAGCACGGAGTTTCATACGCCGGAAGGGCCGTTCACCTTTGTACCGCTCGAAAGCCGCCGCTGCAGCCTTGTCTGGGTCATGCAGCCGGAAAAAGCGGAAGTGCGAAAGAATTTGCCGACGCCAGAACTGGAACGCCAGATAGAGCAGCAGATGCACTCGTTGCTGGGCAAGATCAGCATTGATTCGCCGATCCAGAGCTGGCCTATGACGGGCCTTGCCGCTCGCCAATTTGGCAAGTCCGGCGTCATTGTGGTGGGCGATGCAGCGCATGTATTCCCGCCGATCGGCGCTCAGGGCTTCAACCTTGGCATTCGGGACGTGGAACTTGCAGCGTCTCTTGCTTCAAGCCTGTCGGCGGATCGCCTTGGGGAGATCGGTGCACGCTATTCAGCCAAACGCAGGCTCGACATTCACACCCGCACCTTTTCAGTCGACCTTTTGAACCGCTCGCTGTTGTCCGGTTTTCTTCCGGTGCAAATGGCAAGGCTGGCCGGCATGCAGGCGCTCGCGTCCATCGGGCCGTTGCGCCGTCTTGCCATGCGCGAAGGTGTTTCGCCGGGTTGGCAATTGAAACGCATTGCCGAGAAAATGTCGTTCCGACGCTGATTTTGCGTCAGCCCGACAGCCATGCAAAGGCGGCAGCCACCATGCCTGCCTTGGCCATATAGAGGTATAGCGTCACTGTCACCACGGCCATGGCTGTGCTTAGTACCACGGCACTGGAGGCGCGCTCCTGCCAAACACCATATTGCTGGGCAATCACGAATACGTTCGTTGCGCATGGCAGGGCACCCATCAGGACCGCTGCTTCGACCCATATCGGCGATGTCTGCGGGGCTGCAAACGCCAGAAGCGCCAATACCAGCATTGGCTGCAAGACAAGCTTGGTCGGCAATATGTAGCTCAGTTCCAATGGAATACGTTTCAGCGGTCGCAAAGCCGCGGTGACACCCATGGCAAAAAGTGCGCAGGGAGCAGCGGCCAGTGACATGTTTTCCAGCAGTTTGTCAGCCACAGGTGGCAGTTGGACGGCAAAGGCTGCACCAGCCACACCTGCGATTGTCGCCAGAATGAACGGATGGGTGAAAATCCGCTTGAGGATCTGCAGGATCAGCGCGGCCGGTTTCGTGCCGTCATTGGCATGAAACGCCATAAGCAGCGGCGCGAGCGTGAAATGCAGCGAGTTGTCGAAGCAAAACACAAGCGCCACCGCCACGCCAGCTTCCGGCCCGAATGCTGCCAGCGCCAGTGGTGGCCCCATGTAGCCGATGTTGCCATAGGCGCCGGCAAAACCTTGAATGGTTGCCTCGCCGACATTTCCGCCATTGCGAAAACCGGCAATGAAAAACGACATGCAGAAAATCAGCAAGGTCGCAAAGGTTGTTGCGGCAATGAAGGGCAGATTGGCAAATTCAGAAACGGGGGTCCGCGAGAGCAGCCGGAAAAACATGGCCGGCAGCGCAATGTAAACGACAAAAAAGTTCAGCCAGGCCAGCCCTTCCAGGGGCAGCTTCATGATGCGACCGGAAAGATAGCCCAGGAACACCAGGCCAAAAAGCGGGAGAACGAGTTCAAAAACCTGAAACATGCTTCATGACGAAATGATTGCGAAAATGCGCATCTGCGCTATCTTCGAAGGTTGAAGAATGCTGCGACCTTCTCAAAGTCAGGTCACAGCCGCGACATGGAAAACAGATGAACACGCAGCAATCCCAATCCGGCAATCCACCGCCAGTCATGAAGACCGCAAAATATCACATCGGACAGGTGGTAAAGCACCGCATATGCCCGTTCCGCGGTGTCATTTTTGATGTAGATCCGGAGTTCGGAAACACCGACGAATGGTACGAGTCCATACCGGCGGAAATCCGGCCCCGCAAGGACCAGCCATTCTATCACCTGTTCGCCGAAAACGCCGAGTCGGAATACATCGCTTATGTTTCCGAACAGAACCTTCTGGCCGACGACAATCCAGAACCGGTGCGCCACCCGCAGGTCGAAGAGATTTTTGTACGCAAACCAAACGGCACGTACAGCGCAAAGGCGCCGCATCGCCACTGAAAAGATTGTTGAATGCTTTGTTGAGACAAAAAAATGCCCGCTTCAAGCGGGCATTTTTGCAATCGGTATGCGGACACGAGGTCAGTTGGCAGTAGTTGTGCCGCCCTTGGCCTTGTCCTGCTCGGCCTGAAGCTTCTTGCGCTGCTCCTCAGCCTTCTTGCGCAACTCTTCCTGCAATTCGCGCTGGCGCTGTTCAAGTTCGTCGCGCTTGAGCGGCTCGCCATCATAGGCGCCGGTGAAGCCTTCCAGCGTAACGGTCACGGGATTTGGCTTGTTCTGGAAATTGGTGGACGTCACGACGATGCCCTTGCCGCTTTTGAGCAATGCGACAAGATTGTCGTCGAGCTGAACTTCAGCCATGCAGCTCTGCGGGAAGCAGAACGCATAAGGAATTGCGACTTCCTTCTTGTCATCCACCTTCAGCTTGATGCCGGGCGGGATCAGGCGGCCGGTTGGAACAGTGATCTGGAAAACGCGGCGGTTCACTTTGCCTTTGATTTCGGCGAGCGAAATGGCGGTAACCACCTGACCGGTGGATGCCACAGACTGGAACTGAACATTGCAGATGTCATTGTCTTCCTGCTTGGAGCAGACCTTGAACCAGCCATTTGTCGGAGGCTGTTGCTGTCCGCGTGCAGGCGCGCCAAAAATGGCAGCAGCAAAAAAGGATGCGGCAGCGAGGATTACCGCCTTTTTCAAGGTGGGTGTCGAGATTGTCATGAAAACGCCCTTTGCGTTTGAATTCCATTGCTGAGCCGACGGCTTCCTGGGAAACCTGGTTTTCGCAACCCTTTGCCAACCCGCGATGCGATCTTCGATACCACAATTTTGGCAGCAAAGTGTCCTGAGCCAGCTCCAGCTTCCCTTTGCACAAGGGATGGTGTTTTTCCAGTGCAACGAGAAAAAAGAATGGCCACATGGTAACCTTGCCACGGGACAGTGCCTGATTCACCAGCTGTTTTTGTAAAACCGGAACGATTCCAATGCGCCGTTTTCATCTCCAAACGCTTGTTGCCACGCTCATTGCCGTGGTTGGCGTCGGGTTTGCTCAGGTTTGCGGGGCGCAGGAGCCACCTTTCAAACACGCGATCTCCATGCTTGGAGAGCCCGCCCTGCCTGCAGATTTCAGCCATTTTCCCTACGCCAATCCCGATGCGCCACAGGGCGGCACAATCACCTATGGCGTGATTGGAACGTTTGATTCGCTCAATCCGTTCGTCCTCAACAGCATGCGCACCACTGCAAGGGGCATGTGGGACCCCGAATTCGGCAAACTGGTGTTTGAATCGCTGATGACGCGCAGCGCCGACGAACCCTTCTCGCTCTACGGGCTTCTGGCCGATGGCGCCTACATGCCGGATGATCGATCCCACATCGAATTTTCGATCAATCCAGCGGCCAAATGGTCGGATGGAAAGGCTGTGACACCGGAAGATGTCATTTTCACCTATGAATTGCTGACTGCAAAAGGGCGTCCGCCATTCAATGCCCGCATGAAGAAGATCGCAAAAATTGAAAAAACTGGTGATCGCAGGGTCAAATTCACTTTCAATGCGGATGCTGACCGTGAATTTCCGCTGATCGTGGCCGGTTTTATGCCCGTGCTGCCAAAACACGCGACCAATGTTGACGAATTTGAGAACTCGACACTGGTTCCGCCGCTCGGCTCTGGGCCGTATCTCATTGAAACGGTCGAACCGGGCAGCCGGATCAAATACAGGAAGCGCCCGGACTACTGGGGCAAGGACATTCCCGCCAATCGCGGCCACCTTAACTTCGATCAGGTTTCGATCGACTATTTCGGTTCGGCCCAAGCCAGGTTTGAAGCCTTCAAGAAAGGGCTTTTCGACGTTTATGCAGAAGGCGACCCAGCGGAATGGGAGCGTGCCTATGATTTTCCGGCAGTTGCAGAGGGGCGGGTCAAGAAAGAGGTCTTCAAGGTCGGCACCCCCTCCAACATGTATGGTTTTGTGTTCAATTCCCGAAAGCCAGTGTTCAAGGACCGGCAGGTGCGCGCCGCACTTTCAATGCTGTTTGACTTTGAATGGGTGAACAAGAACCTGTTTTTTGGTGCCTACAGCCGAACGGGTAGTTTCTGGCAAGGGTCTGAAGTTTCGGCGCTCGCAAGGCCGGCCGATGCGCTGGAAAAAGAATTGCTGTCGCCCTTCCCGGACTCCGTCAGCGCTGATGTGCTTGATGGTACCTACAAACCGGCTGTGACCGACGGGTCTGGCCGTGACCGCAAGGTGCTGCGGGCTGCGCTCGATATCCTGAAAAATGCCGGGTTTTCCACCAGTGCCGAAAAACTTGTCGGCCCGGACGGCAAGCCTTTGTTTTTTGAAATCATGACCAAGGGCGAAAGCGAAGAGCGCCTTGCCATTGCCTACAAACGTTCGCTGGAGGTTCTTGGGATAACAGTGGAATTGCGTGGCGTGGACGATGCGCAATACCAGCGGCGGGTTCAGGAATTTGACTACGACATGATCCTTGCCAGTTACTCAACTTCGCTTTCGCCGGGCGCTGAACAGGAAGGCCGGTGGCTTTCTTCTTCGCGGGACAATCCGGGCAGTTTCAATTATGCAGGTGCCGCCGATCCTGCCATCGACGCCATGGTGCGAGCGGTTTTGTCTGCAAAAGAGCCGGCACAATTCACCGCCGCCGTGCGTGCGCTGGACCGGGTCTTGATTTCGGGCCATTATCTGGTCCCGCTGTTTCACCTTCCGTCCCAGCGAGTTGCCTACTGGACAAGACTGGAACACCCGCAAAAGACGCCACTATTCGGCGTCAATTATCCGGTTTGGTGGGCAAAGCCTGCTGCAAATTGAATTGAACGGAGTTTACTTTTCGCCATGACAAACAAAGCCGAAAAACCGGAAGTTCGCATCGACATCGTGTCGGATGTGATGTGCCCATGGTGCTTCATCGGAAAACAGAATTTGGAAGCGGCGGCAAAGCTTGTCGATACCGTCAATCTTACGATTGCCTGGCATCCCTATCAGCTCGACCCCACCATTCCGCCGCAAGGCCGGGACCGCCGCGAATATCTCAATGCCAAATTTGGCGGCGAAGATCGCGCCAAAGCCATTTATGCGCGCGTTACCGAAGCGGGGAAAGCATCGGGCATCGGGTTTGATTTCGATGCCATCGAAGTATCGCCCAACACGCTGGACGCACACCGGCTGATCCGGTGGGCGGGCGGAAATGGTGAGCAGGTGCAGGAAATTGTCGTGCGCCGCCTGTTCGAACTTTACTTTACCGCTGGCGTCAACATTGGCGATCACGCCGTGCTGGCGGATGTCGCGGCGGAAGCTGGAATGGACCGCAATCTTGTGCTGGAGTTGCTAGCAAGCGAGGCCGATGTGGAAAATGTCGGCAACGAAATCGAGCACGCCCGCAGGATGGGTGTAACGGGCGTTCCGTGCTTCATTTTCGATGGCAAGCATGCCGTAATGGGTGCGCAACCACCCGAAGCACTGGCGCAAGCGATTGCCCAAGTCGCGGTGGAAAAACTGGCCCCGCAACAGGGTTAGTTTGCTGCGTCAGGCAGCAGCCGCCATTTGGGCGAGTTTGGTCATGATGACTGCCGCGCCCTTGAGACGTTTTTCGGCGGTATCCCAATCGCGGATGAGTACAAGCGACTGGTCTGGTCGAATCTTCGCAAGGCTCGATTGCTCGCCGATCCAGCGCACCAAAGCTACCGGGTTTGAGAAATTCTTGCCCCTGAATGCCACAACGCAGCCTTTTGGACCCGCGTCGAGCTTTTCGACATTGGCGCGGAAGCACAGGCCTTTGACATAGACAATCTTCAAGAGGTGATCGACTTCCGTTGGTATGGGTCCAAACCGGTCGATCAGTTCAGCGCCAAAAGCGTCGATCTCGCGGGGATCGCGCAGGGATGCCAGCCGTCGGTAAAGGCCAAGCCGCAGACTTAGATCGGGTACATAATCCTCCGGAATGAGCACCGGCGTGCCGACCGATATCTGTGGAGACCATTCGTGGTCCACCGTTTCAACGCCTGAATGACGCAGCTCGGCAACCGCCTCTTCCAGCATCTGCTGGTACAATTCATATCCGACTTCGCGGATCTGGCCGGACTGCTCTTCGCCGAGCAGATTGCCTGACCCGCGAATGTCGAGATCGTGGCTCGCCAGTTCAAAACCGGCACCAATGGATTCCAGCGATTGAAGAACTTTGAGGCGACGCTCGGCGTTGGCTGTCATTCCCCTGCGCACCGGCAAGGTGAACAGGGCATAGGCACGAATTTTCGAGCGCCCCACCCGCCCGCGCAACTGGTAAAGCTGGGCAAGACCGAACATGTCGGCGCGGTGAATGATCAAGGTGTTGGCAGTGGGAATATCAAGGCCTGATTCAACAATGGTCGTTGATAGCAGCACGTCGTACTGGCCATCGTAGAAGGCGTTCATGACGTCATCAAGTTCACCAGGCGGCATCTGGCCATGGGCCACAGCCACCCGCAGCTCAGGAACGTGGTTGGCAAGAAACTCCTGCTGCTCGGCAAGGTCCGCAACGCGCGGACAGACATAAAAGCTTTGCCCGCCGCGATAGCGCTCGCGAAGCAGCGCCTCGCGCACGGTGAGTGCATCAAATGGCGATATGAACGTTCGTACCGCCAGCCGGTCCACCGGGGCAGTGGTAATCAATGACAATTCGCGAACGCCGGTCAGGGCCAGTTGCAGAGTGCGCGGAATGGGCGTTGCCGAGAGCGTGAGGACATGAACGTCGCTCTTGAGCTCCTTGAGCCGTTCCTTGTGCTTCACGCCAAACCGCTGCTCCTCATCGATGATGAGAAGACCCAGCCGGTCAAAGCTGATTGAACCTGCCAGCAGGGCATGGGTACCGACCACAATATCGACGGTTCCGTCGGCAAGTCCCTTTCGAGTTTCGGCAAGGTCTTTGGCACCAACAAGCCGCGAAGCATGGCGCACATTGAGCGGAAGGCCTCGAAACCGCTCGGAAAATGTCTTGTAATGCTGGCGCGCCAGCAAGGTGGTCGGCACCACAACAGCAACCTGGCGGCCGTTCATGGCGGCTACACAGGCAGCGCGCAGCGCCACTTCGGTCTTGCCAAAGCCGACATCGCCGCAAATCAACCGGTCCATCGGTGTTCCCGATGCCAGATCGTCCAGAACCGCATCAATGGCCGACAGTTGGTCTTCAGTCTCGTCGTAAGGGAACCGGGCAACAAATTCGTCGTAAATGCCTTCCGGTGCCAATAGCCGCTCGGTGGTCTTCATGGCACGTTCTGCGGCAATGGCGATCAACTTGTCGGCCATTTCAAGAATGCGCTTTTTCAGCTTTGCCTTGCGAGCCTGCCAGGCTCCGCCGCCCAGCCTGTCGAGTGCCACTTCGGCGTCCGAAGAACCATACCGCGAAAGCAGTTCGATGTTTTCCACGGGGAGAAAAAGCTTGGCATCATCGGCATAGCGCAATTCAAGGCAGTCATGCGGCGCGCCGGTAACCTCGATGGTGCGCAATCCGGCAAAGCGGGCAATGCCGTGCTGCACATGGACGACAATGTCACCTTCAGACAGCGAGGCAATTTCGGCGATGAAATCGCTGCCCTTGCGCTTGCGGGCAGAGCGGCGAACCAGACGATCGCCCAGAATATCCTGCTCGGCGATGATGGTCAGGCCCGGGAGCGAAAACCCCTCTTCCATCGGCAGAACGGCAAGAGCTGTCGATCCTTTGGGAAGAACGAGGATTTCGGCAAAGCTGTTGACCGGCACCAGCCGTTCCATCCCGTGCTCGGACAAAACCTGGCGCATCCGGTCGCGCGCGCCTTCCGTCCATGACGCAATGGTCACCTGATTTCCACGCGCCCGCTCGTCGGCAGCATGGCTGGCCACGGCCTCGAACACATTGGCGCCGGAGCCGCGTTCCGTGCCAAAGCTGCGGCCTTTTCGGCCCTGCAGGTCCAGCACCCTTTGGCCCGCGCCCTCGGGCGGCACGAATGGCGAAACCAGCGTTACCTGACAGGCGCGCAATGCCGATGCCACCTCATCAGGTGGCAAATACAGCGATTTTGGCTCAACCGGCTTGTAGGGAGTGCCGCCATCGGGCGTGTCTCCCATGGCGTTGCGCCGCGCGTCGTAATGGTCGCTGACCTGTTCAAAGCGGGCGGAGACGGCTTCTTCCAAATGGTGATCGGCAGCAATGTGGAAACATGCAAACAGCTCAAACAAGGTTCCCAGCCGCTCGTGAAACAGCGGAAGCCAGTGCTCCATGCCTGAAAAGCGGCGGTTTTCGCTGACTGCCTGGTAAAGCGCATCGTCCCGCGTTGCCGCACCGAACCTTGAGACATATTCCCTGCGAAAGCGGCTTACTGATTGTGCGCTCAGCACCACTTCGCTCATGGGCGAAAGTGAAAAGCCTTTGACCTGCTCCAACGTTCGCTGTGTTGCCGGATCAAAGCTGCGAAGGCTTTCGAGCGTGTCACCGAAGAAGTCGAGACGGATGGGTTCGCCCCTGCCCGGCGCAAACAGATCAAGAATGCCGCCACGAACCGCAAATTCGCCACGCTCGCGCACGGTGGAAACGCGTTCAAACCCGTTTGCCGCAAGCCAGCCGGTCAATTGCTCCATCGAAGCCCTGTTGCCCGGCGCAAGGCTCCACGCCATTGCACCCAGACTTTCGGGCGGTGGATTGCGCTGCGCCAGAGCGTTGGCGCTGGTCAGAACGATCAGCGGGCGCTTGGGATCGCGCGGTTTGGCCAGCGCACCAAACGCATGGATGCGGCGGGCAACGACATCAGCACTGGGTGAGACGCGGTCATAAGGCAGGCAATCCCAGCCGGGAAGCGTGATGATTTCGACGCCAGGCGCGTGAAACGCCAAGGCTGCCTCAAGCACTGCTGTTTCCTGCCCGTCGCTTACGGCATAGACCAAGCCCTTGCGGCCAGCGCCATGCATGGCAAACGCCATGCGCGCAAGAATTTCACCCTTGAACCCATCGGGCGCACCGGCAAGGGTGACTGGAAGATCGCCGTCAGCAAGGGTTGAAAAATCGGGAAGTGACAGCGTCATGTAAAGCAGCCTGTATTGGGGGTCTCAGGCGACACTGTTTGCCTGGAAGGCACTGATGGCCTCGAACATTTCACGGTCAATATCAGCTGGAACCGGCTGTTCGCCGGTAAACCAGGTCAGCAGATCGCGGTCTGTTTCTGACATGAGCTTTTCAAGCGCGTCGAGCCTTTCAGGTGCCAGCAGCCCAATGTTTGCAGCAGCAAAGGCACCCAGAATGATATCCATCTCCTTGATGCCGCGATGGCTGGCACGGTAAAGCATTTGCTTGCGCCGCGCATCAAGATGCGCCGAGCCTTGTTTTTCCATCTGGAATTCTGCCTGTGAATGCGCTTTTCAAAGTATGTCGACCAGGGTCCTGATCCACCAGTTTCGCTGGTATAGTGCGGCGAACAGGCCGATGGAAGGCCCTGCCGGGCCGCCAGTGTGCATACAAGTATCTTGACGCCAACCAAAGGATGAAACGCAAGCATGCGGCCAGACATTCTCAACGCCCTGTTTGCTCCGGTTTCCACACTGGAAGGCGTCGGTCCGAAGCTGGAAAAATCCCTGACGCAATTGCTGCGCGGCAACAATGAAGGTGGCGCTGCGCGCCTCGTTGATCTGCTGTTTCATCTGCCGGTGAGCATCATCGATCGCAGCCGTCAACCTGGCATCGCCGCTTCGCCGAACGGGGCAATCGTGACGCTCAAGGTCAGGGTTGACCGCCACCAGCCCGCACCGCGCGGCAACCGCCGGGTACCTTCAAGAATCTTCGTGTACGACGACACCGGCGAGATGGCGCTGATATTCTTCAACGCCTCGTTCGATTGGGTTGCCAAAAGCCTGCCTGTTGGCGAGACGCGGTATGTCAGCGGCAAGGTTGATTGGTTCAATGGCCGGCCAAGCATGGTCCATCCCGATCATGTGGTTGATGAGGAGGGCTTTGCGCGCCTGCCGCTGATCGAGCCGGTTTATCCCCTGGCAGCGGGGATAACGTCCAAGCTGTTGCAAAAATCGGTGCGCGCGGCCCTCGCCAAAATCCAAGACCTGCCTGAATGGACAGACCCCGCTGTTTTGCGGTCCCACGCCCTGCCCGGTTTTCGTGAAGCTTTGGAACAGGTGCATTCGCCAAAGGAACTTTTGTCGCTAGACCCGCAGACACCCGAACGAAGAAGGCTGGCGCATGATGAATTGCTGGCCGGCCAGATGGCACTTGCATTGTTGCGCGAACGCATGCGCAAAACCGATGGCAAGGCGCGCAACCCGGCTGGCAAGTTTGCTGCCGTTATCGAGCGGGCATTTGGCTGGCCGCTGACGCAGGCCCAGCGCGACGCACTGAAGGACATTGAAGGTGACCTTTCAAAACCCGAACGCATGCTTCGGTTGCTGCAGGGTGACGTTGGATCGGGCAAGACAATCGTTGCGATGCTTGCAATGGCAGGCGTCATCGAGGATGGCGGCCAGGCAGCGCTGATGGCGCCAACTGAAATTCTGGCGCGCCAGCATCTGGCGACATTGCAGCCCTTGTGTGAGGCGGCCGGCATTGTTGCAAGAATCCTGACCGGCCGGGAAAAAGGAAAGGAGCGGGAGGCCATACTTGCCGGCCTTGCAGATGGCAGCATTCAGCTTTTGATCGGTACCCATGCGCTGTTTCAGGGGCCGGTCAAGTTTGACGATCTTGGCATGGTAGTGATTGACGAGCAGCACCGGTTCGGCGTTCACCAGAGACTGGCGCTGGGCGACAAAGGCAACAGTGCCGATGTCCTGGTGATGACGGCAACGCCCATCCCGCGCACGCTCGTGCTTTCGCATTTTGGTGACATGGATGTGTCGCGGCTCACCGGAAAGCCGAAAGGCCGTCAGCCGATCCGCACCACTGCGATGCCATTGTCGCGCATCGAAGAACTGATCGGCCATGTGGGTTCCGCCCTCTCACGCGGCGAGAAGCTCTACTGGATCTGCCCGCTGGTTGAGGAAAGTGAAGAAGTTGACGCAACTTCTGCCGAAGACCGCCACCTTGACCTTGCGCAGCGCTTTGGCTCGGTTGCCGGGCTGGTGCATGGACGCATGACTGCGGCGGAGAAAGATGCGGCCATGGAGGATTTTCGGTCCGGGCGAACCCGGCTGCTGGTAGCCACCACAGTTGTTGAAGTTGGCGTTGACGTTCCCGACGCCACCATCATGGTGATAGAACATGCCGAAAGGTTTGGCCTCTCGCAGTTGCACCAGTTGCGTGGCCGGGTTGGGCGCAGCGACAAACCATCGAGCTGCATCCTGCTCTATAAGGCACCGCTTGGCGAAACGGCCCAGGCGCGGCTGAAAATCCTGCGCGAAAGCGAGGATGGATTTGTGATCGCCGAAGAAGACCTGCGGCTGCGCGGCGAAGGCGAGGTGCTTGGCACCCGCCAATCGGGTAGTCCCGGTTTTGCACTGGCTGATTTGTCAGTGCATGGCGCTTTGCTGGAGATGGCGCGCGATGAAGCCAGAATGGTCATTGCCACCGATCCAACATTGACCGGCAATCGAAGCGAGGCTTTGAAAATCCTCTTATACCTGTTTGGGCAGGATCAAGCTGTGCGGTTGATACGCGCCGGGTAAATCAAACCGGCTGTTTGGCTTTGCGCGGTCGCCGGGTCGGCTTCTTCCCCGGTGCAACTTCGCTGACAAGCGTCGCCAGTTTTTGCTGGTAGTCGTTCGGGGCTATCAATCCGGCGGAGATCACCAGCTTTGCAGCGTCTTCCAGGCTCATTTCCAGCGGGATCACGTCACTTTTCGGCACGAACATCAAAAAACCGGTGGTCGGATTTGGTGTTGAGGGCATGAAAACCGAAACCGTGTCCCCTTCCCGTCCGTGAAGCTTGTCGCGAACTTCGCCCCGTGTATCACCAGAAATGAAAACAATGGCCCAAATGTTTCGGCGCGGATACTCGACCATGGCGGTTGATGTGAATGAGGTACTGGATTCGCTCAGTACCGTTTCAAAAACCTGTTTGAGACCGTTGTAGATGCTGCGCACGATCGGCATGCGGCCCAGCAGTTTTTCACCATAGCCGATAAGGGTGCGGCCAACGATGTTGGCGGTCAGAAATCCGATCATGGTGATGATGAACAAAGCCATGACCAAACCCACGCCCGGCATGTCGAACGGCAGATAGGTCTCAGGATTGTAGATGTCGGGTATGTAGGGAATGATCCATGAATCGACCCACTGGACGAAAGTCCAGATGAGATAGACCGTGATTGCCAACGGTGCCACGACAATGAGACCCGTCAGGAAATAATTCCTCAGCCGGGTCAGTCCGTTGATTTTCGGTCCAATACCACCAGTCATCCGCGCCCCTTGTCCAAACCGGTCAATCCGGTTGGGCAACCCTATTCGAGGCCACGGTCAATGTGCAAGAATTTGGTTGCAATCATTCAACTGTAACGGACTTGGCAAGGTTGCGCGGCTGGTCAACATCCGTGCCCATGTGGACGGCGGTGTGGTAGGCCAGAAGCTGGATCGGCAATGCGTAAACAATTGGCGCAATGAAGGACGGCATGTCAGGCATCACCAATGTCGCCTCGGTCTTGAGGCCGGCTTCCTCCGCTCCGCGTGCATCGGTAATGAGAATGATGCGGCCACCGCGTGCCGCCACTTCCTGCATGTTGGAAACGGTCTTTTCGAAGATGTGGTCATGCGGTGCAATCACAACTACCGGCATGGTTTCATCAATCAGCGCGATCGGGCCATGCTTGAGTTCGCCTGCGGCATAGCCTTCGGCGTGAATGTAGGAAAGCTCCTTGAGCTTCAACGCGCCTTCAAGTGCCAGCGGGTAGTTGGTGTCGCGACCAAGATACAGCACATGGCGAACCTTGGCGAGATTTTGCGCGATCTTCTCGATTTGCTTTTCAAGTTTCAGGGCCTGGTTGGCAAGCCGGGGTGCCTCGATGAGGGCGCGGACCAGTTCGGCTTCCCGCGCTTCGTCGATGTGACCGCGAGCCTTTCCGGCAGCAACGGCAAGGGATGCCAATACAGCAAGCTGGCAAGTGAAGGCCTTGGTGGAGGCAACGCCGATTTCCGGACCCGCAAGGGTCGGGAATACGGTGCCAGATTCGCGTGCCATCGTTGATTCACGCACATTGACGACAGCACCGATGTGCTGGCCCTGCGATTTGCAATATCGCAGCGATGCAAGGGTGTCTGCGGTCTCGCCGGACTGCGAAACAAAGAGGGCAAGCCCGTTCTTGGGCAGGGGTGTTTCGCGGTAGCGGAATTCAGAGCCGACATCGCTGTCAACCGGCAGGCGGGCCAGCTTTTCAAACCAATAGCGTGAAACCAACCCTGCCAGATAGGCAGTGCCACAGGCAGAAAGCGTCAGGCGTTCAAGCTTTGCAAAATCAAATGGCAGCGCATCACCGGCAATGACCTTTTCAGTGGCAAAATCGACGTAATTTGCCAGAGTGTGGGAAATGACTTCCGGCTGCTCGTAGATTTCCTTCTGCATGAAATGGCGATGGTTACCCTTGTCCACCATCAGGCTGGAGCCGACCGATTTCAGTTTGGTTCGCGTGACAACACCGCCATCGGCGTCAAAAAACTCAACGCCTTGACGGGTGATGATGCACCAGTCGCCATCTTCCAGATAGGTAATTGCATCTGTGAACGGTGCCAGCGCAATTGCATCGGAGCCAAGGAACATTTCGCCGGTACCGTGGCCAACTGCCAGCGGCGGGCCGTTTCGTGCGCCGACCAGAAGATTATCCTCGCCGCCAAACAAGATGGCCAGCGCAAACGCGCCTTGCAGTCTTGATATCGCACGGTGTGCGGCCTGGCGGGGCACAAGCCCTTGTTTCAGACCCTGATTGACCAAATGGGCGATGACTTCGGTGTCTGTCTGCGAGGTGAAAACATAGCCGTCTGCGGTCAGCGACTGGCGAAGCTCGCGGAAATTTTCGATGATGCCATTATGTACTACTGCAACCGTGCCCGAAAAATGCGGGTGTGCATTGGTTTCGTTGGGAACGCCATGGGTTGCCCAACGGGTATGGCCAATTCCGATTTCACCCGACAGCGGGCTCTTGAGCAGAAGCCTTTCAAGATTGACGAGTTTGCCCTCGGCCCGGCGACGGTCAAGCGTTCCATGTTCAAGGGTGGCAACACCGGCTGAATCATAGCCGCGGTATTCAAGCCGCTTGAGCGCATCCACGAGCATTGGCGCAACAGGCTGGTTTCCAACAATCCCCACAATGCCGCACATGCTTTTTCCTTTTTGTCCGATTCCGTCTTCGCCAACACAAAGAGCATTAGCCCCTTGCCCGACCAAAGATGAATTCACTCTTGGTTTCACCGCGTAACGACGGACCCTGCCACAACAGGGTTACGGCGAAGTTGGCAAGTTTGGTTAGCAAGCTGCAAACACCGGGTTTCAGGCTGGTTTTTGTGCCTTTTTTGCAAGCGCCCGCTCACGGATCGTTGCGGCGTGGCCTTCCTTGTTGACCTGCCTGCCCCGAGCAACCGCCATGGCACCTTCCGGCACATCGTCGACAATCACGCTACCTGAAGCAACATACGCGCCTTTTCCGACACTTACCGGGGCCACCAAGGAGGAATTGGAGCCGATGAAGGCATTTTCTCCGATAATGGTCTGGCTCTTGTTCACGCCATCATAATTGCAGGTGATCGTCCCCGCGCCAATGTTCGCAGCAGCGCCGATCTTTGCATCCCCCAGATAGGTCAGATGGCTGGCCTTGGCACCATCGCCAAATTCGACATTCTTGAACTCAACAAAATTACCCACATGCCCGTCCCGTCCCAACCGGGCATTGCCGCGCATGCGAGCAAACGGTCCGATGTGGCAGCCTTCGCTGATGGAGGTCTGTGTGAAATGGCAAAATGCATGAATGACAACATTGTCGCCAATGGTGACGCCGGGTCCGAAAAACACGTTCGGCTCGACCAGGGTATCCTGACCGATCCGCGTATCATGGCTGAAATAAACCGACTGCGGATCAACAAGGGTGACGCCAGCCAGCATCATTTCCTTGCGCTTGCGCTCCTGCCATATGGCTTCGACACGCGCGAGTTCCACGCGGGTATTGATGCCCAGAAGGTCTTCTTCAGCCGCCTCGTGCGCAACAACTTTCAGGCCTTTAATCCGGGCGATTTCAACAATGTCGGTCAGATAGTATTCGCCCTTGGAATTGGCATTGCCGATGGCTTCGAGAAGTTCGAGCGCCTTGCGCCCGTCAATCGCCATGATCCCGCCATTGCAAAAATCGACCATGCTCTCGGGGATGCTGGCATCTTTCTCCTCGCGAATAGCGGTGAGTTCGCCATTTTCCATCAGCAGGCGGCCGTAGCCCTGCGGATTTGCAGTGCGGAAACCAAGAACTGCAACATTGGCACCATCTGCCAGCGAAGCGCGAAGCCCGGCCAAAGCCTGAGGGTTTGTCAAAGGCGTGTCGGCAAACAACACCAGCAGGTCATCAAAGCCGTTTTCAATGGCTGATCTGGCGGAAAGCACGGCATGGGCAGTGCCAAGGCGCTGTGTCTGCTCGTGAATACTGACCTTGGCTGCGACGCCGCGCACGACGCTTTCAACTTTTGCAGCCTCACGACCCACGACTACGGCATGGGCTTCCCCACCTGCTGTCTGTGCTGCCTTGACAACGTGGCAGACCATCGGCAAGCCGCCGATCTCGTGCAATACCTTTGGTAGGGCGGAGCGCATTCTGGTGCCTTCGCCCGCTGCCAAAATGACAGTCATGCAAGTTCTTGCCATTTAGATCATCCAAGATTAACGCTTCGCAGTCCGGCTATTGCCGGTCTCAAAGGCCCGGCCACGCCGGATAATGCAGATTCGCCGCTGATGAATAGCATGCACGCGAAGGGGCGGGAATTGCGCAACAAAAATCCGAATATTCCGCCCGAAGACGCGTTCGACGCGTCGCAACCCTTTGAGGTCGACGAATTTGGCCCGCCGCCGCGGCGCATTTGGCCTGTGGCAATGCTGGCCCTGCTGGCCGGTTTCGTTTTCATGTCTGCTGTCATCCTGACGCTGCTGCCGATGTTGCGACCCGAAAAGCAGGCCGAGCGCATTGAACCTGCGCCAGCCAATCCTGCCTTGAGTCAGGATACAGGCGCACCTGTTTCGATCCTGCCGCCGCAGCCCGAAGGCGTAACGGTTCTCGTCAAGCAGCCCGAAGAAACGCCAGCAGGCGAAGACGCACCGCTTCTACAAGCGCCGGTCGCCGGCGGCTCGCAAACTGCAAAAGGCTTTGCAATCGACCTTGGCGCGGCGGATTCGTTCAGCGATCTTTCACAGCGTTTTGGCGAAATTGCCCTGAGCAATCAAGAAGTTCCCTTTGATGTGCTCGAACCCAGGGCGACTCTGCGCGAGACCGCTGCAGGGCTAGAAGCGCGATTGCTTGTCGGTCCGTTTCAAAGTCTTGAGGAAGCTCAGGCCGCCTGCGCAAGCATTGCCCTGCCAGCAGGCATTGAATGCCGGGCGGAGCCGTTTGAGGGCGAATTGATCGCCCGCCAATAGGCTTCAGCCAAGCTGGCCGAGCGCCGGAAAGTTTTCAAGCAACCAGAACGAAAAGCTCTGCATGCTGCCCGTCAGGAAAGCGACCCCGGTCAACACAAGCAGGCCGCCCATGATTTTCTCCATGGTTCCAAGATGCTTCTTGAACCTCGCCAGAAACTGCATGAACGGGGAAATGAACAGCGCCGCAATCATGAACGGGATGCCAAGTCCTGCCGAATAGGCCGCCAGCATCAATGCGCCCTCTCCTGCTGTTTCCTTCGTACCGGCAAGCGCCAGGATCACGCCAAGAACTGGCCCGATGCACGGGGTCCAGCCAAACGCAAAGGCCAACCCCATCAAATAGGAACCAGCGATACCTGCGCCTCCACCGGAAAACCGGGCTTCACGGAAAAACATGCCGATACGCAAGATGCCAAGAAAATTGAGGCCCATGGCAATGATCGCGATGCCGGCAATGACTGCCAGGGTGTCCATATGCTGCCGCAACAGCAGGCCAACAGACGAAGCGCCCCAGCCAAGGGCAATGAACACGGTGGAAAAGCCCAAAACAAAAGCCAGCGCAGGCAGGAGCACCTTCGGCTTTTGTGTGGCGGTTTTGTTGCTGGTCAGCGTTTCCAGCGAAACCCCGGCCATGTAGCAAAGATAGGGAGGCACCAGCGGCAACACGCATGGCGACAGGAATGAGACCAGTCCTGCCAACACCGCCGCGGGGTAAGAAATGTCGCCTGTCATCGCCTTGCTGCCAATCCATTTGCCATGGTCCATCGGTCGTTAGCCCAGAACTGCGCCACAATACAGCCGCCGACGATCACCTTTCAGCGATGCGCGCGAATTTGGCGCAGCCGATTTTGCAGGTTGACCACACAGCGGTACGTCCGTATGTAGACCCCGCATTGCGCCGGGAATCCCCGGTGTTTCCCGTTCGGTATGCTGCTGGCAAAATTTGCTGCCACAAGCCGCCCGCCTTGGGAGCGTTTAGCTCAGCCGGTAGAGCAACTGACTTTTAATCAGTAGGTCGTGGGTTCGACCCCCACAGCGCTCACCAATATTTACAATGGGTTATCGGGAATAATTAAAGCTTTGCGTGACCGCGTCGTTCTTATGGGGACCAAAGGTGGACCGGCGATCCGTCCCGGATCAACCATGCCGACTTCCAGTTTGCTGGTGTTGGGCGGTAGGCATATTGTCATTGATTGCGGGCTCGGCGTAACTGCTGCTCTGGTGCGGCAGGGTATCGAACTGCGCGGCCTCAAGCTCATATTCATCACGCATCTTCATTCAGACCATTATCTCGAATTGGGACCGATGCTGCACACGGCATGGACCGCTGGCCTGAAATCGCCTGTCGACATGTACGGTCCGGCCGGGCTTGGCGACTATTGGCAGCATTTTCTCGAAAGCATGAAGGCCGATATTGAACTGCGCATTGAGGACGAAGGGCGTCCGGATTTGAAAGGCCTCGTCACTCTCCATGCGCTCGATGAGGGCACCGTTATTGAGGAGCAAGGTCTTTGCGTACGGTGCATGCGAAACATCCATCCACCGCTGATCGACAGTTTCGCATTGTCCTTCGAAGCGGCGGATCGAAAGATTGTTTTCTCCGGCGACACCGCACCCATGCCCGCTATGGCAGACTTTGCAAAGAATGCAGACCTGCTGGTGCACGAAGCAATGCTCGAAGAGGCCCTGCCCGCCCTTGTTGCGCGCGTTGGCAATGGCGATGACCGTTTGATGCGGCATTTGAAGCGGTCGCATTCCACAGCCGCGCAAGCAGCGCACATTGCCAATCTCGCCGGTGCCAAGGCACTGGCTCTCAATCACCTCATCCCATCGGACGATCCGGCATGGACTGCGCAACACTGGTTAGATGCAGTGAAGCCGCATTTCGGCGGAACCCTGCATTTGGGCACGGACGGCCTTTCCATCATCCTGTGATGGCAGGCAGGTTCAACCCGTGTTCGCGGGCGCAATCGAGCGCTTCAGTGTAGCCTGCATCGGCGTGACGCATGACGCCTGTTGCCGGATCGTTCCACAATACCCGCTCCAGCCGCCGCGCAGCGTCGTCAGTGCCATCGGCAACGATGACCATGCCTGAATGTTGCGAGAAACCCATGCCAACGCCGCCGCCATGGTGCAGCGACACCCAGGTTGCACCGGTGGCGGTATTTAGCAGGGCTTTGAGCAGCGGCCAGTCGGACACGGCGTCCGATCCATCCTTCATGGCCTCGGTTTCGCGGTTTGGCGAAGCGACCGATCCGCTGTCGAGATGGTCGCGGCCAATGACGATAGGGGCAGACACCTCGCCGCTTCGCACCATTTCGTTGAAGGCAAGTCCTGCCTTGTGCCGGTCGCCAAGACCAATCCAGCAAATGCGGGCTGGCAGGCCCTGAAAGGCAATGCGTTCCTGCGCCATGTCGATCCAGCGGTGCAGATGTTCGTTCTGCGGGAAAAGTTCCTTCATGCGCTGGTCGGTCTTCAGGATGTCCTGTGGATCGCCTGACAAGGCACACCAGCGGAACGGACCGATCCCCCGGCAAAACAACGGACGAATGTAGGCAGGCACGAAGCCTGGGAAAGCAAAGGCGTTTTCAAGGCCTTCGTCCTTGGCCACCTGCCGGATGTTGTTGCCATAGTCGAGGGTGGGCACACCGGCGTTCCAGAAGTCGACCATCGCTGCAACGTGGATTTTCATGGAGGCCCTTGCGGCTTTTTCCACCGAGGCCGGGTCGCTTTCGCGCTTTTCGCGCCATTGTGCGACGCTCCAGCCAGAGGGCAAATAGCCGGTGAGCGGATCGTGCGCCGAGGTCTGGTCGGTCACCATGTCAGGGCGGACACCGCGCCGATAAAGTTCGGGGAACACATCGGCGGCGTTGCCCAACAAGCCCACCGATTTTGCTTCTCCTGCCTTGGTCCAGCGGTCGATCTTTTCCAACGCCTCGTCGATGCTGGTTGCTTTTTCGTCGAGGTAACGGGTGCGGATGCGCATGTCGATGCGGGTCTCATCGCATTCAACGGTAAGGCAGCATGCGCCAGCCATCACGGCCGCCAGCGGCTGTGCGCCGCCCATGCCGCCGAGGCCACCTGTCAATATCCAGCGGCCTTTGAGATCGCCGCCATAGTGCTGGCGGCCAGCCTCGGCAAAAGTCTCGAATGTGCCCTGAACAATGCCCTGCGTGCCGATGTAAATCCACGATCCGGCGGTCATCTGACCGTACATCGCCAGGCCCTTGCGGTCGAGTTCGTTGAAATGCGCCCATGTCGCCCAATGCGGGACCAAATTGGAATTGGCAATCAAAACGCGCGGCGCATCCTTGTGGGTGCGAAACACGCCAACTGGTTTGCCCGATTGCACCAGCAAGGTTTCGTCTGCTTCAAGCGTCTTGAGCACGGCAACGATCTTGTCGAAATCATCCCAGGTTCGCGCGGCGCGGCCAATGCCGCCATAAACCACGAGTTCATGCGGGTTTTCGGCAACATCGGGGTGAAGATTGTTCATCAGCATGCGCATCGGCGCTTCGGTCAGCCAGGATTTGGCGGTGATCTGCGAACCGGTTGCGGGATAGACATCGCGCTGGTTGTGGCGGGGATTGGTGGTCATCTGGATCATTCCTTTGCAGAGAATGTGGCGTGGGTTCTGGCTCCGGCTTCATCGACCCAGATCAGGACGGCAATGCCGCCATCGGGCGGCGCATCTTCAACGACAACGCCATAGCAAGCCTTGGTCTGGTTCGGAGGCCAGATGCTGCAGTATTTGTCGCCCTCAACCGTCCAGCTGCCGGTGCTGTCGCGGCCATGGTCGGTGTAAGTGGTTCCGCCAACTGCGGAAAAACGCTGACTGGTCCCTTCGCCTTTGACAATGATGGTGGGAAGCAGCGCCTTGATCTCGGGGCCAGACAATTCGCGTTCCTGCGCAAAAGCGGAACCAACTGACAGCGCAAACAGAACAATTGCGAAAAATTCGCTACGCATGGTCTTTGCTCCAACCGGCAAGCGCTGCCAGCAGCCGTGAAAGAACGCGGCGAAGCCGTTCCGCCTTCTCGGCGTCATATTCAAAAGGCGTAACTTCGCTCACCAGATGGGTGGATTGCGCCAGT
>JBGSNX010000078.1:0-9153 GCA_041739465.1 Salaquimonas sp.
TTTTGCCACCAACGAGCCGCTCGGCCGGGTTCGCGCCACCGTGCGCGCCGGGCGAGACCGGATGCGCGCCACCATGCTTTCGATGTTGCCGGAAAACCTTGAAGGCTGGCGTATCCTGGATGCCGGTTGCGGCGCAGGCGCAATGTCTGTGGAACTTGCAAGGCGCGGTGCCGATGTGACCGGCATTGACCTGTCTCCCGGAATTGTTTCCTACGCCACGGCCCATCTCCCGCGCATCGAGGGACCGGGCAAAATCCGCCTGCTTTCAGGCGACATGCTTTCCCCCGAACTTGGCCGGTTTGACGCCGTTGTAGCAATGGATTCGCTCATTCATTACCGGCCCAGGGACGGCGTTGCCGCATTGGCGAGCCTTGCGCAGCGCACCAATCGCAAGATCGTTTTCACGTTCCCGCCGCGTACAGCATTTCTGACCGCATTCTGGTCGGTCGGGCGTCTGTTTCCGCGCGGTGATCGCGCGCCTTCAATCGAGCCGGTGTCGTTGGCGGCCCTTGAACGATTGATGGCCGCACAAGAGGGTTTGGCCGGCTGGTCAACAGCACGCACCCACCGCGTATCTGGCGGGTTCTATATATCGCAGGCTCTGGAGGTCGTTCGCAAATGATCGCGCTCAAGGTCAAACGGCCTGATTTTGCGCAGTTCTGGCGAGGTGCCGGTTTTCGCTATCTTCCGTTTGCCGACGCCGCATCCGATGGGCTGCCGCTTGCCCGATTGCTGCGCCTTGCCTTGTTCCAGATCACTGCCGGAATGGCCGTTGTGTTGCTCACGGGAACCCTCAACCGGGTGATGATCCTGGAGCTTGGCGTTCCAACCAGCCTTGTCGCGCTGATGGTCGCGATACCGGTTCTGGCAGCTCCGTTCCGGGTGCTTGTCGGTTACCGATCGGATACCTATCGCTCTGTTCTGGGCTGGCGCCGCGTTCCCTACATCTGGCTTGGAACGATGATCCAGTTTGGTGGCCTTGCCATCATGCCTTTTGCCCTCTTGTTGTTGCAGTCCCAGACAACCGGGCCATCATGGGCCGGGCCGGTCGGTGCAGCACTTGCATTCCTTTTGACCGGCACCGGCATGCACATGGCGCAAACCGCTGGTCTGGCGCTTGCGACCGACCTTGCCGAGCCAGACAAGCGGCCTCGGGTCGTGGCCCTGTTTTATGTGACATTGCTGATCGGCATGATCCTGGCCTCGCTGGCATTCAGCGTTCTGCTGGCTGATTTCAGCCCGATGCGCCTTATCCAGGTCATCCAGGGCGCGGCGGTCATCACCCTTGTTGGCAATGTCATTGCAATGTGGAAGCAGGAAGTTCGCGACCCCTCGCGCACCCGGCATGACCGGCCAACGCCAACCTTCATGGAAGCAATTGCCGAATACCGCAGCGATCCGCGGGCAATGCGCCTGCTGGTGGCAGTTGCGCTCGGTTCGGCGGCGTTTTCGATGCAGGATGTGTTGCTCGAGCCGTTTGGCGGTGAAATCCTCGACATGACGGTCGCGCAGACCACCCTGCTGACGGCCTTGTGGGCGATGGGCGCTCTTTGCGGGTTTGGCTACGCCGCACGTGTTCTGGAACGTGGCGCAAACCTTTACCGCGTCGCCGCCTACGGCTCGCTGGTTGGCGTCTTTGCATTTTCAGCGCTGGTTTTCGCCGCGCCATTGGAATCAGCCATGCTGCTGCGGGCAGGGGCCTTCTTGATTGGCGCAGGCGGGGGCATGTTCGCAGTTGGAACCATGCTGGCTGCGATGGACATTGCCGACACCAGTGACAGCGGGCTTGCCATCGGCGCCTGGAGCGCCGTGCAGGCAACTGCAATCGGAATTTCATTGGCGGCCGGCGGCGCGTTGCGCGACGTCATTGGCGGCATTGCGCAAACCGGTGCCCTTGGCGTTGCCCTGCAAACGCCGGCCACAGGCTACATGGCAGTTTATCACCTCGAAATCGGGCTGCTGTTTGTCAGCCTCATTGCACTTGGACCCCTTGTCGGCAGACCCGGCCGGGCGGTTCGTAACCCAAACAGGCAAATCGGCCTTGCCGAATTGCCCTGCTGAGCCAGCCGGAAGGAGACAACAATGGAAACCGGAGCCATTACCCAATACATGGATGTCGCGCAAATCACCCTTTATGCATTCTGGGTCTTTTTCGCACTGCTGATCTGGTACATTCGCCAGGAAGACCGCCGCGAAGGCTACCCGCTGGAAAGCGACACGACCGGCGCTTACAGCCGCGATCCTTGGCTGTTCGTGCCTGCTGCCAAGACCTTCCTGCTGCCACATGGCCGCGGCTCGGTGAATGCCCCCAATTTCAAGCGCGATACCCGCAAGATCAATGCCGAACGTCTTCCAGGCGGTTCAGGCACACCGCTCGCCCCTGTTGGCGATCCGATGCTTGCTGGCGTTGGCCCCGGTTCATGGGCTGAACGCGCTGATGTTGCGGACCTCACGGCAACTGGCGCATTGAAGATTGGCCCGCTTCGCAGCGATGAAACTTTCTCCATCGCCGTGGAAGACAACGATCCGCGCGGCATGGAAGTGGTCGGTTGTGACAGCGCTGTCGCAGGCACCATCAAGGATGTCTGGATCGACCGGTCAGAATACATCATCCGCTACCTGGAAGTGACCATCGGCAAGACGGCCAAGGCGCGCACGGTGCTTCTGCCAATCAACTTCTGCGTGATGCGCAATGGCCATTTTTATGTCCATGCAATCACCGGCGGACAATTTGCCAACATTCCAAAGACTGCTTCGCCTGAATCGGTGACGCTGCTTGAGGAAGAAAAAGTGGTTGCCTATTTCGGCGCTGGCCAGCTTTACGCAACTCCAAGCCGTCAGGAGCCGCTGATATGAGCCTCACAGTGGTCCGTCAACACGATTACGAACCTGTTCCCGGCCTTCCAGAACGTCTGCCGCAAGGCGAGAAGATTGTTTGGCAAGGTCGGCCCGATGCGCATCGCATCTCGGTTGATGTGATGAAATCGTACTGGATTGCCGGATATTTCGGTGTGCTGATCGCCTGGGCCATTGCTGCGGGATATTCCGATGGGCGCACTCTGGGAGCGATCCTGTTTTCCGCAGGTGTCTTGGCGATCCTTGGCACCATCATGCTGGCACTGGTCGAGTTGTTTGCATGGGCCTCTAGCCGCACCACACTCTACACTGTCACCAACCGCCGGTTGGTGATGCGGGTGGGCGTGGGCTCGTCGATCACCCTCAACCTGCCGTTCGGCCAGATTGCTTCGGCGGATCTGGTAGTGCGTCGCGATGGCGCCGGTGACATCGTGTTTGCCGCCGCAGAAGGCGTCAAGCTTTCCTGGTTCCATTTGTGGCCACATGTTCGTCCGTACCGCTACGCAACGCCGCAGCCGGCACTGCGTTGCATTGCTGACGTCAAGTCGGTTGCCAAGCTGATCGTCACCGAATTGCAGGCAGCCCAGGCGGGATCGGCTGCAACGGATGACGCTGCGCAGATTGCAGCACCAGCGGACGTCTTGCGCCCCTCGCGCAAAAGGTCGGCGCCGCGCTCCACAACCCAGACCGCGCATGTATGAGGCAAGAAATGGCAATTGCAGCTGAAAAGTCGACATTCCCGCATCAGGCAGCCCAGCGCCAGACAGCTATGCGCCGGGAGGCGCAGCGCGAGGCAAATCAGGGCAAGGCCGGCGCAAAGCCGTCGTTTCCACGCCTGCCGCTTTTTGGCGCAATTGCCTTTGTTGCCTTTGCCTTCTCGATCATTATCTTTGGCCAGCAGACAGGTATTGGAACCATGCTGACCGAACAGGGCGAACCAGTGGACATGATCGATCTGACCATCCGCCAGGGCGATGCCGACCGCATAGTCGTGGCGGAGGCGCTTTCGGGCCGGGTGCTTGCAGATTATTCGCCCGAGGAGGGCGGATTTGTTCGAGGTTCATTGCGCGCGCTCGATAGAATGCGCATGGTGGCGGGTGTGCGGATTGACGAACCCTACCGTGTCATCCGATGGTCAAGTGGAGCGGTATCCCTGTCGGATACTGTGACCGGCGAGCGCATTTACCTCAACGCCTTTGGTCCTGACCAGGTCGCGGCGTTTGGCAAATTCCTCGATTCAGAAGGAAAGGCTGCCCAATGAGTTTGTTGTCCCTGTTCCTGCGCGAACGGATCGAAGTGCCCTGCACGGTGGAGATCACCAACACCTTCGACAGCCTTGGCGCGCATGTGCGGTTTGATGATGGAACCGTCGTTCATCCAGGCGACGAGGTTCTGGTACACGGTGCGCCTGTTGCCGTGCCTTATGGTCACCATGAAAGCTTCCGGCGCAAAGCCACCATTACCCGGGCCAGCGGTCTGGAGCGGGCATGGACGCGCGCCACTGGCGACCTCGAATTCATGGAATTGTGCGAATTCAGCTTCTCGGAAAGGGCTTCACTGTGAACTCCCACGTAAAAACCGAAAATCTGGCGGCCAAACCTGATGCCGTCGCCGATAGCATCAACGAGACCACCCGAGCGGCGGTCAACTCGACGATGCTCAATCCACGCTTTTACACAACCGATTTCGACGAACTCGACCGGGTCGATGTAACCAGCGTTCGCGATGAATGGGACGTTCTGATCGCCGAGTTGAAAGCAGATCCGAACCGGGGCCATTTCAAGCGCAACGAAGACTGGGACAGCATCGATCTTGATGGCTTGCCGGAAGGCCTGCGCAAGGAATTCGTCGATTTTCTGGTGTCTTCGTTGACCGCCGAATTTTCCGGCTGTGTCCTTTACAAGGAGATGAAACGCCGCGGCAGCAATCCAGATATCTGCGAGTTGTTTGGCTACATGAGCCGCGATGAATCGCGCCATGCAGGCTTCATCAACGATGCCCTCAAAGAGTTCGATATCGCTGTGAACATGGGCTTCCTCGCCAAGGCCAAGAAGTACACCTACTTCAAGCCGAAATTCATCTATTACGCGACGTATCTTTCCGAAAAGATCGGCTACGCACGCTACATCACCATCTTCCGGCATTTGGAGCGCAACCCGCAGAACCGGTTCCACCCGATCTTCAAGTGGTTCGAAAAATGGTGCAATGACGAGTTCCGTCACGGCGAAGCATTCTCGCTGCTGATGCGTTCCGACCGGCGCCTGCTGGAAGGCCGCAACCGCTACTGGATCAAGTTCTTCCTGCTTGCGGTTTTTGCCACCATGTATGTGCGCGACCACGCGCGGCCGCAGTTTCATGACGCGCTCGGTGTCGACATCGAAGACTACGACATGAAGGTTTTCAAACTGACTTCGGAGATTTCGCGCCAGGTGTTTCCGCTGGTGATCGATCTCGACAATCCCAAGTTCATGGCGGCCTTGCGCAAGCTGAACGCCATCAATGCCCAGATCAATGCAAGTGCCGAACGCGGCGGGGTGTCTGGCTGGATCGGCAAGAAGTGCCATGGAGCAAGGGCAGTGGCGACTTTCATCGGCCTTTACATGATGCCGTCAATTTCCAACGAGATGCCGGCAACCAGCCGGCTTCAGCCAGTCTGGTAGGAGGCGAGGGATGCTTCATCATCTGGGCGCAGTTGTGTTCGTGATCCTTGCCTGGTGGCTTTCCACCGGCACGATCCTGTTCGCAGCTGGCCGACAGAACCCCAATACGGTTCCGGTGATGATGGTGGCAACCATTCTGGCGATAACCGGCATTGCCGGTATTTGGCTCAGCGCAGCGATGGATGATGTTTCCGGCACGTATCTTGGGTTCCTCAGCGCTTTGGCGGTTTGGGCCTGGCATGAGGCAAGTTTCCTGACAGGCACGATCATCGGTCCCCGGCGCGAAGCCTGCCCGGCCGGGCTGGAAGGGTTTGCAAGGTTCAAGGCTGCCTTCATGGCAGTGCGTGATCATGAAATCGCCATCGCGCTCACCGGCGTGTTGATCATCGCGCTCTCGCTTGGCGGTGGCAACCTGACAGGCATGTGGACCTTCCTGCTGCTGTGGGCCATGCGTATCACTGCAAAACTGGTGCTGTTCTTCGGTGCGCCACATGTTGCAGTCGGGATGCTGCCGCAGCGCCTTGCCTACCTTGCCAGCTATTTCCGGACAGACCGCACAAGCGCGGTGCTTCCAGCTTTCATCATTGCCATGGTCTTTGTATTTGCAGTGCTTTGCCACAGCGCGGCCACCGCTTCACAAAACCATGACGCGATCTCGATGACGATCCTTGCGACTTTCCTGGCGCTTGCGATCATCGAACATCTGTTTCTCGTTTTGCCGGTTTCCGACAGCGCACTTTGGCGCTGGGCGATGCCGCGCGAAGCGCGGGCCGGCGAAGTTGCCGGGGACATCACAGAACCTAAAAGCCATGCAGGAAGCGGTTTCGCCGATTCCCGTTCCGTTTCCATCATGCCTGCCGTAAAGGCGGCGGGCTCACGCCGCTGATACCAGCCGCGCGACATTTTGCAGGAGGATAAAATGCATCTGAACCAGTTCTTCGAAAGCGAGCTCAACCGGCTGCGGACCGCAGGCAACTACCGGTTCTTTGCGGATCTGGAACGGCACGCCGGCGACTATCCGCGCGCGACACGCTACCGCGCAGACGGGACGACGCAGGAGGTGACGGTCTGGTGCTCCAACGATTACCTGGGCATGGGCCAGAACCCCAAAGTCACCCTCGCGATGAAGGAGGCGATCGACAAATGCGGCGCTGGCGCGGGCGGCACCCGCAACATTTCGGGCACCAATCACTACCATGTCCTGCTGGAAGAGGAACTTGCCGACCTGCACGGCAAAGAAGCGGCTCTGATCTTCTCGTCCGGCTATGTTTCCAACTGGGCGGCCCTTGGCACTTTGGCATCGCGCATTCCCGGCTGCATCGTTTATTCCGACGCAAAGAACCATGCCTCGATGATCGAAGGCATCCGCCACAGCCGCGCAACCTGCCGCATCTTCAAGCACAATGATCCTGCGGACCTCGACCGTTTGATGTCAGCTGATCCGGTGGATGCGCCCAAGCTGGTGGCCTTTGAAAGCGTCTATTCGATGGATGGCGACATGTCGCCGATCGGTGCAATTTGCGACGTCGCAGAAAAGCATCGCGCAATCACCTACCTCGACGAAGTTCATGGGGTTGGCCTCTATGGCCCACGCGGCGGTGGTGTTGCCGAGCGCGACGGCCAGATGCACCGCCTGTCGATCATCGAAGGCACCCTTGGCAAAGCCTTTGGCGTGATGGGAGGCTACATCACCGGCAGCACGTCGATCATCGATTTTGTCCGGTCCTTTTCTTCCGGCTTCATTTTCACCACAGCATTGCCGCCGGCAATCGCCGCCGGGGCGGCCGCTTCGATCCAGCACCTCAAGGCAAGCAGCTTTGAACGTGCCCGCCATCAGGAACGCGTTGCCAAGGTTCGCTCCATGCTCGATCGCGCCGGCATCCCGCACATGCGCAATCCAAGCCACATCGTTCCGGTGATGGTTGGCCACGCCGCAAAGTGCAAATGGATTTCTGATCTGCTGCTCGACAATCATGGTGTCTACGTGCAGCCGATCAATTACCCGACCGTGCCTGAAGGGACCGAACGCCTGCGCATCACACCAACCCCGTTCCACAGCGATGCGGACATCGAAAACCTGGTGCATTCATTGCAGAGTCTTTGGTCGCAATGCGCACTGGCACGCGCGGTGGCGTGACCAGCCCCGCCGCCATGGATCTGGAGTGCATGCAATGACCAGCGGAACCATGATACCGGCGATTGCCGGTGACGGATCGCTGTTTCCCATGGAAAAACTGCGTGTGCACGAACTTGCCCAGTTTCATCTGGCGGTGTCGATATTTGTCTTTGACGAAGGTGAGCTGCTGATCCAGCGCCGGGCGCGGACTAAGTACCATTGCGGCGGGATGTGGGCCAATACCTGCTGCACCCATCCAAACTGGAACGAGACAGTGAGCGATTGCGCAGCGAGGCGGCTGCGCGAAGAACTCGGCTTTTCACTGCCACTGACCGAAAAATGCGTTGTCGAATATTCAGCCGATGTTGGCGGCGGCCTGCATGAACACGAGCGCGTTACGTTTTTCACCGCCCATGCCGATCGCCAGAGCTTCGTGATACGACCAAACCCGGCAGAGGTTGAAGCCACCCGCTGGATTTCCCCCAAGCGGCTGGCTGAAGAAATCGTTGCAAAGCCCGACGATTTCACACCCTGGATGCGCATCTATGCGCAGCGCTTCCCAACGTTCGAAATCCCCGCCAACTGAATTGCGCAATACTTCCTTGGCAATTGGCAGCGCTTTACTGCCGGTCTTTTGTCGTCATTGGAGGAAAGAGGAGCTGCTTTGGTGAGCGTTTTTGAGGCGGGCCAGCATACCTGTCTGGCATATCTGGATTGGCCGACAAGTTCCGGCTGACTAGCCCAAAGTGCAGGAATGCAATTACACGCCGGATCGGCGCGTGCGTTCAGCCCTCTAACCAGAAATAACGAACAGTCAAAAAGAAGAGGGGGCTTTCGCCCCCTCCGGCCATGCCTGGGTTCTGCTAGGGATCGGGGAGATCAGGCATCGCCTTGCGGGAAGTGGCGTACGGGCTGCGCCACTCCCCACTGGTTCATCGCATCATTTTGCTGCCAGCTTGGTAGACGCCTTTGCAGGGTCTGACGCGTCAGAGGTGCGCGCAGGCAGGAGTTGGGTCTCGCCTGGCTTGTAGGTTGTATAGTCCGGCACGCCGTCGGATGTTTTCTTGGTCAAAGAGTCTACATACTCCTTGAGCATCGAAACGCCGAGCAACGGCTTTTGTGCGCCCTGGTGGCAAGTAGCACAGCTGACCTTGTAAACGTCGCCTTCAGGTCCCTTGCGATTGTCCGGGAACACAGGCGTCAGGCCAACCAGGTACTCGTTGTTGATGGCTCGCGACATGCGGATGCCATGCCATGCGGTAACCCGTTGCGGCGGGCTCTGGTCCCAGTCATTGAAGGCGCGGGAGTTGTGGCAGGTAACGCAGTTCGCACCCAGCGACTCAGACATATGAACCATCAGCGACCAGGTTGCCTCGGTCTCCTTGGTGCCAGCCGTGTTCTCGCCGGTCGGCAATGCCGTTTGCGAATGAACCCGGATCGGCTGGTCCTCGAGCAGGTAGCGGTTGAGGGCATCCGCAGGCAGCGAGGTGTTTCCGGCGACCTTGGTCGCTGTATTCTGGC
>JBGSNX010000006.1:0-11022 GCA_041739465.1 Salaquimonas sp.
AACCAGGATCGCGCCGTCCATCTGCGCAGCACCGGTGATCATGTTCTTCACATAGTCGGCGTGGCCCGGGCAATCGACATGCGCGTAGTGGCGCGATTCGGTTTCATATTCGACATGCGCCGTCGAAATCGTGATGCCGCGTGCACGCTCTTCAGGTGCACCGTCAATCTGGTCATAGGCGCGGAACTCTCCAAAATACCTGGTGATCGCAGCCGTCAGCGTCGTCTTGCCGTGGTCAACATGGCCAATCGTGCCAATGTTCACGTGCGGCTTGTTACGTTGGAACTTTTCCTTACCCATGTCTGAACGTCCTGCTGACTGGAATGAAACGACATCCCCGCTTTTGCGGAGGGCTTTGAGCCGACGCCGCCAAGGCGCCGAATTCGCGGTTCACATAATGGCTGGGAGGCGATTTGCCAAGCTTTGAATTGCCGCATGGCAGGGCAACGGAGCCAAACGGCGAAATTGAAGGGGCAGTGGAGCGGGTGAAGGGAATCGAACCCTCGTATTCAGCTTGGAAGGCTGCTGCTCTACCATTGAGCTACACCCGCATGACTGCTGCGCAGACAATGCCCGGATTTGATCCATTGGCAAGCCTGCATTTCACCCTTCCATAGCAATGAACGATGAAGGGTGGTGGAGGAGGTTGGATTCGAACCAACGTAAGCTGAGCTAACGGATTTACAGTCCGTCCCCTTTAACCACTCGGGCACTCCTCCGGGTCACCATTTGCCGAACCATCCGGAAGGAATGCTGCGGTTTTGGTCTTGACCAGCGCTGAAAACGCCAGCGCCAAACCGGCAAAGGGAAGCCGGTCCGGACAGGCGCGCGTTATGCAAGCGGCGTTGGCCAATGTCAACGCCCGCCGCGGCAAATTCGCCGGGACCTTGCAAAGCGCAAGTCTTTTCCTTGGCTTGCCGCTACCACCGGACGCAAAGCTGGTCTACAAGGCGCCATGAGCGAGAAAAAAACACCAGGCGCACCAAGCGAGGCGCACAATCGTCACCATGCTGAAAAGCGCAGGGTTCGGCGCGATCAAAGCAGGCAGGGCAGTGGCGGGAAACCGCGCATCGTGGAAGGCAAAACGCCGGACGGGATGCCAGCCATTCCCGAAAGCCGGGTGTTGCTGTACGGGCTGCACACGGTCCGCCATGCGCTGGAAAACGCTGCCCGCAAGAAGCACCGGCTTTTCGTGACAAAGAATGCGCTGGCAAGGCTGGAAGCCGAGCCGCAGTGGAACCCCCAATGGCTGGAAGGCCTGAAGGTCGATGAGGCCGAGCCGCGCTTGCTGGACCGCTTGGTGGGTCCCGAAGCCGTGCACCAGGGCGTCGTGCTGGAGGCCGAGCCACTGGCACCCAAAAGCCTCAAGGCATTGTCGCAATCAAAACTGATCCTGGTGCTCGACCAGATCACCGATCCGCACAATGTCGGTGCAATCATGCGCTCGGCAGTGGCGTTTGGCGTGGGAGCGCTGGTAACCACGAACAGGCACAATCCAGCCGAATCGGGCGTGTTGGCAAAATCAGCTTCCGGTGCCCTTGACCTTATCGAGCATGTCGGGGTTCGCAACCTGTCGGAGGCGCTCGAAGAACTTGCCGCGCTTGGCTACCAAACGGTTGGCCTCGACAGCGAGGGCGGCGCGGAACTGGAAGGCTCCCTCACTGCGGACAAGGTGGCGCTGGTGCTGGGTGCTGAAGGCAAGGGATTGCGGCACAAGACGCGCGAGACCTGCAAGACACTGGCACGCATCGACCTACCCGGCGCAATCCGCTCGCTCAACGTTTCCAATGCCGCCGTTCTGTCACTCTACATCGCGCGGCGTCATGTTGGCGCCGCGCCGAAGTCTTAACTTGCAGGTATCATTTCGAGCCGTAGCGGCGCTTGAGCTCAGCCTCGGTTTCACCCACTTGATCGCCATCGCCTGACGTGGGCTCGTCAATCGTTGGCATTTCTTGAACGGCGCTTTCGATGGCTTTGCCGGACGCATTGAGCGTGATGATTTTCGGCGAGTTGCTGTAGGGCCCAAGGCGAACCGTGCAGTACGAATTCGCCCCGCACTCGCCAACCACACGCGGCTCGTCATAGCCCTGTGGCACCGGCTGGTCGTCATTTGAACTGCTGAGAGAAATGATCAGTGCCGAGCCGGAATATCGTGCCGATCCACCGCCATGGTGGCGGCCATGGTTGTAATCACGCCCGCCATATCTGGCTGACCGCCTGTGACCATCATAATGACCATTCTTCCGGTAACGGCTGGAATACTCGGGCACCCTGCCCCCGCTGGCCAGCATGACCCCCGAACCCCTTGATGAAGCGTAGGCGGAAGGGTGGCGCGGTCCGTTTTGACGGTTTACATGGTTGCGATTCTTGTTGTTGGCATTCTTGTAGTGGGCTGGGCGGTAATCCTGCCTGTGACCGCCCACGTTGAGTGCGGGCTTTGCCTTGTGGTAGCCCATGTGCTGTTGGGCAGCATGGGAACGATTGCCCTTGCGCCGCTCGCCAGCATCCGCAGCGACTGCAGCAACCGCCACCAGTGCAAGTGCTGCCACCAACAGGATCATCTGGTTGAGAATGCGCCGAAGCGCGGAAAAATCACTGGATTTGTGCGGTACGCAATACATCACACCTGCTCCGGTTGCGGCGATGCGCATTGCGCACGGCCAAAGTAGCCCGCCGATAGGCAGGCGCGGATTGCCGCATCCGCAACAAGGTAAACACCAAGTTAACGCATCTGCAAGCCGAAGGTGGAAAAGCTGCCCGTTTCACAGGAAAAAAGCCTGCAGCTTGGTTAACCGCAAAGGACAATCTGGACATCGGCGCGCTTTGTGGTAATCAGCCGCGCAAGCCCTTGTAGCTCAGCCCGGTAGAGCAGCTGATTTGTAATCAGTAGGTCGGCGGTTCGAATCCGTCCGGGGGCACCAACAAAACAGCTGTTTCCACCTCCCCCGCTGACATCGGTAACCGCCTCAAGCGGGGTTGCCATTCCATTTGCTGCCGTGGTGACTACAGTTCGGGCATCACCCGGCATTTGCCAATTCGGCAATTGTCCATTGCACGAGGCGGCTTGCAAGGTCCGCGAAAAGCTCCTGAAGTGCGGCTATGGAAGCAGCTTCATCGCCGTCAGACGCCTCCGGCCTTTCCAGCATGAGCGGCAGGGTCGCGACAATTGCGCCGGAACTGTCCAACAGTTTTGCGGTTATGTCGCCCTTGGCCATTGCGTCTGCGTCCTTCGAAACATGGAAGGCGCGGATGTCCACAGCCAGCTTCCACTGCGGGTCCAACACGTCTGCGGGGCGCAAGACTGAGCGCGAATAGCCGGCATCCTCAAAGGCGCGGATGAATTTTGCGTGGAAAAGGTTTGGCAGATTGTCGACCCATTTTGCATCCGTAATTGGGTACAAGGCACCGTCCTTGCGCATTTCCTGAACTTTGTCGGTGTTGAGCGACAAAAGCACCGTGGGTTCGGCGATGACGAGTTGCCAGGAAACTGCGGCGCTGTTGGGCGATGGAAATTGCGGCAGGGGCAGATCGAGAACCCCGGCTGACTTCTCATCGGTGCCACCGCCCGCAAGTCGCTCCAGCCCGGAAAGGATCGCGTCGAACCGGCCTGAATTGCGGTTCAGCACGTCATCAAGACGGCCAAGCACACGGCCGGCATTGTCCGTCCAGCTGCGCGACGCGATCGGATCTGCATCAAGCACCGGCACGCCATCTGCACCGGTCTGGGGGGCTCCCGCTTGTGGCTGTCCGCCTGTCAGAAGAATTGAAGCGGCGCCTGTCAGTCCCTGGAAGGCGATCCCGACATGGGTATCGGCACGCAGTGGCGCATTCACTGATACATTGACGCGTGCAATGATCGTGTCAGGGCGCGCGGGGTCGAAATGCAGGGCTGTGACCTCCCCGACCTTGAGGCCATTGAAAAGCACATCGGAGCCGCGTGACAGACCCGAAACCGGAACCGAAAAGCGGACATTGACGGGAGCGGTCTCACCAAGGCCCGAAGTGTTCATCAGCCAATAGATGAAGCCGAACACTGCTAGAATTGTCGCGAGGACAAAACTTCCGGCAAGTGCGTAGCGTGCGCTGAATTCCATGATTTCCTCATGCTTTGCGTTTGCGGTGAACGAGGTGCTTGCCACGCGCGCCGCCAAAATAGGATTGAACCCATGGATGGGCATTGCGGTGCATTGTGTCGACGGGGCCAAGGGCAGCAACACGCCCATCGGCAAGGACGGTGACGCGATCGGTAACGGCATATAGGCTTTCAAGGTCGTGCGTTACCAGAAAGACGGAAAGGCCCAGCGTGGCGCGCAAAGTCGAGATCAGTTCGTCAAGACCGGCGGCCGAGATAGGATCAAGGCCCGAAGTCGGCTCATCGAGCAAGACGAGTTCAGGATCAAGCGCGAGCGCCCGCGCCAGCGCAACGCGTTTGGTCATGCCGCCCGACAGTTCGGAAGGCAATTTGCCGGCATCATCGGGCGAAAGGCCAACCATCTCCAGCCGCGCGATTGCCATCTCGTCAAGCAAATGCGGCGACAGGTTCAGTTGCTCGCGCATCTGAAACTGAATGTTTTGCTTTACGGTCAACGATGAGAACAATGCACCCTGCTGGAACATGACACCCCACCGCCGGTTGATTGAGCGAAGGGTGGCTTCGCTGGCGGTCCCGGTGTCCTGCCCAAACAGACGGATCGTTCCCGAGCGATTGGGCAAAAGGCCGATGATGGTTCGAAGCAATACCGATTTGCCGCTGCCTGAACCACCGACCACCCCCATCACCTCACCGCGCCTCACCTCCAGATTGATGCCATCGAGCACCAAATGCGAGCCAAAGCCGACAACCAGATCCTCGATCTCGATCAGGTTTGTTCCATGCGGGTTGCGCGCTTCCATCGTCACATTCCGATCCCGGAGAAGAAGACAGCGAACAAGCCGTCCAGCACGATCACCATGAAAATCGACTTCACCACCGAAAGCGTAGTGTGTTCGCCGAGCGAAGCAGTGCTGCCGGCAACGCGCAGCCCTTCCATGCAGGCGATGGTGCCGATGACCAGGCCAATGAACGGTGCCTTGATCAGCCCGACTTGCAGATGTTCGAGCGAGATTGCCTCGCGCAGCCGGTCGATGAAGAGGTCTGGCGAAAGTCCGGCATAAAACACGGCAACAAATCCAGCACCCGCCAGCGCTGACATGGAGCCCAGAAACGTCAGCGCTGGCAGGGCAAATATAACCGCCAGCGTGCGTGGCAGAACGAGCACAGCCACAGGGTTGAGCCCCATTGTGCGCAGCGCATCGATCTCTTCTCGCATCTTCATCGAGCCAAGTTCGGCAGTAAAGGCGCTCCCGGATCGTCCAGCGACCATGATTGCCACCAGCAGCACGCCGATCTCGCGCATGATGAGGAAGCCGATCATGTCGATCACATAAAGATCGGCGCCAAACTCGGAGAAATGGAAAAAACCCTGCTGGGCGATGATGGCACCGATGATCATGGTGACAAGCAGAACAATGGGAAGGGCGCGCCAGCCGACACGGTCGAACTGGTTGATGGTTGACGTGATCCGGAACTGCCGGGGTGAAAAAAGGGACTGCGCAAGGGCAACAAAAGTGGCACCGAGCAGGCGGGTAAAGTCGCTGACATCGTTCAGTGCACGGTTGGCAGCGTTGACCAGCAATTCAAGCTGTCCCGGTCCCTTGCCCATTGGCTTTTCAACGCCGGGCTTTAGCACGTTGCGGATTTCACTCAACATGGGGGCCGCACTGTCAGACACGCCGGAAAACGTGACAGGTATGCCTGCCTCTACAAGACGCCGCCGTGTGGATTCGAGCAGCCATACACCGAAAGTGTCGAGTTGGCTCATGCCACCAAGTTCGAACTTCAAGCTCGCACCCGGACCGGACGGCAATTTGAGGGTGTCCAGGTCAGCCTCGATCCCGGCGGCATTTTCGGCGGTCCAGTCGCCCCTGGCAACAACTAGCAGCCTTGCACCCTTCGAGGTCACAGTGAAGAAGTGTGTCCCGGCGGTGTCGGGCAATTGCCTGGCGGCAGCCATGGTTCAACGCCGCTGCATGTTGATCTCGATTTTCTCAAGCGGGATGCCGAGCGTTTCGATCAAGACGGTCTGGCGACGGGCGTTATAGTCCACAACCATCTTGCCATTGACCCCGCCGCCTATGCGAAAGCTTAGCCGCGAATCGCTGGCCGAACCGGTGATCGCGCCGACTGCGTTGTAGCCTTCCTCCTGCCAGCTGCCTGAAAGACGCCCCATGCTGCGCGAAAGGCGGGCGCGCAGCTTGATGTCTTCAAAATCACTGTCGCAATTGATGGCTAGCACCAGCTGACTTGCAGACCCGCTGTACTCGGCATTGCAGATAATGCGCGACTTGCGGTTTTCGCTTAGCGCCATGATGCCAGTTCCGCCCCATTTGCCGCGCAATTGGGAAAACAAATCCTTCACCACGTCTTGTGCAAAAACCGGCACGGGCGCGGCAACCACGCCGATCATGAGCCCAACCGCAACAAAGGCCGAAACGACCGAACTGCATCCTTCGTAACGCATGACTGCCTCCCGCCAAACATTGGAGTGAATGTGCCGACAATGTGTTTTGGATGTCAATGTGCGATGCGGCCCACCTTGCTCGCCATGATCAAGGTCAATGCAGCAAGGAAAAGCTCCAAAAGTCTGTAATGACGTACCAGCTTGTCCCGCAGGCAATAACCTGGCTTGCCCCGGACAATTGCCTGCTCAGCCGTAGCGGCGTGCGGATTCTACCGCCAGGCCCAGTCCCACCGAGCCGAACCTGTCGCCGTCGACCACATCGGCATCCGGAAAATGATTGAGGATTGCTTGCCGGACGCTGGGTATCGAACTGGTGCCACCGGTGAAAAACACCGTGGTGACCTGGTCGTTCTGCAATCCGGCAGCGCGAACGCACTGCGTGCTGGCCTCCGCCAGCCTGTCGAACAGCCGCTTTGTGCTTTTCTCGAACGCTTCCCGGGTTGAATTGGCGCATAGACCCGGTTCAATCCAGCCGAGCGGCGAGGTGACGTCGTTAACCTGCGAAAGCGCGATCTTTGCCGCTTCAACCTCGATCAGCAAGGAATGGCACCGCCGCTGTTCCACAACATGGATAAGGCGGTTGAGGAGGAGCGGCTCCATCGCCGAATGGCGCACGGCGCGAATTTCAAAAAGCCGCTTTGGATCATACAAATGATGGATGTTTGCCCAGGTGGACAAGTCCCAGTACGGGCCCGATGGCACATCGATATCGCCGCGTTTTTGAAGACTGCCATAACCCAGCAACGGCATGAAGGACGCCATGCTCAATTGGCGATCATAATCGGTCCCGCCCAGCCGGATGCCACCGGTGGCGAGGATGTCCGATGCCCTGTCGGCCTTGCTGCGCGACGCCGGGCTTAATCTTGCGATGGTGAAATCGGATGTGCCGCCACCAATGTCGGCGATCAGCGCAACATGCTCGCGTTCGACCTGCTGCTCAAAATCCTGTGCCGCGGCAATGGGTTCAAACTGGAAAGACACGTGCTTGAACCCGGCACTTACTGCAATCTGCCGCAAGGTTTCTTCCGCGTATTGATCGGCCTCCGGATCATTGTCAACGAAATGCACAGGACGCCCCATGACCACGCTGGCAAGCTCCATCTGTCCAAATTGTTCCGCCCGCGCTTTCAACGCTGCCACATACAACTGGATGACTTCAGCAAATGCGATGCGCCGCCTGAAAACCTGCGTTCGTTCATCCACCAGCGATGAGCCAAGAATCGATTTGAGCGAACGCATCAGCCGCCCCGGTTCTCCGTCAACATAGGCCGAGACGGCCGCCCGCCCGATCAGGAACTGGCTCGCCGGTTCTGTCCCGAAAAACACCGCGCTTGGAATGGCTGTGCTGTCGTTTTCAAGCGGCAGCAATTGCGCCTTCCCATCGGCAAAGGTGCCCAGCGTTGAATTGGAGGTGCCAAAATCAAGGCCGCAATGGGCCTTGGCACTGGGGGAGGTTTTCATGTGAGATTGATTCCAGCGTGAAGGGAAAGCGCCTGACGCATTATGGCGCGCTGAGTTTGCGCAAACAACCTTGTTTGTGCGGAAATTCCCGGATTTGGCCGAACATCAAAAACTGCGGCATTGCAGCGCCGGAGTTCTTCCCGCTTGAACCCCGGCGCTGGTTGCGGCATTGCATGCTCTGATCTGCTAGGCATTTTGGACTGGAGCACCGCATGACAACGACCGGAGGCTTTCAATGGGACGACCCGTTCCTGATGGAAGACCAATTGAGCGAAGACGAGCGGATGATCCGGGATGCGGCAAGAGCCTTTGCGCAGGGCGAACTCGCTCCGCGCATCGAGGCGGCCTATCTGGAAGAGAAAACCGATCCGGGCCTGTTCAGGCTGATGGGTCAAGCCGGGCTCTTGGGCGTCACCCTGCCCGCCGAGTACGGCACTGCCGGTGCCAGCTATGTCGCCTACGGGCTGGTGGCCCGGGAGGTTGAACGGGTTGATTCCGGCTATCGCTCGATGATGAGCGTGCAATCCTCGCTGGTTATGTTCCCGATCCATGCTTATGGCAGCGAAGAGCAGCGGCAAAAATACCTTCCAGGCCTGGCCAGCGGCGAGTTGATCGGCTGCTTCGGCCTTACCGAGCCTGACGCGGGTTCTGACCCTGGCGGCATGAAGACGAGGGCGGAAAAAACCGCCGGAGGCTTTCGCCTGCATGGCGCGAAGATGTGGATTTCCAACGCGCCGATCGCCGATGTTTTCGTGGTCTGGGCCAAGAGCGAAGCCCACGGCAATGCCATTCGCGGTTTCATTCTGGAGAAGGGCATGAAGGGCCTTTCCGCGCCAAAAATCGGCGGCAAGCTGAGCCTTCGCGCTTCGATCACCGGGGAAATCGTGATGGAAGGCGTCGAGGTTGGCGAAGATGCGCTGTTGCCCAATGTTTCGGGCCTCAAGGGGCCATTTGGTTGCCTCAACCGGGCGCGCTATGGCATTTCATGGGGCGTGATGGGCGCAGCGGAAGATTGTTGGCACCGGGCGCGGCAATACGGCCTCGACCGCAAGCAGTTCGGCAGGCCGCTGGCTGCTACGCAGCTTTTCCAGAAGAAGCTTGCCGACATGCAAACGGAAGTCGCGCTTGGCCTGCAAGGCTCGCTGCGGGTCGGCCGGTTGATGGACCAGCACCGCGAAGCTCCGGAAATGATTTCGCTGGTCAAGCGCAACAATTGCGGCAAGGCGCTCGACATCGCCCGTCAGGCCCGCGACATGCATGGAGGCAATGGCATCCAGATCGGCTATCATGTGATGCGTCATGCGCAGAACCTGGAAACGGTGAACACCTATGAAGGCACGCATGACGTCCATGCACTGATCCTTGGGCGGGCGCAAACCGGATTGCAGGCGTTTTTCTGATGCAGCCTCTCTCCGGCCTCAAGGTCGTCGAACTTGCCCGCATTCTTGCCGGTCCATGGATAGGCCAGACGCTGGCGGACCTTGGCGCCGACGTCATCAAGGTCGAAAGCCCGCAGGGCGATGACACGCGAAAATGGGGGCCTCCGTGGATCGAACATGAGAGCGGTCGTTCGGCAGCCTATTTTCACGCCTGCAACAGAGGCAAGCGCTCGGTGATTGCCGATTTTTCAACGCCGCAAGGTTTGGAAATCATTCGGCGGCTTGCAAGCACAGCAGATGTGCTAGTTGAAAACTTCAAGGTCGGCGGGCTTGAGAAACACGGCCTTGATGCTGCCAGCCTGATGGCGCTCAACCCGAAGCTGATCGTGTGTTCAATCACCGGTTTTGGCCAGGACGGGCCGTATGCCAACCGGGCGGGCTATGATTTCATGATCCAGGGCATGGGCGGCATCATGGATCTGACCGGCGACCCGGCTGGTGAACCGCAGAAAATTGGCGTAGCCTTCGCAGATATTTTCAGCGGGCTTTACGGTACCATTGCCATTCAGGCAGCTTTGATCGAGCGCGCAGCCACCGGCAAGGGCAAGCATATCGACATTGCGCTGTTTGACGCCATGACCGGCGTGCTTGCAAACCAGGCCATGAATTTTCTGGCTTCTGGTGTCACGCCAAAACGCATGGGCAACGCCCATCCCAACATAGCGCCCTATCAGGTTGCCCCAACAAGCGATGGCCATTTGATCCTTGCGATCGGAAATGATGATCAATACCGTCGGCTTTGCACCGCGTTACAGGTGGATGGCGATGATCCGCGCTTCGTGAACAATGCCTTGCGCATCTCGAACCGGGCGGAAATGACGGCCATGCTGGAAGATGCTACCCGCAAATGGAAACGCGACGATTTGCTGGCAGCGCTGGAAAGGGCGGTGGTTCCGGCGGGGCCGATCAATTCGGTTGCCGATGTGTTTGCCGATCCGCAATTTGCCCATCGAGGCATGCGCATCGAAAACGACGGCGTGCCGGGCGTTCGCACGCCGATCCGTTTCAACAGTGAAAACGCCGACAGCGGGTTGCGCGCACCAGGTCTTGGCGAGCACACGGCGCAGGTTCTTGCTGAAATCGGTCTGGCGCCTGGCAATTGAAACGACAGGCGCTGACGCGGGCAGGCTTTTCTTTCGCCCGCCGCCGCTTTAGGCTTGGGGCAATCGGCCAGAAACAAACAACAGAAACATACGGGAGAGTTTCATGGGCGCAGTCACATTGCCGGAACGGCGCAGCGCGGCAATCTCGCGCGGTGTCGGTGTCACCACGCAAATTTATGCCGACCGGGCATTGAATGCTGAAATCTGGGACAAAGAAGGCAACCGCTACATCGACTTTGCAGCCGGAATTGCTGTCGTCAACACTGGCCACCGCCACCCCAAGGTGATGGCTGCCGTGCGTGACCAGCTCGAGCGCTTCACCCACACTTGCCACCAGGTGGTGCCCTACGAAAACTATGTCGAACTTGCCGAGCGCCTCAACAAGGTCGTTCCCGGCAATTTCGCCAAGAAGACCATTTTCGTCACCACCGGTGCGGAAGCTGTCGAAAATGCGGTGAA
>JBGSNX010000042.1:0-3937 GCA_041739465.1 Salaquimonas sp.
GACGACACGCTGGAGCTGACCGGCTCCGGACCGTTTGCCTTTGCCGGCGTGACGCTGACCAGCATCGAACACATCGTGTTCGCTGATGCTGGCGGCATGGCGTTTTACGGCAACATCCCAACTCAGATCGGTGTGATTGACGCGCTGCTCAATGGCGGTGCCACCGACGTGACCTGGACCGAAGGTGGGGCGAGCAATGACGCCACGCGGATTTCCGGCGGGCCCAATGATGGCGGCACGCAGGTCGTTGCCACCGACACGGCTGGCGCGCCCTGGACCGCGTCAACCCTCGTCTTCGGCGCTGACGACGTGCTGGTGTCAAAGGATACCACCAATGATGACGGCACCCACACGATCTGGAGCTACGATGCCGGCGTGCTGGCCTCGGTTGCGACAACCGGGCTTGCCGGCATTCGTGACACCGTCACCATCGCCTATGATGCAGCCGGGCGTTGGGACAGCCACACAATCAGCTATGATGGCGATGCGGTGCGCTCGACCGTTCTCAACTATGATGATGCACAGCGCGTCGACAGCCGGGTCGAAACGGCTTCCAACGGCTTCGTTGCGACCACCAATTTCAACGATGTGAACCAGCGCACGTCCATCATCTCGGACGACAGCGTGTCGAACATCCACGCTTGGGAAAGTTCGACCCTGACGCTCGACCCGGCCACCGGCCAGTTGACTCAGAAAGAGACACTGTTCGACAATGGCAACACCACCACCGATAGCTATTTGGGTGGCGTGATCCAGTCGCGCGTTACCACCGATGGCGGGGCCAACGAGGCTTTCACCACGGTCACGCAAAACTATCTGGCAGGCGTGTTCACCTACCAGTCGAATATCAATGACAATGGCACCGGGCAGATCATCGGCTCTGCGGCGGGTACCACGATCAGCCAGAACAACGCCATCAACGACGCCATTTTCGGCAATGGCGGGGCGGATGTGTTCGTGTTCGAAGCGGGCATGGGTCAGGACCGGATCTTCGACTTTACCAACGGTGTCGATCTTCTGGATCTGACCGCGCTGAACATCGGAGCCGTGGCAGACATTGCCGCCAATGCCGGCAGTGCCAAGCAGTCGGGGGCCGATCTGGTTATCAAGCTTGGCACGGACACGCTGACGCTCAAGAACTTCCAGATCGCCGATTTCGATGACAGCGATTTCGTTGGGTTCAACAACGTCTAGGCGCGAAAGCCGACACCAAGACAGACATGCGAAACCCGGCGGAGACGCCGGGTTTTTTGTTGGGTCAGCCCCTGGTTCGGTTCATCCCGTCGCGGGCGACCGTCAGCTTTTCGTCAAGCTGCACGGCGCGGGCATAGGACTTGAACGCGCGCGCCTTGTCGCCGCGCTGCTCGAAAACAAGTGCCTGGTTAGCCCAGGCTTCGGCATAGCGGTCGTTCAGGCGCAGTGCACCGTTGATGTCGTTCATGGCGTTTTCCAGATCGCCCGATGCAAGATAGGAAACGCCACGGCTGTTGTAAGGTTCGGCAGCGCTTGGTTCCAGCGAAATGGCGGTCGAAAAATCCTCGATGGCCTGGTTGTGCTGGCCGCGCTTCTGCTGGATCAGCCCACGTGAGTGGTATGCGCGCGGATTTGTCGACCCCATCTGGATGGCGCGCTGGAAATCGCGGAATGCCTGCTCTTCCTGGCCAGCGAAACGGTAGACATTTCCGCGACCAATGAAGGCTTCGTCATATTGCGGGTTGATCTGGATGGCCTTGCTGTAGTCGGCAATGGCGGCAGCTTGTTCGTTGAGTGCACGGTATACCAGCGCACGGTTGGCATAGGCCTTGTAGAAGCGCGGGTTGAGTTCGATTGCCTTGGTGAAATCTGCCAGCGCTTCGCGGTGACGCTCTGCAAGCCCGAAAGCCGTTCCGCGAACATTGTACGCCTCGGCGGAGCGTGGATTGCGCTCAACGACCTGTGTCAGCGAGGCGATGTTGGATTCGCCCCCCTGTGCCTTGTCCACCTGAACCGCATCGTTGATGGATGCGGTTGTGCATGCGCCAAGCATCAGCATCGCTGCGGCAGAAAGAAGGGACTTAGGCAGGCGCAGTTGCATCAAGGGTGGTATCCCAACATTCCGCACGGAAGATCATTCCGGTGCCATGAACTGACAGGACACCCTGCCGCATAAAGCAAAGGCGGAGGTAGCCTTAGCCAACCCCGCCCGAAAACACCATAAAGTTGGCGAAATGGCGGCGCTGCCGAAAAGGCATGCCAGCCAAACCGATTTTGGCTTACTTGACGACGCGCGGCTTGACCGTGATCAGGCCTTCGCGCTGCAGGCGCTTGCGTGCCAGCTTGCGGGCGCGGCGAACAGCTTCCGCTTTTTCGCGGGCGCGCTTTTCCGAAGGCTTTTCGTAATGGCCCCGCAGCTTCATTTCGCGGAACACGCCTTCGCGCTGCAGTTTCTTTTTCAGCGCGCGAAGCGCCTGGTCCACATTGTTGTCGCGTACGAGTACCTGCACGTTTGATCCGTTCCTTTGCGTTGCAGCCTGTGCTCAAGGGTTAAGTTTGGCAAGGTTTCAATTCGGGCACTTCCGCCAGCCATCAGGCCTTGCGAAACACCGGCAGTCCGTTCGCCCGTCAATCCACACCGAATGTATCGATGAGGGTTCAGGAAAGGGCAGGCTGCTGGATTTCGTTCATGCACATCGCCTGAAATGATCAAGAGAAGGGACCGAACAGCATCCCGCCCGCGACACCAGCCGCCAGCAGAAGTGGGGCATTAGCAGAATCGACACCTGTTGTCCACACTTTGGAGACACGGCAGACGAACTATCGGCTGTTTGGCAAAACGCGGGTAAAATGCCCCATCTTGCGGCCGGGTCTTGCCTGTGACTTGCCGTACATGTGCACCATCACGGCGTCTTCGCGCAGCAGTGTTGCAACCTTCTCCACATCGTCGCCAATAAGATTTTCCATGACGCAATCTGCTGTTCGGGCATTGCTTCCAAGCGGCAGGCCACACACGGCCCGCACATGCTGTTCAAACTGCGAGACCGGGCAAACCGCCTCTGTCCAATGACCGGAGTTGTGCACCCGCGGGGCAATCTCGTTGACCAGCAGGTCGTTTTCATGGGTTACGAAAAACTCGACCCCGAGCACGCCAACATGGTCGAGGGCATCTGCCAGACGCCGGGTTGCCAGGATTGCCTGCGCCAGAACGTGGCCGTCCAGCGGCGCAGGCACTGTTGACTGGCGCAATATTCCACCCACATGCAGGTTCATCGCCGGATCAAATGCGACGAAATCGCCCGACGAGGTACGAGCGGCAACCACCGAGATTTCGCAGGCAAAATCCACCAACCCTTCAAGGATCAGGTCCTTGCCGCCGAGGCTCTCAAAGGCGCCCGCTGCGTTCTGCGGCGAAGGAACAAACACCTGCCCCTTGCCGTCATATCCAAGCCGCCGGGTTTTGAGGATGCCTTTGCCACCGGCCGCCCCCAGCGATTCAACCAAGCTTTGCAGGCTTGGCGTTTCGAAAAACGGGGCAGTGGCGATGCCAGCGGAATTGATGAAGCGCTTTTCCACAAGCCTGTCCTGCGTTTTGGCCAGGGACTGGGAGGAAGGGTAAACCGGCAGCAAACCTTCCAGAAACGTTACGCTTTCAACGGGAACATTTTCGAACTCAAACGTGATGCGGTCGCAGGCTTTCGCCAATTCTTGCAGCGCCGGGGAGCTGTCGAACCCTGCGGCAATGTGACGATTGGCGACCTGCGCTGCCGGAGCAGCAGGATCTGGATCCAGAACGATGGTCTTGTAGCCAAGGCGGGCAGCAGCCATGGCAAGCATGCGACCCAACTGGCCTCCGCCCAGAATGCCAAGTGTTGCGCCGGGCTGCATGGCGGGCGGGTGCGACACGCAATCAGCCCTCGGTGCGCGGGATTTCGGGAACGTCGGCTGCGCGCTCGTCGCGCCA
>JBGSNX010000052.1:0-6341 GCA_041739465.1 Salaquimonas sp.
AATGCCAGCCGGTCGCTTGCTGTAGCCATTTACTTTTAGCGGAAGGCGAGCAGGTTCAGCGATGCCAAATTGCAGGCGGTGTCGTCTAGGAACATGTATTCCGAGCATGGGTTCGACGCATTGATCGGGCCAGCTTCCGGGCAGGTGTGCCAATCATTCATCGTGGTGTTGAAATGCAGGCCCGGATCTGCCGACGCCCAGGCGGCATTGCCGATCTTTTCCCAAAGCTCACGCGCCTTGAGCGTTTTCATCACCTTGCCATCGCGGCGTGCTGTCAAATGCCAGTCGCCATCGTTTTCCACCGCGCGCAGGAACGCGTCGGTCACGGAAACCGAGTTGTTCGAGTTCTGGCCCGATACGGTCAGGTAGGCTTCCGAATCCCAATCAGTGTCATAGACGGGAACGTCGATGTCGCGGAAACCCTGTTGTGCAAGCTGAATGACGCGCTTGATGTAGTTTTCCGGAATGGAAGACTTTTTGGCCGCCTTGATTTCACGCTTGAGCGCGGGATTGAGTTTTGGATCAAAGCAATCGCTGCCATTGCCTTCGCAATTGACGCAGGCCTTCATGATGGCCTTGAGGTGCTTGGCAAGCGACTTCGACCCGGCAACAAGCGCGGCAACCTTCTGTTCTTCGCGAACCTTCCAGTCGATGTAGGATTCAATGTCTGGGTGGTCGGCATTGACCACGACCATTTTTGCAGCGCGCCTTGTGGTGCCACCTGATTTGATCGCGCCAGCCGCCCGGTCGCCGATCTTGAGAAAGCTCATGAGGCCCGATGAGCGTCCGCCGCCGGAAAGCTTTTCGCCTTCGCCGCGCAGCGCCGAGAAATTGGAACCGGTGCCGGAGCCATACTTGAACAGCCGTGCCTCACGAACCCAAAGGTCCATGATGCCGCCTTCGTTGACGAGATCATCATCTACCGATTGGATGAAGCAGGCATGTGGCTGCGGGTGCTCATAAGCAGACTTGGAACGGGTCAGTTTGCCCGTTTCGTGGTCTACAAAGAAATGTCCCTGTGCCGGGCCGTCGATGCCATAAGCCCAATGCAGGCCGGTGTTGAACCATTGCGGCGAATTTGGCGCGACCATCTGGCGGGCAAGCGAATAGCGCAATTCGTCGAAGAATGTCTGTGCGTCGCTCTCGCGGTCGAAATAGCCGCCTTTCCAGCCCCAATAGGTCCAGGTGCCGGCAAGACGGTCAAACACCTGCCTGGCGTCCATTTCAGAGCCATGGCGCTGATCGGCGGGCAGGGCGGCAAGCGCGCTGTCATCCGGCGCAGAGCGCCACAGCCATGATGGTACTGTTTCTTCTTCCATGCGCTTCAAGCGCGCGGGAACCCCGGCCTTGCGGAAATATTTCTGCGCCAGGATATCTGTCGCCACCTGGCTGAATTGCTCAGGCACAGCAATGTTTTCAAGGCGGAAAACGACGGAGCCGTCCGGATTGCGGATTTCGCTGTTTGCAGTCTTGAACGCGATGTCCGCGTATGGAGACTGACCCTCTTTTGTATAACGTCTTTCTATCCGCATGGTATCGCCCTTTTCGCTTTCCGATGCTTCCATTGTCCGCCTCAACACAGGCGAAAAATGGACAAACAATTCCCTTTGCCGGAAGCGCTTTGCCTCCGACCCCCAGAAGCCGCCACGGGCTTCATTACGCTGTCACTGTCTTCTGATTGCCGCCGGACAGGGGGAATCACTCCACCACGCTCAGGCAACGGTCACAAACTATATCTGGTATGATCAGTACCAGCAAACACTAAATATTGTGTTAACAGGCGATTTACCAATTTTGCCGAACACTGCAAATACGAACACGCAAACCCGGCGCAACATTGCCTGCAGTTCCCGGAAAAACCAGGAAACAGGATCTGCAAAACGCGTGAACTGTGGAACTTCCGGGAAACTTTCCAACCAACCCAGCCTGCGAAACCAACTGCAAACCGGGCGAGGGGAAACACACTCCCGACAGGACTGCTAGCTATTGCGACTCGTGTTTGAGCGTCAAGGTGTTGTCACAAAAATTCTGCCGCACACCACATGTTGTACTACCCTGTGAATAACCGGGATAAGTTTGTGAACCTGAAAATTGAACCAAATCAGGCATTTGCCGAAAAAATTCATTTTGGAAAATTTTGCGCTTGCTACCGCCATGCAACGGGTCGTCGCTTTCGATTCGCTGTGTATCCCGGTGGATAAGAACGAAACTTCGCAGATACGAATTGTCAATTCCTTTTGGATAGGTTGGCCCTTGGTTTGTGGGAGCGTTGGCGTAAAACATGCTGGAAATTCAAGAAAAGCAGCACAAACGGATCGTGATGCTGTCATCTGCGGCGTTGGTTTTTGCCGCTTTTGCAACCTGGCAGCTGTTTTCCGGCTTCTTTCAGCATAATTCCATTGCTGCAAGTGTGGTGCCTGCGCCACCTGCAATGAACATCTATCTGCTCAGCTGCATCACCTTGATGATAGCAGCTATCGTATTGATGATGCTGCGCTCCTTCCAGGATTTCCGGGCCATTCGCAAAAGCGAGCTCTTCGATCCGGCTACAGGTCTGCCCAGCAGAAAGAACATGGAACGGACACTGATTCTGGACCTTGCCCGTTTGCGGCCCGGCGAGGCGCTGGCTGTTGTGTGCGTAGACATCAGGCGGTTTTCTTCGCTCAATCATTCTTTCGGATATCAGGCTGGCGACAAGATCATCGTTGCAGTTGCCGAACGTCTGCGCACCGTTGAGGGTGTGGGCATGCTCGCACGCGTCGAAGGCGACCGTTTTGCCTTCATCTTGCGGGCAATCAACTCCCAAGGCGATATCAACGATCTGGTTGCCGCGATCCAAAGGTGCATGATCCCGCCATTTCCGGTGGCCGAAAAGAGCATTTACATCGACGTTTCCATCGGTTCGGCCATGGTTTCTGCGGAAAATCCGGTGAGCACTACCGAATTGGTTCGACGGGCGGAATTTGCACTCGCAGAAGCCAAGGCCGGTGATGGCAAACTTCATGTCAGCTATTCCGACAATTCGGCAGCCACTGCCGAGCGGATTTCCAAGATGGAAACCGGCTTTCGCGAATCGCTTGAGGCCGAAGAGCTGGAAATTTATTATCAGCCGCTGGTTGATTCAAATTTCGACAGGATCGTTGCGGTCGAGGCATTGGCAAGGTGGACACACCCCCAGCTTGGCAGGGTTTCGCCTGCTGACTTTATCGGAATGGCCGAAGAACTCGGCTTGATGACAAAACTGGGCAACAATGTCCTGCGCAGAGCTTGCAACCACATTCTGCCGATCCCCGACATCCGGCTCGCGGTGAACATTTCACCGAACCATTTTCTGGCACCGGGTTTTTGCGATGACCTCAAGGACATTTTGGCCGAAACCGGCTTTCCGCCGCACAGGCTGGAGATAGAAGTCACCGAAAACGTCCTGATCACCCGAGACGAGAAATCAACCGATGTCATCGGCGCGGTACGTGCCCTGGGTGTTTCGGTAGCACTCGACGATTTTGGAACCGGATACTCCGGTCTGTCCTATCTTTCAAAGTTCTCGCTCGACCGCATCAAGATCGATGCATCTTTTGTGCGGGAGCTTGAAGACTCGATCTCGGCGCAGTCCATGATTGCCACGATCATTCACCTGGCCCGCGACCGGGGCCTCGACATCACCGTTGAAGGCGTCGAGACCACAGGGCAGGTGATATTCCTGTCGCACTTCGGATCGCTTTGGTACCAGGGCTATCTGTTTGCCAGGCCCATGCCTTATGCCGACCTGCTGCAATGCAGTTCCATCGCCAGGCTGACCCAGCAAAATTATGCCGGCGAAGCCATGCCCAGCAAATTGCCATTGCAGATGCGCGACCAACCGGAATGGTCAAAAGTGGCGGCAGGCTGAAGTCAGCTGTCGCGCTTGCCGGAAATCGGCGCCGTGTAGGCGAGATCCAGATCCCACGGGAAATATATCCAGGTATCCTGGCTGACCTCGGTCACATAGGTATCTGCCATCGGCACGCCTTTGGGTTTGGCGTAGACCGTTGCAATGTGGCAGTTCGGCAGGATCTCCCGAACCTTTGCTGCCGTCTTTCCGGTATCTGTCAAATCGTCAACGACAAGAATGTTGACCCCACCATCAGCGGTAATGAGATCGGGCGAGATGCTCTTGATGATGGTCAGGTCGCCCTGGTCCTTGTATTCATGATAGGAGGCGATGCAGATCGTTTCGATGTTGCGGATGCCCAGTTCGCGCGCGATGATTGCCGCAGGCACAAGCCCGCCACGCGTGATTGACACGATGGCTTTCCATTCACCCTTTGCTTCTGCAGCCCCTGCCAACCGCCAGGCCAACGCCTTGCAGTCGCGGTGAAACTGGTCCCATGAAACGGGAAATGCCTTGTTGGCTGGCTGCGACATCTTGAAGTTCCTCGGCGCGGGTTGTTCAAGGTGCAATAGCCAATCGCGAACCGGCTGACAATGCGCGCATGTACGGTTTGTCAGGCTGCCTGGGCGCTGAAGGCGTCCAACATGGTTTTGACGTCGGCTTCAGCTGCATTGATTGCTTCCATTTCGCGCGAGCGGATGATGATTTGCGTCGAATAGGACGCGCCGCCGTCAAATTTTGGGTAGGAACCAATTGCAGTCTGCGGGTGGCGCTTCTGGATTTCGCCAAGCGCAGTGCCGATATGCCCCTCGGGGAAGGGAGAATCGACCGACCTTGAAAATACTTGCGCACCAGTGGGCAGTTTTGGCAGCAGTCCATCCAGCATCGCCTCGAAGACCGATGGGACGCCCGCCATCACGTGCACATTGCCAACGATAAAGCCCGGCGCCTTGGAGACCGGGTTGTCAATCAAAGCCGAACCTTCGGGCAGTCTTGCCATGCGCTTGCGCGCCTGAGTGAATTCGAGGTTGCGCTCGGCATAGTGTGCCGCAAGAATTGCCATTGCCCGCGGGTCGTGGTCGATTTTGACGCCAAATGCCGCCGCCATTGCGTCTGCAGTAATGTCGTCATGGGTCGGGCCGATACCGCCGGAGGTAAACACAAGATCATGGCGGCTCCGCAGCGCATTGACCGCCTCGACGATAGCCGCACTGTCGTCGGCAACAATGCGCACTTCGCGAAGGTCTATGCCTGCAAGCGTCAGAACGCTGGCAAGATGGCCGATGTTCCTGTCGCGGGTTCGCCCCGAAAGCAGTTCATCACCAATGGCCAGCATGGCCGCAGTTACAATCTTCGCGCTCAAGGTGATTTCTCCATGCCGTCCAACCGGACTTGTTTTGTTGACAGTGCGTTGCATCGCCCAGGGCTGTTGCAACGAACAATTCGGTCTATCTCAAATGACGGGACCGGCACTTGGCGGGTCTTTCCAGCAAGCTTTCAACTGTCAGGAGAAACACCATGGCCAAAATCTTGGTCCTTTATTATTCCAGCTACGGCCACATGGAAACAATGGCCTGGGCAGCCGCAGAAGGCGCAACGGAAGCCGGTGCAGAAGTCACCGTCAAGCGCGTCCCCGAGCTCGTGCCAGAAGATGTCGCCAAGGCTTCGCATTTCAAGCTCGACCAGAAGGCTGAAATCGCCGATCCGCAGGAACTTGCCGATTATGACGGCATCATCCTGGGCGTGCCGACCCGCTACGGCCTGATGCCGGCGCAGCTCAAGAACTTCTTCGACCAGACCGGCGGTCTGTGGATGAAGGGCGCGCTCGTCAACAAGGTTGCATCTGTCATGTCCTCGACCGCGACCCAGCATGGCGGCCAGGAATTCACCATCATCTCCACCCAGGCGATGCTGCAGCACTATGGCATGATCATCGTGCCGCTGTCCTACGCCTACCAGGACCAGATGGGCCACGACCAGTACCGTGGCGGTTCACCTTACGGCATGACCTTGCTGACCGGTGGCGACGGTTCGCGCCAGGCCTCCGAGATGGACCTTGCCGGCGCAAAGTTCCAGGGCAAGCGCGTGGCCGAAATCACGATCAAGCTTCACGGCTGAACCAATTTTCATCCTTGGGGAAGGGCGGCCATGTGCCGCCCTTTTTCGTTGCATGAAAGCCATGCTTGCAGCTACTCATGGGGGAAGGCGGGCATGGCGAAACTGGTAGACGCAAGGGACTTAAAAGCATACAAGCATAATATTTTTAATAGACAAATTACCAAACAATATCAGCTAGATAACTAAACAATTTGACATTCAAAAAAGACCAAAATACCCTTACACATACGTTACACAAAATGCGCTTTTTCGGGCGCACACAACACGAAGTCTGATCCGCTTCAACGTGTGCAAACTGTGTAAGCGAATGTGGAAGAGTTCAGCATGGCTGCACATCACGAATTGGTCGGAG
>JBGSNX010000064.1:0-9233 GCA_041739465.1 Salaquimonas sp.
GCCGCCCAGCATGGTGGTGAGGCCCGAGTAGAGCGCATCGTCAATTTGCTGCGGGCAGATGAAATGGATGTGGGCGTCAAACCCGCCGGCTGTGATGATCTTGCCTTCGCCGGCAATGATCTCCGTTCCCGGCCCGATGATGATGGTGACGCCCGGCTGGGTGTCCGGATTGCCCGCCTTGCCGATGGCGTGAATGCGCCCTTCGCGCAGGCCGATATCGGCCTTGTAGATGCCGGTCACGTCAACAATCAGCGCGTTGGTGATGACCGTGTCCGCCGAGCCCTCGGCGCGGCTGCGCTGGCTCTGCCCCATGCCATCGCGAATGACCTTGCCACCGCCGAACTTCACCTCCTCGCCATAGGTGGTGAAGTCCTTTTCGACCTCGATGAACAATTCGGTGTCGGCAAGCCGCACCTTGTCACCGGTGGTCGGGCCATACATGGCGGCATAGGTGGCGCGGGAAATGCTGGCTGGCATGGCTAACCTCGAGGCAAGGGGGAAAACAGGATTTGCGCAAAACGGGCGTCGGCACCATTGACAGGCGCGGTTGCTGGTTCAAGATCGGCGCCATTGAACGCGGGGCGCTCGTTCTTCAACTGAAATGGTTGTGAAAACCCTGGAGCCAGCCCATGCGAATATTCCCGGTGATTGCGGCGCTCGCCGCCATATGCAGCATGCCCGCTCAGTCCGGCGCGCAAACAGCCCTCGAACGCGGCGAATACCTCGTTCGCGGCCCGATGGGTTGCGGCAATTGCCACACGCCGCTGGGTCCCGAAGGCCCGGTCGCTAGGCAGGAACTTGCCGGCCGCCTGATCGAAAAGACCGAGATGTACACGGCCATCGCACCCAATATCACGCCGGCTGGCGCCATTGGCCAATGGAGCGACGCCGAACTTGGCAAGGCGATCCGCGAAGGCATCCGGCCCGATGGCACGATCATCGGTCAGCCTATGCCGTTCACCTTCTACCGCGATCTTTCCGACACTGACGTGGCTGCGATTGTGACTTTCCTGCGAACCGTGCCCTCGGCTGAGAATGACCCCGGAAAATCCGTCTACAACACGCCGCTGCCGCCGGCCTATGGTCCGCCGGTCGTGAGCGTCGCCGACACCCCTCGCGGCGTGAGCGTTGAGTATGGAAAATATCTTGCGGGTCCGGTTGCCCATTGCCTCGAATGCCACAGCCCGATCACGCCGCAGGGTCCCGACCTGACGAAGCTCGGCCAGGGCGGCTACGAGTTCCATGGGCCGTGGGGCATTTCCGTCGCGTCCAACCTCACTTCCCACACCGACGGAATTGCCGCGGTCAGCGATGACGATCTGGCGAAGATGATCACCCAAGGCGTGCGGCCGGACGGGTCGAAAATGCTTCCGCCGATGCCCTACCAGCATTTCGCGCTGATGACCGGCGACGACGTGAAGGCTGTGATCACCTATTTGCGCACGCTGCCGCCGCTGCCCAATCCGAAATAGCGACCGCGCGGGCGCCACATCAAACTGAACCGGAAAACGGGCGGCGGCGATCTTGATCAAAGCCGCCCCATCACCTGCTGGCGGAAACCGTAGACCTCGCGATTGCCGCTGAGCGGCACCAGTTGCACATCGCGTTCCTGGCCGGGCTCAAACCGCACCGCCGTGCCTGCCGCAATGTCGAGCCGCATGCCGCGAGCCAGCGCCCGGTCAAAGGCCAGCTCCGGATTGGCTTCGAAGAAATGATAGTGCGAACCAACCTGCACGGGCCGGTCGCCGGTATTGGCGACCCGAAGGGTAAGGCTAGCCATCCCTGCATTGAGGGTGATTTCGCCATTGGCCGCAATGATTTCACCGGGGATCATGCAACACTCCTATCGTATCGGTTCATGCACGGTGACAAGCTTTGTTCCGTCCGGAAAAGTCGCTTCCACCTGTACGTCATGGATCATTTCAGCGATGCCTTCCATGACCTGAGAGCGGTTCACCACATGGGCGCCCGCTTCCATCAGATCGGCAACGCTGCGCCCGTCTCGCGCGCCTTCGACCACGAAGTCGGTAATCAGCGCGATTGCTTCGGGATGGTTGAGCTTGACCCCGCGTTCCAGCCGTTTGCGCGCGACGATGGCTGCCATCGAAATCAGCAGCTTGTCCTTCTCCCTCGGCGTCAGGTTCATGCGATCTTCCTCACATTGTCCAAATTCTGGGCAGTTTTTCCCCGTTGGCCGCCCATTCATTGAGCAGGCCGAGCAATGGAATCAGTGCAGACCGCAAGGAATGCCCGTCCCGTGCTGCCAGTCTGGCAAGAAGCTTGCCATGTCCGCCAATTTCATGCGCCGAAACGCCCCAATGAACCAGCGTGCGGAATTGATTGTCCGCAAGAAGCTGGCGGCATCTGCCAACCATGTCGCGTGCCTGGGGATGAACCAGAAGGATTGTTGCAATCGCCGTGTTGCTGTTCAGCAGCGATGGTGCAGCGGTCATGTCCGCAAATTCACCGCAAAGCCGCATCTCTTCGGCATGCACCAGCGAACCTGCAACACGCACCCGCCAGCTGTCGCGAAAATGACCCTGCCGAACGGTTTCGCCATGGGCCTTGCGGCCGATCACCAGCGCTTCCATCGCCAACAGGCTGGCGCCCGAAGCAATGTCTGCCTCAAGCCGCCGTTCAATGCGACCGCCATCGTAAAGAATGGTTTCTTGCGGCAGCCAACCGACATGACCGCCTTCATCAACCTTCAGCCGTGTTGACACCCGCGCTTCGCCACCATTGGAGCGATAGGTCTTCTCGCAGGCCTGCGTGGTCGCAACGATCCGTGCTTGCGGTCCGGCCACAACTTCCCAGTCGAGACGGTCGCCGCCAGTCAATCCGCCCGACGTGTTGATGAGGATGGCTTCGACACTTTCGCGCGCGCCGTCAGTCGGCAGTCGTATCTTGGCGCAACCATCCTGATACAAATTGGCGAGACGTGTCCGGCCATCAAGATTCTTGACTGCGATGTGACCAGCGCCCTGCGCCCGCTGACGCCTTTTGCCGGGTTCGGTATGCTCGTTGTGCAAGTTGGAAGCGACCAAAAGTGCCATGAAGCCTGCTGTTAATCCTGATTATTGTTCCGGTTTGACACAATTTCGCGCACAAGCTACCCTAGGACAGGGGTTTGTCGCAGTTTTGTAGAGGCGTATATGCGCGGTTCCGGCAAGTTGTTCATGGCTGGCATGGTTCTGGCCGTCGCATCAGCGACGGGTTTGTCTGGCTGTTCTTCCACGGCAAGCTCCACATCAGCCACAGGCCTTTCGCGTTCAGACGCCAGCAAATACCAGTACTCAGGTGAAGTCTACCTGTTGCGCGGTCTTGCCAACGTGTTCTCGACCGGCCTCGACGACATGAATGCAAAATTCGCCCGCCGCGGCATCAAGAGCAGTGTCGACAACCATTCGGTTTGGAATGCGCTTGCCGACGATATTGTCGCGCGCGCCGCCGCCGGTCAGGTCTCCTACCCCATCATCATCATGGGCCATTCGCTGGGCGGCAACGCGTCGGTGCAGATGGCCCGATACCTTGGCGACAAGGGCATCAAGGTTTCCTACGTCGCATCCTTTGATCCGACGATCACCACCCAGCCAGGACCCAACGTGCTGGAGGTCGACAATTTCTACCTGCCGAACAAACCGGACGGACAGGCAACCAACATCGTGGTTGAAGGTCCAGGTTTTGCCGGCCAGGTGGTGAACATTGACGTGCGCCCGATGGCAGGGGTGGACCATTTCAACATTGAAAAGCAGGCGCAATTGCAGGATCGCGTCATGACGAAGGCGATCCGCTACATGACACCGCGGCCTGTTGCGACCGAGCGCGAAAGCGGAAACTGATCACAGACTGACCGGGTACAGGCTTGGGTGGGTGTTTGTCGGATCAGAAATTCTTAGCTGGCTATTGTTAAGATATCGTACTTGTATGTTCAGGTCATCAGCTGGAATTGCCGACCATGAGCGTCAGTCATTCGCTGTTTGGAGTCCTGCGGCAGTCCGCTCCGCCCGGCGTGGTTGATGCCATCGAAGCGCTTGTTCAGGACGGGCCGGATCGAAAGCTCAACCGTATCAATGCATTGAGCTTTGCCGCAGCGAACGGCCTCGACGAAGAGGCGACGATCGTCGGCTTTCTGCATGCCACACGCCTTGGCCTTTTTGAATTTTCCTGGAACATTCTGTGTCCGGGCTGCGGCGGTGTTCTGGATGCCGGCACGTCGCTCAAGCACATCCGCAGCGAAATCTACAGCTGCGCCCTTTGTGCCGCGGGCTATGAGCCGATGATCGACGAACTGGTGGAGCTGACCTTCACAGTCAGTCCAGCTGTGCGCAAGATTGCCGCCCACAACCCCCACCAATTGCCGCCGGTAGAGTACTTCCGCCAGATGTACTGGGGTTCGGGCATCGACCTTCCCGAGGAAGGCTATGCCGAGATGGTCGATGATTTTGTCATCGAAGCGCTGGAACTTCCAGCTGGCGAGAAAGCAGTGATTTCGATCCAGCTTCCCGAGGCGTTCGTCATAGTGTTCGAGCCGGTAACCCATGCGGCGCAATTCATCGACGTGAAGGGCGAACCGACGAAGGAGCGCCAGTCGATCACCATGGTTTTCGACCGTGGTCACCGCCACAAGGAAACCTTGACGATGCGGCCGGGCCCGCTGCGCATTGCCATTGAAAACCGCACCGAAGTGCGCGTCATACCTTCGGTCTGCCTCGCCAATGACGCGCTCCACGATCTTTTGGGCAAGCGAAAGCCTTTCCTGACGGCGACCCGCATTCTGTCAAACCAGACCTTCAGGGACATTTACCGAACCGATACACTTGCTGTTGACCAGCGGCTGAAGATTTCAAGCCTTACATTCCTTTTCAGCGATTTGCGCGGCTCCACCGACCTTTATGACCGGGTCGGTGACCTTGCAGCCTTTGACCTGGTCCGGGAGCATTTCCAAATTCTGGGCGAAATCATCGAACAGGAATCAGGCGCGGTGGTGAAGACCATTGGCGATGCGGTGATGGCAACTTTTCCAACGCCCGATCGTGCAATGTCTGCTGCGGTCAGGATGCGTGGCGCCATGAAGAAATTGAATGCCGAACACGGGACGCAGGACATGATCCTGAAAATCGGCATCCACGAAGGACCGTGCATCGCCGTCAATCTCAATGACCAACAGGATTATTTCGGTCAGACCGTCAACATCGCCTCGCGGGTCCAGGGGCTGGCCAAGGCAAACGAGATATTCGTGACGGAATCGGTATTGGAAAATCCGGGGGCGAGATTGTTCCTCAGCGCCAGCGGCCTTGAGCCAGCGAGGCAGTCGAGAGCCCTGCGCGGCATTTCGCGTCCGGTTGAAGTCTTCGAAATCAGCGACGCATCATCCTGACGGATTCAGCTGGAAGCCCGCATGCGTGTTCTGGCTTTGGCGGCAGGTTTTACCTTTGGCAACAGCCGGTACAAGAGCAGCAGCGCAACGACAAAGGCATAGGCCAACGGCTCAAAAGTCCAGGTTTTAACCAGCCACAAATAGTGGCCGACAGCCAGCGCCGCAGCCGGATAGGCCAGCATGTGCAATCGCCGCCAGTTGATCGCGCCCAGCCTGCGAACCATGGCATCATTGGAGCTGATCGCCAGCGGAATGAGCAGCAACAGCCCCACCATGCCGACAATGATGTAGGTGCGCTTGGTCAAATCGGCGAGAATGGCAGCCCATGCAAATTGCCGGTCAAACACCAGCCATGCCGAGAAATGCAGCACGACATAGAAAAACGCCGTAAGTCCAATCATCCTGCGAAACCGCAGCAGATTGATGCCGACGCGCTCACGCAATGGCGTCACTACCAGCGAGGCGATCAGGAATTTCAATGCGTCCGAGCCAAGCCCGTGTTCAAGCGTGCGAACCGGATCAGGCCCTGCCGCTCCGCTGAGGGCTTTCCAGAAAAGCAGTGCTGCAGGGACAAGCGCCAGAGCATACAGAGGCCACACAGGCACTTTTTTCAGCGCCTGATTTAGCGTGTCAATGTATCCTTCCTGTGCCAAGGTCTGCGCCTGGCCAGAGGGGCTAGTAGTTTGCCTTGAGGTCGAGGCCGGCATAAAGCCCGGCAACTTCAGCCTCGTAGCCATTGTACATCAAGGTCGGCTGGTTTGAACCGAACAGGCCGCTGCCAAGCACGCGCTCACTGGCCTGGCTCCAGCGTGGGTGATCCACTGCCGGATTGACGTTGGAGTAAAAGCCGTACTCAGACGGCGCCAGTTTGTTCCAGGTTGTCGGCGGTTGGGTATCGGTCAGCGTGATGCGAACAATCGACTTGATCGACTTGAATCCATATTTCCACGGAACAACCAGGCGCAACGGAGCGCCATTCTGGTTTGGCAGTGTTTCACCGTAAAGCCCGTTTGCTAAGATGGTCAGCGGGTTCATGGCTTCGTCCAGTCGCAACCCTTCCACGTAGGGCCATTCCAGTGGCTGGCCAAAGCCGCGTTGTCCGGGCATTTCTTCCGGGCGCACGATGGTTTCAAAGGCCACAAATTTTGCCGAAGACTGCACGCCGACCTTGGCAAGCACTGTGCTCAGTTCAAAGCCGTTCCATGGCACCACCATCGACCAGGCTTCGACACATCGGAAACGGTAGATGCGCTCTTCAACGGTCGCAGGAACCAGGTCTTCCAAGGCGTAGTCGCCCGGCTTGTCCACCAAGCCATCGATTTTCACTGTCCACGGCTTGGTGGTCAGTGTCTTGGCATTGGCGGCAGGATCTTCCTTGCCGGTGCCGAATTCGTAAAAATTGTTGTAGGCGGTGACGTAGTCATATTCCGTCGGCTTCAGGTCAGCAGGCTGTTTTGCCCAGGGCACTGTCGCAAGCTTTTCGCCATCGCCCAGTTTTGCTGCAGCCGGCAAGGCCATTGGCAACAATGCAGCTGCACCGGCACCTGCAATCAGGGCGCGACGATTCAGGAACACGGATTTCGGAGTGATTTCACTGGAACGGATGGGCCGGGAAGGACGGAAAACCATGGTATTTCTCCAGTTGATTTCCAACTCATAGGCAAAGTCGCGGCCTACGGCAAATCATGCCTGCATCACATCCGCGTGTGTTGCTGACTATTCATCCCCTACTTTGCCCCGCATTTTCTTGACGCCAGAGCGGCCGGTCTTTTCTTTCAGCCGCCGCTCAATGGAGCCTTTGGTTGGTTTGGTGGGCCGGCGTTTCTTTGGCGGCGGCTTTGAAGCCTCCTCGATCAGCGCGGCCAGCCGGGCGCGCGCATCTTCGCGGTTCTGCGTTTGCGTCCGGTAGCGTGAAGCTTCGATGATGATCTCGCCTGCCAGCGTCATCAAATGACTGGCAAGCTTTGCCAGCCTTTCCTTTTGGTATGCAGTCAGTGACGGCGAATTTGCCACATCAAGGCGAAGCTGCACCGCAGTCGAAACTTTGTTGACATTCTGCCCGCCCGGTCCCGACGAGCGGATGAAACTCTCGGAAAGTTCCGTTTCCGGAATGATCAGCAAGGGAGCCTTCATCTGATGGTCAAACCCTTCGTGGACTCAGACCTTTTCCCACTTGCCCGATTTCCCGGCCTTGTAGATGGCGTCGATAACCTTCTGGTTGCCGACCGAATTTTCCAGCGTGAAAATCCATTCCTTCTTCGATTTCACTGCCCGTGCAAAGGCTTCCGCCTCCAGCCGGTACTGGTTTATGCCGGTGTAGCGCCAGATCTGAGTGTGGCTGTGGCCTGCATTGTGCAGGCGCACTTCATCACCCTCATACAGATTGGAATTGAAAGGCGAGGAAACCTCGATAAAGCCCTTGTCGCCGTGGAAGGCGATGGTCTGCCGGTTGGCCATCTGGGTCGAGATGTAGAAATTCAGCTCGAAACCCTCAAAATCGGCCCGCACGCTGGCATAGCGATCGGTACCGAAGGTTGGATCAAACTCCACTGTTGCCTGCAGGCGAACCGGCTCCTTGCCGGTGGCAAACCGCGTTACCACTGTCGGGTAAACACCGATGTCTGGAATGACGCCGCCGCCAAGTTCGGGAATGTTGCGCATGTTGCCCGGATCGACATTGAAATAGGTGACTGCTGCATCCACCTGCTTCAGCGTGCCGATCGCGCCGGAGGATATGAGCTCGCGCACCTTCAGCCATTGCGGATGGTAGGTGACCATGAAGGCTTCCGAAACCAGGACGCCATGCTTGTCGCGGGCCGCGATGAGCTTTTCGATTTCCTTGGCTTTCAGTGAAATCGGCTTCTCGCACAAGACATGCTTTCCAGCCTTGGCGGCCTTTTGCGTCCACTCCACATGCTGGGAGGTCGGCAACGGGATGTAGACACCGTCAATGGTGTCGGAGGCCAGCATTTCCTCATACGAGCCGAACGCATGGGTTGCGCCAAAGCGCTTGGCCAGTGCCTTTGCCTTCTTGATGTCACGGCTGGCGATGGCTGCCAACACACCATTGTCGGCCAGATTGACTGCCGGAATGAAATGTTCGACGCCGATCTTGGCCGTGGACAGAATTCCCCATCGAAACATGCGCGGTTCTCCTCGTAAAATGTTGCCGCACACTAAACACAACGCAAGCAAGGGCAAGCGCGCTGTTTCAGTCCGGTATCGGAATAAGCCCTAGGCTAGCCCCGCAAAACGCCGCCGGTAGCCTTGCCGACCGCCACGACAATCCGCTTCGAAACGCCGTCGATGTCTTCATCGGTCAGCGTTTTGTCCTGCGGTTGCAGCGTAACCTCGATGGCCAGCGATTTCTTGCCTTCACCGAGCGAAGCACCTTCGAAGCGGTCAAATACCAGGACGTCGCTCACAAGCTTCTTGTCTGCCCCGAGCGCGGCACGAACAAGGCTCGCTGCATCGCGGTCCTTGTCGACAACAAAGGCAAAATCGCGCTTTACCGGTTGCAGCGGTGAAAGCTCAAGTTTCGGCTTGGTTCGCGTCGCCCGCTTCTTCGGCTCGGGAATGGCATCCAGCCACACCTCAAACCCGGCAATCGGGCCGGATATGTCGAGGGCTTCCAGTGTCAGCGGATGGAACTCGCCAAAACTTGCCAAGACCGTCTTGGGATCGAGTTGGATTTGCCCGCGCCTGCCTGGATGATACCAGTCCGGTCCGGCAGATGTGATCTGGACCTTGGAAACATCAATCCCCAACGCCTGCAGCACCGCCAGCGCATCCGCCTTGACGTCGAATACGCCGACCGGTTGGGCCGCGCCGGACCAATGCCGCCCAGAGCCATCGG
>JBGSNX010000015.1:0-29928 GCA_041739465.1 Salaquimonas sp.
AACGCCGTTTTACCCGCGCTCGCCCTATGCGGCTGCGAAAATCTACGCCTACTGGATCACGGTGAATTACCGGGAAGCCTATGGCATGCACGCTTCCAACGGCATCCTCTTCAACCATGAAAGCCCCTTGCGCGGCGAAACCTTCGTAACCCGCAAGATCACCCGCGCCGTTGCCGCCATTTCAAGCGGGGTGCAAGAAAAGCTGTACCTTGGCAACATCGACGCAAAGCGCGATTGGGGACATGCACGCGATTATGTCGAGGGCATGTGGAAAATGCTGCAGCGCGACGAGCCCGATGATTTTGTGCTGGCCACCGGGGAAACCAGAACCGTTCGCGAATTTGTCGATGCAGCTTTTGCGGAAGTCGGGACGAAAATTGTCTGGAAGGGCAGTGGCGTTGACGAAACCGGACACGATGAAAAAACCGGGCGTGTGCTGGTCGAGATAGATCCGCGCTATTTCCGGCCGACGGAAGTCGAACTTTTGATCGGGGATCCGACAAAGGCGCGAGAAAAGCTGGGTTGGGTGGCAACAACGCCCTTTTCGCAGATGGTCGCCGAGATGGTGCAAAGCGATCTGAAAACGCTCAAGGATGAGACCGGCCTTCGCCGCCCCGATGAGGAACGCGGCCTTAAGGTCAGCGGACAATAAGGTGGTGGCTGTTCCAAAACCCGCAGTCAGGTCGCAATGCCTGTCATAAGCGTAACTGGTGCCAATGGTTTTATCGGGGCTCCACTTTTGCGGTTTTTGGTTGGCCGTGGTGAAACCGTGCTGCCGATTGTGCGCCCTGGAAGGGTTCTTGAAGGATTCCCCGCTTTGCGCCATGTCTCGCGCATTGATGATCCTGCGGACTGGTCCCGATGCTTTTCCGGTGCCGACGCTGTGGTCCACCTGCTTTCGCTAGCGCATGACAATCATTCGCCGGCAGCTATTGAACAGGTCAACCACCATGGGGCAGTTGCAGCGGCAAAAGGCGCGATTATTGCCGGCGTAAAGCGCTTTGTGTTTGTGTCGACGGCCCATGTTTATGGCGTGAACTGGAGCAGGGATGTTGTTTCGGACGACAGCCCTCGCAACCCACACTCGGCCTATGCTGCCTCCAAATGCAGGGCGGAAGATGCATTGCTTGCCCTTGTCGATAGTTTCCCGCGTGGTCTGGTGATCTTGCGCCCGCCGCTCGTCTATGGCGAAAACCCGAAAGGCAACATCCTGAAGCTGGTTCGCGCCCTTCATCGAGGATTTCCACTGCCGTTTGCCTCCCTGCGCAACAACAAGCGTTCGATGATTGACTTGCGCAACTTTCACGATGCAATCCATGCAGCAGTGCGATCAGACAAATCCGGTGCCTATGTCGTTTGCGATGCTGAACCCGTTTCAATTCCTGAGATGGTCGCAGCTTTGGCACGCGGAGCTGGGACAGTTCCATGGATGCTGCCATTTCCAGCGGCCGCTTATGCTGCCATGTCCCGCTTGCCGCTTGTTGGCGCGCTGGTAGGCAAGATGACCGGCCCGCTTGTCTATGATTGCTCACGCTTTCGCGAAGATTTTCAGTGGACTCCCAGGCATGTTGCAGCAGAAGGCCTTAGCCTTGCTGCAGCGTCAGTTCACTGGCAATCCGGTGCCTTGAATTGATGTGCGTTTGCCGATGAAAATTTCAGTCATCACTGTTTGCAGGAATGTCGAAGGCACCATTCGAAACACGCTCGACTCGTTCTTTGCCCAGGACCATGCCGAAAAGGAACTTGTGGTTGTTGACGGTTGCTCCACCGACAGAACCCTTGAAATCCTTGCAGAATATCAAGGTCGCGAACTTTCGCTTTTGTCAGAGCCTGACAAGGGTATTTACGATGCACTCAACAAGGGCTTGAGGCGATATTCAGGAGATGCTGTCGGGGCTCTGAATGCAGATGACGCATTTCACGACCCGTTTGTGCTTTCGCGAATTGCAGAGGCTTTGGCAGTCAATGAAACCGCATTTGGCAATCTGGATTTTGTGAACAACCACGCTGAGAAGAAGGTGGTCCGCAAGTGGCGGGGCAGCAAATGGCCAGCCAAGGGTTTCAGATCAGGCTGGATGCCTGCCCATCCCACTTTCTACGCGCGTCGCGAGATTGTGGAGAAGGTCGGCTTGTTTGACCCCTCCTACAAGATAGCAGCCGACTACGACTGGATGTTGCGGGTGCTGGAATTCCACGCCCGCTCATCAACCCACATTGATGCCGTGCTGGTTGACATGATGGTTGGCGGCGTAAGCACGGCCAATTTCAAGTCCAGCATCACCATTGCAACAGAGTGCCTGAGGTCTCGCCAAAAATGGCTGGATTCGGGAATTGTTGATTGGGCGCTTTTTGCCAAGCCACTTCGTCAATCCCTTCAACTCGTTGTGCCGCGATGAATATCAATCAGATTATTGGTCGCGAGCGGCGCTTGTTCGCCGCTGACATCGAAGCGAACCAAGCGCAGATAAACGATGCTGTTAGGGGGTCGCGCATCTTGCTGTTTGGTGGCGCAGGTTCGATCGGCAAGGAAGTTGCCTCGTTGCTGTACAGTTACAATCCGGCAGCCCTTCATGTCGTTGACATCAGCGAAAACAATTTGGTTGAGCTCGTGCGCACCATCCGCAGCGGCATCGGCTACATGGACTGCGAGACGCGCTTTTTTCCGCTGGAAATGGATGGCTGCGAAATAGACGCCTTTCTGGCAACGCAAGCCCCTTACGACTATGTGCTCAACCTTGCCGCCATGAAACATGTGCGTTCCGAGAAGGATGCCTATTCGCTCATGCGGCTGGTACGCACAAACGTTCTGGACACGCTTGCGACCTTGAAACGGGCAAAGGTCTGGAAAGCACGCAAGTATTTTGCTGTTTCGACCGACAAGGCAAAGAACCCGGCCAATTTGATGGGTGCAAGTAAGCGGATCATGGAAGACGTTCTGTTTGCGCAACCCGGTCAAACCGCGGTGTCAACAGCCCGCTTTGCCAATGTCGCATTTTCCGATGGCAGTTTGTTGCATGGTTTTCGACAACGCCTTGCCTTGCAGCAACCAATCAGTGCGCCAAGGGATGTCCGGCGCTATTTCGTTACCGGCGCCGAATCGGGTGACCTGTGCCTGGCGTCTCTCGTCCTCGGCGCAGACCGCGAAATATTCTTCCCCAAACTCGAGGCAGACCTTGAGCTGCGCACTTTTTCGGAAATCGCCGTCCGGTTCCTTGAGGCTAACGGTTATGAGCCCTTCGAGGTCTCGTCCGAGGACGAGGCGCGCGAGCGGACTGCAGAACTGATTAGCACCCGACGCTGGCCCTGTTATTTCTTTGCCAGCGACACCTCCGGTGAAAAGCCGTTCGAGGAGTTTTACTCAGACACCGATCAGGTGGATTGGTCGCGCCTGGCTGACGTTGGAATCATTCGCGCGCCTGCGCTCGATGACGCGCAAACAAGCCGCGCTCACCGTTTCATCGAAACGATCATGGCAATGCGCAAGCAAGGACGGTGGGAGCGTGCCGAATTGGTCAATGCAATTGTGGAGGCGTGCCCGGAGCTTGCCCATGTCGAAACTGGCAAATACCTTGATGACCGGATGTAAGGCGTGAAGCGGGCTTTTGATATTTTGGCTTCGGCCATCGCAATTCTGGTGCTTTCGCCTTTGCTTTTGCCGGTGATGCTGGCTTTGCGGTTTTCTGGCGAAGGCGAAGTTTTCTACCGGCAGCAGCGTATCGGTCGGGGAGGAAAACCTTTCTCCATTCTGAAATTTGCGACCATGCTCAAGGACAGCCCGAACATGCCGGGCGGCGACATCACCACAGGCAAGGATCCGCGTATTTTGCCGATGGGCAAGTTTCTGCGAGACACAAAAATCAATGAACTGCCCCAACTCTTCAACGTGGTGCGTGGCGAGATGAGCCTCATCGGCCCTCGACCACTGACGCCCAGGGTTTCGGCCATGTTCCCTCCAGAGCATTGGAAGGCAGTAAACGACATGCGGCCTGGACTATCCGGGGCCGGGTCCATTCTCTTTCGCAATGAAGAGGCTCTTTTGGCCAATTCGGCTGATCGCATGAGCGATTACGCGCGTCTTGTCGTTCCATACAAATCGCAATTGGAAAAATGGTATGCCAAGAATTCCGGGCTGCTGACCGACCTCGCGCTGATTGCCATCACCCTGGCTGTCATAGTCAGGCCGCAGCTCGATGTTCATGCCCTGTTGAAAGATTTGCCACGTCCGCCCGCGGACCTTGCAGTTGAAATGGCCAAGGTCGCAAAGCAACAATCCAATGCCAGGGAAATGAAAGCGTGAGGGACGCAGTGTTTGAAGTCGCCGGAAAAACTGTCTTTGTCGCCGGCCACCGCGGCATGGTCGGCGGTGCACTGGTTCGCCGGCTTGCCAGTGAAAACTGCCAATTGCTGCTGGCAGGCCGCGATGAACTGGACTTGCGTAACCAGGCGCAGGTGGATGCGTGGATGGAGACCAACCGGCCGCAGGTGGTGTTCCTTGCGGCGGCAAAAGTCGGAGGCATTCACGCCAACAACACCCATCCGGCGGCTTTTCTCTACGAAAACCTGATGATAGAAGCCAATGTGATCCACGATGCATGTCGCACTGGCGTCGAGAATCTGGTGTTACTGGTTTCGACCTGCATCTACCCCAAGATGGCACCCCAGCCCATTCCCGAAGAAGCATTGCTGACAGGTCCTCTGGAGCCGACCAACGAATGGTATGCGATTGCCAAGATCGCCGGGATCAAGCTGTGCCAAGCCTATCGGCGTGAACATGGCTGCGATTTCATCGCGGCCCAGCCCACCAACCTGTATGGCCCGGGCGACAATTATGACCTCAATTCCAGCCATGTCTTGCCAGCCTTGCTGCGAAAGGCGCATGAGGCAAAATTGTCCGGTGCGCCGTCCATGACCGTCTGGGGCTCAGGCACGCCACTGCGTGAATTCCTACATGTCGACGACCTAGCCGACGCCGTGGTTTTTCTTGCGAAAAACTACAGCGGTGAAGGCCATGTCAATGTCGGCTCGGGCGAAGAAATTTCGATCCGCGGTCTTGCAGAACTCATCTGTGAAACGGTCGGCTTCAAGGGCGAACTGGTATTTGACGCTTCGAAGCCGGACGGCACTCCAAGAAAGCTCGCCGATGTCACCCTGTTGAAATCGCTTGGCTGGGACCGGGCGCGAGACATCAAGACAGGAGTGAGGGAAGTGTTTGAAGAGAAGTTTGGTCGTGCGTGAGCCATCGCCTACCAGCCTACATCCATGGGCTGATCACGCAAAGAGACAATTTGGAAGGAAGTTTGCATGTTTTGGAAGAGCCATTGGACACCAAGGTACATTGTCGCGCGATTGGCTTACATGGTCTATGACCGTAGAAATCCGAACGCCCCATGGCTGACAAAGTCTGCGATCGACATTCTCGATTCTGCATTGCGACCAACTGACAGAATGCTGGAATTTGGTTCCGGGCGCAGCACCATATGGTTTGCAGAACGGGCAGGTCACATCACCAGCGTTGAACACAATTCCGCTTGGCATGCCAAAGTTTCACAACTGTTCAAAGACAAGGGCATCGCCAATGTCGACTATCGACTGGCTGAGATCGGCGTCCCTGAGAGGCCGCGCTCTGACGAACCTTACATCGCGGTGGCATCCGAGTTCGCCGACGCATCATTTGACGTAATTCTGGTTGATGGAATGTACCGGGGCGATTGCGTCCTTGCTGTCATTTCGAAACTCAAGCCAGGTGGATTGTTGGTCATCGACAACATTCAGTGGTTTCTTCCATCGCGATCAATTTCGCCTGGGGCGCTGACTTTTGATCAAGGACCCAAAGACCCGGTCTGGAGCTCAGTGTTGGCGAAAATTGGCGGATGGCGAAACTTCTGGACCACAAACGAATTGAGCGACACCGCGTTCTATCTGAAGCCATGTTCGTGAAACCAGCCATCATCAACCGGAATTTTCCATGTCAAGATTAGCAAGTGTGTTGAAGTTGTTCGGGCTGGACCCTGCAAAAGGCGTGCGAACAGTTTTGGCCCTTCCAGCCTTTCTTCGCAGCAGGCGGGCTTTCCGCGAACTAGCCAAATCAAGTCAAGGCGCGCGATTTGCTGAAGGAAAGCTTTATCCTGTGCTTGACGATTTGAATGCTGCTGCTGGTGTCGCAACAGGGCATTATTTCCATCAAGACATCTTTGTGGCACGGCGCATTTTTGAACACGGCCCGCGCAGGCACATTGATGTGGCCTCTCGCGTTGACGGGTTTGTAGCCCATGTCGCGGTCTTCAGGCAGATAGACGTCGTTGACATCCGAAAGCTTGAAACATCTGCCCGCAATATCCGTTTCATGCAGGCTGATCTTATGGATCCAGTGACGCTCTTGGAAATCGGCACCGCCGACAGCGTGTCTTGTCTCCATGCGTTGGAGCATTTTGGGCTTGGTCGGTATGGCGACCCACTCGACTATCATGGCTATCGAAAGGGCCTGCACAATCTGTGCAGCTTGGTCGAACCAGGTGGCAGGCTGTATGTGAGTGTGCCCATCGGCCCGCAAAGGGTAGAGTTCAATGCGCACCGGGTTTTTGCCTGCAAGACAATTATCGAAGCCATGCCAGCCGGATTTACTCTGCAAAACATTTCGCATGTGGATGACGCAGGCGATTTGAACGAAGGCAATGGCCCGGATGATGCTCGCATGTCTGAGAATTTTAGCTGCCATTTTGGCTGCGGTATCTTCGAATACATAAGAAACGCCGACTGATTTCCGTTCCCAAAAGGCTGCATCATGAACGAACCAAAAACCTTTCTAGAGCCTTTGGCTGGCTATTTGCTCGACGTTGTTGCCAAATTGCGAAACCGCCCCTTTGTTCCCCATTCATTGACGAAGCTGCACAATTTCAAAACGTGCCGCGACCTTACCGGGGCGCACACAGCGATTGAAATAGGCAGTTACAAAGGTGTCACCGCCCGTCGCCTTTCGCGATTGTTCAAGTCGGTTGTTACAGTTGAAATCGACCCGGCCCTTCACGAGATCGCCAAGAAGAACTGCGCTGATCGACCCAATGTAAGGCTGCTTCTGGGTGATGGCGCCATCCTGCTTCCACAAATAGCTGGCGAGGTTTCCAATGCCCTTCTGTTTCTTGACGGACATTTCAGCGGCGGTGCAACAGGAATGGGCGATGAACCTGAGCCGGTGCTGAAGGAACTTGATTTGCTTCAGGGTCACATCGAAAATTTTGTCGCTATAGTGGTCGACGATTTCCGGCTTTTTGGTGTGGAGCAGGGATGGCCAAGTAAATCCGAGGTCATGGCCAAGCTGGAAAGCGTGCTGCCTCAAACTCGGTGGAACCACTTTGTGATGAACGACCAATTTGTTGTTGTTCGACGGCCGCAGTGAATTGAACTCAACGGTCTATCATTTGCCGGTGCTGAGCAGACCGGATTTTCTGGCTTTCCGGTTAGGTGGTCCTGGACTTGGGAACCTGCTGTTTCCGGTCGGAAGGGCGCTAGTCGGCGCTAGTCGCACAGGGGGAGTTTTCGTTCAACCCACTTTGCGTCAGGTCAAGATTGGACCATTGCTTCGCTTTGAGCCGGACAAGCGCACATATGGCAATGTTCTGCATCATCGCTCGCTCGAGGATTGGAAACAGCGGATTGCCACGTTTGGCAAGCCGGCCGTGGACGAAACACAGGTTTTCAAAAAGAGCACCGCAGGATGTGTTGTCGAATACTCGGGGCTGAAGGACTATTTCCATTCCCTGAATGACCACCGTGATTTGATGACCGATTACCTCAATCAACGCGCCCGCATGGATGGCGCGATTGAGCAAACCTTCGACATTGCCGTGCATGTGAGACTTGGCGATTTTATCAAAGCGGAAGGCAGCAACAGTCCAAGTGTCAGATCAACAACAGACTGGTATTTCGCAGCGATCAAAGAAGCACAAAAGCTGCTTGGAGTTCACGAGCCGAGGATTGTCGTTTTCACGGATGGAATGCCGCATGAAGTCGAGATTTTCACCAAGGAATGGCGTGCTCAAATCGACCGGGGAAAAAATGCGGTTACATCCATGATGAACATGGCCAAGGCCCGGTGCGTTGTTACGTCCCGGTCAACTTTTTCGATGTGGGGAACGTTCCTTGGCAATTCGCCAGCGATCTGGGAAAAGGAATTTGCCTTGGCTCCTTACTGGCCAACGCGGCCAGCCTTGGATCAGTTTTTGTGAAACTGGCGATGCCACAAGCATGAACCGGGAAAAGCACAAGTTTCTGCCATGATGCAGCTTGTCCCCTATATCGTCGCGGCTATAGCGGCAATTCTAGCCTTGTACCTGCCCCGCGGCAAAGACCTTGCCGTGGCTGTGGCGCTGGTACCCTGGGTTGCTTTTGACGTTGAGATCGGCCTCAGCATTGCCTCAAGTCAAGCCGTCATGGTGGTGCTCATCGCCAAATATGCGGTTCTTGGCTATTTGAGACCGGAACGTGTTCCCGGTAGTGGCTGGATTTTCCTGTTTTTCGCAGCCGCGCTGGTCGCAGCTTATGTGACCATGAACTATGGTCCGGAAGTTCCGCAATTTGCCGGAGGCGGCACGATGCGAAACGGTTACGGGCGTGTGATCACAACGCTGGCGACGATGCTTATCACGTTCATTTTCGCAGCAGTCGTTGCAGTGTCCCGCGACAAAATTGAAGGTTCGAGGTTGCTGAGAACCTATGTGCTTTCCTGCGCTGTGCTGGCTGTTTTGGGTTTCATTCAATTGATGGTTTTCACAATGATCGGGATTGATATCTTCCCGATCAGCATGTTCTCGCCGGAGGGACGTTCAGCTGCAGTTGTGCTGGGAGACACGGTGCAATTGCGGGTTTCCAGTTTCGGCGGAGAGCCAAAAGGCTTTGGCCAGTCCATGGCCATCGCTCTCTCGTTCAACCTCTTGTTGGGCCCCCAGCTTCGATGGTTTCCGGCTTGGCGAAACGCTTTGTCGGCATTGTTGTTTTTTCTGGTTGTCTTGTCGGTTTCCAGTTCCGCCTTTGTCACGCTGATTGTTGTGATGACAATTGGCGTTATCCTTTCAAAAAACCCGATTCCATTCAGCAGGTTCAGGGTCATGGCCATGGGAACGAGCATCTGTTTGGGTTTTTTTGTGACCTTTTACATCATCGCGGCAACGCGCGATGTTTTGGCTCCCCCAGTCTATCCGGAACTCGATAGCCTTGTTGAGCTGATCTATTACGGCCTTACCGACAAAATCAAATTCGATGATACGGATGCGATCATCATGACCAGCTTTGTCGGCGACTACTTTGGGATCATGTTCGGTCGGGGTCTGGGCTTGACCCATCACTATGCCTATCAACTTGTCCCGCCACACCAAGCCTACTACCTCGACTTCACAGTATTGCCGGCGAAGTCTGGCATAACCCTGTACGTAGGCTATGCAGGCCTGACCGGTTTGCTTTTCATTGCAACTGCGTTTTCGAGCCTTGTGCCCAATCGTGCTTTGCTCAGACGCACTTCACCTGCCATGCATTTTCGGTTGATTTGTTCTGTTCAGGCTGTCGCCTTCGGCCTGCTGGCAGCATTGATGGTTCGAATTTACACCAATGATATCATCTGGATATCATTGGCGGCATTTTACTCGATGGGTACTCTTGTCCAAAGGGGACATGATTTTCGCTATCAGCTTTCGCCTAGTCAGCGTTGGCGTGCGGCCAAACCCGTTCATTTGCATCGCTAGGTCCCAAAGGAACACAGTTTTGATTGGTTTTCTGAAAGGTCTTCTGTTGAAAAACGGAATCCATGTTGAAAAGCGCGGGGTCTACAACGATCCGGATTTGCGGCTGAAGAGGCTCCTTGATCTGCTTTGTGTCGACACGGTAATTGATGTTGGTGCCAATGAAGGCCAATTTGCCCAGTCGGTTTTTGCTTCCGGTTTTGGCGGGAAGGTCATCTCTTTCGAACCGCTTCAACAGCAGAACAAAAAAATGTCGCTTGCAGCTGCGAGGTCCGGAGGCCAGTGGAATGTCGTCCCGCCATGCGCATTGGGTCGTTCAAATGGCATGGTGGAGTTCCATGCTGCGCATGGTCATGCAGCAAGTTCAGTTTTGGCTCCAAACAAGACATTGACATCTTTGGGCGCGCACTACGGGACGCAGGAGAAAATTCAAGTGCGGCTCGTTCGGCTGGATGATGTCATGCAGGCCGATTTTCCTGGCGCTGGCGAAACCTTCTTGAAGATTGATGTGCAGGGTTACGAGATGGACGTGCTGGGTGGTGCTGACCAGACGCTGGACAAATCATCAGGCATCAAGCTCGAAATGTCCTTGAGCCAATTGTACGAAGGGCAGGCATTGGCCGAGGAAGTGCATGCATTGTTGATATCAAAAGGTTTCCTGCTTTGGGACCTCGAACCGGGGTTTCGTGACCGCGCCACGGGGCGGTTGCTCCAGTATGATGGGGTGTATGTTCGCAGAGACAGGGTGGTGAATTGATGGGGATTTCCGAAAAATGGCACTCTGCGCGCGGCGCGCTGGGTGAAATCCTCGCGCCGTTGGCTTGGAATTCTTCAAGACTTTTTGGTTCGAAAGGAATGAAACGCCTCTCCAAACAGCTTGATCCTTCAAGCCTGCGAACAATGCGAGACGCGCTGGGTTCCGACATGCAGGCAAGGGCGATATTCGACCAGTTGCTGATCGCTGCAGAGTTGGTGTCACAAATTGGCGAGCCCGGCGCATCGGTGGTCAAGAACAGGTTTTCAAACTGCAACGGTCAGTTTCTTCAAGACATCGTGGCTTTGCTTTTGACCAATGAAAAGCGGAACGGATTTTTTGTTGAGGTTGGCGTTGGCGACGGACATTTCATCTCCAACACCTTGATGTTGGAGCGTGACCAGGGTTGGAGCGGCATTCTGGTTGAACCGTGCAAATCCTTTCACAAAAGCATTCGTGCCGCTCGGTCGGCAAAGTTGGACATTCGTGCAGCCACATCGGATGGCGTTGGCCAGATCGAATTTGAAGAAGACTTGGGCAATGGCGAATTTTCATCTGTTGCCGTTTCGCAAACCACCACGACCGGCAAAAGTCGTTACCTGGTAGACAGCGCGAAGCTCACAGACATTCTCGACGACAATGATGCACCTGCCCAAATCGATTTTCTATCGATTGACACCGAAGGCAGCGAGATTGCCATTCTGAATGGTCTTGATTTTGCCAGATACCAGTTCTCGATGCTCGCAATCGAACACAACCATGTTCCGGGGAAACTGGCCGCCCTGCGCAAACTGCTGGAACCGCACGGCTACCGGCAGATATTGCCTTTGATTTCAAAAATGGATGTCTGGTTTGCAGGTCCGGACGTCCATCCCAAGGCTTTTGAAGCGATCCAGTGGAAACTGCCGCCATTGTGACAGCGCGCCCCTGGCAATTTGGTCGCCGAACAATCGGTGCGTTGCGCGGCAAGGTCGGCATTGCCGTGTTTGCCCAGGCGGGCGCTCGGGCTGCCTCTTTGGTGGCTTCGTTCCTCATCGTTCCGATGACACTGAATTATCTTGGAAATGAGCGTTTCGGCCTTTGGATGGCGGCAACCTCGCTGGTGTTGATGCTCGCTACTTTTGGCGATGGCGGAGTGGGCAATTCACTTGTTACGTCGGCTGCGAGGGCAAAAGAGCAATCCGGAGCACCCGGTGTACGCAAGGTGCTGGCCTCAGCATTTTCCGTGGTCATTCCGCTTTTTGTCATGGGCGTTATTGTCAGCGCGATTGCGGCATGGCTGATGCCTTGGCAGCGGATATTCAACATCAATGCCAGCCTGGCAAACGAAACCGCCTGGGTGGTTTTTACAGTCGGTTCACTCGTGTGCCTGGGATTTGTGGCAAATGTGGTGATGCGCGCCCGGGCCGGTCTTCAGCAATTGCCTGAGCTCAGCGCTTGGGAGGGAACTGCCAGTTTGATGGCCATTCCAGCCCTGGTTCTGGCCATGTCGGTTCAGGCGTCCTTGCCATGGATGGTGGCATCAGTACTGGCGGCGCCGCTCTTTGTGAAGTTCGTCAGCATTGCTCTCTTCTTCGTGAAGAATCCCCAGTTCTGGCCGGGTTGGAGTGACGTTGGCGCTGCTGGCGCGCGCGACGCGCTGGGCAGTGGGTCCGTATTCTTTGTGATTGCAATTTCACAAGCGGTCGCGATTCAATCAGACCAGTTCCTGATCGGGGCGATTGTTGGTCCTTCAGAAGTGGCAACCTACTCGGTGCTGCTGCGACTTTTCACCATTCCCTATATTCTTGCGAATTTGCTGTTTATGACGCGCTGGCCAGCAATTGCTGCCGCCTTCACCCGCGGGGACATGGACTTTGTGCGGCATGTTTTCTGGCAAATGATGCAACTGGGTTGCGGGTTGGGACTGGTGCTTTCGATGGCGTTGGCCTTGTTCAATCGGCCATTGCTGGATGTTTGGGTCGGAGGGCAGATCGTTCCAGACAGCGCTCTTCTGGCTGGAATGGCGCTGTATTCAGTTTTGGTTGTGGCTGTCGGCGGCTTCTCGACCCTTTTCGTAAGTCTCGATGTCCGCCGGGCACAATTGGCAATCAGCCTTGCAATGATGGTCGTGAACTTGCCGGTGTCGGTGGTTCTGATCCATCAGATAGGCGCCGCAGGCGCAATTTGGGGAACTGCCTTTGCCTATACGATTTGCATGCTGGTTCCATATTTTTGGTTGACAAGAAGCCACTTGGCCATCGCCAAGGTTATTGTTGCAAAGGGATGAACCTCGTACACGGCGTTGCGATCTCGTCGGCCGACGCATGAACAAATTGAGAGGCAGGATGCGACGCTGCAATGCCGAACAACTCAGCACCTTCTGGACCTTTTAATTTGCTGCCTCATTCTCTTGAACTTGGAAGACCCGACAGAACCCCATGAAAATTTCAGTTGTCACGGTCTCATATAACCAAAAGGCTTTTCTTGGGGCCTGCATCGATTCGGTCGCTGCCCAGGAAGGACCGATCGAGCATATAATTTGCGATCCTGGGTCCACAGATGGATCACGCGACTTGATCGCAAGTCGCCGTGATCATTTTGCCGCTATCGTTCTAGACAAGGACGAGGGCCCAGCCGACGGTCTGAACAAGGGGTTTGCCCATGCGACAGGAGATATCTTCTATTATCTCAATTCCGACGACATAGTTCTACCCGGTGCATTTGCGCAGGCGCGCGAGCAATTTGTCCGCCGCCCCGGTTGTGATGTCATTTTTGGGGATGGGTTCATGCTGGACCAACAAGGTAATCCGTTCCACCACGTCCGTTCGTCACCGTTCATATCTGCCTACGCTTATTGCTGCGGCGGTGCGACGCTGATGCAGCAGGCGACCTTTTTCCGGGCGCTGGCTTTTCGGCGCGCTGGGGGTTTCAACATTGGCAATCGGGCCTGCTGGGACGGGGAATTGCTTGCGCAGTTGTCACGCTCCGGTGCGGTTTTCAAGCATGTACCTGCCGACTGGGGGGGCTTCCGGCTGCACGACAATTCCTTGTCGGGCGGGGGCAACGCGCAAGTGGAAGAACGTTACCGCAATGAGAAGAAGCGGATGTTCCGCGAAGCATACGGGCGCGAAATCGGCGTCATGGATTATGTCGCACGCTATGCGTGGCAGGCGGTGAACGCAGTGGCTAAGCGAATTGGTGCATAACGTGCATCTACGTAGACCTGCTTGTGCAAGCAGGGCAATAAAGGCGGAGAAACAGGGTGAAAACCATCATTCTAGCAGGCGGTCAGGGTACACGGATCCGCGAAGAGACCCATGCAAGGCCCAAGCCGATGCTTGAGGTTGGTGGCCATCCGCTGCTTTGGCACATCATGCAAACCTACGTGCATCACGGGCATGACGAATTCATCGTTTGCCTTGGTTATCTGGGAAATGTCATCCGTGAGTATTTCCTGAACTATGACAGAATTGCCCGGGACGTGACCGTGTCATTGGGCGAAAACCCGAATGTCGAATTTCATCAGCCGAAGGGTTCGGCCCAGCTCAAGGTTACTCTTGCCGAAACAGGCCCAAACACCATGACAGGCGGGCGCATCGCACGCGCTGCCGCTTACTTGGCGGATGACGACACATTCATGGTTACTTATGGCGACGGGCTTTCCGATGTGGACATCTCGAAGCTGTTGGCGTTTCATCGGGCGCATGGCCGGATTGGAACCGTCACGGCAGTGCAGCCTGAATCACGGTTCGGCATCCTTGATCTCAGCGATGACGGAACCGTCAACAGATTCATTGAAAAGCCGAAGCTTGATGGTTGGATCAATGCCGGTTTTTTTGTCTTCAACCGCGAGTTCCTTGAATATTTGGGCGGCGATGACAGCGTTCTGGAGAAGGCTCCGTTGGAGAAGCTTGCTGCAGATGGCCAATTGGTCTGCTACCGCCATCCCGGCTTTTTCTATGCCATGGATACATTCCGCGAATACCAGTTGCTGAACGAAATGTGGAACCGTGGCGAAGCGCCTTGGAAAGTGTGGCAATGAACTCGTTTGAGTGCTTCAAGGGTCGCAACGTCCTGTTGACCGGCCACACCGGTTTCAAAGGCTCTTGGATGACAATCTGGCTGGAAATGCTGGGTGCCAAAGTCACTGGCTTTTCGCTGCCCCAACCGACGCAGCCAGGAAATTTTTCCAGCAGCAATGTCGCCGCTCTGCTGGAGAGCAACATTGTGGACGACATCCGAAACCTGCCCGCGCTCGAGAAAGCTGTTGCGCAATGTGCACCTGATTTCATTTTTCACATGGCTGCCCAGCCGATTGTCAGCGAGGGCTATCGCGATCCCGTCGCAAACTTCGATGTGAATGTGATGGGCACCGTCAATCTGCTTGAGGCGGTTCGTCGGTACGCTGGCAAATGCAATGTTGTCATCGTCTCCAGCGACAAATGCTATGACAACCGCGAACAGGTTTGGGGTTACCGCGAATGCGACCCCATGGGCGGACATGATCCTTACAGCGCAAGCAAGGGCTGCGCTGAGCTCGTGTCGGCCAGTTACCGTTCATCCTATTTTTCGCCTGCCGATATTGATCGGCACGGCGTCAAATTGGCCACTGCAAGGGCTGGAAATGTGGTTGGCGGTGGCGACTGGGCACTTGATCGACTTGTACCAGATATTGCCCGTGCGCTGGCGGAAGGGCGTCCAGTGGAATTGCGCCGTCCAGGCTCCGTGCGTCCATGGCAGCATGTCCTGGAGCCATTGAGCGGGTATTTGATGCTGGCCTCGCGTCTTGACCAAAATGACGGCATTCGATTCGCCGAGGGGTGGAACTTCGGACCGCTGGCGCCTTCTGCGGTGACAGTGGGCGAGATTGCCGACTTGATGATTGAAGTCTGGGGAAATGGGTCGCGTACTGCCACCAGCCGCAATGACATACCATCGGAGGCAGGTATCCTTCGGCTTTCCATTGACAAGGCGATCAGCGAACTCGGGTGGAAGCCATGTTGGGATGTGCGCGAAACAATCGAACGCACTACCCGCTGGTACAAAGAATTCTACAGTGGAGCAAAACAAATGCTCGATACCTCCCGGCAGGAGATAACCGAGTATCAGGCCGACATGGTCACTGGGCGGACCTGACGAATTGGCGCGAGACACAAACATTCTCGTGACTGGCGCATCCGGCTTCATCGGCTCGCATGTTGCCAACGCGGCGCTGTCAAAAGGGCACGCGGTCACCGCTGCTGTTCGCAACAAGTCCACGATATGGCGACTTCTCCAAATGGACATTGCCAATCAAATGACCATTCGCGACGGCTATTCCTGCGGGGATGAAGCGATCATGGGAAAGCTGCTCGAGCGATCCGGGTTTGATGCAATCATTCATGCAGCTTCCAGCGCTTCCCGTCCGGGCGCATGGCAGGCTGGTGACTTGGCGCATGATACGATTACCGACGTGGTAAGCGTTTGCAATGCTGCGATCCGGTTCGGGGTGCCGCGTGTTGTGCTTTTCGGGTCGGCTATTGCCTATGGCCGTGCACACGAAATCCATGACGAAGGCGAACAACTTGTTCCGGTACAGCCTTACGGTCTTGCAAAGTCAATTCTTTCGCAAGTTGCGCAGTTCTTTGCGGCGCAGGGACTGATCGTTGTCGAATTGCGACCATTCAACGTCTATGGCCCTTTGGATACACCGCCCCGTCTGGTCCCCTATTGCATCCAAAGCGCCCTTTGCGGCGATACGGCCGAACTCGCTGGCGGGGATCAGGCGCGCGATTTTGTTCATGTGTTTGATGTGGCAAAGGCTGCATTGGCCGCCGCCTCCGGCACCTTGCCTTCCGGGGCGTACAATGTTGCCACAGGCATTGCGACACCAGTTTCCGAGGTGGCCAACAGGATATTTGACGCTGCCGGTGTGGAGCGGAATATAGAACTGAAATCGTCGGCTTCACGCCAAGACACGCATGAGGTCCTTTTTGGCTCATCTGCCAAACTGGCCAGTTTCGGACTTGCCCCTGAAATCGGATTGGCTGAAGGCCTTGCAATGACCGTGGCCGCTGCGCGCCAGCAAGGCGTGCCCCAGTGACCCGAATTGCGCTCGTCTCCACCCAGGTGGCACCTTTCCAGGTTGAGCTGGCAGATGCGCTCAACGCCATTTCCGGTGTCGAGTACAAAGTGATTTTTTCGCAGGCCCAGAACAAGCGACCGCCGCACTGGATGGATCTGGAAACAAAGATTGCTGCACATGCTGTCCTTGCTCCCCAAGGCGATGACGCGCTTCGCGCCGAATGGGTTGGTGCCCAGCTTGAAAAGTTCGCGCCCGATGCCGTGCTGGTAGGCGGCGTTCGGGGCATCCATGTTGACGCTGTCATGAATTGGCGCGCGAAATCTGGAAAAGGCGTGCCGGTCGGGCTGTGGATGGAACCACCGCTCCAGCGACGTTCAATGCTGCATGCAGCCCTCCGGCGCATGGACTATCTGTGGCGGCTGAAAAATGTCGATTTTGTTTTCGCAATTGGTGACCGCGCTCATGCCTATTACCGCAGTGCCAACCCAAACACGCATTTTGTGCCCTATGGATCTGATCTTTCGCACTGTCTTGATTTGCCTTTGCCCAAACCTCGCGGGACCAGGACCATCTTCCTGTTTTCCGGTGGCCTCCAGCCTCGGCACAATTTTCCGCTGATCATGGAAGGCTTTCGACGTTTGTTTGAACTGCGCGGCCCGGTTTTCGAATTTGTCGTTTCGGGCGACGGTCCACAGCAGGCAGTCATCGATGCAGCCATTGCGAAAACGCCTCAACTGGCTCCTCTGGTGCGCTACGATCGGGTGTTCAGCCATTGGCAGCAAAGGCTTGAGCCGTTTCGTGAAGCACATGTCTTCCTCTATCCGACGGAACACGCCGGCTGGGGTCTGGTAATCCCCGAAGCCATGGCAGCGGGCAATCTCGTTGTGGCGAGTAAGGGAGCTGAAGCTGCGCGCTATCTTATTCAGGATGGCGTCAATGGCGTTTTCGTCGATCCGCAACCAGACCCTTATTTGCAGGTTCTGTTGCGTTGTGTAGACAACCGCGACTGGGTTGAAAAACTTGGGATGGCCGCGCGTGAGGCTTCACTTTTATGCAACGCGCCATTTGTTGCCAAGCAGGCAATGGCGTGCCTGAAGATTGCCACCGGCGGGCAGGTTTAGGCAACATGCGCATTCTTCAAATTGCCGGTTCGCTTGAAGCCGAGGCAGCCGGTCCTTCCTATTCGGTGCCAAATCTTGCCCGGTCGTTGGCCGAGTCCGGACACCAGGTCGATCTCTTTTCGCTTGGGCCGCCAGGGGAAACCATGGTTGGCAGCTTTCAGCATCTGCGTTTCGCAGCCAGTTTCCAGCAACTGCCGATGTCCGAAAAACTTGGCTATTCGCATTCCATGAAAAAGGCACTGGCGAGCATTGCAGGCGGCGCGCAAGTGCTTCACTCACATGGACTTTGGCAAATGCCGACGGTGCTTTCCGCCAACGCTGCCAGACCTGTCGGGGCGTCCTTCGTGGTTTCACCTAGAGGCATGTTCGCGCCTCCGGCCCTTGCCCGTTCAGTAACACAAAAGCGGCTTTTCGGTTTTCTCTTTCAGGCAAATGCGTTGCGAAGTGTTGCCTTGTTTCACGCCACCAGCCCGCAGGAGCGGGACGACATTCGCGCCGCAGGCTTCGACCAACCCGTCGCTGTGGTTTCAAACGGCATCGACGTCCCACCATTGGCTGCCAGTAAGAATCTCTCGACAAAAAACACGATCCTGTTTTTTGGACGCATTCATCCAATCAAGCAGGTTGAAAACCTGATACAGGCATGGGCATTGCTGGAATCAGGCAATCCAGGCTGGCGGCTGGAAATACGCGGCCCCGGCGAAACCGCTTATGTTGACCACCTCAAGCAACTGGCACGCAGCCTTTCCCTATCAAATTGCAGCTTTGAACCGGCTCTGTTCGGCGAGGAAAAATTGGAAGCCTATCGTGCAGCGGCGCTGTGCGTTCTGCCTTCAGCGTCAGAGAATTTTGGCATGACCGTTGCCGAAAGCCTTGCGGCAGGTACGCCGGTGATTGCAACGGACGGCACGCCCTGGCAAGGACTGGCCAGCAACGGCTGTGGCTGGTGGGTGGGCCAGGGTCCGCAGCCACTTGCCACGGCAATGCGCGCCGCAATGGCCATGCCGGATGATGCCCTGCTGGCCATGGGACGCCTTGGGCGCGAATGGATGTTGCGTGATTTCTCCTGGTCAGCGGTAGCCCGGGATATGCTTGCCGCCTATAGCTGGCTTCGCCAGGGTGGTGAGAAGCCATCCTTTGTCTTTGTTTGAATAGAGCAGGAACGGACGATCAACATGCATGCCATGAATACAGGCGGCGACATTTTTGAAGAGGCGTTGGAGCGCATTGTCAAACGCAGTGCGGTAATTGGCGTCATAGGACTTGGATATGTTGGCTTGCCCCTTGCCAGCGCATGCGCGGTGGCTGGTTTTCACACCATTGGTTTTGATGTGGACGAGGAAAAGTCGCTGAAAATAAACCGCGGCGAATCCTACATTGATGCAGTCCCATCAACCCTGCTGTTGTCCCATGTCGAGGCTGGTCTAATAGAGGCAACATCTCACATGGCGCGTCTTGCCGAGTGTGATTTCATCATCGTTTGTGTTCCAACGCCGCTTACGCGTCAGCGCGAACCCGATCTGACCTATGTCGAAAAAACCACAGCCACCATTGCCCGCACACTTCGCCGGGGCCAGACAATTGTGCTTGAATCGACAACATGGCCGGGAACCACAAGAACGGTCATGCGGCCCTTGCTGGAAACAGGCGGCCTTGTTTGCGGGACCGATTTCTTCATGGGCTTTTCTCCGGAGCGTGAAGACCCCGGCAACGCCCAGCACAACACTGTCTCCATTCCAAAAGTGGTCTCCGGCGATGGTCCCAAGGCGGCCGCACTCGTCGAGGCTTTTTACCGATCCGTTGTTCGTGAAGTGGTTCCGGTTTCCACAACGGACACCGCAGAAGCCGTCAAGATCACTGAGAACATTTTCCGTGCCGTCAACATAGCATTGGTCAACGAACTGAAGCTTGTTTTCGATGCCATGGACATCGACATCTGGGAAGTCGTTGATGCCGCAAAGACCAAACCATTCGGCTTCATGCCGTTTTATCCAGGCCCAGGACTGGGTGGCCACTGCATTCCGATTGACCCATTTTACCTTACCTGGCGCGCGCGGGAATTTGACATTGCCACACACTTCGTGGAACTGGCTGGCGAGGTTAACCGGGCTATGCCTGCTTATGTCGTCCGCCGGCTTGAGGAGGCGCTTGATCGCCATTCCGGCAAAAGCCTCGGCCGTTCACGCATACTGCTCGCCGGACTGGCTTACAAAAAGGATGTTTCCGACATCCGCGAAAGCCCGGCCTTCTCGATCATGGAACTACTCGTCAAACGCGGCGCGCAGTTTTCCTATGCCGACCCGCATGTGCCGGTAATCCCGCGCACGCGCGAACATGCGGCATTCGAAGGGTTGCAAGCTGTGCCGCTGGACGAGGCCAACCTTTCGGCCCATGACGCAGTGGTCATTGTCACCGACCACGGGGGATTTGACTATGCCGCAATTGCCAATCACGCCCGGCTTGTCATCGACACCCGCAATGCCATGCGCAAACATGGCGTAACCGGAAACGCCATTGTCGAAAAGGCTTGAGCATTTCGTGCCGGAGGAATGGGTCGCGTGAAGACAAACGTTGCCGCCAGTCGCGCCGCGCGTAAATGGACCCCTCGCGAGCAGGCAGGGCGAGTTGCTTGGGCGCTTGCCTATCCGTTGTTCGCCTATAGCCCGCGTCCCTTCTGGGGTTGGAGGCGGATGTTGCTCCGCCTTTTCGGTGCGAGTGTTGGCCGCAAAGTGCATGTGTTCCCGTCAGTAGTCATCACCATTCCATGGAACCTTTCCATCGGCGAGCAGGCAGCCGTAGGCGACCGCGTCATCCTCTATGCGCTTGGGCCGGTCATGATCGGTGCACGAGCCACGATCTCACAAGGCGCGCACATTTGCGCTGGAACACATGACCATCGCGATCCATCCATGCCGCTGTTGAAATCACCTATTTCCATCGGCGAAGATGCCTGGGTTTGCGCCGATGCATTCATAGGTCCGGGCGTCACTATCGGTACGCTTGCCGTTGTTGGCGCCAGGGCCGTAGCAATGCGGGACGTGGAACCCGGCTCTATCGTGGCTGGCAACCCGGCCCGCAAGGTCGGCTTGCGTTGATGTCCAAACTCCCCGTCACGGTCGTCATACCTGTGCGCAACGAGGCACTGAACCTGCCGCGTTGTCTGGCGCGCCTTGAACGCTTTTCCGAGATCATCGTGGTCGATTCTTCCAGCACCGATGAAACACCGCAGATTGCCCGAAATGCCGGCGCGAAATATCTCAATTTCGAATGGAACGGAAAATATCCCAAGAAGCGCAACTGGCTGCTCGTCAACCATCCGCCGCAAAATCCCTGGGTGCTCTTTCTAGACGCTGATGAGTTCATAACCCCGCAATTTTGCGAGGCATTGGAAACTGCGCTGGCCCACGGTGGGCACAATGGCTATTGGCTCAATTACGCCAACTGGTTCCTCGGCAAGCGGCTCGACCATGGTGTTGCCCAGCGCAAACTGGCGCTTTTCAAGGTGGCAGGTGGGCTGTATGAGCGCATCGATGAGGATGCTTGGAGCAGCCTCGATATGGAAATCCATGAGCACCCGGTGATTGAGGGTAGCCTTGGCGAGATTGCCGCCAGGATTGACCATCGCGATGACCGTGGCATCGCAAAGTTCATCGACCGTCACAAGGATTATGCGCTCTGGGAAGCGCGCCGCCATGCCTTGCTGATGGCGAAGGGGCCGCAAGCCATGACTGCACTTACGCCGCGCCAGCGCTTCAAATACCGCCACCTCGCCAAATGGTGGTATCCATGGTTTTATTTTTTTGCAGCCTATGCCGGCAAGCGCGGATTCATGGATGGCGCTGCCGGGTTTCACTACGCCTTCTACAAGGCCTGGTATTTCCAGACCATCCGCTTGCTGATTCTCGAGAACGCCGAAAAAAAGGGTCAAAGCTGATGCTGCGCCGTACCGCCGAATACTTGCTGCGCGACTGGACGAGATTGCGCCATTTGCCAGCACAGTTTGGCGGTTTGCCTATCCATGTATCTTCGGCAGGTGGCCTCTCGCAATTGCTGAGGCCCATGGTTCAGGTGGAACCCGAACTGCTTGCAACAGCGAAGGCTCTGGTAAAGCCCGGCGCAACAGTATGGGATATCGGCGCCAATGTCGGCTTGTTTTCTGTCGCCAGTGCGGCGTGTTCAGGCCCCGGCGGCAAGGTGTTTTCCTTCGAGCCGGACACCGCCCTCATTGCCCTTTTGCGGCGCACCGCCTTGCTGCAGCCAGCCACCGCTGCACAGATGACCATTGTCCCTTGCGGTGTGGCAGGCACCACCGGCTTTCGCAGTTTTGCGATTGCCTCGCGTGCGCGCGCTTCCAATGCGCTTTCCGAATATGGAAACACGCAGACCGGAGGCTCACGCGAAATGCAGACCATCGCCTGCTTTTCACCCGATGATTTACTGGCTCAACTGCCCAAGCCTGACGTCGTGAAGATTGATGTTGAAGGGGCCGAAATTGAATTGCTCTCGGCGGCCAAAGGCTTGCTCCATGAGGCAAGGCCGATGATTGCCTGCGAAGTGGCACCGGCAAATTCACGCGCTGTCTTCGACATTCTTGTTGCTGCAAACTATGTGCTGTTCGACGGCGTCGCCGGTTTTTCCTCTGGCGCGGCACAGGGCACCGCGCCGTGGAATACCATAGCGGTGCCGAAAATCAGCTGACAATGGCGCGGTCGCTGACCCGCCGCCAATTGGCACCATCGCTGAATGCCGGCGTGGCACCGCCACTTTCATCGCTCACAAAGATCATCGCACCGGCACCTGACGCTGACGCACCTGGAACGGTAGCGACAGTGAACGAAGCCAATTGGGCAGGCCCGCCGAATATTGCGGTCTTGTCCGCCTTGACCTTGAGCGCGTCACCACTGGTTCCGAAATGGTATGTGGAGACCCGCAAAAGATCGCCGGTCTGGCTCAAATGCCCGCCGATTTCGGCGACCACTTTGTTGGCGGTTCCGGCATGGTTCGAAACTGAAAACTGGGTGTTGGCAATTGCACTGGCAATGTGAGCGCCATTTGTCGGCGTACCGATTTGCAGATCGGCTCGCGCGGCACCGAAATTGACTACGCCGTCGATGGTCGCGCCCAGGAAACGGACCCCGGAACCGCTGAGCGTGTCAGCCATCAGGAATTGGCGGTTCGTGGGCACGTTGAGCGAAAGATAAAGACCCACACCGTGGGCGTCGGTTGGTGCAGGTCCACCGCGGCCCCATCCGCTCATCACGAACGCTGCGGTGAGTTTATCAGCCTCCAACTTTTCAACGTGCAGGCTGTGCGCCGGGTTTGCGGTATTGACGCCGAGCCGCTTGCTGGTGCCGTTCCATGTGACATCGGTGCCGCCAAATGCTCCGCCATCGTTGAATTGAACCTGACCTGCGCTGCCGCCGGGTGTTCCACCGCCAAGCATCGTGTTTGGAAAGGCGACACTGCCATCGTTCCTGTCGACCACCATGGCCTCGTGCCAGCTTGAACCGTCGGCGGAAACCTTGATGCGCAGATCGTCGTTGCCGGCCAGGCCGATTTCAGCCCGTCCGGAAAAACCGGTCTGCATCAGCAAGCTTGCCGTGTCGGCTGGAAGCGCCTTGTTGAGCTTCAACTGATGGCCAGCTCCATCATGGTTGAACAATGTCGCCGGGCTTGAAATTGCCAGCTTGTTGATGGTGTCGGCGGTGGCATTGATGCCAAGGATGGCAAGCTGATCGGGCGTCTCGTATGCTGGCGCAAACGCTGTCCCGTCATGTGCAAGCAGCAGGTTTTCATCTTCCACCCATGCGAGCCAGCCGACATTGGCATCAAGAAAGATGTATGCGCCATCCTGCCATGCAGCAATCTTGCCTTGATGTAGCGCGAATGCGCCGGAAGCCCCCGAAGGCACCAGATAGCGATCTCCTTCAGCTGGATTGGAAGGCGGACTGGTCATGCTCCGGCTTTTGACGCAGAGCTGCACAACGGCATCGAGCCGGGCAAGCGCCTCGTTGTGCGTCACATGTTTCTGTGCCTGCGAAGGCAGGATGTAGGGAAGTTTCAGATTGCCTGTGGTGTCCATGTTTTGTCTCCATCACTGGGACAAACATGGACGCGCCACGGAAAGCGGGGATAAGTATTTCCGCAGTTGGTAGCAGCGAACCCTAGATCACCGGGTCTGGGTCGTAGCCGAACACGTCTATCTCTGCGATCTGCAGATACTGGTTGGCAACCCCGTCGATGTACAGGGAACGGGCGTTGATTGATGTTGCAAGCTCGAAAGTGAACAGTTCGCTATCGGTAGCGCCAGTGATCGGGGCGAAGCTGTGCACAACATTTCCCGTGGCATCGAGCAATTGCACGACAGCGCCGTCGAGCCTTGAACCCGCGACATTGCGGTTTGCGATGGTGAGCGCGCTGATGTCGAAATCGCCGCCCAGATCGAGCCTGATCCACTCATTTGCCCCATTGCGGGTGATTGCAGCTGTTGCCGCCTGCTCGTCGAGCAGCTTGTCGCCCGCAGTTGAGGCCGCATAGGTCGAGCTCATCGTCACGCTCACTTGCGCTTGGAAAAGGTCGGTAATGTTGACCGGCGCAGCAACAGCCGATTCGGTGCCGAACACGTCTATCTCTGCGATCTGCAGATACTGGTTCGCAACGCCGTCAATGCGCACAAACTTTGCCGAAATTGCAGTAGCAAGCTCGAAGGTGAACAATTCGCCATCGGTAGCGCCTGTGATCGGTGCGAAGCTGTGCACAACATTGCCCGTGGCATCGAGCAATTGTACGACAGCGCCGTCAAGCCTTGAACCCGCGACATTGCGGTTTGCGATGGTGAGCGCGCTGATGTCGAAATCGCCGCCCAGATCGAGCCTGATCCACTCATCGGCACTGTTGCGGGTGATTGCACTTGTTGCCGCCTGCTCGTCGAGCAGCTTGTCTCCCGCAGTTGAGGCCGCATAGGTCGAGCTCATCGTCACGCTCACTTGAGCTTGGAAAAGGTCGGTAATGTTGACCGGCGCAGCAACAGCCGATTCAGTGCCGAACACGTCTATGTCTGCGATCTGCAGATACTGGTTCGCAACGCCGTCAACGCGCACAAACTTCGCCGATATTGCAGTCGCAAGCTCGAAGGTGAAAACCTCGCCATCGGTAGCGCCAGCAATCGGGGCGAAGCTGTGCACAACATTGCCCGTTGCATCGAGCAATTGCACGACAGCGCCGTCGAGCCTTGAACCCGCTACATTGCGGTTGGTAATGGTCAGCGCGCTGATGTCGAAATTGCCGCCCAGATCAAGATTGAGCCACTCATCGGCACCTTTGCGGGTGATTGCACTTGTTGCCGCCTGCTCGTCGAGCAGCTTGTCTCCCGTTGTTGAAGCCGCATAGGTCGAGCTCATCGTCACGCTCATTTGGGCGCTGTGCGTATCGGTAATATCTGGCACGGCGGGTGCATCGGTGACGCCGTTGATGGTGACGTTGAGCGTTGAGGACGACGAGCCTGCCGAATTCGCCGCTGTGTAGGCAAAACTGTCGACAAGGCTCTGGCCGGTGTTGAGGGCGTTGACTGAGGCGTTGGCATTGTTGAGCGCGTAGGAATACGCCCCGTTCGCCGAGATCGTCAGCGTGCCGTAGGTACCTGCAATTTGGGTCGAGCCGGTTGCCGCCACCGCGACGCCCTTGACGAATGAAACGCTGGCAGCGCTTCCGGTGTCATTGCCCAGGAGGTTGCTGCTGGCTGAAATGCCGCTGTCTTCGGTGACAGCGGCAACGTCTGCGACAGCCGTTGGCGCAATGATGTCGGTGACGCCGTTGATGGTGACGTTGAGCGTTGAGGACGAGGAGCCTGCCGAATTCGCCGCTGTGTAGGCGAAGCTGTCGACAAGGCTCTGGCCGGTGTTGAGGGCATTGACCGAGGCATTGGCATTGTTGAGCGCGTAAGAATACGCCCCGTTCGCCGAGATCGTCAGCGTGCCGTAGGTACCTGCAATTTGGGTCGAGCCGGATGCGGCCACCGCGACGCCCTTGACGATGGAAACGCTGGCAGCACTTCCGGTGTCATTGCCCAGGAGGTTGCTGCTGGCTGCAATGCCACTGTCTTCGGTGACAGCGGCAGCGTCTGCGACGGCCGTTGGCGCAATGATGTCGGTGACGTAGCTTTCACCGGTCAACTGGCCGGAAGAATTGTAGTTGCGGTTCCACTGAGACCATCCGAATGCATCATCAACGTCATAGACAACGAGCGAGCGGGTGCCATTGTCGAAGAATGTCTCGACTTCATACAATTCGTCGCCAAGCGTGTAGGTCTCGTAGATCTCGTTCCAAATCTGTGACGCCGTATCCAGAAGGTAGAGCGCAGAAAACTCAAACCCGTAGCTTGCCAGGTTAACAGCACTGCGCATCAGTTCGAACATCAGCGTGTCGATGCCGATACCGCCCTGAACATTGCCGCCTGCCCAGTCATCGGCTGCATCATAGACAATGATGTCGTCGCCAGAACCGCCAAAAAGCCAGTCGATGCCGCTGCCGCCGGCCAGGTAGTCGTTGCCTTCGTCACCATAAAGCTTGTCGTTGCTTGCCCCGCCCCAAAGCGTGTCGTTACCGGCAGCACCGGTCAGCGTATCATCACCGCCATTGCCCCACAGTTCATTGGCTGCGGCATTGCCGAGCACAATGTCATTGCCGCTGCCGCCCTTGGCGTTTTCGATTGTCACGCCCCGGGCGATCGAGAAATTGTTCTTGAGGTGGCCGAACGAGGAAAATGCCTGTTCGCGCAGGTCGATGTTGGCGGCAACGCTGAATCCTGAAACGTCGAGCGTATCAATGCCCCCGGCGTCCCAGACTGCGGCAATGATCGAATCATACTGATCGGCCAGCGTCCAAGACGCCAGGCCCGTGTTGGAATTGAAGCCATACACCGTGTCGCCGGTGCGGGTGGTCATGTCCGCGCCATAGAGGCGCTGCAGCGATGCGATGTCGTGCAGCAGGAAGTCAGTAGCGTAGCCACCGACGCCGACCCAGGCAGTGCCGTTCCAGACCCACTCGAAAAAGTCTGCCCCGGTCTTGGTCTCGCTCCAGTAGCTCATAACCGAGTATTGGCGCGAATCTTCAAAATAGACGGCTTGCGATTCATAGGTGGTTGCGCCCGCGCCATTGTAGTCGCCAGGATGCGAAAGGCCGATCGCGTGAGCCAGCTCATGCAGGGTAACCGACATCCCGTAGTCGTCGTCATTGACATAGCCAGCAGTGCCGCCAAGCGTAACGGTGGCGTCGGCAAAGGTCCGTGGATCGCCATTGACCCCGTTGTAGTAGCTCCAGCTTGCCCAGCCACCGCCCGACGAGACTTCCTGTTGAATGCTGATCTGCGCGCTGTTGGAAAACGCCTGCGTGCCGCTGGTGCCGGTTCCAAGCCGGGTGAAGGTGACATTGGTCACGGCTTCGATGGCGTCGATTGCGCGCTCGACAAAGCCCATCTGCGCAACCGACAACTGGTTGTATCCAGCGTCAGGGGTAAGTGCATAAGCGTAGGTGATTGCGCCGGGTGTGCCCAGCGCGTTGCCGCCCGAGCCATCATTCCATTTGGTGAAGCCACGGGTGATCTGCGATCCAGCCTGATCATAGCCATAACTGGGCTTGCCATAGCTGTTGAATTGCGTGGCGATATCGGCAGGCAGAATTTCTGCCGAGCCGGGTTCTTCATCGCAATGGAAATTCGCACCCTGGATGCTGCATACTACGCACATTCCGTTGCTCCGCCTTACAACGTGTAGATATGCAAAAAGCCATACAGCTTCAGCCTTTCAAATATGTTCAACGAATGGGTCAAATTGTGGGCTTTGTCTGCTTGCAGCGATGTTGCTTGTTCAGAACCAATTTTCGACCGGGAAGCCGCAGCTCAGGGGGCCGCTGGTTACGTCCGTATTTTGACACCGGAAGCGGTTCTCATGGCATTGTCACGTCGCTCAGGAAGATGTTCGCCAAAACCGATGGTCGACAGCATCACTGCGCAAAGCCAAGCAAATGGAATGGCGATTGCAAAGGTTCTCAGCGGGTAATCAACAAGGCTGTGCATGCAAACGGCCAGAGTGGCCAAAAACGCGGTTTGTGCAAAAAGTGACCGTCGCATCGAGGCTGTGCAAACTGCTGCGAAACTGGCCAGCAGTGCGGCACCAACAACCCCGGTCTCAAGCACGATCTGCAGGTAATCATTGTGTGCCTGGTTCAAATAGAGATGGATAATGTTTTGCGGGCTATCGTATTCAGGATACACGATACGGAAAGTGCCAATCCCCGTGCCCAGCCAGAAATTGTCGGAAATTGCCCGCATCATCGTTGCGTTGACGACACCGCGCAATTCATCGCCCAAATCGGCATAAAGCCCGAATTGCCAGACAACCAATCCAGCCACACAAGCGCTTGCAAGCGTTGAAGCCATCTTCGCTGCGATGGAAACGCGCCGGGCCTTAAGCCAAAAGAAAACCAATACCGCAAGCACAGGACCAATAACCGTGCCTGCCCTCGAGCCTATTGCGAACAGAACCACAAACAGTCCGATCGACAATAGCAGGAACACCCAGGGCATGCTGGCGCGAACCAGATACCGATAACCCAGAAGCGGCACAGCCATCAAAATAAGGCTGCTCATATGGTTTTCATTGGCAAAAAGCCCGGAGGTGATCTCAAACGGCAGTATCCCCGTTCCAGTCACCCGGGAACCATAGGACAGTTGGACAACCGCTACGCCGATTTGGGCCGTCAGCCCGATCATGAAAAAACGGTACAGTCTGAGTTGGTCCTCGTCATTGAACCGGGCAACAAACAGTCCAAAGCCAATCACGGCGAACAGGAACAATCCCGCTTCAAGACTGCGCCCAGGCGCAGGCGACCAGAAAGACAGGCCTGCTGGTAGCATGGCCGCCTGAGGAAAACGGACAATCGTCAACATTGGCAACAACTGCAACACAACAAGCGCTGCTATCGCTGCCACCAGGATTTTTGCGCCGAACGCTAGCCGCGACACGGAGAAACCGGCAATTCCGATGAATAAGGCCGGCATCAAGAACAATTCGATGAGGTGGTCGGACCAAATTCCCTGCTCGGTTCCGCCACCTGCCACCATTGCAAGAACAATGGCAGACCCCGCGTAGTTCACATGGGCAGACGCTGCCAGTTTCAAAGTGGAGACCCATCTTCCAGTTTGACGATAAGAGCCTCATGAATGAGGACAGACCCGGAAAAACGGTCTTTCCAACTATCGGTCAGCGACTGATTGAAGAAGTGAATTTTCTGCAGCGGACACCCTGCCGGAGCAATGGTGAACTGCCCCTCCAATGTCTTTGGATCATTGTCTCCCGTGGCAAGCTCCAGTTCGGCAAGCTTTGCATTGGTCCTGAAACAACTGACACCCAACCGCACCGGATTGGGCGCGCGCAAGGCATTTGTGCTGTAAACGAGAACAATCCGGTAGTTGCCAGGAGCAACCCGCACCAGTGTATCTGCACCATTGAACCGGACGGGCGCATCAAGGAAACGGAGTTCCAGGCTGTTTCCGCTAATGGGCACTTTGGCAGCCTCCAGTTTTGGTATTGCTGCTGCCGGTGTTCGCACGATGCCAATGTTCATGCCGGCTGGAGATTTCAGGTTCCAGTCGAAAGCATTTCCGTTTGGCGGGCGTAGAAAATTGCCATTGTAGATGTGGCCGAAAACTTCTTGTTGTGGGACCGAAAGCCGGAAGGCCAAAAATGCACCGGAGTAATTGCCCGCTGCAAGATAAGCCCTGGTCAGGCTGTTGATGAAACGTGGAGTGTCTTCAAAGGGTGTTTGTGCCCATTGCTGCAACACGGAAAATGCCAACGGCAAGCCTGCTGGAGATTTCATGAGGCTGGTGACGAGGGCAGACCGTAGGCCCGGTGTGGCTGAAAATTGCTTTGCAACTTTTTCTAGACGCACCGGGTCAGAAACAATGGCTGGCAGGTGAGGCTCCACCAGTGGCCAGTGTACTGCCCAGCGGCGCGCAATCAGTTCGGCAGATCTTGCGGAGGCATCAAACTGCCCGCTGCTTATCTCAAAGAGAAATCGGCGGGAAAGCGCCTGTATTTCAACGGGTTGCAGCAGTAGTGCGTTGTCGAATGACTTCACAGCGCCGGCAGTGTCACCCTTTTTCTCAAGGAAAATACCGGCCAGCGAATGAAACCTTGCATCGTTCCGATCAACTGCCAGGCCGCGCCGGATCAAGGCTGCAGCCTCGTCTGACCCGTTTGTCTCCGAAAGCAGTGCCGA
>JBGSNX010000017.1:0-6949 GCA_041739465.1 Salaquimonas sp.
CCCATTTGATCTTTTGTTTCAACAGCTTTTCATGAATGCCGTCAAAGGTCTTGATGGCTTCGAGCACCAGGAAATTCGGCAGGCTGGCGGCAAGCTGAATGTTGGCCGCAGCAACAACCGGGCCGCAGTAGCAATGCGGCGCGACGAGGACATGGTGGGCTTCGGCGATGGCGGCGATCTTCTTGGTTTCAAGAATGCCGCCCGATCGGCCGAGATCAGGCTGGATGATTGATGCAGCGCCCAGTTCGATCAGCCGGGCAAACTCATATTTGGTCGCCAGCCGCTCGCCAGACGCAATCGGGATCGAGGTGTAGCGCGCAACTTCGGCCTGTACCTCCGGCATGTCTGGCGGGACGGGTTCTTCGAACCAGAGGGGATCATAGGGCTCCAGCGCCTTTGCCATGCGTTTCGCGCCCGATGCGGTGAACTGGCCATGGGTGCCGAACAGGATGTCGGCGCGGGTTCCCACCGCCTCGCGCACCGCCTTGACCATGCGGACCGACAAATCGATGTCGATGAGGCGCGGCTGATGGCCGTCATAGATGGTGTAAGGTCCGGCGGGGTCGAACTTGATCGCCGTGAAGCCCTGTTCAACCGCTTCAAGCGCCGCTTCCGCGGCAAGATCAGGATCGTTGTAGACGTTCTTGGCGTTTTCCGTTTCGGACGGATAAACGCTGCCGGTCTTGGGATAAAGGTAGGTGTAGGAGCGAAGCCGCTTGTGAACCTGCCCGCCGATCAGCTTGTAGACAGGTTTTCCTGCCTCCTTGCCGATGATGTCCCAGCAGGCCATTTCAAGCGCCGAATAGCAGCCGATCATCGAAACGTCGGGGCGCTGGGTAAAGCCGGACGAGTAGCAAAGCCGGAAAAAGGTTTCGACATCGTGCGGGTCGCGGCCGATCAGGTAGCGGTCGGCGACATCTTCGATCATGCGGGCGGTGACATGCGGATCAAAGGTCGCGTTGTAGGCTTCGCCGTAGCCGACAACGCCGGTGTTGGTGACCACTTTGACGAACAGGAAATAGCGCCCGCCGATCTGCGGCGGCGGGTTGCCGACGACGAAGGTCTTCACTTCCTGGACGTGCATCGGCTTCCTCCTCCAATGCGGGCATCGGTGATTGTCAGAATACGATCACGTTTCGCATGACATTGCCCGATTTGACTTCCGCAATCGCTTCATTGATTTGGTCAAGACGATAGGTCTTGCTGACCAGTTCGTCGAGCTTGAGTTCGCCCTTCTTGTAGGCTTTTGCAAGTTTTGGGATATCGCGCGAAACGATGGCTTCGCCCATTTTCGATCCCAGGATTTTCTGGTTCCATGCAGCGACCGTGCCGGGGTCGTATTGTGCATAGACGCCGGTGGCTGGCATGCCGACAACCACAACTGCGCCGTTCTTTGTGATGTAGTCAAAGGCACCATCAAAGGCCTTCTTTGCGCCCACGGTCACAAAAACATAATCTGCGCCGCGTCCTGCGGTGAGTTTCTTGATCTTTTCGGCAGCATCGCCCTGCGTCGGGTCGATGGCATGGGTGGCACCAAACTTCTTGGCCAGCTTCAGCTTGGTGGCTGACAGATCAATTGCGATGATCTTGCCAGCGCCCGCATGGGCGGCACCCTGTATGGCGTTGAGGCCGACGCCACCGCAACCTACGACCACGACAGTCTGACCCGGTTTGACATGGGCCGTGTTTACGACCGCACCGAAGCCGGTGATGACGCCGCAGGCGAGAAGCGAAGCGCTGGCGAACGGGATGGAGGCGGGCACTTTCACCATCTGGCTGTGGTGAACCACGATCTTCTCGGCAAAAGCACCTGAACGCATTGCCTGATGCAGTTCCTCACCGGTCGCTGCGGAATGGATCGGACCTGCCTTGTCGAGCGGGAACACTTCCTCGCACATGACCTGGCTGCCCTGGCTGCAATAAAAGCAATCGCCACATGAGCGGATGAGCGTCACAACCACATGATCGCCTATCTTCACATTGGTCACGCCCTTGCCGACAGCTTCGACAATGCCTGCCGCTTCATGGCCGTAAACGGCAGGAAGCGTGCCGCCCCACGCGCCTTCCGCAAATGAAATGTCGGAGTGGCAAATGGCGCAGGCCTTTACATCGACCAGCACTTCGCCGGCACCCGGTTTTTTGAGTTTGATTTCCTCGATCAGCAAAGGTTCGCCAAATTGGCGACAGACGGCAGCTTTGACCATGATGGGTGTCCGAAAATTTTGGCGGGAATCCGCGATGTGGCGTTTCATTCAAATCTTGTCAGAAGGGCCAAAACCTTCGGCGACAAAGGCGACACTGTTTGGTGTAAATCGGCAGGCCGCATATCTGCCCGAATCTGCGGTTATCGAGTGCATTCGGGCGCTGAATGCAGCGATTTTGCCTGTTGTGCCTGCCAGCTGGAAGCCGTAATCCTGTTTGCCAAAGCGGAGTTAATTGATGATGCCGTCCCGTTCTGCCACGAAGCGTTTCCTGATCGCACTGGCATTGTCTGCAGTCTGGTATCCAGCACTTCCAAGTTTTCAGGGCGACGGCCAGGCATTGGCCCAATCGCGTCCCCGCGACAAACCGCAAAACGTGTTCGAGGTGCTTTTCCCGGACCTCTACGAGCAGAGATTGCAACGCGAGCGGGCGCTCCAACAACAGCAGGCACCTGCACCGATCGCCAAGATCGAAGCGCCAAAATATTTTACCTACAAGACTGACCGGCTGGTTCCGGTAAAGCTGGCGGCATTGGCCAAAAGCCCTGCGGTTGTTTTGCAAAGCACCAACGCCCAGACTGCACAAAATGTTCAGGGTACCGAGCTCATCGCCAATGTTTCCAGTGTTCTGGATGGCAGTGCTGCCTCACCAATGGCTGAGGGCCCGGACTTTGAGTTGATCGCGCCGCAACTGGCAGAGCTTTCCGTTTTGGCGGAGCCGGAAATTGCCAAGGCGATGGTCGAGCACTACGCAGAAAACCGCAAGCTGCTCTGGCTGGACCGCGACTTGAAGCCGACTTCTGCTGCGCTGGAAGCCATTGAGGTATTCTCCCAGGCGGAAAAATACGGCCTTGACCCTTCCGACTATCTTGTGAGCCTGCCGCAAGAGGGAATTTCGCAAGGTCAGCAAAATGACGCCGCAGCTCGTTTCGAGTTTACGATGACAGCGCGGGCGATGCGCTATGCACTTGATGCCGCCAATGGCCGTGTCGTGCCGAACCGGGTCTCTGGCTATCATGATTTTCCAAACCGCAACCTTTCGGCAAAAGATGCAATCGCACGCATCGCCGCTGAAACGCCTTCGCTCGCCCTGCCGAAACTTCATCCTGACAATGCCCCGTTCAAGGCACTGATGGCTGAACTGGAAAGCCTGAAAACCCAAAGCGACGACAGCATCAGTCTGCCAGACGATTTGCTCATCAAGCCGGGTGAGACCAGCGAACATCTTGCGATGATCATCAAGGCGATTGGCAAGCGAGCTTCACCTGAATTGGTGGCAAAGTTCCCGACATTGCTGGGGACGCCTGTGGCTGAAACGGAACCTGTGGTGTCCGAGGCTGTTGCACCTGAGGCTGCGGCGATCGAAACAGCAACAATTGCTGTCGACCCTTCGGCAGTTGCTACGCAGCCCGGGCTGGTGCCCGCCACTGAGGCTGTGACGGGCGAAAGTTTGCCACCAATTGCAGCTGAACAAAATTCGCCTTTGGTCGTCGCTGCCCGCTCGGCTTTGGCTCCTGCCTTGTCGGCAGCAGCTTTGCCCAGCCCGGTTGTCTCCACCCAGCCAATTGCTGCCAACCCACAGGTGACTCAGCAAACGGTTGACCCGCAAACAGGACAATTGCCGCAACAGGAACTTGCCCAGCAACCTGTCGCGACTGTCACAGCGCCCCTGGTTTACGAGGGTGAGATTGTAGAACTGGTCAAGGAATTCCAGAAGGAAGCTGGACTTGGCCCGGACGGCGTCATTGGCAGAAACACCATTGGCCGCCTGGTAGGAACATCGCTTGAAACCAAACGCGAGCGGGTTGTCATTGCGCTCGAGCAATTGCGCTGGCATCCGCGCGAACTTGGCTCGCGGCACGTATTCATCAACCAGCCAGCGTTTCGCGCCCGCTATGTCGAGGGCGGAACCACGCGCCTCGACATGCGGGTGGTGGTTGGCACCAAGGCTAACCAGACCAATTTCTTCCACGACATGGTGGAGACGGTCGAATACAACCCCTATTGGGGCGTGCCGCAGTCGATACTCGTCAACGAATACCTGCCGAAACTTCGCGAAAATCCGGGCTATCTCGATGAACGCGGGTATGAGGTCACCGACAACAATGGCAACCGTATCCCATCATCGGCCATCAACTGGTATTCGTTCAGCAACAGCGTTCCCTACAATGTTCGCCAATCGCCGGGCGAAGCAAATGCGTTGGGTGAACTCAAGATACTGTTCCCCAACAAGCATGCGATCTACATGCATGACACGCCTGCGCGAGCGCTTTTCAAAAAGGATTTCCGCGCATTCAGCCATGGCTGTGTGCGATTGGCAGAACCCAGATTGATGGCAGCGGCAGTGCTGGGCAAGGACGTTGCCCATGTGGAAGCCATGCTGTCCAAAGGCCATGGGCAGGACGAACTGTCGCAAAAATTCCCGGTTTATGTGGCGTATTTTACCGCATGGCCCGATGACAACGGCACCGTTGAATATTTTGCGGACATGTACGGGCGGGATGATGCGATGAAAAAGGCTTTCGCGGCAGTCAGTGCCGAACGCGGACCGGCAGGCTGACAAGCCTGCCAATGAAAGCGCCGTCTTTCTGCCTCAATTTTTCAACGCTTCCTTAAGCAGGTAGCAACCATACTGTACGGGTTCGGTCTTTTTTGGAGCGCTGTGTGGCGCAAGAGGCCGGAGCTGCCTGCGACGGGATGCAGTGTTCTTGCATCCCGGTTCGTGCTTCAGGCCAAGGAGGGTCATTTGTACCGCGTTGCTCTCACATTGCTGGCGCCTTTGCTTGCGCTGTTTCTGACATTTGCTGACGCAAGGCCAGCCCAGGCCCTTGAAGCCTATCTGTTCCGGGGAGCGGGAGATTTCTCGTTTCTGGGCAAGGGGCTCACTTTCTCGAACGGCATGGATCGGCTGGGCGAAAAGCTTGACGCTGCGGGCGTGCCTGCAAGGGTCTATCGCTGGGAAGCGGTGGACTGGGCCTACCGGGACATCATGAAACGCCGCCCGGACGCGGTGATGATCATGGGCCATTCGATGGGCGCGCTTTCCACCGTTACGCTGGCAAGCAAGCTCAAGGGTTCGGGGATCAGGGTTGCCTATATCGGCACCATCGACATTCCTGGACCAACAGCCCTTGCGCCTTCCAATGTCGAAGTCGCCGAGAATTTTTACCATGCCTTCCCGGTATACGGGATGCTGGGCCGGGGTCCCGGATTCAACGGGGCGCTTTCCAACCAGTATGTTCTTGGCCAGATTCACATCACCATGGACAAGTCGCAAAAGGTCCATTCGGCAGCGCTCGAATTCGTCAGCAAAAGCCGTGGTTCCGCGCCCACAATGGTCGCCTTTGCACAGCAGCCCGAGCCGCAAAGCGATGTCCTTGGGCAGGTTGACCAGGTGCTGACCGGTACAGCGCAGGCTTCGCAGCCAGGAATGATGACGGCAGTGAGCACCTACTCGCCATTGCCCGACGCCGTGCCGCTTCCTACCCGCTCGCCGCTTTCAGGCGCGACTGGCGCCAAACTGCCGCCAATCGAATAGGCATTCACTGGGCTCACGCCTTGGCGGCTGAAGCTTTTCGGCTGCCAGGGCGCATTGTTTCATTTGATCCCGATCAAGCCGCGTGGCGCGAAATCGTGGCAGTCTCCCAAGACGTCAGGGGAGGGATCACATGACCGAACAGCCACGCCATGTGCGCAAGCCGCGCATTGAAATCAACACACTCACTATTGGCGATATCGTGCATGCCTTGCGTCAGGGGGCAGCCGATTTTCTGGCTGCACCGCTTTACGGGCTGTTTTTCAGCGGCGTGTTCGCGGCTGGTGGCATCTTCATGTATCTGCACTTGTACCGGTTTGCTGCGCCGTGGTTGATCATTCCGCTCGCCATCGGTTTTCCGTTGGTCGGGCCATTTGCCGCTGTTGGCCTTTATGAAGTCAGTCGCCGCCTTCGCACGGGTGAGAAGCTGGAATGGCGCGCAATCCTTGGCGTGGTATTTGCGCAGCGCGAACGCGAACTGGCATGGATGGCTTTTGTCGTGCTGTTCGTTTTCTGGGTCTGGGTCTACCAGATACGGCTGCTGATGGCGCTGTTCCTGGGCTTCAAGCGGGTTTCAACACTGGATAGCTTTTTGTCCGTAGTGGTGAACACCAATGAAGGATTGTCGTTTCTGGCGACCGGAACAATCATCGGTGGTCTGCTGGCCTTGGTATTGTTTGCAATCACCGTCATTGCGATCCCGATGCTGATGGAGCGGGAGGTCGATTTTGTCACCGCGATCTCGACCAGCGTGCGCACAGTGACTGAAAATCCGGTTGCAATGCTGTTCTTTGCATTGGTGGTCACCGTCGGAACCTTTGCTGCCATGGCCCCGATGTTTCTTGGCCTTCTGGTGGTCATGCCCATTTTGGGCCACGCAACATGGCATTTGTACAAGAAAGCACTGGCATAATCGCCTGCATTTGAAATGCGGCGCTACCAGCTGTCGGAAAACTGCATTATCCTCAGTGCGATTCGTGGTGAGTACGGGGCAAGACCCCGGGGGCTCGGGCTCAGGGGTTTTGCATGGCTGATGCGGCAATCAAGGAACCATCGATGGAGGACATCCTCGCATCGATTCGCAAGATCATCTCGCAAGAGGATGGCAAGACCCGTCCCGCCGAGACGGTTGCACCAAGTGTGGCCGCTGCGCCTTCGGGCTTGCAGCCATCCCTTGCCAGCTTGCAGGCGGCAACGCGTGCTGCCTCGGTTC
>JBGSNX010000018.1:0-18357 GCA_041739465.1 Salaquimonas sp.
GGCGCAGGGAATTGCGGCGAGTTGGCTGTCGGTGAGGTCGCAATCAACGCGATGGGTGTCTGCAGACGGGGCATTCATGTATTGGGCGAATGCCCCGTCGCGTTCCGAACCAAGCCAGGGAATGAAAACGCCTTCGCGCAACGAGACAAGACAGCTCTGCGCGATCACCCGTTCACCAATCCGTGACGGTTCAACGCCCTTTCCGGTTTCGACGATGATGCCGCAGGCGTCCGCACCCTGGATGCGGGGAAAGGCAATGCCACCAGCCCAGCCGCCGGCTTCGTCCCGCCCTGCCTCGCCCTGCCCCGAAAGACCCTTGCTATCAGCCGTTGACCCGGCATTTTGCTCGCCATACCAGCCGATGCGCGTGTTGATGTCGGTGTTGTTGACGCCCGCCGCCAGCACCTTGATCAGCACTTCGCCATTGCCTGGCTGGGGCATTGGCACATCATCGCGCCATTCCAGTTTTTCCATCCCGCCATGACCGGTGAGCAGCACTGCTGCCATTGTCCGCTTTGCTGCCAAAAACTGTCCGCCCTCGCCATGTTGCCAGCTTCAATGGTACGCTATTGCGGTCTGGCTGTCATGCTGGCAAGGGAGAGCGAAATGAACGAACACAATCGCGAAAAACCGGTGGCGTTGGATTTGCCCGCATCGGAGGTTCCACTCGATGACCGCCAGAAGAAGTACCTGGCAGTTTGCGGCGAAAAGCTCGGTTTCGTTCCCAATGTGCTTGCCGCCTATGCCTGGCACGGCGCAAAGTTTGCCGCCTTCACCGGCATGTACAATGAACTGATGCTTGGCGATTCCGGATTGAGCAAACTGGAGCGCGAAATGATCGCCGTCACGGTTTCCAGCGCAAACCATTGCTTCTATTGCCTGAGCGCTCATGGCGCAGCTGTGCGCGAACTTTCAGGCGACCCGGTTCTGGGCGAGCAGATGGTCATGAACTACCGCGCTGCACGGCTTCCGCCCAAGCGGCGGGCGATGCTCGACTTTGCCTGGAAGCTCACCAAGGAACCAGAGGCAGTTGACGAACCGGACCGTGAAGGCCTGCGTCAGGCTGGATGGAATGACCGCGACATCTGGGACATTGCCGCCACAGTGGCGTTCTTCAACATGTCAAACCGGATGAGCGCCGCCGTCGACATGCGCCCGAACCATGAATACCACGGGCAATCGCGTTGACCGCTATTGCCCGTCCCAGTTCAGCGTTTTTGCGATTTCGGTAACGGATTTCTTGCGGTCTTCATTGCCTGGATGGCTGGAAAGCCAAGAGGTCTTTTGGGCGCCTGGAATGTCCTTGGTAATGCGTTCCAGCAGGGCAATGAATGCAATCGGGTTTCGCCCTGCTTTCAGCATGATTTCCACACTGCGCTTGTCGGCATCTCTCTCAAATTCGCGGGTATAGGCAAGGCTCTGCAGGGTCGCTGCCTGACTCACCACCTGGTCGATCAGCTGGCTTGAATCGCCGCCGACCAGCCCGATCATGAACGAGATGCCGAGCAGGCGGTAAATCTGCTGCAGCTGGTGGCGGTTTTGCACATGGCCGATCTCATGCGCCAGAACACCGGCATATTCATCTTCGCTTTTCGACAGCTCAAGCAACTGGTCAGTGATGACAATGGTCCCGCCCGGCAGGGCAAAAGCATTGGCATCAAGACGCCCGCCATCGCGAAATTCCAGCTTGAGCGGCGGTGAATTGTTGCCCGATGCCAGTGCGAGGCTGTCAAAAACCGCCTGTACTTCCCGCTTGCGGGAATCATCCAGCTTGCTTGGAGAAAAGAACACCCGGTCAATCGTTTCAAGCGATCCGCTGTCCATCAGTTCGACCAGTCCAGATGGCGTTACGACAGCTGCTGCACTGGCAGCAACCGGCAATCCGTAGCGGTAAAGCGAGAAAAGCAGGCCGAAAGTCAGAAAAACCGCGACAGCTGCAAATCGCCAACTGGCTTCAAGCCGCGACACCCGGGAAAAGAAACTGCCATGACTGCCCATCAGGCCATCGACATCGGCATTTGCGGGAGCCTCGAAAACACCGCCATCTTCGAAGGTAAACTTGCGCGGCACGGAACCAAGCCTGTCGCTCAGCAAAACCAGCTTTGGCCGACTGGGTTCGCTGTCGCCTTCAACGTGCAGCCGCAAGTCTCCGGAAATGCCCCAAAGCTTCGCAGCAGTGGACCTTGATGCATTTGGCGGGAAATAGCGGCCTTCGATCATGTCTGTTGCTCCCGGGGTTTGGCGCGGCGAACATGCCACCGCGCCGATTGGCATCAAAGTCCGAAATCAATGCCTTCGATGTCAAGATATTCCGCTGCCGCAACATTGCCATCCGGCATTGCCTCGTCCACGAAATTGTCCAGCGATGATGCGGCAAGAATTGCCGAGTTTGCCATCAGGTAGCGCCAGCTGCGAATGGCCGCCCATGGCCGCATCAGGCTCAATGTCAGAAGCGTCAGGACGAAATTCGAAAAGGCGATCCACACATATTGCAGACGGCTGATGCTCGATTGCAGCGCATGGCCACCTTCCAGCGTCGTGGCATTGAGCGCCAGATTGCGTACTCCGGCAGAATAGAAAATGAATGCCAGAAACAGCGCTGCATATGCCCCGATTATCCCGCTGATCCCAGGTGCTGCGGTCAGGAATTCGGCAATGTCGCCATTGGTGCCGGTATAGGCGAGTGTGTTGAAGCCGGAAAGCACGGTTCCGATGCCAAAACCTGCGCTGCCTGCAATGGCAGTCACAATCAGCGTGAAAACAATGGTGACGCCCCAATTGCCATAAAGCGCGCCGAGTGGCGCATCGGTGCGGAACTTCGCCGTTCCGAATTTGAGCCTGTTGCCGATGTAGTTTGACGAAAGCTGCGAACTGACCGGGCCGAGGAGGCCGGCCGTCATTGCTGCTGCAATCGGCATGGCGACAAACACGCCGAACGCCCCCCAATAACTGCCCTTGAACGAAAACCGGACATTTCGGTAGCTCGTCATGCGGGCGTTGAAGCCAATGGCCTTGTTGATGAGCCAAGGCAGGGCAATGAGGTATGGAAGGATCAGCAGGCCGAACAGCGGATTGACTTGGGTCAGCACGTTGATGACCACAATGATGCCGATGATGATGATCCGTCCAATCAGGATCTGGATCGGACGTCCGTGGTACTCGAAATTGTGGCCGTCAAGAAATGTGTTTCCATAGAAATAGCGCAGCCGTCGCACCTTGGCCCAGGCCGTGTAGATGCCAATGGTGATGATCGACAACAGCAAATTGACGATCCAAATCCTGAAATATTCGGAAGCCGTGCCGCGAAAGTCGAAATTGTGCTGGCGAATGTCCAGCTTTGGATTTGCTACCAGCGTTTCCATGTTGTTTCCCGCGAATATGATCTGCGCAATATGCGCGAAGCCCCTTCGAATGGGTAATGAGGCAATATTGCAAATTCAACACAGACGCCGCGAGAAACCGTCAATTCATGCTTGCACTGTGTCAAAGCGCACAAACCTGACGCGCATAAGCCGGCTTTCAGCGGGCCTCGGCCCCAAGCGCTTGCACAAAGGCAACCGCCTGCCGTTTGCACCCTTCGTCGATCATCCAACCGATCACATCAAGCGGGTTCTTGAGGTCGATCGAGTCGGGCATCGAGCGCAGGTCGATCTGGGCAAACTCCTTGCCTGCCTCCACCACCAGTTTCTTGTCATTGGGTGATACCGGCTTTTCGATTGCGAATTTGGTTTCGCCTGCCCCCCAGACAATATCCCTTGAGCCTTCGCTCTCGCCTGTGCGGAAAGCCAGATTGATGGCATTGGTGCCTTCGGTGCGGGCCAAAACCACTTCGCCGTTCTTGATGCAGCCAGGGGCAGATTCATGAACCGAAAGCGTCCATGGGTCTTCAAGACCCTTCAAAGCCGACTTGCCGGGAACCGACCTCGACACGCCAAGCGTCTCGGCACGTTCACGCTCGCCGGTCAGCAGGCTGGCAATCTTGGAAATGGTCGAGCGGTTGGCATCTTCACCAGTCGCACCTCGGTTACCTGTGGTTACCGCGTCTTCGGTGATCGCGACTTCCGCCGGGCCGGGAATGGTGTTGACGCTGCCATCATCACCCAGAAGCGTGACCACTGTTCCTTGTGGCACTATCAGGGTGTCACCCGGTGCCATCACCTTTCCGGCAGGAAAGTCGGTTGAGACCGGCTCCGATCCAACGATGACATATTGCGAACCGGCATAAGCCGAGGCTGGGGTAAAACTGCCGACCATGGCAAGGCCGACGAGCGTGCATATCAGGCGATGCTTCATGCTCATTTCACGTGCTCCTGCTTGTTGCGTTCATCTGGCATCATTTGTCGACCAGCCGGATTGCTGGCCCGCTTTCGCCCCGTTCCAGCCGGGCAGCATGCATTGCTGCCAGCCGGTCTTCCGGTCGTGATGCCGCGATTTCGCTGAATGCCGCCTTGGCTTGCGGCGATCCCGTCTCGAGCAAGTTCCACGCCCTGCCCCAAGTTTCGCACAGCATCCGGTTTTCCGGCGAATTGTACAACGCCTCAAAGGTTGGGACACCCTCATTCTTGCCTTTCAGGTAAAGAACACCTGAAGGCCGCATCAAAACGCCCTGTGCCGCCTGTGCGACCGTACCGCTGATGCAAATGGTGGTGCCGATATACTTGTTTGCGCCTTCCAGCCGCGCAGCCGTGTTCACGGTGTCACCAATCGCAGTGTAGTCGAAAAACCGCTTGCCGCCGAAATTGCCGACAATTGCCGGTCCGCTGTGCACGCCGATCCGCGTGACGCCCAGACTAAGGCCCTGTTTTGCCATCTGGGCCCGCGATTCCTGTGAGAACCTGTCAATGGCAAGCGCAAGTCCCACGGCCCGCACTGCCTGGTCGGCCTGCTCGGATGGAGCGCCGAAAAAGCCGATGACGGCGTCGCCGATCACCTTGTCGATCGTTGCTCCATTTTCGACGAAAAGATCGCAAATCCGGTCCAGATAGGTATTGAGCACTTCAGCCAATCGCTCTGGCGGCATGTTTTCGCTGAAGCTTGTAAATCCTTCGAGGTCGGTGAAAACGCAGGTGACCATGCGCCGCTCGCCGCCCAGCTTCAACTGGTCCGGATCAGCCACGATCGCATCGACGACAGCCGGGCTGACATATTGCGAAAAGGCCCGTTTGAGAAATTGCCGCTCCTGCTGGTCGCGCTGCCATGCAAGGAAGCCAACAAGCAGCGAAACGGCCAGCACCAGTATCGATGGCGCGACCGCCGGCACCAGGATGGCCTTGCTGGCAAATAGGTACACCACCAGCAGCCACATCAGGAGGATGACCGAAAGTATCGCCACCGGCTTCAGCGCCAAAGGCATCGGCCGCCACGCCAGAGCCGCCCCCGCAGCCCCGAACCCCAGCGCAAGCGCCAGACCGGACCACATGCCAGCAGCAATGATCCGATCTCCGCTGACCAGCCGCGCCAGCGAATGGGCATGAATGACAACGCCCGGAAGCGTGCCGGCCAAAACGCCATTGACCGAAACGAACGGCGTTGCATGCCGGTCTTCAAGCGGCAAATCGACCCCGATCAACACGTATTTGTCGGCGAACCACGAAGGCGGTGCCACCATTGCCGCCGCCGCCGGATAGACCGGAACCTTCCAAGGCTCGGCATTGGCAGTTCGGTAATAGACCATCTCTTCGGTCTGGCGCGAAGGCGTTATTCCGCCTGCCAGCGCCATTGCCGACGGGAATGAATACTGCCACTCACCGTCCCTTTCGCGCCCGGCAAATGCACCGCGCACCACCCCATCCAGCGGATCGCGCGAAAGTGCCGCCAAACCGCGAACCGCATTGGGCGAAAATTCCGCCAGATGCGCCAATTGCGCCTTGGTCAGGCCGTCGGAAGCCCAGGCGGAAGCCACCACCGTTGGAACCTGCGAACTGGTAATGACCTGCCGCAAGGCATCATCCTTGCTAGGCTCGGTCGTCTGGTCGAACAGCAGGTCAATGCCGATCACCCTGGGCTTTGCTTCGGCAATGCGCTGCACCAATCGGGCAAGAAACTCCCTGTCCACCGGCGAGCGGTAGGGAAACTTTTCCAACGTCTTTTCATCGATAGCAACCACGACGATGTCCTTGGGCGGTTGGTCAAATGGCGAAACCGTCGAGACCATGACATCGCGCACCAGATTGCCGACAGGCTCCGAGACGACGGCAATTGCCAATGCAACAAAGGCAGCAAAGGCAATGGCGGCGGCAAGGCCCGCGCGAGGCAGCGATGCTAAGCGATCTGCAAACGTCAATTGCGGCCTTTCATGCGGCTGTTTCGCAGCAGCATATGGCAAGCCGAACCCAAGCGCGATGCGCGGTTTTGCACAGGGCGAGGGGGCAATGACGAAACCGCGCGGCTGCGACCGCGAATCGGCTATGTTGACAAGTGCAGAGTGTTCTGTTTTTGTTCTTGTAATTGGACTACGGGAGTTTGCGCATGGGATACCATGAATTTTCGGAGCAGAGTTTTGCGAAATCTTCGCAGTCTGCGCTGCGCAATCAGAATTTAAAGAAAGTTTCTGCAATTTTGCGGAAAGAAAACAATTTGAGTTTTGTGAAGAAAATTGAAAAAGAGAGCATTAACTTATAGTAACATCGCCCCCATATAATATTGGAAAGTCATATGAAGTGCGATCCGAAAGAGATTCGTATGTAAAAGATCAGGAACAAATAATATCAGAATGCGCCAGTTTGGTAAAGCCGGGTGGCTCGATATGCTGGCAGGTTGGCAACCATGTTGATCAAGGAGAGGTTTTTCCGCTTGACATATTGCTTTATCCAATTTTTGTAAAATTAGGTTTCAAATTAAGAAACAGGATTGTTTGGCATTTTGAGCACGGTCTGCACTGCTCGAAACCGCTCTCAGGTCGCCATGAGACCATACTCTGGTTTACAAAAGGCGATGACTACATATTTAATCTTGACCCTATACGTGTTCCCTCGAAGTATCCGGGTAAAAAGCATTTCAAGGGACCGAAGGCCGGGCAGCTTTCCGGAAATCCTTTGGGGAAAAATCCAGGCGATGTTTGGGTGTTCCCCAACGTGAAGAATAATCATGTTGAAAAAACCGAACACCCCTGCCAATTCCCTGTAGAACTTGTCGAAAGGCTGGTCCTGTCTCTCACCAACCCCGGTGATACGGTGTTCGATCCTTACGCTGGCGTTGGATCGACGGTCATCGGAGCAATAATGCACAGTAGACATGGTCTTGGATGTGAGATTGATGCCCGATATGTGGAAATTGGCCGGAAACGAATCTCCGAGTTCAATCAGGGACTTTTGAAAACCCGCCCTATGAACAAGCCGATCTACGATCCAAGCCTGCCGGGCGGCGGACACAAATGAGGATTGCTGCCAATTATTCGCATCTCAATAGACTTGAGTACCTTTTGGTCCACAAGCCGAAATTATGGCAAGAAATTCAAGATGTTATTCATTCTGTTGATGCCATGGCATTTCGAACCAAGATATCAAAAGAAAAATCCATGCCTGGAAAGGTACTTTTTTCTCCGAAAGAAATGAACGCCGCAATGTCTTCTGCTTTCAAAGCGCGCAACTGGCAGGAAACGCGGACATCCTACTGGGTTACAGAAGATGCTGCACTTATTCGAAAAACGATGAACCTACCAGCAAAAACTCAGAAACAAATTATCGAAGACGCCGGTCGGAAACCAATTTCTTCTTACAATCAAACCGATTTTGTGAAGGACCGTATCGCAGTTGAAGTGCAATTCGGAAAATATGCATTCGTTGCATTTGACCTATTTGTAAAGCACATGGCTTTCTATGTTGGAGACATGATAGACTTGGGTATTGAGATATTGCCGATGAAAGAACTCAAAGCGGAAATGTCTTCAGGTCCTGGATATTACGAAGGTGAACTGTATAATCTGATACGGCAAGGACGCGGCATCCCCGCAGTACCGCTTGTCATCGTCGGCGTTGCCCCCTAGCCCCCCGCCTACCTCGTCAGGCGCTTGTATGTCACCCGCTTGGGGTTGACGCTGTCGGCGCCAAGCCGCCGGATCTTGTCCTTCTCGTAATCTTCAAAATTGCCCTCAAACCATTCGACATGGCTCTCGCCTTCGAAGGCGAGAATGTGCGTTGCCAGCCGGTCGAGGAACATGCGGTCGTGGCTGATGATGACTGCGCAGCCGGCAAATGATTCCAGCGCATCTTCCAGCGCCGCCAGCGTTTCGGTGTCGAGATCGTTGGTCGGTTCATCGAGCAGCAGCACGTTGCCGCCTTCCTTCAGGAGCTTGGCCATGTGCACGCGGTTGCGCTGACCACCCGAGAGCGTGCCGACCTTTTGTTGCTGGTCGGCACCCTTGAAGTTGAACGAGGAGCAATAGGCCCGGCTGTTCACCTCGTGCTTGCCAAGCTTGATGACTTCGGCACCGCCGGAAATCTCCTCCCAGACATTCTTGTCGGGGTTGAGCGAGTCGCGGCTCTGGTCGACATAGCCAAGCTTGACGGTTTCACCCACCCGGATAGCGCCGCCATCGGGCGTTTCCTGCCCGGTGATCATGCGAAACAGCGTGGTCTTGCCCGCGCCGTTCGGACCGATGACGCCGACAATGCCGCCCGGTGGCAGGGCAAATTCAAGGCCGTCGATCAGCAGTTTGTCGCCATAGCCCTTGTTAAGCTTGTCGGCTTCGATGACCACCTGCCCGAGCCGCTCGCCAGCTGGAATAACGATCTGGGCGTTTTGGGGCGTGCGGTCATTGGCGGCCTGCACCAGTTCGTCATAGGCCTTGATGCGGGCCTTGGACTTGGCCTGACGCGCCTTGGGGGATGCGGCCATCCATTCTGATTCCGCTGAAATGGCACGCTGGCGCGAGGCTTCCTCGCGTCCTTCCTGCGCCATGCGTTTGCGCTTTGCGCCAAGATAGGCCGTATAATTGCCTTCATAGGGAAGGCCCCGGCCACGGTCGAGTTCCAAAATCCACCCGGTCACGTTGTCGAGGAAGTAGCGGTCGTGGGTGATCATCATCACGGCGCCTGGATATTTGCGCAGGTGCTTTTCCAGCCAGGCGATGGATTCGGCATCCAGATGGTTGGTCGGTTCGTCAAGCAGCAGCAGGTCGGGCTTGCGCAAGAGCAATTGGCACAGTGCCACCCGGCGGCGTTCACCGCCCGAAAGCTGGTCCACCGACCAATCGCCCGGCGGACAGCGCAAGGCTTCCATGGCCATTTCAACCTGGCTATCGAGGTCCCACAAATTCTGGCTGTCGATGACATCCTGAAGCTTTGACACTTCGTCTGCCGTCTCGTCGGAATAGTTCATCATCAATTCATTGTAGCGCTCGATGATCGCCGTCTTGCTGGCAACGCCTTCCATGACATTGCCCAGCACGTCGAGTTGCGGATCAAGTTGCGGCTCCTGCGGCAGATAGCCGGAGGTCGCGCCCTGCGCCAGCCAGGCTTCGCCGGTGTACTCGGTGTCGAGGCCCGCCATGATCCGCAGCACCGTTGACTTGCCCGCGCCGTTTGGCCCCAGAATGCCAATTTTCGCATCGGGATAGAAAGACAGATGAATGTTTTCGAGCACCTTCTTGGTGCCGTAGGCCTTGTTGAGACCGGCCATGTGATAAATGAACTGACGCGCCATGGCGTTGTTGCTCCGCAATCTTTTGGGGAAATCCTGACGCGCTTGTAAGGCGTTTTTCCCATGTCGGCAACGGCGCAAATGGCGCAGCACGCCTGCCGCAAAGCTGGACAAACAGGCTTTCATCCGGCTTTATGCCGCCAGAACAAAATGCCGGGCGGGAGTACCACGATGCAGGGAAGAATGTCGGCAATAGTCGGGGCCATTTTGGTTGCGGCAGGCGGTATCGGGCTCTTCTTCGCCTATGAATCGCAAGGTTTTGCACTTGCGGCCCTTTGCTGGGCGGCCATCCTTGTTGGTGCTTTCCTGCTGGTATCGGGTCTTTCTTCGTTCTTTTCGGACTTCATGGCCCCGCAAAAATCGGTGGAAAGCAGCTACAGCGAAATCGAAACCCGGCTTTTCATCCAGTGCCTTGGCGCCATGGCCTCTGCCGACGGCAAGATTGCCGGGGAAGAAATTGCCATTATTTCCAGCATCTACCAGCGCATGCTTGGGCTTTCCATTTCTGCAGAACGGGTCTCAAAAATCCTCGAAGATTTCACACCCTCCTTCGACATCGCCGCAAAGCTGGCAGCGGACCGGGACAAGCTAAGCCCGGCCATGCGCGAGCGGATCGTCAAATCCTGCTTTCTGGTGATGATGAGCGACCGGGTCGAAGAACTGAGCGAAACCGGCAAGATCCATGAGATCGGGCGCGCTTTGGGCTTTGCCGACGAGGATACCGACGACCTTATTGCCATGGCGGGCGTTTGATCGACCCTCAATAAACCGCGTAACGCGGCTTCTCCCTTGGTGAGGTCAGGAGGCCAAGGGTTTCTGCGGCGCTGGCTCTTTGCAGTGGCCCGCCGTCTTCTGCATGAAAATGCGCGACAAACCTGAACGGGATCTTTCCCTCTAAGGAAAGGCGCGCGGCATCGTCGGGAATGATCGTGTAGCGGCCTTGTGCGTAGCGCTCCGGCAACTCGAGTTCTGGCAACAACACGCTCAGCAACTCGATGCAGCTCAGCCGCTCGGGGTCGCGCGCATCAAATGACGGATCGAAGGGCCGCCCTTCCAGTTCCGCCAGCTTTGCGAAAGCAGCCCGCTTTTGCGCAAGTCCAATATTGTTGCCGCGCAGCAGCATCAGGCGATCATAATCGGCTGTCATTTCGAACCGCGAAAGATGCACGTCCCGATAGGCAGCTTCAGCGATGGGAAAGCCGGCCTGGATGCGCTCGCGGAACGGGGCCAGTTCAGGCAACGACCATAGGCCCTCGCGCCGCAATTGCTGCTCGGTGCCCAGCCAGATCGCCGAATGCGTGAAAAAGGTGGGGAACACATTCTTGGCAAATGAAATTCCTGATCGAAAAAGGATCACGTCCAGTGGCCTGGCGCTCGAAACAAGCTCGTGCTCGAACGATGCGACCGTGCCCAGCGATCCATTGTCATGTGGCAGCTTCTCGGCAAAAGCCGCCACTGGCGGCCCTTTGCTGTAGGTCAGCGCCAGCCGGAAATCGGGCAGACCGGCCTGGATGTATTGCGGCGCATCCTCGGCACGAAAATAGCCGGCCTTGGCAAAGCAGCCGGCCAGCAGCGGCGAAATCGCCACCAGTGCAAGGCAGGCAATCAGGGATCTGCAGGAAAATCGCATCAAATCATTTCGTGAACAGGCCGCAACACCGGTTATTGCCTTGACGGCGGCGAACTACCGGGATTCGATACATCATCTCATGGCGCAAGGAATGCAGCAAGTTGTCCACTTTCGAAACTTCGGTGCTCAAAAGCCCCACCGGCGCGCTGTTGCGCCTCAACGCCATGGCACCATCCGGTTCGCCCCGTGCAATTATCCAGATCAATCACGGCATGGCGGAACACTCCGCCCGTTACGCCCGATTTGCGCGTTTTCTGGCTTCGCGCGGCTACGCAACCTTCGCCCATGACCACCGCGGCCACGGTCACACAACGGCGCCCGAAGCGCCCTTGGGGGTTTTCGCGCGCAAGGACGGCATGGCAAAAGTGCTTGAAGATGTCAGCGCAGTCTTGGCCCATGCCCGCGGCCGGTACCCATCGGTGCCTGTTGTGATGTTCGGCCATTCAATGGGAACGATCATCGCCTTGAACCATGCCCATGAATTTCCCGGCATGTCGGACGCCGTGGCGTTGTGGAACACCAGTTTCGACACGCCCTTTCTTCTGGGCGTCATGATCACGATCCTCAAGGCCGAACGCATGCTCAAGGGATCGGATGTGCCGAGCGCCATAGCCAACAAGGCAACGTTCGAAGCATGGAACAAGGAATTTGCGCCCAACCGTACCGCATTTGACTGGCTCTCGCGCGACACGGCGGAAGTGGACGCCTATGTCGCCGACCCGTTGTGCGGGTTCCCTGTTTCCATCGGAATGTGGCTGGACGTGCTTGGTTCAATCCGCAAGTCTGCCGACCCTGTACGAATTGCCCGCCTGCCCAAGGCTTTGCCGGTAAGCATCGTTGCTGGCGGCATGGACCCGTCCAGCCTGAAGGGAGAAGCAATGCTGCGGCTTGCTGCCCGGTTGAAGGCCGCTGGTATGGCTGATGTGACAGCAAAGGTCTGGCCGCAAACGCGGCATGAAGGCCTCAACGAAATCAACCGCGAGGACATAATGAAGGATTTTGTGCAATGGCTGGACATGCGCTTTGCGCAACGTTGATTGCGAAAGGTGCTGTTTACCACGGTGTTCGATTCAGCATTTGCTAACGCTAAAACATTCAATTCTAAGCGATTTTGAACCAAAACCTGTCCCGAAATAGGAAAAAACTTAAACTTCATAGGCTAGGCTGCTGTCAAGAATAGAACAAAACCTTGGCAGGGGTTTAGGGCGTGAACAAAAAAGTTCTGGTTATGGCCGGGCTCGCGGTAGCCTTTGGCGCAGTTTCATATTTTGCTGGCAATTACTGGCTGGAAAGCCAGGCACAAGCCCGCATGAGCGAAATCGACAACACCAAGTCGGAAGTGGCGCTGGCAACAGTCGTCGTGACCACCGAGCAGATCCGCTTTGGCCAACCGATCCTTGCAGAAAAGCTCAAAGAGGTGGCCTGGCCGGCGGATGCAATTCCTGAAGGCGCATTCAAGACAATTCCTGAACTCGTCGAAAAGGGCGAGCGCAAGGCAATCAAGACCATGGAATCCGGCGAACCGGTTCTTGCGGTCAAGGTGACCGGTGAAAACGGCAAGGCTGGTCTTTCCGGAATTATCGCCGAGGGCATGCGCGCCGTTACCATTCCGGTTGACCTCGTCAATGGCGTTGGCGGCTTCGTCATGCCAGGCGACTTTGTCGACATTGTCCTCACCAAGAAGGACGAGGAAAACGGCGAACAGGCCGCCAAGATCATCATGGAGAACGTCAAGGTTCTGTCGATCGACCAGGATTCAGACCGCGCATCGGAGGGCGCTCGCGTTGCCAAATCGGTGACGCTCGAGACCGACGCTGCCGGTGCACAGAAACTGGCGCTCGCAAACTCTGTAGGTCGTCTTGCCCTGCTTCTGCGCGGTTCGGGCGACGAAAACACTGTCGGTTCTTCCACGCTGTCGGTCGGTGATCTAGACGGCAGCAATAAAGCGTCAGCTGAAGGCGATGCCGGCTTTTTCGGATTTCTCAATGGCGACACCAAGAAGAAACGCTATGCAACGATCACCGTTGTGAAGCGTGAGGAAGTGGTTGAGCACTCGGTTCCCGTCACCGAGAGCGGACAAGTGCAGCAAGGCATTGACGGGCAATAACAACAACCTGAACAGGAGAGCTGGCAAAAAAGCCGGCCAGAACAAAATGAAAAACGACCTTGCATTCCGCCTAAACGGCTTGGCACGACTTGCCGCCTCCGCAGCACTGGGTGCGCTGATCACAATGACACCTGGCATGATTGCCGGTTCGGCACATGCCGATGAGGCAGGCACCGTGCAGACCATCTCGCAGGGCGACAACCAGGTCGTTCGCGTCGGGACAGGAAAGCCGAAAACCTTGCGCACCGATGCGCCGTTCAGCGAAATCGTCGTTGGCGACCCGGACGTCGCAGTGGTGACGCCCCTAACCGACCGGACCTTCTATGTTGTCGGCACCAAGGCCGGATCCACAGGCGTTGCGCTCTACAACGAAGCGCGCGAATTGGTCGGCACAATGGACATCGAGGTTGGCCCCGATGCCAAGGAAATCAACCGCACCCTCAATGCCGCGCTCAAGGATGGCGGCGTCAAGGCAACCACGGCCAATGGCCGGGTGATCATTTCGGGCGATGCAAAAAGCCCGGCAGCTGCCGCAAAGGCGCGCGAGATCGCAAAGCGGTATGACGAAGACCCGATCGACTCGACCTCGGTCAAGCCATCAACCCAGGTAACCCTTGAGGTGCGCTTCATTGAAGCCTCGCGCCGCAACAACAAGGAGCTGGGCGTTTCGATCCATGGCAACAAGCAGAACGGATTTCTCTCCGGCAATTCCAACGGATTGTTGAACACTTCCACCCTTTATTCCAACAGCCTTGCAGCGTCCAACTCGCTGATCTCGGGTGCCCTGCCCTTTGGCCAGTTGATCGGCGGATTGCTCAACTCGGGCATGAGCGTTGACGTCATGGTGCAGGCGCTGGAGCAGAAGGGCGTTGCACGCCGCCTTGCCGAACCAAACCTCACCGCCCTTTCAGGCGATACAGCAAGCTTCTTGGCTGGCGGTGAATTCCCGTTCCCGGTGGCTGCCGAAGACGGCAAAGTGACAGTTGAGTTCAAACAGTTTGGTGTCGGCCTTGATTTCACACCGACCGTTCTTGAGAACGGCATCATCAATCTGCAGATCGCCCCTGAAGTGAGCCAGATCGACCCGACCACATCGGTGAAATTCAACGATGTGGAAATTCCGGGCCTCGTGGTTCGCCGTGCCAAGACAACAGTTGAACTGCGCGACGGACAGAGCTTCGTTCTCGCCGGACTGCTGCAATCCACCGCGAACTATGACGTCCGCAAATTCCCATGGCTCGGCGACATTCCGATCCTCGGTGCACTGTTCCGCTCGTCATCCTATCGCAAGCAGGAAACCGACCTCGTCATCATCGTGACACCGCGTCTGGTACGCCCGTTGGTTCCAGGAACACAGATTGCCTCGCCGCTGGATGGCGCTTCGGCTCCCAATGATGTCGATCTCTTCGTCAACGGCCAGACCGAAATCAACCGCGCCCATTTGCGCAAGGTTGCCGACAACCAGTCCGGTGTTCTCAAGGCCGGCCACATCATCGACTTCTGATCAACCGCCGCAAGAAGCGGGAAAGAGGAACAGTAAAATGAAACGCACCATGACCATCACAGCCCTTGCCGTCAGCACCAGCATGTTGGCCGGATGCCAGCAATATCTGGCGCGGCAGGATCTGATCGAGCCCTATACTGGCAATGCCGTAGCTACGAACCAGGCACTGCAGATGGCAGATCCATGGCCGCCATATGTCTACGACACCAGCATTCCGACCAATGGGCGTCGCCAGGCGAATGGCTACATGAAGTACTCCAAGAAGGACGAGGAAAAGCCGCCGCAAGAAATCGCGCCGATCCAGCTCGTCGTTCCGCAGACCAACTGATTTCCAGAAGACTTGAAAAGAAGAAGCAGGGAAAAACCATGTCGCTCATCACGGAAAAGTCGAAGCGCCGCCTGGCACTCGTTTCGGACGATGCCGCCTTTGTCGCCATGGCAAAAGGCGCAATTGCCTCCGGTGACAGTCTGGAGCTTTTGACAATCCAGAAAAACCTCAAGGAAATCGGTACCGAAATCCGCGAGCATGCACTGGATGCGTTGATCCTCGACATTGATGCCGGCAAAGTTGCAGACTTCGAGCAGCTTCAGAAAATCAAGCGAATGGTCGGCGCCAGCTGTGCCGTGATCGTGGTGACTTCGAACTTCACCCCCGCAGCTGCCCGCATCCTGATCCAGCTCAAGGTCGCTGACTTTCTGGTGAAGCCGATCCAGACCTCCGATCTGGTACGTGCCTGCAACAATGCCTTGAAGCAGCCCGGCGAAGACCATCAGGTCGAGCCGCAGTTTTTGGCATTCATGCCGGCATCAGGCGGTGTGGGAACCACCATGCTGGTTCTGGAGACCGCACAGATCCTGAACCAGTACGGACGCAAGCTGGGCCGCACGACCTGCGTTGTCGATCTCAACTTCCAGCATGGCTCTTGCGCCGAATATCTCGACATCGAACCGCGTTTCGACATTGCAGAGATCGAGAATGCGCCAGAGCGCCTCGACCGGCAATTGCTGGACGTTATGCTGTCCAAGCACTCAAGCGGACTTTCCGTAATTGCGGCACCAAACCACCCAAGCGAAATGCGTACCTTCAAGGCCGCGCTCGTCGTTCGCCTTCTCGATCTTGTGTCGGCATATTTCGACTATGTGGTCATCGATCTGCCGCGCATCTGGTTCCCATGGACCGATACCGTGATCATGGGCTCCAACCGCATGTTCATTGTTTCCGACATGACCGTCCCCTCGATCCGTCACGCCCGCCGCCTCAACCAGGTCATCATCGAGAAGGTCGGCTCACAGATCAATTCAAAGATCCTGGTCAACCGGATGGATCGCCGCGCCAACACCTCGGGCCTCAATGCCCGCGATGTCGAGGAAGCGCTGGGTGACCGCTTCGCTGGCGGCATCCCCAACAACTACAAGCTGGTGCGCGACGCGGTGGATCGCGGCGTTCCGCTGCAGGAAATCGAGGCAAACAACAACGTCACGGCCGAACTATCGCGCATCATCCTTGCCGATGCAGCTGAAGTCGAAGTGACCAAGGACGCAGCCACGGGCTTCTTTGCACGCGGGCGCAGCCTGTTCGCACGCAAGGCGGGGTAATCCCAATGTTGAACCGTTTTTCTGCCCTTCACACCTCGCAAGCCGAGGAAGACATTTTCGGCGAAGCTCCGGCACGCCCGGCTCCTGCAGCAGCATCGACTACATCTTCCGTGCCGGCGGCACCTGTCGCGGCTCATGAGCCCGCACCGCCACCGGCCGGATCGCGCGAAAAGCTGATCGAGGCCAAGGTCATCCTGCACCGGCGCTTGCTGGAAGAATTCAACCTCGTTGCGCTGGAAAAGCTGCCGCGCGATGCGCTGGTTCGCGAGATCGGCAATTTCGTCACCGACTACGTGACCAAGGAGCGTCTTGCGCTCAACAACGCCGAATTGCAGGAGTTTGTCGGTACCATCGTCGATGAAATGACTGGGCTTGGTCCCCTCGAAGCATTGATGCGCAATCCCGAAATTTCTGACATCCTGATCAACGGCCACAAGAACTGCTACGCTGAAATCAAGGGCGTGCTCCAGCCGGTAGTGATCCCGTTCAAGGACGAGGCGCATCTGCTGCGTGTCGTCAACAAGATCGTTGCCGCTGTTGGCCGCCGCATCGATGAATCAAATCCCATGTGCGATGCGCGCATGGCGGACGGTTCGCGCTTCAACGCCGCAATCCGGCCCATCGCCATCGACGGCCCGCTGGTTTCGATCCGCAAATTCTCCAAGAACAAGCTTTCCCTGGAACGCCTTGTCGAGTTTGGAGCCGTTGCTCCGCAAATGGCGCTGGTCATGGAACATGCCGTGGCTTCGCGCATGACCACAATCATTTCGGGCGGCACAGGCACCGGCAAGACAACAATGCTGAACGCGCTTTCCGCTTTCATCAGCGACAAGGAACGCGTCATAACCATTGAGGATGCTGCCGAACTCGCGCTGCAGATCCCGCATGTCGGCCGCATGGAAACCCGCCCCTCTTCCAACGAGGGAACCGGCGAAATCAAGCAGCGCGACCTTGTGAAAAACGCCCTGCGCATGCGTCCCGACCGGGTAATCCTCGGTGAGTGCCGCGGCGAGGAAGCATTCGACATGCTGCAAGCCATGAACACCGGCCACGAAGGTTCGATGGCAACCATTCACGCCAACACGCCACGCGATGCGATTGCCCGGCTTGAGCAGATGCTGGGCATGACCGGCATGCCGATGACGGTCCAGTCGATCCGCAGCCAGATTTCCAGCGCCATCCATCTGATCGTGCAATTGACCCGTCTTTCCGACGGCAAGCGCAAGGTGACCTCCATTGCTGAAGTTACCGGCATGGAAGGCGACATCATCCAGATGCAGGAAATCTTCAAATACAAGCGCACCGGCATGGGACCCAATGGTGAAATCCAGGGTCACTTTGAGGCGACTGGCGTTCGTCCCCGGTTCCTCGAGCATCTCGTCGCCATGGGCATCAAGATACCCGGCTCCATTTTCGAACCTGGGATCGAACTCAAATGAATGCGTTCCTCAGCAGTTTCGAAATCCAGGCCGTTCATGTTTTCTACGCATCGTTGGTGATCTCGGCGGTCCTGTTCGTTGAGACAGGCTACATCCTGTTCGCCTCGAACGATCCGACCAAGCGCCGCATCAACCGCCGCATGACTGCATCCTCCAAGGACAAGGTCAGCCAGAAGGACATTCTCGTCCAGCTGCGCAAGGAGCGCGGCATGGATGCAGAAGGCAATCTGGTATTGCCGGTTAAGTGGCTCAACGAACTGATTGTCCAGGCAGGCATCACCATTGGCATGACAAAGGTACTGACCTATTGGGGCGTATTCTTTGCCATGGCATCCCTGACATTGCTGTTCTTCACACAGTCGATGATGGTGCCGCTCGCCGCCTCGCCATTGACCGGGTTCATCTTCCCGTGGATTTACCTCAAGCGTCGCCGGGGAGCGAA
>JBGSNX010000024.1:0-7651 GCA_041739465.1 Salaquimonas sp.
ACTTCGCGAGTTGTTCTCCTCGTATGAATATCCAGGCGATGACATTCCGATCATCAAGGGTTCTGCTCACCAGGCAATGATTGGCGAGCGTCCCGACATTGGCGAAAACTCGATCCGCGCGCTGATGAAGGCGGTTGACGAATACATCCCGACCCCGGCCCGTGCGATTGACCAGCCATTCCTGATGCCGATCGAAGACGTGTTTTCGATCTCTGGCCGCGGCACGGTTGTGACCGGCCGTGTCGAGCGCGGGATTGTCAAGGTTGGCGAGGAAATCGAGATTGTCGGCATTCGCCCGACCATCAAATCGACCTGCACCGGCGTTGAAATGTTCCGCAAGCTTCTGGACCAGGGCCAGGCCGGCGACAACATCGGCGCGCTGCTTCGCGGCGTTGACCGTGAAGGCGTTGAGCGTGGCCAGGTTCTTTGCAAGCCAGGTTCGGTCAAGCCGCACAAGAAGTTCCGGGCGGAAGCCTACATCCTGACCAAGGAAGAGGGTGGCCGTCACACGCCATTCTTCACCAACTACCGTCCGCAGTTCTACTTCCGCACGACCGACGTGACGGGCATTGTTCAGCTGCCGGAAGGCGTTGAAATGGTCATGCCAGGCGACAATGTCGAAATGCTGGTCGAGCTGATCGTGCCGATCGCGATGGAAGAGCGCCTGCGCTTCGCCATCCGTGAAGGTGGACGCACCGTGGGTGCGGGCATCGTCGCAGCCATCATCGAGTAATATCTACAAATTATGATCGAAAAGGGCGGCCATTGGCCGCCTTTTTTGTTGCCTGGCCTTCGTCGTTTTTCGCCACGACACCCTTGAAAGTTGAAAGTATCTGGGTGAACCTGCCATACGAAGTTCTAGGTGGGCGCGATGAGAACGCTGTGTCGGTTTGGAATAATCATATGGTTTGCATTCGCCGCCGCTACGTCGCTGGCTGCGGGAAAGCTTGATAACGACGAAATTCCTTCGATGGATTTCTTCCTGGTCAAAAGCGCATCGAAAAAATGCGAACCCGATTGTCCCACATGGATTTACGCCCACGGAAAGCTGGAACCGGGAACTTCAGCCAGGTTTGCCAAGTTCATGAAAACGCTGGGCAAGAGAGCCTATCCTGTGGTGCTCAACTCACCTGGCGGCAGCGTTGAATCCGCGATGGAAATGGGTCGGCTGATCCGCAAACGCGGTCTGGATGTGGTGGTCGGTGCAACAAGCTTTGTAGGCTGTTTGCCCCGTGCCAAGGACTGCAAGCTCGCTAAGGCAGACAAGGGTATCTACAGGGGAAGTCTGATCTCCGGCGCGATCTGCAATTCGGCATGCCCGTTCATCTTCGCTTCGGGGAAGACCCGTCTGGCTGGAGCCTACAACCATATCGGGGTGCATCGGATCACCAGCTTTTTTTCGCGCGACCAGGTCCAGTACCGCCTCCATTACAAGATCATCAAGGGGCAGAAGAAAGTCGTTCGCAAGGAAATCGTCAGCCGAAAGAAAGGCAAGTTGCAATCGACAACCGAGATGTCGAAGGACTTGCGCAAGAAGTTGACCACTTATTTCGCCGAGATGGGCGTGAAATCGGAATTTCTGACCTTTGTAACCAGCACGCCAGCCAGCGACATTCGCCGGCTGACCTCTAGCGAAATGGCGAGCGTAGGTCTGACAACCGCTAGCGGCGAACCCGGCGAATTTGTCGAGGCTTTCCGCTCTGACAAAAGCCTTCAGGCAGGGGGCCTTCCCGCGGTCCAATTCTTCCTGCCGAACGAAAATCCAAAGCCTGAGGAACCCATGCGGTTTGCAATTGTCCGCAATGAGACGGGATGCCAACCTCTCTGCCCTTACTGGATATACGGCTTTGGGCGAATCACGCCCCATACGCCCCAATTGCTTTTGAACATCCTGGCCTTGCCGGCTGCCAATCATCTACCATTGGTCTTGTCGTCAACCGGTGGCGATGTAGAAGCCGCATCCCAGATGGCATTTATTGTCTCAATGCGCGCACTTGATACGGCAGTCGGTCTTACCAAGCTCGGCTCCTGTGTCAAATCCGGCAAATGTCTGACCACGGGCGCGACCTACAATGGAATTCATTTAGGCTTTGACAGCCATTGCTATGGGGCATGCGTGCTGGTTCTTGCGGCGGGAAGGCAAAGATATGTCGGGCCGTCCACCTATGTGAACCTCTACAATATCGACCCGGCGCTCGCAGCTGCGAAAAACATGGTGAATTACTTCTTCTTCGCCAAGGATGTGCCCGATGACAAGAAGTTCCACGATGCCCTGTTGACCAATCTGCAGAAGTCTTCAGTTGATGTGGCCCATCCATCGCTGAAATATTCAAGGCCGCAGAACGACAATGACAATCTTTCGATCGACCAGCTCTTGAAGTCACGAATAGCGAACAAGCATGACTCTGCCGACATATTTGCTGCTCCCATTGCCTGTACCAGGCAGCCCGCGCCGGTCAATTGCCGTTCCATGACGTATGGGGCTTTTGCGGAAAACCAGCTGGCACAACAAGCCTCCGTCGACGCAGCAAAGGGATCGGAACAGATTCGGCAAAAAGAAAGACGTTTGTCAGCGCCAGCAAGCGGACCGGAACAGCCGATGAGGTTTGCTATGGTGCGAACAGCCGGCAAATGCGATCCCAAATGCCCGCGTTGGATCGCAGCCGAAGGTCGGATAGTCGGTGAAACGGCAATGCAATTTGAAGACTTTCTTGTCAAAGAACCGGCAAGGGGCTTGCCCCTGATCCTGTCGTCGACGGGTGGGGACGTCGATACGGCAAAGGTTCTGGCAGGCTTGATAAAGCAGCATGACCTGTCGGTAGCGGTAGCAAGGACCGATGCCCGATTCTGCCCGCCCGGCAAAGTTTGTGAACCGAAAAGCGCGTACGAACAGGCCACAGCAACCGATGAAGGCGGATATTGCTTCGGAGCCTGCATGATGCTTCTTGCATCAGGGAAAGTCCGGCTGGCGGCCCGTGGCACCCATGTCAGCCTGGCGCGATGGGAAATGGGTAAACCGATGACGAGCGCCATGGTCGCGAACCTCAAGCCCAGTCCTTTCTCCAAGCCGGATCCGCAATTGCACGGAAAATTGCTCAGTTCATTGGACGCGCAACTGATCGACACCAGGGATGTGGCTTTCAGGATCAGGATCCCCGGCAGTGAAATCGTGACATTGAGCGTGCCCGAACTTGAGTCATCAAAGCTTGTTTCATTGCCTGAAACCGTTTCCCTGCTGACGGGTGCCGATCGATGCCGCAAGTTCGCAGGTTCGCCGAATTGCCTTTGAGGTTCTTTGGCGCAGTTAGGCACTTTGCCGTGCCAAACCAACTTGAATTGTCTGGCGATATGTGAAATCACGGCTGCCACGCGATAGGGGTATAGCTCAGTTGGTAGAGCGGCGGTCTCCAAAACCGCAGGTCGCAGGTTCGAGCCCTGCTGCCCCTGCCATTTCAGATTGAAAAAATTCCAGCCAGAAAACACAGCGTCAACTTGCCATGACGCTTTGCATCGCCGCGTTTCCATGCCTAAATCGGCGCTGCAAGGGCCCATGTCGCAAAACGGAAACTGTTTGGCGTTCCTGCGCCATGCAAGCAAGGCTGCTGCATAGGCTAATGCGGTCTTGACCGGGAGAGGGCGCAATTTTCCTGCCTTCTGTGGTCAACGGGAAGGCATGCCTAAATTCCCGGCAATGGTGGCCATTGCCACTTGTCGCGAGACCGTCATACTATCAGGCATAAACAACAAGGTCGGCTGAACCGGCCGAGCAAATTATGCTGGTGGCATCCCGTCATCGGCAAAACCGGAGGTGGTAACACATGAAGAAATTGACTTCCGCTGAAGCAACCGTACGCGCCGCAAAAGTTTCGCGCCGCGCGGTGCTCAAGGGCGCATCCGCGCTTGGCGCAATTGGCGTACTTGCGCCGCTTTACAGCAAGAACGCGCTGGCATCGTCCGGCGAAGTGAACTTCACCGGCTGGGCTGGCTATCCAAAGCTTGCCGAAACCGTATTCCCAGCCTTTGAAAAGGCCACCGGCATCAAGGTCAAGTTCACCGAACTTCCAGACCAGGACGCCATGTTCGCACAGGCGAAGGTTGCCCTTGAAGCTGGCGGCATCGACATCATCGAGCCAACAATCGACCGTTGGGGCGGCTGGAACTCGAACGGCATCCTGCAGCCATTCGACGAATCCAAGCTGGCAATGGACAACTATCTGCCAGGTCTGGCCGATGGTTCAGCCGGTGAGCGTTCGCGCGCCGACGGCAAGCTGTTCTACGTTCCTTCAAACTGGGGCACAGAGGCCCTCGTTGCCAAGGACGGTACCGCCAAGCTTTCTTCGCCAGCTTCACTGGGCGATCTGTTCAACCCGGAAAACCAGGTTGTCCTGCGTCCTCACTCGACCCTCGCCGCAATGGGCCGCTGGCTCGACGCGACAGGCAAGCTGCCCCGTCCATGGATGGACAGCTACACCGACATGGGCGCAATGGTCCAGCTTTGGGACATCGCGCTGGCCGAAGCCATCAAGGCGAAGGCAAACGTTGTTCAGTGGTGGTCTGGCGAAAACGAAGCCAATGCCGGCTTTGTTGCAAACGGCGCCGTACTCGGCCTGAACTGGGATTCGACCGGCTACAACCTGCGCAAAGATGGCTACAAGTACATTGCACCGGTTGAAGGCGCGTTCGCCTGGCACCAGGGCTTTGTCATGATGAAGAATGCCAAGAACACAGACCAGGCGCATGAATTCGCCAAGTTCGTTTCGACAGCAGACGGCGCGGCAATGTGGGCAACCGCATTCTCGTCGAACCCGGTCGGCAAGGGCGCGGCTGAAAAGCTCGATCCAGAAGTCTCCGCATACTACAGCGGCACCTTCAACGACGAGGCGCTTGCCAAGTTGTGGTGGTGGCCAGAACAGACCGCAGAATTCATCGCCAAGCGCGGCGAATATGCGGACAAGTACAAGGCTGCATAACAGCACAAGTTCCAAAACTCGCCGGGCCTGTTGGTCCGGCGAGTTTCTTTGCAGAACAGACGCAAGCGGCCTGAAAGAGCTGCGCGTTTCACCAGATCGCGGCAAAGGTTCATTCTTGAAACCTGTCTTGCGCGAAAATCAGAAAATTGGTCGGGGGACTGACAGGCATGAGTGCAGAAATCGACCTCGACGAGGTGTGCTGCGATTTTGGAAACTTCCGCGCCGTCGACAATGTCAGCGTCAAGATAAAGCCGGGCGAGTTCTTTTCCTTTTTGGGGCCATCGGGCTGCGGAAAGACCACCATTCTTCGCATGATTTCCGGCTTTACCGAACCCTCATCGGGTGTCATCCGCATCGGCGGCAAGGACATGAAGGGCCAGCGGCCAAACCAGCGCCCCACCGCGCTGATTTTCCAGAACCTGGCGTTGTTCCCGTTAATGCCGGTTTGGGAAAACATTGCATTCGGTCTTGAAGTGCGGGGCGTCGACAAGGCTAAACGCCGCGCCCGGGCCGATGAACTTCTCAGGCTTGTCGACTTGCCGGGTGCGGGCGACAAGATGATCAGCCAGCTTTCCGGCGGACAAAAGCAGCGCGTGGCGATAGCCCGTGCACTTGCAGTCGAGCCTTCCGTGATGCTTCTTGATGAGCCGCTTTCAGCGCTCGACCTGAAATTGCGCCAGCATATGCGAGCTGAACTTCGCGCCATCCAGAAGCGCACTGGTGTGACTTTCAGCTACATTACCCATGACCAGGGCGAAGCGCTTGCAATGTCCGACAGGGTCGGCGTGATGAGCCATGGCCGCTTGCAGCAGGTGGCCGACCCGCGTGAAATCTACAACAACCCGGTCAATGGCTTCGTTGCCAGTTTCGTTGGCGAGAACAACATCCTGACTGGCGAGGTTCGCAATCCCTCTGCCGGCAAGGCGGCTTTCGAAACAACGCATGGCACATTCCACGCGCGTTTGGCCGCAGGTGCGTCCGGCAAGAATGCCAAGCTGTACATCCGGCCGGAGCACATGACCTTCGCGCAGAAGCCTTTTGGCGAGAATTCGATACCGGTGACGATAGGCGACGTTGCCTTTGAAGGCAATTTCATCACGGTTCATGCTCTGTCAGACAGCGGAGCCCCGTTCACCGCCGAGCTGCGCAATGACGGCGAAGCCACCGTTCCGGCCCCGGGTTCGAAAATGCACGCGCATTTTGATGCGGCGCGCGCGGCAATCCTGCCCGATGAAACCGTGACAGGGGCTTGAGCGATGTCGGATCTCCTGCGCCGCTATGGCGTGACACTGACGGGAACCTTTGTTGCGCTGGTGGCCTTCTGGCTTCTGGCGCTCGTCATCCTGCCGAACGTGACCCTGTTTGAGGCATCGTTCCGCCCCTATTTGCCGGTGGTTGAAGTTGGTGGTCCCAAGGATGTCTATTCGTTGGACAACTACCAGAAATTCATCAACAACCCGGTCGATACCAACATTTTGGGTATTCCGCTCAACGCGCCGATCCACGTCGTTACCTTTCTGAACACGGTCCTGTATTCAGCAATTGTGACCTTCATCACCTTTTTGTTGAGCTATCCGCTCGCATATTACCTGGCCAAGACGGTTGACCAGCGCTCGCTGCCAACGCTCATCCTGCTGCTATTCATTCCGCTTTGGGTGTCCGAAGCGCTTCGGGCATTCGCCTGGTACATCATCCTGACCTATAACGGGCCTCTCAATGCTGCGTTGGTCGGACTTGGGTTGATTGATGCACCGGTACGCTGGCAAAACGGGGTTTTCACCCCCTATGACGCAATCATGATTGGTCTTGTCTATACCTACGTGCTGTTCATGCTTTTCCCGATTTACGGCTCCATCCAGTCGCTGGATCGCAACCAGATCGAAGCGTCGGAGGATTTGGGAGCCAAATGGTGGCAGACCCATTGGCGGGTTATCCTGCCGCACTCAAAGCCCGGGATCGCATCGGGCTGCGTAATGGTGTTCATGCTTTCGGCAGGGTCACTGCTGGTGCCTTCGCAGTTGGGATCAACACGGTCGAACTGGTTCACCCAGACCATCCAGCAATGGATGCTTGAAAGTCAGGACTGGAACACGGGCGCTGCCTATTCATTCCTCTACATCCTGCTTTGCACGGTCGTCGTGACGTTGGTCATGTGGGCGTTCAAGGTCAAACTGTCCGAAATTGCGAAGTAGGAGGCACCGGTGAACAAGACGCGCAACCTGCTCGGCCACATCTACATGGCTGCCATCCTTTTCTATCTTCTGGTGCCCCTGATCATCATGGGCGGGGCAGCCTTCAATGACAGCCGCCTCCCGTCAGTCTATCCGTGGAAAGGCTGGACCAACCGCTGGTTCGTCGACCTTTTCAACGACCAGGTGATGTGGACTTCGCTGTTCAACACGATCTGGGTGGCATTGGCAGTGGTTGCGCTTGCCGTGCCGCTAGGCGCTGCCGGGGCCATTTTGATCAATTCCGTTGCAGGCAGGCTGCGCGGGGCACTGTACGGACTGATGGTTGCCCCGATCTTGATGCCCGGCGCGGTTATCGGCATTTCGACGCTGCTTTTCTGGAATTCTGTGGGCAAGAATACCGGCTCGGATTTCTTCCTGTTCAATCCGGGCCTGCATTTGAGCGTGCTGGGCCAGGTCAGCTACATTGCCGCCTTCGTGATGTTGATGGTG
>JBGSNX010000031.1:0-48811 GCA_041739465.1 Salaquimonas sp.
GCCCAGCAGCCTATGTCGCTCGCCATGGATCACCGCGTCGGCGGTGACCATCTCGGTGTACAGCAAGGCGCGCCTTGTCAGCTGGCGATGGAAGAAGCGGCAATGCCGTTCTGTCCAGTCCATCATCGGTGCGACAGCAAAAAGCTTCGCTTTAGGGGTTGAAACATAAAGGTTCATGCAGCGCTTTTACCCGGCAAACGGCCAGCGCTCAACCCGCGCTGTTGCCCGGCGATTTTACCGCGCAATCGGTCTATCGGGCGGCTCAGCGCCGATGGGTGATGGTCTTGCGCACCCATTCTGCGTCAGGCTTTTCACCGCTGAACAGTTCGAAAGCCTGGATGCCCTGGTGGAAATACAGCTCCCAGCCCGACAGGAATTGCGCACCAAGCTGCTCCATCTGGCCGCGAAACTGGGTGTGTTCAGGCGTGTAGACAGCATCAAACGCCCAGGAAAGCCGACCTGAAAGTTCCATTTCCAACGGCGTTCCGCTTCTTCCGGCCATGCCAATCGGGGTGCAGTTCACCACGGCGTCAAACCCCTCCAAACGCCCCGATGGCGGGGGTGGCGCAACGGTGAAAGTGCATGCAGGAAACGACCGCCCTGCTCCTTCGGCAAGCAGCTTTGCTTTTGCTGTGTCGGTGTCGTGGATCTGGATCACCGCAGCGCCAAGCGCGGCCAACGCAAAAACCACAGCCCGGCCAACGCCACCCGATCCAAGGACCAGCACGCGGCCAGCTTCCAGATCACCAAATCGGGAACGAAATGCAGCAATGAAGCCGCTGTGATCGGTGTTGTAGGCAAGCCTCCCACTGGGCGTGAACAGGATGGTGTTGGCCGAGCATATTGCAGCAATTTGTTCCTCGCCCGGCGTGGCAAGGGCAATTGCCGCTTCCTTGTAGGGGTAGGTCACGTTCACGCCGGCAAACCCTGCCGCCTCGCAACGGTTCAGCATTTGGGCAAGGTCCAGATCTTGTTCCTGCGGGATCAGCAGATCATAGGTAACGTTGCGCCCCACACTCAAGCCACAGGCGATGTGCAGGGTTGGTGACCTGGTTTGCGTGATGTTGCCGCCAATCAGGCCAAGCCGCAGCGATGTCATCCTTCGTACCCGAACTGCCTCGGCAGCCACAGGACCAGATCGGGAAATACGACGATCAGGACAAGCGCAAACAGCAAGGCAAAGAAAAACGGAATGCCCTCCCTGACAATTTCCTTGATCGGTATGCCGGTCGTTCCGTTGACCACAAACAGCAGGATTCCGTAGGGCGGGGTAATCAGCCCAATCATGCAATTGACGACTGAAATAACCCCGAAATGCACCGGATCGACGCCTAGCGCCAAAGCTGTCGGCAAGAACAGTGGAATTATGACCAAAATGATGGTGGTCGCGTCGAGAAAGAACCCAAGAAACAGATAGAGCACCATTGTCATTGCAAGGAACCCGCCTTGCGAAAGATCCATCTCGACCAGCATTTGTGAAATGGCCTGCGGAATTCGTTCGGTGGAGACGATGTAGTTGAAAATAAGCGCCGAGCCAATGACAAGTCCGACGGACGCGGCCGAGCGCGAAGATTCGACGAAAACGTCGTAGACCATCTTCAAGCCAAGCGAACGGTACCACAGTGCCGATACCAAAAGTGCGTAAAGCGCAGCCATTGCCGCAGCCTCGGTCGGCGTTGTTGCGCCACCATAGATACCCGCAAGCAGAATTACCGGGATCAGCAATGCAGGCAGCGTGCGAAAGGTGACGGCGGGAATTTCACGAAGCGGCACTGCTTCTTCAGCCGGAATGTTGCGCCTTCGGGCAATGATCGAAGTCATGATCATCAGCATCAACGTCATCAGCAACCCTGGAATGACGCCGGCGAGAAATAGGAAACCAATCGAAGTGTTGGAAACGAGCGCATAAAGCACCATGGGAATGGAAGGCGGAATAATGGGGCCAATGGTTGCGGAAGCAGCAACAACTGCGCCTGCAAAACCGGGTGAATAATGTCCGGTCTTGAGCATCATCTTGATCGTGACCTGCCCAACTCCAGCGGCATCAGCTACGGCTGATCCCGACATTCCCGAGAATATGAGACTGACCAGGATGTCGACTTGCGCCATGCCGCCCTTGAAACGGCCAACCAATGCCTTTGAAAACTCCAGCAGTTTGTCGCTGATCGTCCCCACATTCATGATGTTGGCGGCAACAATGAACAATGGCACCGCCAGGAGCAGCGTGCTGTCGTAGACTGATTGGATGAATTGCTCGGAAGCCAATCCCATGTCCTGTCCGGAGACGAACAGGTAGGCGACAGCGGATACCACCATGGAGAGCGCAATCGGCGCGCCAATGGCCGCCATGCCGGCCAGCACGCAAAGTGCGAGCGTGAAGGCCAAACTCATTTGATGCTTCCCTCATCTTGCCGATAATGGCTTGGATCAGGAGCTTCGACCAGTTCGCGTCCAAGCACAAAATAAAGCAAGACACGGCCATACCTCGCCATGATCGCAACCATGAAGACAAGGTAGATGGCAAACACATAGTGCAATCGTATGCCGAGCGTATTGCTGCGTTTGATCTTGTAGAACCAGACGTAATCGACGGTCGGCAGGAAAGCTGCGGCAAACGCGACCACGATGCCAAGCGCGGCAATCAATCCGAAGATGCGCTGCGTCGGTCGGCTGACCGAAAGATACACCATGTCAAAACGGATGTGGTCCGATGGGCGAAGGCAAAGACCCCCGCCCCAGAAAACGAGCCACAGCCACAGAGTAAGGCTGACCTCCACAGTCCAGCCCATCGGAATGTTGAAGATGTAGCGTGCCGAAATCTGAACCAGGAATACCAAAAACAAGGCGGCGAGCATGCCCGCCGCCACTGCTTGAGTTCCATGGCGCAGCACAATTTTGAGCTGCCGCATGGAAATGTGGATCACTTTGCCAGCGCGTTGATCTTGTCAACGATGCCGGCTGGCCACGCCTTCGAGAAATCCGACTCCAGATACGCTTTCTGGACGGTGGTCCGGAATGCGGCAAGGTCCGGCTCGTAGACCTTGAGGCCTTTTGCCTTCAAACCTTCAACCAGTTCTTCTTCTTTCTTCAGCTGGTTCTGCCGTCCGAACTCCGACGCATCGTCAGCTGCTTTCTGAAGCTTTGCCTGATTTTCCGGCGAAAGGCTTTCCCAGACCTTCTTCGAAAGGACAAGATAATTGAAGTCGACCAGGTGCGAAGTCAGCACGATCTGTTTTGTGACTTCATAGAATTTCGCGTCCATCACGGTCGGCAATGGATTGTCCTGTCCGTCAACCGCGCCGGTCTGCAGAGACGTATACAATTCTGCAAATGGAACTGGTACCGGATTTGCGCCAAGCGCTTTACCAAGGAACTGCCAGGCGTCTGAAGGTGGCATGCGCAGCTTGAAGCCTGCCATGTCTGCCGGGGTCTTGATCTCCTTGTCGGAATTCAGGTTGATTTGCCGGCGGCCCAGATACATCACGCTCAAAAGCTTGACGCCCAGTTCTGCTTCAACCTTGTCCTTGAATGGCTGCATCAAAGGGTCGTTGAAAACCGCTACCTGGTGCGCCGCGTTCTGGTGCAGGTAACCTGCGGAAAACACGGAGAACTCGGGAAAGAAGTTTGCAAGTTCCTGTGCGGAGGCAATCGCCATTTCCAGGTTTCCGCGCGATATTGCCTCAAGCTCGGTGCCTTGTTTGAACAAGGTGCCGCCCCAATAAGGTTCGAATGTCGCAAATTCGGCAATTGCCGGGCCGAATTTCTCAACCAATGCAATTGCGCGCTGATCGGTTTCGGAGTTGACCGATGACAACCGCAGAACAGGCTTGTCCTGCGCAATCGCCGTTCCTGAAAACGCCAACACCAACGCCGTGGCCGCCAGAAGCGTCCGGCGAGTTACTGAATTAAACATGAAGTCCTCCCTGTGAATTCCAACGCCCTTTTTCGCAGGGCGCATGATCGCAACTTTGCAAAAACGCATAAGGATGTCCACACGCTATCTTTCCACGCCACAAGCCTTGATCATTTGGAAGTTGCATGGATTTCTTCGATAGGTGCATGCTGGCTTCAACAGTTTCAGCATTGCAAAAAAAGGAACATTACCAATGGAATTGCCGAAAAACACCTTCAAGACCGCGTTGCGCGAAGGCCGCCAGCAAATCGGAATCTGGTGCACCCTGTCAGGTTCGGGCCACGCTGAAGCGCTGGCCGGGTGCGGCTATGACTGGATGCTGATCGACATGGAACACACAACGGTTTCCCTCGACATGGTTCAGGCGATGCTTCAGGCGGCGGCACCCTACCCAACCCATGTTGCCGTGCGCCCGGGCTGGAACGATGCGGTGGAAATCAAGCGCGTGCTCGATGCAGGGGCAATGACCATCCTTGTGCCGTATGTCCAAAATGCAAAGGAAGCTGCGATGGCGGCAAGTGCAGTGCGCTATCCGCCCCAAGGAATGCGGGGCGTGGCGGGCATAACCCGTGCATCGCGTTTTGGAATGATTGACAACTACACGGCCAGGGCGAATTCGGAAATTTGCCTGCTGGTCCAGGTCGAAACCGCGCATGCTTTGGATAACATTGAGGAAATCGCAGCTGTGGATGGAGTGGACGGCATTTTCATCGGCCCCGCCGACCTTGCCGCCAGCATGGGCTTTCCCGGAAACCCGACAGCACCGCAGGTAAAGTCTGCCATCCTTTCAGCCATTGGACGTATCATCAAGGCAGGCAAACCTGCAGGCATCCTGACGCTTGATCCCGGACTGCTGGACGAGGCAGTGGCAGCGGGAACCAAATTCACCGCAGTCGATGTGGATCAGGCAATCCTGCTGCGCAATGCAAGGGAAATCGCCCGCAAATGGAAAAGTTGAGAATGCGGGATCAAGCTTGCGCACTACCTTGCAATTCAGACTGGCAGGCGGCGCATTGCCCGCGCATTTCGACAATCGAGCGGCTTAGCGCGAACTGAACTTTCTGCGCCATCTGGGTCAACCGCCCAGCAAGAATGTCGTCTTCGACCTCGGCCACCGTGCCGCAACTTTCGCAGATGGCAAAAGCAATGCTTGAATGGGAAGCGCAATCGGGACGCCGGCACGCGACAAAGGCATTGAGGCTTTCGAGGCGGTGAACCATGCCGGCCTCCACCAGCCTCTCAAGGGCCCGGTATACCTGCAGCGGGGCGCGCAAGCCGTCTTCGCGCAGCCGATCCAGAATGGTGTAGGCGCTCAGCGGCCCTGCCGCATCGCAAAGCGCGGTGTAAACCAGTGCCTGGTTTTTGGTGAGTGGCGTACCCGCATTGTCATGGGCCTCATGGGCGCCGTGCGCGTGGTCAAAATGGTTGTCACTTGCACCCATCATCCGTTCCTTTCAGCCCGAATCCACGCCATCGAAGATATCGTTGCGACAATGAACAACACCAGCGCTGCAACAACAATGCTCGGCCCCGATGGCGTGTCGAAATGCAGCGAGCCAAACAACCCGCCAGCAACGGCGATGCACCCTGCCCCGGCTGAAACAAGTGCCATTTGCTCAGGTCCCGAAGCAAATCGCCGTGCCGTTGCCGCCGGAATGATCAGCATCGCGGTGATCAGCAAAACGCCCACCAGCTTCATTGAGATCGCGATCACGGTGGCCATCAACAGCATGAAAATGAAATTGGCACGGTCAGGGTGAAGCCCCTCGGCCTTTGCGAGTTCAGCATTGACGGTAGCGGCAAACAAGGGTCGCCAGATCAGCGCCAAAACGCCAAGGACAATGGCACCGCCGATCCAGATGACTGCAATATCGGTTCGAGAAACCGCAAGGATGTCGCCGAAAAGGAAGCCCATCAGGTCCACCCGCACCCAGCTCATGGCCGAAAGCGCGACCAGCCCGATTGCCAGTGACGAATGCGCCAGCAGCCCGAGCAGCGCGTCTGCTGAAAGCGTCGCCAATCGCTGTAACAACAGCAGCGCCATGGACACCAGTACGCACACCACGAACACTGCCAGCACCAGATTGACCTTCAGCAACAGCCCGAGCGCAACGCCCAGCAGCGCGGCATGCGAAAGAGTATCGCCGAAATAGGCTAGCCGCCGCCAGACGATGAAGCAGCCCAGCGGCCCGGCAACCAGCGCCACGCCGATTCCGGCAAGCATTGCCCGGGTGAAGAAATCATCCAGCATTGCGGCCCGCCTTCTTGCAGCCCGCGGCCTTTGCGGGCGCGCGGTCGTGGCCGTCATGATGGGCATGGTCGCCATGATGGTGGCCGTCTTCAGGATGGCAATGATCGGTCACGCTGCCATCGCCATGCAGCACCCTGCCATCCGGCAAATGATCATGGTCGTGGTGATGCTGATAGAGCGCGAGCGTCGCATCTGCCCGGTCACCGAACAATTGGCGGTATTGCGGACTTTGCGAAACCGCAACGGGCGTTCCCTGGCAGCAGACATGGCCGTTGAGGCAGATGACCTGATCGGTCGCCGCCATTACCACGTGCAAATCATGGGAGACCAGCAAGATGGCGCAACCAAGCTTGTCACGAATGCCAGCGATCAGCTTGTAGAGCGCAACTTCTCCCGCGAAATCGACGCCCTGAACCGGCTCGTCGAGCACCAGCAATTGTGGTTCGCGTGCTATGGCGCGGGCCAGCATCACCCTTTGGAATTCTCCGCCGGAAAGATTGCGCATTTCTGCGCTGCCCAGCTTCAACATCCCGGTGCTTTCCAGCGCCGCATCAGCAATGGAAGTCGAAATTTTCCCGGTCAGTTGCATGAACCGGTTGACCGTCAACGGCAGGGTCCAGTCTATCGACAGCTTTTGCGGCACATAGGAAATGCGCAATCCTGCAGCGCGTGTAACTGACCCCTCATCCGGGTTGACAATGCCCAGCGCGAGCTTTGTGGTCGTCGATTTGCCCGAACCATTGGGTCCGATCAGCGTCACGATCTCGCCGGGATGCAGCTTCATGTCCACCGCACGCACGAGCCAGCGCCCGGAGCGCTGCACACCGGCATTCTGCAAAGTGATGATCGGGGATTTTGATTGAAGCACTTTTCCACCGCAGAAGCATGTTCACACTTGTGCTGCCATATCGCACACGTTATATCATTACGCAAACATGTAATCATATAACATCACACCATGCTGCTTGGAGTACCGTTCATGACCAATCGTCTAGCCGCACTGTTTGCCTTCACCTGCCTTTCGATGCCCTTGCCGGCGATTGCCGCGCCGAAGGTCGTGACCTCCATCCTGCCGATCCATTCGCTGGCTGCAGCGGTCATGCAAGGCGTGGGCGAACCGCAATTGATCATTGATGGCACCGGATCGCCGCACACATATGCCTTGAAGCCGTCGCAGGCGGAAATGCTGGAACAGGCCGACATTGTGGTCTGGCTCAGCCACGAGCTGGAAGCATTCCTCGAAAAGCCGCTGGAAACCCTCGCCGCCAAGGCGGTTTCGGTCGAATTGCTCGATGCAGATGGCGTTGCCAAACTGGCTTTGCGCGAAGGCGGCGCCTTTGACGAGCATGACCACGGCGAACATGCCGAGGGAGAGAATGCGGGCAAGGAGGAAACGCATGCCGACCATGATCACGGTCATGGCGAATTCGATGCGCATGCCTGGCTGGATCCACAGAATGCGCAGAAATTTACACTGGCTATTGCTGCCGCGCTCGCCGCTAGCGATCCGCAAAACGCGCAAGCCTACAATGATAACGCAAAGAGCGCGAACGCCAAGCTGGATGCGCTCATCACCGAAGTTTCCCAGACTCTGTCACCCGTCAAGGGCAAGGGCTTCATCGTATTCCACGATGCTTACCAGTATTTCGAGAACCGCTTTGGCGTGACGGCAGCCGGTTCGATCACGGTTTCCCCTGAAGTCATGCCCGGCGCGGAGCGGATCGGCGAAATCCGCAACAAGATCAAGGAAACGGGCGCAGCCTGCGTATTCGCAGAACCGCAATTCGAGCCAAAACTCATCTCGGTAGTGGTTGAAGGCACAACCGCCAGAACCGGCGTTCTTGATCCGCTGGGCAGTGCAATAGCCAAAGGCCCCGACCAATATGCCGGGTCAATTCGCGCTCTGGCAAAATCGATGGCGGATTGCCTTTCCGCTGGCAGTTGAGGTTCTAGAAATAGATCCTGAAAGCCTTGCGGATTTCATTGTCGATGATCGGATCAACCAGCGGTGCACTCGACTTGGCAAGGATATTGTTCTTGCGCTCGATGGCCCGCTCGATCAGGCCCGGCTTGCCGACCTCTGCCCATTCCTTCGGGCTGAGCCGGTCGGCAACCGCAGGGTAGATGTACTCGGTTTGCATCAGGCCCAAAGTCTGGGCGTGGCCCAGATAATGGCCCGGTCCGCCAAGGCAGACCTCCTTCATGGTTTCGATGGAAACGCTGTCCTCTGTCACGTCAATGCCGCGCACGCAGCGCAGCACCTGACCAATGAGGTCATCGCCCAGCACCAGCGATTCAAGGCTGAAGCCGAGGAGCGAGGCATGCATGCCGGCCGCCTCATAGACCATGTTGAGACCGGAAAGGCCGGCCATTACGTTGGAAATCGCCTGCTCCCAGCCAGCTTGCATGTCCGGCATCTTGGCATCGGCAATTCCCGCTGCAGCCCCGCCGGGCAGATTGTAGAAGCGGTGCATCTGGGCGCAGCCTGCCGAAAGCAGTGCCTGCTCGCCTGATCCCCCGCTCATCGCCCCGCTGCGCAAATCCGAGACAAATGGCCATGTTCCGAAGATGCACGGGTGCCCGGGAGCCATCGCATTGACATAAACCACTCCGGCAAGGCACTCAGCAACCGCTTGCACAATTGCCGTTGCCAATGGCGCTGGCGCTGTCGCGCCAGCCTGCCCCGCAGACAGCAACAGCATCGGCATGCCGGCGCGAATGCAGGCTTCCATTGTGATGCAGCTTTCTTCGGCGAACTTCATCGGTGGAACGACAAAACAGTTGGAGTTCGAAACGAACGGGCGCGCGCGCCATTTGTCTTCGCCACCAGCGATCATATGCAGAAGGTCGAAACAGCCTTTGACATGCGCGGGATCGGAAAAGCTGGTGCCGACATGCTTGGTCGTGCCCGAGCAACAGGCATAGAGCGTGTTGATGTCCATGTCGAAATTGTCGGCAATGTCGCGGCAGACCATGGCCCTCTGGAAGAAGTGGACATTGTCGAGGGCATGGGTGATGCGGGCTGCATCGTATAGGTCTTTGGCTGTCGATTCGCGGTATTCGTTTTTCTCCACATCAACGATGTGAACCGCCGCGCCCGCTGTTCCGAAATGCACCTTGGTGCCGGAAAGATGCAGATCATGTTGGGTGTCCCGGCCAAAGAGCGTGATGTCACGCGCTGCCAGTGCCAGCATGTCCTCGACAAGTGCCCTCGGAAAGCGCAGCCGCCCGTCATCACCCTGGATCGCGCCGGCGCGCGTCATGATCTCGACCCCCGACTTGGGTGCCTGCGACAGACCTATCTGCTCAAGCGCATCCAGTGCAGCGTGGTGAATGCGCAGCACATCGGCATCGCTGAGCGGCTTGTATTGCCCGCCGGAAAGCCCTGCCCGCACCGGCCTCAGATTGTCGGCAAGCGGCGCTGATCGGACGGCAACGCGCGCAGCCCTGCCACCAGAGCGGCGGCCTTGGCGTTCTACGGTTTCGGTTTCCATTTCATTCCTCCAGCCTTGCGGCACAAAATTTCAAAGGCGATTTTCACACGTTTTCGTCACAGGTATTCTTTACAGGCGAACACGCGCTGAATCAGGATCATGCATCGGTTTCAGCGAGGCTATGGCCTTGTGCCGTTTGCCGGCAATCTCGATTTCATAGCTTGAAGCAAGCAGGCTTTCGGCGCTCTCGCCTTTGGCCGGGATGTATCCAAGCCCGATTGCACCACCCAGATGGTGGCCATAATTTCCGGAGGTAACGATGGAGACGATCTTGCCGTCGCGCACGATCGCCTCATTGTGGAACAGCATTGGCTCCGGGTCACTCAGCCTGAATTGCAGCAACCGCCGGTCAAGGCCCGCATCTCGCTTGCGAAGCACAGCATCGCGCCCGATGAAATCAGGCTTGGCGGTTTTCACGGCAAAGCCGAGGCCTGCTTCAAGCACATGGTCTTCATCGGTGATGTCATGCCCAAAATGGCGATAAGCCTTTTCGATCCGGCAGGAATCGAGCGTATGGATGCCGCACAGCTTGAGGCCATGGTCAGCCCCTGCCTCTTCCAGTGCCTCGAAAACATGGGCAGCCTGGTCGGTGGAAACGTACAATTCCCAACCCAGTTCGCCGACATAGGTGACACGGTGCGCCCTTGCGAGGCCCATGCCGATCTCGATTTCACGCGCCGTACCGAAGGGATGATGATCATTGGAAAAATCATTCGGGCTTGCCGCCATCAGCACGTCGCGCGACTTTGGCCCCATCACGCAGAGCACCGCTTCGGCGGCGGTGACATCGGTGATGACCGCAAAAGCCTCACCAACATGACGGCGCAGCCAAGCAAGGTCGCGCTGCAGTGTGGCTCCTGGCACTACCAGCAGATAGGCGCTGGCCGAGAGCCGTGTCACCGTCAGGTCGGATTCAATGCCGCCGCGCTGGTTCAGCATTTGCGTATAAACGATACGCCCTGCCGGTACATCGACATCATTGGCGCAGACTTTTTGCAGGAAGTCGCAGGCATCCCTGCCCTCAACCCTGATCTTGCCGAAGGATGTCATGTCGAAAAGGCCAACGCCATTGCGCACTGCAAGATGCTCGGCCTTCTGGTTGTCAAACCAGTTCTGCCGCTTCCATGAATAGCGGTACTCGCGTTCTTGCCCGGTATTGGCAAACCAGTTTGCACGCTCCCAGCCAGCCACTTCACCAAACACCGCGCCACGGGCTTTGAGATGCTCATGCAGCGGCGAGCGGCGAACGCCCCGCGCGGTTTCAACCTGGCGATACGGAAAGTGGTCGGCATAAAGCAGTCCGAGCGTTTCAGTGACACGCTCGCGCAAATACCGCCGGTTCTTTTGAAACGGTTGCGCACGCCGGATATCGGCTTCCCACAGGTCGAATGGTGCCTCGCCATCATTCATCCACTGCGCCAGTGCAAAGCCTGCCCCACCTGAGGAAACAATGCCGATTGAATTGTACCCGGCCGCAATCCAGTAGTTTTTCAGCTCCGGGGCTTCACCCAGATAATAGCGGTCGTCGGGTGTGAAACTTTCCGGTCCGTTGAAGAAGGTGTGAATGCCCGCAGTTGCCAGCATCGGCATCCGGTTGACCGCCTTTTCAAGGATCGGTTCGAAATGGTCGAAATCTTCCGGCAACTGGTCGAAGCAGAAGTCTTCGGAAATGCCGTTCATGCCCCACGGCTTCGCCACCGGCTCGAACGCGCCAAGCATCATCTTGCCGGCGTCTTCCTTGTAATAGGCGCACTCATCGGGAACGCGCAGCACCGGCAGGCGCGAAAGCCCTTCGATGGGTTCAGTGACAATGTAGAAATGTTCGCAGGCATGCAGCGGAATGGTCACCCCGGAAGTGCCTGCAAGGTCCCGCGCCCACATGCCGGCGCAATTGACCACCATGTCAGCGTCGATCGTGCCGCGTTCTTCTCCGCGCGCCCATTCAACGCCGGTGACGCGACCATTTGCTTGCCGCACGGCGCTCACTTTGACGCCTTCGATGATTTTCGCGCCGTTCTGCCGCGCGCCCTTCGCCAAAGCCATTGCGATGTTCGCAGGGTCGCATTGCCCATCGAGCGGCAAATGCACGGCAGCAATCACGTCTTCCACATTGAGGTGCGGATACATCGACTTGACCTGCGCCGGGCTGATTTCATGAACGTCGATATTGAAAGCGCGTGCAAGCGTTGCGGCCCGCAGGATTTCCTCCTTGCGGTGTTCGGTCAAGGCCACGCTGATTGAACCATTCTGTCGCATGCCGGTGGCAACACCGGTTTCAGCTTCGAGCTTGACGTAAAGATCAGCAGAATATTTGGCGAGCCGCGTCATGTTTTGCGAGCCGCGCAACTGGCCAATCAATCCCGCCGCATGCCAGGTGGTACCGCAGGTGAGCTGTTTTCGCTCCAGCAACACCACATCCTTCCAGCCGAGCTTGGCGAGGTGATAGGCGACCGAACAGCCCGATACGCCCCCGCCTATGATGACCACGCGCGCCTTGCTAGGAACAATTGCATTCATGTAAGCGATCCTGAAATGGCAAACCCGCGTTCCTCAAGACCGCGGCGAAGAGAAGAGATATGCTCGGGTCCGACCTCGCAGCACCCGCCCACAATTGCAGCACCTTGCTCGGCCCATTGCAGGGCAAATCGCGCATATTGGTCCGGTCCCAAATCGTGCCTTGCCGAAATGGACTTGACCGTGCCGCCGGGCTTGAGATTGTCAATTGCCGTGAAGCCATTGGCATAGGCACCGAGCGGTCCTTTGCCGTTGGCAAATACCTGCCAGGAAGCATTGATGGCTTCGGGCTTTGAACAGTTCAAAAGCCGCGCCTCAACGCCGATCAGATCAAGCGCTGCATGGGCCTCGGCAAGGGTTTCGCCGCCGCGCAGGACCGCGCTGCCGTCATCCCTGACGGTCATGCCGACCCAGACTTCCTTGCCGCTTTCCTTCGCCGCTGTCGCTGCCGCCTTGATTTCCTTCACCGAAGCCAGAGTCTCGCAAAGGAAGAAATCGACATGCGCAGCCTGCTGCTCCACCACCTGGCGGTAGAGCGACAGGCAGGTCCCGTAATCGGGCGCAACATCGGGGCGGTAGCTTGCAAGGATCGGCGGCAGGCAGCCAGCAATGCGCACGCCGTCAATGCCGCAGGCCTCGCGCGCGGCGATGGCAAGTTCGCAGCCACGCTGTTGCAAAGGCACGAACCAATCGCTCTGCCCGTCGCGCTCCAGCCGCTCGGGTGTAGCAGAATAGGTGTTGACCGTAATGGTCATGGCGCCCGCGCGAATGAAATCGGCATGCAGTTCACGAACCAAATCCGGCTCGTCCAGCAGCACCCGCGCCGACCACATCGGCGTCGGTTCCTTGCCGGAACGGCGGATGAGTTCCTGTCCCATGCCGCCATCGGTGAGAACGATCCGCGTCACGCCCTGATCCTCTCGTTTGCCGGATCCCATACCGGCTTGTCTTCCTGCACCACGGCTCGAAACCGCTCGCCGAAGATTTCGACTTCAAGCTCGGTACCCGGCACGTTGAGATCGGCACGCAACATGCCAAGCGCAATTGTCTTGCCGGCGCGGTAGCCATGGGCGCAGGACGTAGTTTCGCCAACCACCTTGCCGTCATGCCACAGCGTTGACATGTAAGGCGCATCACAATCGCCGGCATCCACCACCAGCGTGGCGAACCGCTTGGCAACGCCCGCCTGCTTTTGCGAAAGCAGCGCCGCCTTGCCGCGAAACTCCGGCTTTTCCCATTTGACGAAGCGTTCAAGCCCGCCTTCAAGGATTGTGTAATCGGTCGAGAGATCGCCTTTCCAGGTGCGGTAGCCTTTTTCGATGCGCAGGCTGTCGAGCGCGAACATGCCAAACGGCTTGAGGCCGTGCGGTTCCCCGGCTGCAAAGACCGAATCGAATATTGCGCTGGTGTCAGCAGTCTTTGTGTGAATTTCCCAGCCCAGTTCACCGGCAAACGAAACGCGGACCAATTGGCAATACTGCCCGGCAATCTTGACACTCTGGTGGGTCAGCCACGGCAGCGAAAGGTCGCCGTCACAGCATTGTTCCAGGATCATCCGCGACTTTGGTCCGGTGAGAATCTGGCAGGAAAAATCCTCCGCGACATCGTCCAGCGTGAAAGCAGCGCCTTGCGGAGCTGCCGACTTCAGCCACTCCAAATCGTGCGATTGCGCCACCGATGCGGTAATCAGAAAATGGAAATCGGGCGCGATCGTCATGATTGACATTTCAGTCACGATGCGTCCGGCATCGTCGGCGAAATAGCCAAGGCCGATGCGGCCGGGCTTTGGAACCAGCCCGGTAATCTGCTTGGCGAGCCATTCGCTGGCGCCCTCGCCTTTCAGCCGGAACCTCGAAAATCCGGGCAGGTCAAGAATTCCGGCGGCATCGCGCACCGCTTCACATTCGGCGCGGATGCGCTTTTCCCACGGGCCGTTGCGCGACCAGGTCTGCGTCGCGGCCTCGGAAACATCATCGCCCGGTTGCGCGTACCAAAGCGCCCGCTCCCAGCCGTTGTAGGCGCCATATTGCGCGCCCATGGCGCTCGTTTGCGCGTGAATGGCCGAAAGCTTCTTGTTGCGCCCTGCCGGCCAAGCGTGGCGAGGGAAATGCATGGCGTATTCATGGCCATAGACTTCCATGCCCTTGGCAACGCAGTAATCCTGATCGGTAAAACCGGTGAATCGGCGCGGATCACAAGACCACATGTCCCACTCGGTTTGGCCGTGCATGACCCATTCTGCCAGCACCTTGCCGGCCCCGCCTGCCTGGCAAATGCCAAAAGTGAAAACACACGCCTCAAAGGCATTCGGCAGGCCCGGCATCGGTCCGATCAGCGGATTGCCATCGGGCGTATAGGGGATCGGTCCGTTGATGACCTTGGAAAGACCCGCTGTGCCAAGGATCGGAACCCGCTCAATCGCGTCGTTTATATACCATTCCAGCCGGTCAACATCGTCCTGGAAAAGCTGGAACGAAAAATCATCCGGCATCGGATCATCGGGCGTTGTCCAGTGCGCACGGCAATTGCGCTCATAAGGACCAAGGTTCATCCCATACTTTTCTTGGCGCAGGTAATATGAACTGTCGACATCGCGAAGCAATGGCAGCTTGTGCCCGGCTTCGCGCGACCATGCTTCCAGTTCGGGTATGGTGTCGAAAAGAAGGTATTGATGGCTCATGGTCATCATCGGCACAACGCGGCCAAACATGGCACCGACTTCCTGTGCCCTGTAGCCAGCTGCGTTGACCACTTTCTCGCAGCGGATTTCACCTTGCGCAGTTTCAACTACCCATTCATCCCCCTCGCGCCGCACGGCGGTGACCGGACAAAAACGAATGATCTTTGCGCCAAGTTCACGTGCACCCTTGGCGAGCGCTTGCGTCAACTGTGCAGGGTCAATGTCGCCATCATTGGGATCGTACAGTGCGCCGCGCAGGTCATGCGCTTCAACAAAGGGGTAGCGCGACTTGATTTCGTCTGGCGACAGGAGATCAAGGTCCATGCCCTGATAGCGGCCCATGCCGACTACCTTGGCAAAGTCCTGCATACGCTCCTTCGAATGTCCCAGACGCACAGATCCGGTGACATGATAATTCATCGGATAATCAACGGTCTTGCCAAGGTCACGGTATAGCTGCGCCGAGTAGCGCTGCATGTTCATGATCGACCATGAAGACGAGAAAGTTGGAACATTGCCCGCCGCATGCCAGGTCGAGCCGGAGGTCAATTCGTTCTTTTCAAGCAGCACGCTATCCGTCCAACCGCCCTTGGCCAGATGGTAGAGTGACGACACGCCAACCGCCCCACCGCCAATGATCACCACTCTTGCCTGTGTTGGAAAACCGCTCACCACTGCCTCCGGAAAAACTGCGCGACTATCCGGCGGCGACAAATGATTTTCAATTGCAAATTCCTTGATTTATTGATCGGATATTCCGATTAGATTTTCCTGTGTTCGCGGGAGGAAAAATGCAGTCCGAATTGTTGGAAACATTCCTCGACCTGGTCGAAACCGCTTCGTTCAACCGAACAGCCGAGCGGCTTGGCTTGACCCAGTCAACGGTTTCAGGTCGCATCCGCTCGCTTGAGGCCAGCGTCGGTGCACGCCTCTTTGTCCGCAGCAAGGCGGGCACCAGCCTGACCGCGGCCGGACAGCGCTTTACCGCCCACGCCAGGGCCATGCTGCATGAGTGGAATGAGGCGCGCCGTACCGTCGACAATTCCGGCGGCATCGAGAGCGCCTTGCGGATCGGCATGCAGAACGATCTGGCCGCGAACCACATCGGTGAATGGGTCTTGCAGTTTCGCAAGTCTCTGGCCCAAACTGCCTTCTACATTGAACCGGACTATTCGAGCCAGATGTGCCAGGATCTGCTTTCAGGTGCCCTGGATGCGGCCGTGCTATTCACACCGCGCAACATGCCGGACCTGCACTATGAAATGGCAGGCGAAGTCGCCTACCGGATGGTCAGCACCGATTGCGCCAACATCTCGCAAATCACCCGTGAAAATTACATCCTGGCTGGCTATTCGCCTGCCTTTACCATTGCACACCGGCAGGCATTTCCGCAGTTGGCGCAATCGCCATTGGCCAGTGGCCAGGATGCAGCAATCTGTTCCCTGCTGCGATCGGTAGGCGGCTCGGCCTTTGTTCTGGAAGATTCTGCAAGATCATTGGAACAGGCCGGCATTTGCCGAATTGTTGCAGGAGTGGAACCGATCAGCCAGCCGGTATTCCTTGGCGTTCACGTGCGAAACCGCCACAAGCCTGCAATTCGCAAGCTTTTCGGCATTCTGCGCAAGGGGCTTTCTTCGCGCTGAACCCGCTCAATTCACCGCATCTGGCAGCGTGCGCCCTTCCAGGAACGCAATGGCATTGTCGAGTGCCTTCTGGCCCATTGCCAGCCGGGTTTCCTGGGTGCCGCTGCCGATGTGCGGCAGCAAGGATGCGTTGGGTACTTGAAGAAGTCGCGGGTTCACATTTGGCTCGCCTTCGAAGACATCAAGGCCGGCACCGGCGATGCGCCTTTCAACAAGGGCATCGGCCAGCGCATCCTCATTCACCACTTCACCGCGTGCAGTATTGATGAGGAACGCCGTTGGCTTCATCCAGCCGATCTGCTCGCGGTCCATCAGGTGCCGGTTTTCGGCCCCGCCCGGACAATGCAGTGAAACGAAATCCGATGCTTCCAACACATCCCTGATGGAGCCGAGCTGACGGGCGCCCATTGAGCGGATCACCGCATTGTCCACCTGCGAACGGTTGTGAAACACCACTTTCATGCCAAATCCGAAATGCGCGCGTGCCGCGGTGGCTTGCCCAATGCGCCCCATTCCAATGATGCCCAATGTCTTGCCAGTCAGCCGTGTTCCCAAAAAATGAGTGACGCCAAACCCGGCCCATTGGCCAGCCCGAACCATTCGTTCGCCCTCGCTGGCCCGCCGCGCCGCCATCAACATTAACAGCAACGCTGTATCGGCCGTGCAATCGGTGAGCACATCCGGGGTATTGGTGACCGCAACGCCTGCCTCGCGCGCTGCCTTGACGTCGATGTGGCTGTAGCCAACGCCAAAATTAGCAATGAGCTTCGTGCGTACGGGACCAGCAGCGAATGTTCCCTTGTCAAAGCGGTTGGTGACAGTCGCAAAGATTACGTCATGCTGGCCAAGCGCTTGCGCCAAAGCGTTGCTGTCAAGCGGCTTGTCGTCCGGGGTGAAGGCCGCATCAAAATGTCGGGCAATTTCCGCCTCGATTGCATCCGGCCAGTGGCAGGTAACTAACGCCTTTGGTTTTGGTGTTTGTGCCAACTCATTGCCCTTTGATTGCGTGATTTCGCAAAGCCACCACTCCGGAAGGTTCAAGCATGAGCGAACCCAGAACCGGGTCACCAACAACATGCTTTGAAACATCAATGGCTTGCGAGCCGTAATTGAATCCGAATAGCAGATCACCAGCTTGCCTAAACCGCAAGCCGTCGGGCAAATCAGCAACATGAAGCCCGGCGTGTGCAACCAGCTTTTCAAGAATGACAGCCATCGCAGCATCGTCTGGCCAACCGGCTACATAGTGCCAGTTGCCTTGCGCAAGCAGGGCTGGCTCGCCGTCCACAGTGTCAATCAACCGCTTGCAATCCTTCCCTGTCTCGACGAACTCCCGCCAATAGCGGAATGTTCCACGCCCGCCTTCAAATTCAACAGGTGTGTGCTCGGGCAAGGATTCAACACGCGTGACCCTCAACTCGAGCATCGCCTCCGGCAGTGAAGGCGGCAGGTTCGCGGGAATATGAAATTCCTGTGTTTTCGAGCCGGTCCGTGGCCCTGCAAGCACCAGAGCGCCGCTACCGGACAGCGCTTCGGCCAAACCAGGTTGCCATGCGAAAAGCCCCGGCACGACTATCAGTTTGTAACCACTGAATTGGGTGTCACGCGAACTCTTGATGTCTACGCTGAGGCCCAGCCTTCGAAGGCCTTTGTAAAAATCGAAAACAAGCTGGAAGTAGTCAAACTCGCGGCCTTGTGGCTGGATTTCCCACGCCCACGCCGACGGATAGTCCACAACCAGCGCCACGGAACTTTGCACTTGGCTCAGCGGACCCAGTGCCTCGATCTCGTTGGCAACTGTTGCAGCCTCGTGAAAACCTGGGGCTTCAACGCTGTCAGGGCGCAAAAGTCCGGCATGCATCTGCTCCTGCGCAAAGGGTGCCTGCCGCCAGCGGAAATAGCTGACGACTTCCGCACCATGCGCAAAGGCTTCCCATGACCACAGACGCACCATGCCGTCGCGTGGCGCTGGATTGTGCGGTGCCCAGTTCACAGGGCCGGGCTGCTGCTCCATCACCCACCAGCGACCATTGGATGTGGCGCGATACAAATCATGGTGGAAAGCCTGGAAATCGGGATCCCCTGCGCGCAGGAATTCTTTCTTGAAAGCGGCTGGACGGCTGGACCTGTCTTCCAGAAAGCCGAGCGGATAGGAGTCCCAGCTTGAAACGTCGAGATCCGCCCCGACATCGAAATGATCGAAAGCCAGCGTTCGACCCATGAAATTGTGGATGATGTCGCGGCCCGGTGACAGTTTGCGAATGATGTCGGTTTGCAGCGCATTGAATGAAACCACTTGATCCGACGAGAACCTGCGAAAATCCATCCAATGCGCCGGATTGGCTTCTGTCACCGTGAGATTGGGGAGTTCGACTTCCTCGAAGGAATTCACTTCCATCGACCAGAACACATTTCCCCATGCCCGGTTGAGCGCTTCTGGTGATTGATAGCGCTGCGCCAGCCAGTTGCGAAATTCGCTGCGAGCCGCCTGCGAAAATGACAGTGTGGTGTTGTGGCAATCATATTCATTGTCGGTTTGCCATGCTGCCACCCCTTCATGGGTGCCAAAGGCCTGCGCAAGTTCGGAAACAATGCGGCGACACGCGTCGCGGTAGCCGTGGTGCGAAAAACAGTAATGCCGACGCGAGCCGAACCCGCGAGTTTTTCCGCTGGCATCTACGGGCAGCATGTCCGGCATGGCATCGACCAGCCATTTGGGTGGTGTGGCCGTTGGCGTTCCAAGCACAACCTTCAACCCCGCGCCGTGCAGGGTGTCGATTGCTTTTGCAAGCCAGCCCAGATCCAGTTTTCCGCGCTGCGGCTCCAGCCTTGACCAGGCGAACTCGCCAATACGAACGAAAGCAATGCCCAGCGCCGCCATTCGGCGTGCATCTTCGCTCCACTGCTCTTCCGGCCAATGTTCCGGGTAGTAGCAAACACCAATTCGGGGTTGCACCATGGTGGAATGTTCCTTGAGAAGGGTCAGACTTGCGATACGGCCTTGTCAAAGGCAGCGATGGTTTTTGCAGCCTTTTCACGCGTGTGCATGGCCGTTGCGCCGGGGCGATAAAGGCTGGTTCCAAGGCCAAATGCAACAATGCCCTGCCCGGTATAATCACCGAAATTCGCGTCGGAAACCCCGCCTACAGCGGCAACCATGGTGTCAGCGGGCAAGATCGCCCGAATGGCATTGATACCTGCAGGACCAAGCACGAATGCTGGAAAAAACTTGAGCCCCGAAGCGCCCGCGGCCAAAGCCGCCAAGGCCTCGGTCGGCGTCAGCACGCCTGGCAAAACAACCATCTTGCGCCGCGCACCTTCGCCGATCACCTGCGCATCGACATTGGGAGTGACCAGCAGCCGTCCACCGGCTGTTTCCAGCGTTGCAACTTCGCCCGCTGTCAAAACCGTCCCGGCGCCGATCAGGCAATGGCTTCCAACCGCCTTGGCTGCAATCTCGATTGAACGAAACGCATCGGGCGAATTGAGAGGTATCTCGATGGCTTCAAGTCCTTCGTCCACCAGCGCCATGACCGTGTCGTGCACGTCGTTGGGCGTGATCCCGCGAAGGATGGCAATCAGTTGTCGCCGCATATGCGGCATTGGCGCAGCACGCATCAGGCCGACCGCCTTTTGTCCGAATTACCAAACAGTTGCTGTGAAATCTGGTGAAGGCCGGAAATGACACTCTCTTCCGCATCACCTTGAACAAACGATATTCCAGCGATCGCAAAGGCTTCGCTGTAGCGCGCCGCAAGCTCGCCGCTGGCAATGAGGTGGACAGGATTATGTGTCCAGCCCGACTTGATTGCTGCGGCGATTTCCTGACCGATCAACAAGCCCGATAACGTTGAATGCGCGCTGTTGTTCTCACTGAAACCCAGCAGTTCGCCTGCGCGAATGGCAAAGAGATTAGCGGTCAGCATCGCCGGATCATGCAGCGCATTGTGGACAGCTGCACCGAATGCAGCCGCATTAAAACCGCCGTCATCAGCCGAGCTTTGCAGGATCGTATGCCGCCCAATGGCGCCAAACAACTCACCCGTCATGAAGGTGTCAAAACCGGTTACGACGCCGTCCGACATTCTCACCCATTTGGAGTGGGTGCCCGGCAAACACACGGAAAACATGCCCGGCAGGCCGCTGCAAGCGCCAAGTAATTGCGTCTCTTCCCCGCGCATGACGTCGGGCCTGTCGCGGTCACGCTGCGCCAGACCTGGCACTATGCGCACATCGCGCGCGAAGCCGGGAACCTTGACTGCCAGCGCTGAAAGGCTCGACAGCCTCGCTGGGGTTTCGGCATACCGTGCCTCTACCCACCCTTGGCGTGAGCCCGCCATTCCGCACACAACAACCGGCAGCCCTGAGGATGCGCCCAGCGCAGCCAGATGCGCTTCCAGAACAGATGCAAAGCCGTCCGGTGAAACAAAGCGCATGCCTTCGCCGCTTCGACGGCTGGCAATCGGCTTGCCGCCAGCATCCAGCAGCCAGAGCCTGAAGCTGGATGTTCCCCAATCAACTGCTGCGCAAGCGGGATGCATCTGGCTAGCCTGTGACCACAACGCCGCCGTCAACGACCAGCGCCTGTCCGGTCATCATTCGTGAAGCCCGCGACGCCAGGAAGAGCGTCGGCTCCACCATGTCATGCGGAACAATGGGCTCCTTGAGGGATTGCCGTTCCATGTGCTTGTTCAGATTTTCGTTGTTTTCGCCTACCCAGAGCTTGGCCTGACGGTCGGTGATGACCCACCCCGGCATCAGGGCATTGACGCGGATGTTGTCTGGCCCAAGGTCGCGCGCCAGCCCACGCGTCAGCCCGGTAATTCCAGCCTTTGCCGCTACATAAGCGGTATAGCCGCCATTGCCCATCATGTAGGAGATCGAGGAATAGTTGATCACCGAGCCGCCGCCAGCTGCCTTCATGCCCGGCGCGACCGCCTGGATGCCGAAGAAATGGTGCCTAATATTGACCGCCTGCATGTAGTCCCACTGTTCGACACTGAAAGGCGACAAATCATGCCGGTTGTCCCACGCGGCATTGTTGACAAGCACCGTAACCGGACCATGTGCGGAAGCAGCTTTCGCCAGTGTATCCTGAAAAGCCGGAATGTCCGTCACATCGCAGCGGATGAACAATGGCCGCGCGCCATATTGCTTCTCCAGCCGGTCGCAAACATCGGTAGCGTCAGAGCGTTGGCAAAATGCCACTTTGGCACCCTGCGCCACAAAGCCCTCTGTCAGGTATTCGCCAATGCCAGAACCGCCTCCCGAAATGAAAACTGATGCGCCTTTGAGATCGTGAAAATTCGCTGAAAACTTCATGCGGCCCTGCCTGCCTTTTGTGTTTTGCCGTGCAGCCATGCCGGCATCCATTCGCCATGCGCCTCGATCAGCGCGTCTGTCATGTCCCAAATCTGCTGCAGGTCCAATTCAGCCCCGGTGTGCGGATCCAGCATGGCGGCGTGATAGATGCTCTGGCGATCCTCCTCAAGCAGCGCGTTTACGGTCAACTCCTGCACATTGATGTTGGTCCGCATCAGCGCGATCAACTGGACAGGAATATCGTTCACAATTGTCGGTTGCAGGCCGTTGGCATCAACCAGGCATGGCACTTCCACCGCGCAGCCTTCCGGCAATTGCGGGATGTAACCGCGATTGCCGAAATTGCCGTAGATCACTGAAGGCTCGCCGGTAACCACGCTGTTCATGATGGTCGCTGCATATTCATGCGACTGCGCAACTTCAATCCGCTCGGCATTGCGGTATTCCTGCGCTTGCGACTTCCAGCGTTCAACTTGCTCGACGCAGCGCTTAGGATACTCATCGAGCGGAATGCCGAACTTCTCGATCAGGTCAGGCCGGTCGCGCTTGATGAACCATGGCGTATACTCGGCAAAATGCTCCGAACTTTCGGTAACGAAATAACCGAGCCGCATCAGCATTTCATAACGCACCTTGTTGGGGCAGCGTTCATTCCAGTGGCTGGGCTTGGGCATCCTGCCTTCCTGGTACCCGCGCTTCAATGCAGGATAAAGGTCTTTCCAACTACCGTCGGGCTGGCGATGCTCGAAATTGAGGTAGAACGCCATGTGGTTGATGCCTCCGGCGCGGTAGCGGATTTCCTCCACCGGAATGTCGAGGTCACGGGCAAGTTCAAAGGCAGTGCCTTGAACTGAATGGCAAAGCCCAACCTGCCTGATTGACGGGTATTTGGCGGCAATCGCCCAGGTGTTGATTGCCATCGGGTTCACGTATTGAAGCATGATCGCGTTAGGGCAGACCTCAAGCATGTCATCGCAAATCTTCCAAAGGTGCGGAACCGTGCGCAGGCCGCGCATGATACCGCCAATGCCGAGCGTATCGGCAATGGTCTGGCGCAGGCCAAAATGCTTGGGGATTTCGAAGTCCGTCACGGTTGCCGGTTCGTAGCCGCCGATCTGGAAGGCCACCACCACGAAATCGGCGTCTGCCAGCGCTGCCCGCTGGTTGGTGTGGGTTTCAACCCGCGCTTTCACGCCGAGGGTTGCGATGATCTTGCGCGCCACGATTTCGGATTCGCCTAGCCGTTGCGGGTCGATGTCCATCAACGCAACCACCGCTGACGACAAGGCGCTATGCTGCAAGGCATCGCCGATGATGTTTTTCATGAAAACGGTGGAGCCAGCTCCAATAAATGCGATTCTCACGTTTCTGGACATGTTGCATTCAACCCTTTGTGGCACCCAGTGTCAGGCCGGCGATGAAATGTTTCTGCATGAAAAAGAACATCAGCACTGGCGGCAGTGCTGCAAGGATCGACCCTGCCGACACCAGATGCCATTGCGCGATCCATTGGCCGTTAAGTGAGAAAAGACCCGCTGTTACCGGCTGCACCGCGGACCCTTGGGTCAGCACCGTCGCCCAGAAATATTCGTTCCAGATGAACGTAAAGACCAGAACGGCAAGGGCAGCAATCGCCGGGCGCATCAACGGAATGACGATGAACCAGAAAATGCGAAACTCAGACACTCCCTCGACCCGTGCTGATTCGATCAGTTCAAACGGCAGGCCTTTGATGAAATTGCGCATGAACAGCGTGCAGAACCCGGTCTGGAACGCGATGTGAAACAGGATGAGACCCAGATAGGTGTTGTAAAGCCCGGTCTGCACCGTGAGGTCGCGAACAGGAACCATCAGGATCTGGAACGGCACGAAATTGCCGGCCACAAACATGAAAAACAGGAGGAGGTTTGAGCGGAACTTGTAAACCGCGAGGGCAAAACCTGTCATGCAGGACAGCGCCACGGTGCCGATGACTGTAGGAACGGTGACGATCACCGAGTTTCGCATGTAGCTGGCGAGCGGCGTATTGGTAAATATGTCGACATAGTTGCGCCAGGCAAATGCCGAAGGAAGTCCGAAATAGTTTCCCTGCGCGAGGTCCGATGCTGGCCGAACCGATGTCAACGCCACCCCCGCCAGCGGCAACAGCCAAACCATCAGGGCAAGCGGCAAAGCCAATTTGTAGAGGATTTGCGCTGCAGGTGCTGCTTTTGCGATCGGCTTGGGAAACATCGCCTAAACTCCCCGCTCGTCGCCGACCATTTTCCAGATAAAGCCCGTGATGAACACCATCATGATCGCAAAAAGGATGACGGCAATCGCCGCGCCATAGCCCATGCGATAGCCGTACTCACTGAGCGCCTGTTCATACATGTAGTAGGACAGGACGCGGCTTGATCCGAACGGGCCGCCATCGGTCATGATTGAGACAATGTCGAATGAGCGAAGCGCGCCGATGATGGTCACGACCACGGCTATGAACGTTGCAGGGCGCAGTTGTGGCAGGATGACATGCCAGAGCATTTTCCAGCCCTTTGCGCCATCAAGCCGCGCTGCCTCGATCTGGTCGGGCGAAACATTGTTGAGGCCCGTCAGATACAGGATCATGCAATAGGCAATCTGTGGCCACAAACCGGCGGCAACCAGCGCATAGGTCACGTAATCAGGCTCTGCCAGAAACGCTATTCCAGTGCCCGTTGTCCACTCGATCAACTGGTACAACAGCCCGAAGCCTGGCGCATAGAACCAAGAAAATATGAGACCGACCACCACTTGCGAAATGACGAAAGGAAAGAAGAAAAGCGATTTGTAAATGCGGATGCCGGTCACTGTCTGGTTCAGGAAAATTGCCATGAACAGGCCTGCGGGCACTGCCAGCATGAACAAGACCAGCCAGATCACATTGTTCTTGAGTGAGGTGTAGAAGTTTTCGTCGTCGATCAGTTCGACATAGTTTTCAAGGCCGATCCAGGTCTTCGCGCCCAGCCCATCCCAGTCGTAGAATGACAACCAGATAGAAGCGAAAATTGGCCACATGACATAGAGCAGGAACATCGCAATGCCGGGCGCAAGAAATAGCCACGGCGCCAGGGAGCGCTGGTTGCGCTTCCACCAGGAAGATGTGCGTTGTGGGGAAACCACAGCCGTCCCGGCCATTTCAATGAACTCCTGTCAGACTTGTTTCGGCCCTTTGGCACGGTTTGACAAAAGGGGCAGCATTCCTGCTGCCCCTTCAACCATTTTGCTAGATCAGTTGTATGCCTTGCCGCGAACCTTTTCGAGGCGCTCAAGGATTGCGTCGAGGTTTTCAGGCTTGACCATGAATTCCTGGAAGCCTTCCATGCCTGCCTTCGCCATTTCCGCCGGAGCGTCACGGTCGAAGAACTGGGCAACACCCTTTGCTGTCGAAACGGTTTCAAAACCAGCCTTGAGGAATGGATCGTCACCCACGGTGGATTTGCCATTTGTTGGCAACTGGCCAAGCGCTGCATTCAGCTTGGTCTGTGCTTCGGCCGACGCGACATATGCCAGGAACTTCTTGGCATCTTCCACGTTCTTGGCACCGGCCGGAATGTGGATCGTGTCGGTTGGTGCTTCTTCAGCCCGTGGCAAGCCGGCAGTGATTTCAGGGAACTGCAGGAAGCCCAATGTGTCGTTGGTCATTCCGCCTTCCTTGAATACTGCAACCGCGAAATTGCCCATCACGTAATTTGCGGCCTTGCCCTGAACGAGAAGCGCTGCTGCATCCTGCCAGTCGATCGCCGCATGGTTGGCGGTGATGTAGGGCTGGATCTTTGCCCACTCGGCAAATGTCGCCTTCACTTTCGCATCGGTCCAGGCAACCTTGCCAGCTGTCAGATCCATGTGGAACTCATAGCCGTTGGTGCGCAGGTTGATGTAATCGAAAATGCCCGCTCCTGGCCAAAGTGCCTTGGTTCCGGTGGTCAGGCAGTCAATGGAAGATGCCTTGAATTTTTCGCAGTTTGCAACAAACTCTGCCCAGTTCTTCGGCTCGCTGACGCCAACCTTCTTGTAGACGTCCTTGTTGTAGTAAATGCCCCACTGGTAATAGGTGTAGGGAACTCCCCACTTCTTGCCGTCGATGGTCATCGATCCGACAGAAGAGGCAAGCTGATCGTTGAGGCCATTTGCTTCCCAGACATCGGTGACGTCCATGAACTGGCCAGCCTTGACGAACGGTGCCATGCGGTTGCCGGCATACCAGTTGGCAAGATCCGGTGAATCCGCGGTCAGAAAGTTGCGGATCGCGGTCTTGTAGCCTTCATGGTCAAAATTGGTCAGCTGCACGTCGATGTCCGGATTTGCAGCTTCGAAGTCTGCGATCAGGGCTTCGAATGCCTTGAGCGGCGCTGCGTCGAAGTCGGCATTGTAACGCAACACGCGCTGTTGCGCGGAAGCGCTAAAGGCGATCAGCGATGCCGCCGAAACGCCGAGGAACAGAGATTTGAGGAACACATTCATTCGGTCAATCCTCCCAGACAAGACCAGTTGATGAGCCGCAACACGCAGATCGCGGAAGTCACGGCGAGTCGCCCAACTAAATTCCATATAATGGAACTGTGTTTGACTATGTTGAATTATCGCGATAAGATCGTGGAATTGTCAATCGAAAATGTTGGTTCGAGCATGGGCAGCACCAAAGGCGGGGAGGAATTCGGTTTGGCGGATCAAGCCTCGCGTTCTGGCACCGTCGGCAAGGCCATGGCCGTTCTTGATCTGGTTGCCGCATCACAAACGCCGCCCCGCTTTACCGACATCCTGTCCCTCAGCGACCAACCTCGCGGCACCCTTCACCGGCAATTGTCCATTCTGGTTGATGAGGGACTGCTGAGTCTCAACCGCGACCACACCTATTCGCTGGGCCTGCGTTTGTTGATGTTCGCTTCCAAAGCCTGGGCCGGAAACCAGTTCCGGGCGATTGCCGAACCGCATTTGCGCCGCCTGCATGAAGCAACTGGCGAAACGGTCCACCTTGGCGTGCTGCGCGGCACGGAAGTGATCTATCTCGACAAGGTGGAAGGTCGCCAAGCGGTACGCATGTATTCCCAGATCGGCAACGCATCGCCCGCCTATTGCACCGGCGTTGGCAAGGCTGCGCTTTCTGCGCTTCCCGACGAAGCGCTGGCCACCCTTGCACGGACAATCCGCTATCGCCGCTTTACCGACACCACCATCGTCACACCTGAAGCATTGATAGCGGAAGCCGCGCAAATTCGCGCTTGCGGAAATGCTTTCGACAGGGAAGAGCACGAACCCGGTATCCGGTGTGTTGCCGCCCCCATCCATTCAACCGACCGCAGCTTCGTTGCTGCAGTTTCGGTGACCGGCCCTGCCTACAGGGTCAGCGAACAATCGATTTCCGATTGGGCATCAATCGTCCGGGCAACTGCAGCGGACATCATGGAAGACATGCGTGTGAGGCTTTCGCCGCGCGCGTGACCGATTTTCTGGGAGGAAAAAATGTCGGGACTTCAACTCAAAAAAGTCAGAAAATCATTCGGTGATGTCCATGTCATTCATGGCGTTGACCTGAAAGTTGAAGACGGTGAATTTGTCGTCTTTGTGGGGCCGTCCGGTTGCGGCAAGTCAACCTTGTTGCGGCTTGTGGCCGGTCTTGAAGAGACAACGGGGGGTCATATCGAAATCGCCGGAAACGATGTCACCAATGTCGAAGCAAGCGAGCGCGGCATTGCGATGGTATTCCAGTCCTATGCCCTCTACCCGCACATGACAGTCCGCCAGAACATGGGTTTCGGACTGAAGATGAACAAGGTGCCTGCAAACGACATTGACCGAAGGGTGAACCGGGCAGCATCAATTTTGCACCTCGAAGGCTTGATGGATCGCCGCCCCAAACAGCTTTCAGGCGGACAACGACAGCGCGTTGCCATCGGCCGGGCCATCGTGCGCGAACCCAAAGTCTTTCTGTTCGATGAACCGCTCTCCAACCTTGATGCGGAACTGCGTGTTGAAATGCGGCTGGAAATTGCCAAGCTCCACAAGGAACTTGGGGCAACGATGATTTACGTGACCCACGACCAGATTGAGGCAATGACACTGGCAGACAAGATTGTCGTGTTGCGCGCCGGCAAAGTGGAACAAGTCGGCTCGCCCATTGAGCTGTACGACAATCCCGACAATATTTTCGTTGCCGGTTTTATCGGATCTCCCCGCATGAATTTCCTGCAAGGCACTGTCGCGAAGGTTTCGCCTGGAACGATAACCGTTGAATTGCCAGGTCATGGCAAGGCGAAACCGAGCTTCCCGGTGACAGGAAAAATGCCTTCCCTGGGCGATGAAATCATGCTCGGCATCAGGCCGGAGCACTTCTCTGCTGCGGGAGAAACGTCCATCGAAGTTGAAATCGAGGTCGTTGAAAATCTCGGCGGCACGTCCTACGCATATTCTCGTGGCAATGGCGCAACGCCTTTGACAATCGAAATGAAAGGCGACCGGTCGGTTCGCGAAGGCACCGTTCTCAAAACCGGTTTCAATTCGAACCAGGCATTCATTTTTGAAGCTTCTTCCGGCAATCGAATTCGCTGAACACAACCAAACTGCAGGGTCGCAAACCATGTCCAAAACACCGGAAAAACAACTTCGCTCACGCGCCTGGTTCGACAATCCGGAAAATCCGGGCATGACTGCTCTCTACCTTGAGCGGTACCTCAATTACGGCCTTACGCGGGAAGAATTGCAGTCAGGCAAGCCGATCATCGGCATAGCACAGACCGGCTCTGACCTGTCGCCATGCAACCGGCACCACATTGAACTGGCAAAGCGGGTGCGCGACGGCATCATCGCGGCTGGTGGTGTGCCGCTGGAGTTCCCGGTTCACCCAATCCAGGAAACCGGCAAGCGTCCCACGGCTGCACTGGACAGGAACCTTGCATATCTGGGTCTGGTCGAAGTCTTGTATGGTTACCCGCTTGATGGCGTCGTGCTGACCATCGGCTGCGACAAGACCACCCCTGCACTGCTGATGGGTGCAGCTACCGTCAACATCCCAGCCATCGCATTGTCGGTTGGACCGATGCTCAACGGCTGGCATCGAGGCGAGCGGACCGGGTCTGGCACCATCATCTGGAAGTCACGCCAGAAGCTGGCGGCCGGCGAAATCGATTATGACGCGTTCATGGACATCGTCGCCTCATCGGCACCTTCGGTGGGGTATTGTAACACCATGGGCACTGCCACGACCATGAACTCGCTGGCAGAGGCGTTGGGCATGCAATTGCCAGGTTCAGCAGCAATCCCAGCGCCCTACCGGGAGCGCGGCCAGATCGCGTACGACACCGGCAAGCGAATTGTTGGCATGGTACATGAAGATCTCAAACCCTCCATGATCATGACCCGCGAGGCATTCGAAAATGCCATCGTGGTCAATTCCGCTATCGGCGGTTCGACCAACGCGCCGATCCATCTCAATGCCATCGCCAGCCATCTGGGCATTGTTCTCGACAATGACGACTGGCAGGCAATCGGCCACAAGGTGCCGCTGCTGGTAAACTTGCAGCCTGCCGGCGAGTATCTGGGGGAAGACTTTCACCGTGCAGGCGGCGTTCCTGCCGTGGTAGCCGAACTGATGGCGGCAAAGCTGCTTCCCCATCCCAATGCCCTGACTGTCAACGGACAAAGCATGGGCGAAAACTGCCAAAACCGGGAGAACTTGAACCCGGAAGTAATCCGCCCGGTATCAAACCCGATGAAACCGGCTGCCGGGTTCATCAATCTGCACGGCAACCTTTTTGACAGCGCGATCATGAAAACCAGCGTGATTTCCACGGAATTCCGTGAACGCTACCTTTCAAATCCCGCCGATGCAGAGGCCTTCGAAGGCCGTGCAATGGTGTTTGACGGACCGGAAGACTATCATGCACGCATCGATGACCCAGCGCTCGGTATCGATGAAAACACCATCTTGGTCATGCGTGGTGCAGGTCCGGTCGGCTATCCGGGTGGCGCCGAAGTGGTAAACATGCAGCCACCAGACTATCTCATCAAACGCGGCATCACCGCGCTACCGTGCATTGGCGATGGCAGGCAGTCCGGCACGTCCGGTTCGCCCTCGATCTTGAATGCTTCGCCCGAAGCGGCGACTGGCGGTGGTTTGTCTTTGCTGCGCAATGGCGACCGTATTCGCGTGGATCTTGGCAAGCGAACTGCCAATGTCCTGCTGGACGAGGCGCAACTGGCACAGCGCCGCAGCGAACTGGCGCAAGAGGGCGGCTATGCTTTCCCGGACCATCAGACGCCCTGGCAGGAAATCCAGCGTTCGATGGTTGACGACCTCGCGCATGGCATGGTTCTCAAACCGGCAGTCAAATACCGTGACATCGCACAGACCAAGGGATTGCCCCGCGACAATCATTGAAGGGTGGCGTCCAACTTGCCAGTTTCCATATTTTGCTCGCTACTGGGCTTGTTCAATGCCATTGCGATGGTCTAATTCGCTTCAAACGATTTAGCCTAAGCGTGAAACCGCGTTCGGGCCCATTGAGCCAAGGAAAGTACCAAACATGTCCGTCAAGTTTGCCCTCTTGGGAGCTGGCCGCATCGGCAAGGTCCATGCCAAGGCCGTAACTGCGAACGCCGATGCCAAACTGGTTGCCGTCGCCGATGCAATGCCGGCGGCAGCAAAGGAAATCGCCACGAAATATGGCTGCGAGATCCGCACCATCGAGGCGATTGAAAAGGCACAGGACATTGACGCAGTGGTGATCTGTACCCCAACCGACACCCACGCAGATCTCATCGAGCGTTTCGCAAAGGCCGGGAAAGCCATCTTTTGTGAAAAGCCGATCGACCTTTCCCTGAAGCGCGTGAAGGCTTGCCTTGCTGTCGTTGAAAAGACAAACGCCAAGCTGATGCTTGGTTTCAACCGCCGGTTCGATCCGCATTTTGTTGCCGTGAAAAAGGCAATCATGGATGGCGCGATTGGCACTGTGGAAATGGTACAGATCGTCTCGCGCGATCCCGGCGCGCCGCCGCCAGCCTACATCAAATCGTCAGGCGGCATCTTCCGCGACATGACCATCCATGATTTCGACATGGCGCGTTTTCTGCTCGGCGAAGAGCCGACAAGCGTGTTTGCCACCGCATCGGTGCTCGTCGACAAGGAAATCGGCAAGCTGGGCGATTTTGACAGCGCATCCGTGATCATGACCACCGCCTCCGGCAAGCAATGCTCGATCTCCAATTCACGTCGCGCTGTCTATGGCTATGACCAACGCATCGAAGTGCATGGCTCCAAGGGCGCTATTTCCGCCGAGAACCAGCGGCCGGTTTCAATCGAAATTGCCACGGCAGCCGGCTACACGCGGCCGCCGCTTCACGACTTTTTCATGACCCGCTATGTTGACGCCTATGCAGCCGAAATAACTGCATTCATCGACGTTATTTCCAAGGGCAGTTCTCCTTCGCCAAGCGGCCATGACGGTCTTGCAGCTTTGATGTTGGCGGAGGCTGCGCTTAAATCCATTGAGAAGAAGCGCGCTATCGAAGTCGCAATCTGAACGCTTGCTTGTCGCCGGGAGGGCGCAATGCCGCAAATGCCGAAAGGCCGACCCATTGACCTCATCACGATTGGCCGGTCTTCGGTTGATCTGTATGGCGAACAGATTGGCGGGCGGCTGGAGGACATGGGCTCCTTTGCAAAATACATTGGCGGCTCTCCCACGAACATTGCCGCTGGCAGCGCCCGGTTGGGCCTGAAATCTGCATTGATAACCCGCGTCGGCAACGAGCACATGGGCCGCTTCATCCGCGAGCAATTGCAAGCCGAAGGCGTGGACGTGCGCGGCGTCAAGACCGACCCGGAGCGCCTGACAGCTTTGGTCATCCTTGGCATCCGCGACAGCACCCAGTTTCCCCTGATTTTCTACCGCGAGAATTGCGCCGATATGGCGCTGTGCGAGGACGACATAGACCCCGCATTCATTGCGCAGGCGGCATGCGTGTGCGCCACAGGTACCCACTTGTCGCACCCGCGTACTGAAAGCGCCGTGCTCAAGGCGCTGAACCTTGCGCGCGAAGGCGGCGCGTTGACTGCGCTCGACATCGACTATCGCCCAAACCTTTGGGGTCTTGCGGGTCATGGTGAAGGCGAAAGCCGCTTCATTGAATCGCAGCAGGTGACGGCTAAGCTGCAATCGACCTTGCACCTTTTCGACCTCATTGTTGGCACCGAGGAAGAGTTCCACATTGCCGGCGGCAGCACCAACACTGTTGAAGCACTGCGCGCTGTGCGCAAGGTCAGCAAGGCAGTTCTGGTGTGCAAGCGCGGGCCGATGGGCGCCGTCGCCTTTGAAGGCGATGTGCCGGAAAGCCTCGACGAGGGGCAAAGCGGCCCAGGGTTTCCTATCGAGGTCTTCAACGTGCTGGGCGCCGGCGACGGCTTCATGAGCGGACTGTTTCGCGGCTGGCTACGCGGGGAAGACTGGCCGGTAACACTGAAATTTGCCAATGCATGCGGCGCGTTTGCGGTATCGCGACACGGCTGCACGCCAGCCTATCCCTCATGGGAAGAACTCGAGTTTTTCCTTCAAAGGGGAGTGGTTACGCCCGCCTTGCGCAAGGACATCGAACTGGAACAAGTGCACTGGTCCACCAACCGCAACGGCCACTGGCCAGCCCTCAAGGCATTTGCCTTTGACCACCGAATGCAATTGGAGGCCATGGCCAAACTTGCAGGCGCAGCGCCTTCCCGCATTGGTGACTTCAAGCTGTTGTGCCTGAAGGCCGCATTGAAGGTGGCGGGCGGCAATCCTGGCCATGGAATTTTGTGCGACGACCGGCTGGGACGCAAAGCCCTGCACGCCGCTGCCGGTACTGGCATTTGGATCGGCAGGCCGGTCGAATTGCCGGCAACCCGGCCGCTCGAGCTTGAGCCGGAAATTGGAACCGACCTTGGCGGACTTGGCGAATGGCCGCTTGGCCAGGTCGTTAAGGTTCTGTGTTTTTGCCATCCAGATGACGACGAGGCAACGCGCGATGCGCAGGAACTGACGCTCAGGCGCCTGTTTGCCGCTGCGCGGCGCAACCGGCTGGAATTCCTGCTGGAGATCATTCCTTCGAAAATTGGCGCGGTGGACGACACCACAAATGCGATGCTCATCAACCGTTTCTACGATATCGGCATCTTCCCCGACTGGTGGAAACTGGAGCCGATGAAAACCGCCGCGGCATGGGAAAATGCCTGCTCGGTCATCAATGCACGCGACCCGCATGTGCGCGGCATCGTGGTTCTGGGTCTGGATGCCCCGATGGAAGAATTGGCGCAATGCTTTGCGCTGGCCGCAAGCCACGATCTGGTCAAGGGATTTGCCGTGGGGCGCACCATTTTTGGCGAAGTCGCGCAACACTGGTTTGCCGGTGAAACATCCGATGGTGAAGCCGTGGCAACGATGGCTGCAATTTACCGGCAGCTTTGCACAATCTGGGACGAAGCCCGCACAAAAGCAGGAGCAACACCATGAGCACGATCCGGCTGACGGCAGCGCAAGCGTTGGTGCGCTATTGCGCGGCGCAAAAAAATGCAAATGGCGACACCTTTCTTGCAGGGTGCTGGGCCATTTTCGGGCATGGCAATGTTGCCGGTCTTGGTGAGGCACTTCACGGTGCAGGCGACAGCTTCCCGACCTGGCGCGGCCACAATGAGCAATCCATGGCGCATGCTGCGATTGCCTATGCCAAGCAACTCAAGCGCGCCCGGGCCATGATGGTGACTTCCTCGATCGGTCCGGGCGCCACCAACATGGTGACGGCAGCGGCCCTTGCCCATGTCAACCGCCTGCCGGTGCTGTTCGTGCCGGCGGACATTTTTGCAGGTCGCGGCCCTGATCCGGTTTTGCAGCAGGTCGAAAATTTCGGCGACGGCACCGTGACTGCCAATGACTGCTTCCGCCCTGTCAGCCGCTATTTCGACCGGATCATGCGGCCTGAGCAATTGCTGACAGCCCTGCCCCGCGCTTTCCGGACCATGACCGATCCTGCCGATTGCGGCCCGGTTACCCTTGCGTTCTGCCAGGATGTCCAGGCAGAAGCGCATGACTGGCCGGTTTCATTTTTCGAGCCAAAAGTCTGGCTGGTACGCAGGCCCTATCCGGACATGGCAGAAGTCCTCAAGGTTTCTCAGATGATACGCGAGGCAAAAAATCCGGTTATCATCGCAGGCGGCGGTGTGCATTATTCAGATGCCGAAGACAATTTGGCGTATTTTGCAGAGCGCTTGCGCATTCCTGTGGTCGAAACGCAAGCTGGCAAATCCTCCTTGCCTTGGGATCATCCAATGAATTACGGCCCGGTCGGTGTTACCGGTGCTTCCAGTGCAAATGCACTGTGCGCAAAAGCCGATCTGGTGATCGGGGTTGGCACACGGTTTCAGGATTTCACCACAGGTTCATGGGCCCTGTTCAGCGCGCCAAGGCGAAAACTGGTTTCAATCAACGTCAATGCCTATGACGCCATGAAGCATGGGGCCGAACCGGTTTGTGGCGATGCCGGAATTTCGCTGGCATTGTTGCAAGAAGCGCTCGGCAGTTACCGCGCCCGCGTGCCAGCCAAGGGCCTCAAGGAAAAATGGCTTGCCTCGGTTGATCCGTTGACCGCAGCGCCTTCCGATGGCAACGCCCTGCCCACCGACATGCAGGTGATTGGCGCTGTGCAACGCGCGTCGGGCGAAGACACGGTTGTGATGTGCGCCGCAGGAACCATGCCCGGCGAGTTGCACAAGCTGTGGAAAGCCGGCAAGCCGATGTCCTACCACATGGAATACGGCTTCTCGACCATGGGCTACGAGATCGCCGGCGGCCTAGGCATCAAGATGGCCGAACCGGAACGCGATGTCGTGGTCATGCTTGGCGATGGTTCCTACATGATGATGAATTCAGAACTAGCGACCGCTGTGATGCTCGACATGAAAATCACGGTCGTCATCACCGACAATCGCGGCTATGGCTGCATAAACCGGCTACAGATGGCCACCGGTGGAGCCCAGTTCAACAATTTGCTGGAACACTCGCGCCACGCTGTTCCCTCCAGCATCGATTTTGCCGCACATGCCGCCAGCATGGGTGCGAATGCTGTAAAGGTGACAGCCATTGCGCAACTGGAAAAGGCACTTGCCAAGGCCCGCAAGTCTCCGGGTGTGCAGGTGATTGTCATCGACACCGACCCCTACCCTTCGACACAGCAGGGCGGGACCTGGTGGGAAGTTGCCGTACCGGAGGTTTCTGTGCGTCCTTCGGTGCGCAAGGCCCGCAAGAACTATGAGGCAAAACGCAACGCCCGTTTCCCGATCAACTGAGCAGACATAGCTTGAAATGGAAATTCGCAAATGATCCGCTACGGAACCAACCCGATCGCCTGGACAAATGATGACGACCGCTCGATCGGCGCACACATAAGCCTTGAACAATGCCTGCGCGAGACTGCACAAATCGGCTTTGACGGCATCGAAAAAGGCCACAAGATGCCCAGTGACGGCGCGGCGCTGAAAGCCCTTTTGGCTTCGTATGGCCTCGTTTTCGTTTCCGGATGGCATTCGACCAATCTGCTGGCGCACGACATTGCTGCCGAGAAGCGGGCAATCCAGCCCCATCTCGACATGCTGAAGGCCAATGATTGCAAGGTTTGCATCGTGTGCGAAACTTCCAATGCCATACATGGGAACGACAAGGCGGCATTGGTGGACAAACCACTGCTTGAAGCCTCAAATTGGTCAAGGTTCGGCGCCGATATCGAGGCGATTGCCGAGTTTACTGCGGCCCAGGGAATTGAACTGGTTTACCACCACCACATGGGTACCATTGTCGAGAACCGCGACGAGATCGGCCGACTGATGGACAGCACAGGACCGGCAACAAAGCTGCTGCTTGACACCGGCCATGCCTGGTTTGGCGGCAGCGACCCGGCTGAACTGGCGCAAAGCTACATGCAGCGCGTTCGCCACATCCATGCCAAGAATGTCCGGCCGCAAATCGCAAAACAGGTGCGCGAAGAGCGCTTGAGTTTCCTTGAAGGCGTGCGGCGCGGAGTGTTTACGGTTCCTGGCGATCCCGAAGGGATTGTCGAATTCGCACCGGTACTGAAGATTGCCGCACAGCATGGCTATTCCGGCTGGCTGGTCATTGAGGCAGAACAGGATTCACTGCTGCGCATTCCGCTGGAGTATCAGTCGATGGGACTGGCGGCGTTGAAAGCAACAGCAAAAGCTGTTGGCCTTGACAATCAGCCCTGAGGACCGCGACTTGGAAAAATTCTTCGATTTCAAAAATCCGATTTATAATCCGCTCTGGGTCAGGCTGCTGATAGTCGGCTCGGCCAGCGGCTGGGGACTGTTCGAGTTCGTTTCGGGCAACCACATCTGGGGCGCCGTTTTTCTGGCAGCAGCGGGGATAGCTCTGAACGGCCTCTTTCTTTCACGGCCGAAACAGGACGAAAACGACAGGGGTGAGGGCAAATGAGCAAATTGCTGGTGAAGCCAAGAAACAAGAAAAGCTGCGCAACCAAGATCACGCCAAAGTCGGCTGGCTGGACATATGTCGGCTTTGAACTTCACCGCCTCAAGCCCGGCGAGAAACTGACTGGTGGCAAGAAAAAGCGGGAAGCTTGCCTGGTGTTCGTCACTGGCACAGGTTCGGTTCACGCAGCAGGCAAGGATCTTGGAAGCCTCGGCAAACGGGCGTCACCTTTTGATGGCCCGCCGGCTGCGGTCTACGTTCCTGCCGGGGAAGACTGGGAAGTAGTTGCCACAACTGACCTTGAGCTTGCTGTTTGCACTGCTCCGGGGAAACCAGGGAGGCTTGGCGCGCGCGTGATTGCCGAAGACAAGCTCACACGCGAGACGCGCGGCAAGGGCACCAACACCCGCTACGTCACCAACATCCTGCCTGAAGGCGAACCCGCGCAGTCGCTGCTGGTGGTGGAAGTTATCACCCCCGGTGGGCACACGTCCTCTTACCCGCCGCACAAGCACGACAAGGACGACCTGCCGCGCGAATCCTATCTGGAAGAAACCTACTACCACCGGCTGAACCCGCCGCAGGGCTTTGCCTTCCAGCGCGTTTATACCGACGACCGCTCACTTGACGAAGCGATGGCGGTGGAAGATGGCGACGTCGTACTTGTTCCAAAGGGCTATCACCCCTGCGCTGCCTGCCACGGCTATGATCTGTACTATCTCAATGTCATGGCAGGGCCAAAGCGCACCTGGAAATTTCACAATGCCGCTGAACATGAATGGATGTTGCAGGCATAGGGCCAAGGCTCAATGGCAGGTTTCAGCCAAGCACTTTGCTGACAGCCTTGGCAATCACGCTTTCCTCGTCCGTGGCAATGACCATGATCCGGACAGCACCGGTCCCGATATCCTTGGTGTTTGCCTGATTGCGGTCGGGCGAACAGGCGATGCCGAGCCACCCCATGCCTTCGCATACGCCTGCCCTGACCAGTCTTGAATTTTCACCGATCCCACCGGTGAAAACCAGCGCATCCAGCCCGCCAAGCACTGCAGCCAGAGCGCCGGTCTCCCGGCGTATGCGGTGGATGAAATAGCTGATCGCCTGGCGCGATTCGAGCGTGTCTGAAGCCTCCAGCGTGCGCATGTCGTGCGACAGGCCGGACAAGCCGAGCAACCCGCTTTCCTTGTAGAGAAGGTATGAGAGTTGCCCGGCATCAAGGCCCTCATGCTGCAGCATGTACAAGAGGACACCCGGATCAATCTGGCCGCTGCGTGTTCCCATCGCCAAACCGTCAAGCGCCGAAAGGCCCATGGTGGAAGCAACCGACTTGCCTTCTTTCAGGGCGCACATCGAAGCACCATTGCCAAGATGTGCAATGATCACCTTTCCTTTTGCAATTTCCGGTGCGGTCCTTGCAAGTTCAGCGGCAATGAAATCATACGACAAACCGTGAAAGCCGTAGCGGCGCACCCCCGCATCAAAATAGCGCCTGGGCAGGGCGAAAGTCTCTTCCTCAAACGAATGCCCGCGGTGAAAGGCCGTATCGAAGCAACCAATTTGCACTGCATTTGGAAACACGCGCTGTGCTGCAGCGACAGCGGCAAGGTTGTGGGGCTGGTGCAGTGGTGCCAGAGGCGAAAGCTGTTCAAGAACGTTGATAGTGGCCGCATCAAGGACACGCGGTTCTGCAAAATCAGCGCCGCCATGCACAATGCGATGCCCGACACCGGCAATTGCAGTGCCTGCGGGCAAGAAACCGGTTTGGGGCGTCAGTATCGCCTCTAGTGCCGCTGCGTGGGTGTTGGCAGATATCTGCGTTGAATGCTTTTGTCCGCCATCAGGCTTGACCGTCAGTCTTGCCTCGCCGCCAAGGTTTTCCACCTGGCCTTCAGCCAGTTGCAGCGGTGGATTCCCCGGCTCGTACAGCGCGAACTTCAGCGACGACGAACCGGCATTCAGCGTCAGGATCAAGCCATTCATCCGCGCGCCTGCCATTTGGCGTAGAGCGCAGCCACCGCACAGGAAGCAAGCCGCGACATGTCATCATCCGCCCGGCTGGTCAGGATGATCGGGCATTTTGCGCCGATCACGATGCCGGCAGCTTCCGCATGCGCGGCAAAGGTCAGCTGCTTTGCAATCATGTTGCCAGCTTCCATGTTTGGCATCGCAAGAATGTCCGCCCGGCCGGCGACCGGGGACTTGATGCCCTTGGTCCTGGCCGCGCCAAGATCAATTGCATTGTCCATGGCGAGCGGACCATCGACGAGGCCGCCGGTGATTTGTCCGCGATCGGCCATTTTCGCCAGTATCGCCGCATCCAACGTTGAAGGGATCTTGCTGTTGACGGTTTCTACCGCCGACAAAACCCCGACCTTCGGCATCTTGATCCCCAGCGAATGTGCTAGTTCGATGGCATTCTGGATAATGTCGACCTTGGTCTCGAGGTCCGGCGCGATGTTGATTGCCGCGTCAGTCACCATCAGGAGATGCTGAAGGCCGGGAACATCCATCACGAATACATGGCTGAGCCGCCGGTTGGTGCGCAATCCGCCCTCGCGCTTCACTACATGGTGGAGCAATTGATCGGTATGCAGATGCCCCTTCATCACCGCCTGCGCTTTGCCTTCATGCACCAGCGCAACGCCACGCGCCGCAGCCGCGTCATGGTCGCCAATGTCGATGATTTCAAAGCCGCCGATGTCGGCGTTCAACGCGCGTGCAGCTTCCTCGATCTTGGAGGCGTTACCAATCAGGATGGGATCAATCAGCGTGTGGCGGGCCGCAAGCACCGCGCCGCCCAATGAGTTGACTTCTTCAGGCGCAATGACGGCGGTTCGCAGTGCGGCAAGCGGGGCAGCCCTTTCCAGAAGTCTCTCAAAATGCACGTGCCGGCGCACGGTCAGGCCCGGCACATCCGAAGCCTCGAAGCTGAAGTTGCGTTCGGGGGCAATCACCTCCGCCTCGCCTTCCAGCACCAGCACGCCGTCTGCGCGGTGAACCGAAACTTCAAAACGGGCAACACGGCCGGGAAGCTTCTCGACGAGCCTGACCTTGGTGACCATTTCATCGCCCGAATAGATGCGATCGAGGAAGCGCACCGTCTGGCTGTTATACAATGTGCCGGGTCCGGGCAGCAGATTGCCAAGCACCGCGGAAATGGATGATGCCACCCACATGGAAGGTGCGGTTGCCCGTTCGTCCTCCCGGCCGTCGCCATCACCGTCCGATTTGGGCAAATGCATCGGGTTGTGATTGCCCGACGCGTTGGCAAACACATAAAGATCATCGGCGCGGCACAGGCGCTTGAGTTCCGCCTCCATGCCCACTTTCAAATCATCATATGGCGTATTGGAAATAAGCGTCATTGTGCAGCTTCCTTGGCAATTGCCTTGGCTTTTGGGGTGGGCACTTCCAGCAGATTGCACATCTTTGTCAGCAATTCGAGCGTGGACGGCTCCATTTCATTGCTGTCGCCCAGAATGTAATCAACGATTTCCAACGCCTGGCTGCGCTGATTGGCGCCGGTTATCAGCGCCGGCAACGAGGTAAGCGCCTCTTCGGGCTCAAAATGCACCATCAGGGTCTGTTCGTGAATGAGCCTTGCTCGCTCCGCCGCGTCAAGGCTGGCAAACGGCTCACGGACTGTCAGCACTTCTGACGACCGCTCAAGCCTATCCCTGCGAACAACGCTGCGGCTGGAGGCCAGCATGACCAGCATGCGTACAACGCCTTCGGCAAACCCGCCGCTGTTCATGCGCTCCAGCGCACCAAGAACTTCTGGAAGCGCACGCAGTTCTGACGCGTCTTTGCGAGTCCGAGAACGGCCATGGCTCCGGCCATACCAGACCGCCAACGGGCTGGTGAAAGCCGACAGAAACGCCATTTCGGTTCCAAAGGCGCGCATGTCACGCACCACATTCCAGCTTTGCTCGATCATGCCTGCAACAAGGGCTTCCCAGGCAAGGAAAGGATTGTCGGGTGAGGCCTTTGCGCGGGTCTGGCGCGCCTGTTCGGCCTGCCGCTCGACACCGGCGACAAGAGGGTTTTTTGAAGCCATGAGTTGGCGTTGCAACCGCAGCGGATGCATTGTGCGCGAGACTTCCGCCATCTCCTGTGTGACAGTCGCGCGCAACAGCGGACCCATCGTCACATCGTAAACTTCTGCAATGTTTTCTGACAGGCGCGAGACGGCGGCGAATGCTGCTTCCTCGCCGCGCTGGTCGTCCAGCGCCAGAATGTCGGACATCTTTCGCGCCACGAAGCTGACCGAGAATTGCTTCTCCTTGCCAGTGCCCTTAACGTCCTCGATGATCATTTCATAGAGGCCCGGTGGCAACGCCTCGATGGTCTTGAGTGTCGATGCCATCTGGGTGTGTTCGCGCTTGGCGACCGAGGAAGAAACGAAAATGCCAAGGTGGCCAACTTCGTCATGTACCATGTACAGGATGCGCTGGCCGCGAATGCGGATTTCAGTTTCGTCCGAGTAAGCATCGACAATCCAGTTCAGCGCCTGCTGTGGCGGCGTAATGTTGTCGCCATGCGAGGCAAATACGATGATCGGGGCACGGATCTGCTTGGGATCGATCGAGCGACCGGTTTCAAGCCGCGCCTCATTGCGCGCCAACCGGTTTCCGACAAACAGGTTCTCGACGATCCAGCGGATTTCCGCGCTCGTCATCAGGTGGAATCCGCCCCACCACTTTTCGAAATCAAGGAAGCGTTCGATCGCGCCCTTTTGGTCGACGGTCGAGTACAGATCGTAGTATTTGCGAAACCAGGTGCGGCCTGGATTGAGCGATTCAAAATTCAGAACAAGGTTCGCGCCGTCAAACAGACCCCCGCCAAGGTCCGACATCAAGAGCGCCGGGGTAACGCCGCCAACCATGCCGCCGGCATAACGCATCGGGTCTTGGCCGAGACGGCCAGACCAATAGGACATTGGCGCGCCGTTGAGAACCACCGGCCCTGTGAGGTCTGGATTGGTCGCGGCCAGGATCGCCGATCCCCAGCCGCCCTGGCAATTCCCCACCACAACCGGCTTTGGCGACTTGGGGTGGCGACGGCGGATTTCCCGCAGGAATTCGGCTTCCGACCGGGTCACACTTGCAAGCTCCTGCCCTGGTTCGGGGAATGGCCTGAATGCCACGAAATAGACCGGATGTCCGTCGGACAGCGCAACGCCTACCTGGCTGTCCGGCTTGAAGCCGCCTATGCCCGCGCCATGGCCCGCACGCGGATCGATGATGACATATGGCCGTTTCCAGTCATGCAAGATGACACCGGCAGGCGGGATGATCTTCAAAAGGATGTAATTGCTCGGCGGCGTCAGCTTGGCGCCATCAACGATGATTTCATAGTCATAGATCAAGACTGGCGGCGCGCCGGCCGCTTCATGCTCAAGGTAGATGTCTCCGCTCTGGCGCAAGGCATCCATGGTCAGGATGCTGCGTTGCATCGCATCGGTCACATATTCTTCAAACGCCTTGCCCAATTTGTCAGTGGAAGCCAGTGCTGCGATGCCGTCGCCTGCCCTGGTCGCATCGTGCGAGAAACTCTGGAAAAAAGCCGAGTAGTCGGCTTGGGCCCGAGCTGCATGCAGCGTCGCTGCTTCCCGCATCATGTTGATTTGGTTGCTCCAGATTTCCATCGCCTGGAGCGCGAGGTTCTGTGGACCGTTTTCATTGGAGCGGGTCATTGGAGTGCCCTGACTTTGGTTGGGATTGCTGTGATCGGAATTCACGAAACGATGCTGTATCCGCCATCAATGGCGTGGACGCCGCCCGTGACATTTCGGGCGCTGTCAGAAGCGAGGAACGTGGCAAACGCTCCAACGTCCTCGATGGTCGCAAGCTGGTGGGTCGGCGCCCGCTGTGATGCGTCCCGCAGCATGGCGTCGAAATGGTCAATGCCGCTGGCGGCGCGGGTCATCAGTGGTCCGGGCGAGAGCGCGTTGACGCGAATACCTTTTGCCCCAAGTTCGGCAGCCGCATAGCGGGTTGACGATTCCAGCGCAGCCTTGACCGGCCCCATCAAATTGTAGTTGTCCACTACACGCTGGGCGCCATGGAAACTCACCGTCATGCACGAACCGCCATTTTTCATCAGCGGCTCGCATTTGCGGATCAGCCTCAAAAACGAATGAACCGAAACATCCATCGCCATCCCGAAGCCCTCGCGCGAGCTGTCGACTACACGGCCGTGCAAATCATCCTTCGGTGCAAAGGCGATGGAATGGAGCAGGATGTCCATTTCGCCCCATTGGCTGGCCAACAGCTCAAAAAGATCTTGGGTCTGGCCATCGTCTGAAACGTCAAGACGGTTGATCAAAGAGGCGTTGAGCTTCTCGGCCAGCGGGCCGACATGCGGCTCGGCTTTTTCATTCAGAAACGTGATTGCCAAATCGGCGCCAGCTTCATGAAATGCTTTGGCGCATCCGTAGGCTATGGAATGCTCGTTGGCGATCCCGACGACCAGCGCCCGCTTACCGGCCAGAATACCCATCGATGAATCCCCATCACGTACGAGCTACGATAACGGCCATGCATGACAGTTGGTTGTACGCTTGATGACGGTATTGCTTCAGCCAGGATCAGGGCTTTTTGGTGCCGGTCTTTTCGAGCGGACCATCATCGTTGAGGATGCGCTCGCCTGCACCGTCAAGATCCTCATACTGGCCGCTGTTGAGGCTCCAAAGGAACCCGGCAAGCCCCAGCACGCCAAGGAAAAGGGCGATGGGAACGAGAAACAGCAGACCTGTCATGCCCTGGCTCCCATTGTGCGGCTGGATGAAACACTCGCCCGCGTGTGCTGCTTTTGGCTCGAATTGCCATGTGCCTGCCACTGCAGGCGCAATGAGTTTGCCAGAACGATGATCGAAGAGGTCGACATGGCAATAGCCGCGATCAGCGGAGTTACCTGACCGGCAAATGCCAGCGGCACCGAGATGAAGTTGTAGGCAATGGCAAGGGCAAAGTTTTGGCGAACGAGCCTTGCCGCCTTGAGCGAGATTTCACGCGCCTCGACAATTGCGCCCAGATTGTCCCGTGTGAAAATGAAGTCAGCAGCAAACCTGCCTGCATCCGAAGCAGAGGCCGGCGCAAAAGAAACATGCCCTGCAGCCAGTGCCGGGGCATCATTGAGGCCATCCCCTACCATCAACGCCTTTGCACCCTGATCACGCAATTCTTCCAGCCTGGCCATTTTTGTTGCTGGCGTTTCGCTGGCCCGCCATTTGGTGATGCCAACCGCCTTTGCAATTCTTGCAACCGAAGCTGGCGCGTCGCCTGAAAGTATCTCGCACTCGATGCCAGCAGCTTGCAAGGCCGCAATTGCTTCGGCAGCGCCATCGCGCGGGGTTTCAGCGATGGCAATGCCAAGCGGCGCTGAGCCTTCTATTGCGAACGTCAGGCCTTCACCTGAAGGTGTGGTCCCTGAAATTTCGGCAACGAACGATGCGCGTCCAAGGCGGGCTCGCTTGCCTTCAAATACGCCTTCCATGCCGAAGCCGGCAATTTCAATGATTGCTTCGCCCTCGCAAGGAACAGTCCCAGAGAGTGCCTCCGCCACTGCCCGTGACGATGGATGCGTGGAATTGAGCGCCAATGCCCGGGCGATGCGCGCTTCAGTGGCCGAGAACTGCGGCAGGCAGGCTTGCGCATTGCCGGTCGTCAATGTGCCGGTCTTGTCAAAAACAGCGTGGTTCGCTTCAGCCAGCCGTTCAAGCGCCGACCCGTCACGCATCAAGATGCCGCCTTGAAACAGTCGCCCTGCACCAATCACATGCACCACCGGAACAGCCAGCCCCAGCGCACAAGGACAAGTGACAATCAGCACTGCAATTGCCGTATAAAGTGAAAAGTGGAAATCGCCCGTCAACAAGATCCACATAACGAACGCCGACGCGCTGAGAATGTGGACGCTGGGTGCATAGGCACGCGCCATGCGGTCTGCAATGCGTTCATAGCGGCCCTTGGCCTGTTCGGCAGCTTCAAGCATGCGCAGGACTTCGGCGAGGAAAGACTGGTTGGCTGGGCGCACAACAATCAGGTCCACCGACCCTGTCAGGTTGAGGGTACCCGCTTCAACATGATCGCCAACGCCAGCCAGAACCGGCACGCTTTCGCCCGTGACCAGCGAACGGTCCAACTCGGTTGCGCCGGTCAGGATTTTTGCGTCCACCGGCATCCGCTCACCAGCAGGCACGCGCAACCGCATCCCCGGCACGATCTCATCCACCGCCATGTACCTGATTTCGCCGCTGTCACTGACCACCATCGCGCCCTTGGCAGCCAGCCGGGCGAGGCCCAATACAGAGCTTCTGGCCCGCTCGCGCATCAGTTGGTCGAGGTAACGCCCGATGAGCAGAAAAAAGATCAGGGTGACGGCAGCATCGAAATAAGCTTCTGCGCCGCCGGTGAATGTCTCGTAGATGCTCAGCGCCACCGCAAGCAGCACGCCGAGCGAAATTGGCACATCCATGTTCAGCCTGCGCACCTTTAGCGCTGCAAACGCTGAACGGAAGAACGGCCGCCCGCAATAGGCAACGGTCGGCAGTGCGATCATCGCTGAAACCAGGTGAAACAGATCGCGCGTTGCCCCTTCCGCACCCGACCAGACAGACACCGACAACAGCATGATGTTGCCAGCCGCAAAGCCTGCCACGGCAAGCGCTTTCAAGAGTTCCGAAGACTGCTTGGCCTGCTCATGCGCCTGATCTGCTATGTCGAGTGGCATGGCCTGGTAGCCAAGGTTGCGCAGCGCATCAAAGATGAACCCGGGAGCGCGTTCCGGGCTGTCCAGCCGCACCGTTGCCCGCCGCAAGGTGAGGTTGACGCGCGAAGCAACAATTCCTTCAACGTTCGAAAGACCGTCCTCGATTGCACTGATGCAGGCCCCGCAATGTATGTCCGGCACGGAGAAAACATACTCCGCACTACCATCAGGCATTACCCGCCCTGACCGGCGCAATTCTTCGTCACGCTGCCACAGTGCAATGTCCTTGGAGTTGTTGGTGCTTTCAGCAGCCAGACCTGCGCCACAACAGTTCATGCTTGCTACTCCGTCACACTGAAACGGATTGAGTGTTTGAAGGCCGTCTTGTCACCAGATTCTGCAACCAGTTCAGCCTGCCACACACCGCCGTTCAATTGTGTGCGAGCCTGATGCACGCCTGCTCCCGTTGCTTCAAATTCGACCTTGCGGTCATCACGGGCAAAGGCCGGACGCCCGATCATTGCGGTGATGTTGGAAGCATCTGCGGGCGTTCCGTCGGCCTTCTTAAGCGTCAGCGAAACCACGCCATCATCATAGGCAATTGTACTCTTCCAGCCCATGGCCACCGAGCGCTCGCGCTCAGCGGTCACTTCATTGAAACGCTGGCTTTCGACGTAGGAGTTTTTCACCACGAGCCCCGTCCAACTGCTCACAGCGAAATAGGCCAGCGTCAGGTTGACCGAAATGATGGTGCCGAAGAACAGCCCGATCACCGCGACCATGTGCCAGCCAGTAAACTCGTCAGCTGCCGTGATTTTGCGAAACATGCTCATTTCTTTGGACCTTCAAACAGTGCTTCGTAGGTATCTCTTTCAAAAGACTGCGTATCTTCCACGTGAAGCTTGAAGCGGGCCTGCCCTGGCACCACCAGCTTCTGGTTCTGCGTCACATAGACTTTCAGCTGCCTCAGTTTGTCCGGCTCGACCGCCAGCGAGAACGGCAGGCCATCCTGCTGATCCTCGCCATTGATCTGCATTTTCGCGCCTGGCAGTCCTTCCAGCGAAAGGAAGATCACGCGCGGCTCGGGGATCATGTTGAGTATCTTGACCGTATAACCATTTCGAATGGAACCGTCAGAGAGTTGCACAAAAATCGGGTTGCGGTCATGCTGCACATTCACTTCCAGCCGGTCGCGCGAAAGCAAGGCATAGAGCATGCCGATGCCGATGGCGCTCCAGGCGAACAGATAGATCAGCGTGCGCGGACGCAGGAAAATGTGCCAGTCGAAATGGCGCACGACTTCATGGAAATTGCCGCCATTGTTGCGAACGCGCGCAGGCTCGATCAGCTTTGTCTGCGGATTGGTCGCCACGGCAACATTGTGATTGTAGTCGCGCAGGGTCGTATAGGAGATCAGGCTCTTTTCGCGACCCACCTTTTCCATCACAGAATCGCAGGCATCAATGCAAAGGGCGCAGGTGATACACTCGAGTTGCTGACCATTGCGGATGTCGATGCCGGTTGGGCAGACAGCCACGCAGGCGTTGCAGTCCACACAATCGCCCACGGCCTCACTGATTGCCGCAGACTTTTTCACGCCGCGAGAGCGGGGCTCTCCGCGCCAGTCATTGTAGGTGACGACGAGGGAATCCTCATCCAGCATTGCTGCCTGAATGCGCGGCCAAGGGCACATGTAGATGCAGACCTGCTCGCGCATGATCGCACCCATCAAGTAAGTGGTGGCAGTAAGGACAGCGACCGTTGCGTAGGCAATCGGCGGCGCTTGCAAGGTCACGAAATTGCCCAGCAGCGTTGGCGCATCGGCAAAGTAGAAAATCCAGGCACCGCCGGTAGCCACCGAGATCAACAGGAAAGCGGCGTGTGTCGAAACCATCTTACGCAGCTTGTCAAACGACCATGGCGCCGATGCAAGTTTCATCTGGGCATTGCGGTCGCCCTGAAAGAACCTTTCCACATGCAGGAAAAGGTCGGTCCATACGGTCTGCGGGCAGGCATAACCACACCATGCGCGACCCACAACGGAAGTGACCAGAAACAGCCCCACGCCGGCCATGACCAGCAGGCCAGCAACAAAATAGAATTCCTGTGGCCATATCTCGATGAAAAAGAAATAGAACCGGCGATTGGCAATGTCGATCAGAACCGCCTGATCGGGCGCATGGATACCACGATCCCAGCGCAGCCACGGCGTGACGTAGTAGATCGACAGCGTCAGCGCCATGATGATCCACTTCAGCTTGCGATAATTGCCGCCAATGGCCTTTGGATACACCTTCTTATGGGATGCATACAGCGGCATGCCCTGGGCCTTGGCGGCAGTGTTTACCGCCTCGACCTCATGTTTTTCGACATTGCTCGCGGAGCGCACATTCTTGACGATTGCTTGGTCGGTCATCTTGTCTTTCCTGGTTGCGCCAGTCTTATCGGCATCGGGGAGTTTTTCCGTTGATCCAAGTCAACGATGCCGGAATGAAAACGCCTGCGGCACAAAGTGCCGCAGGCTTTCTTGTCCATTGAAGGTTCAGGCGTGATCCTCCGGGAGATTACTCTCCGCCGCCCAATCCGTGGACATAGACTGCCAACTGCTTGATGGCCGTTTCACCAAGGCGCACGCCCCATGCCGGCATGACGCCCTGCTTGGGAGCATTGAGCTGCGAGACGATTTGTGAGTGCTCGCCGCCATAGATCCAGATGGCATCTGACAGCCGGGGTCCGCCAAGTTCACGCACGCCTTCGCCATTTTCACCGTGGCAGGCAGCACAGTTTTCAACAAAAACAGTCTGGCCGCGGGCAGCCGCTTCCGCCTCATGTTCCTGCCCGGAAAGCTTCCGGACAAACCATGCAACATCAGAGATCTGCGCCGCTTCAAGAATGCCGTCACGACCAAATGCCGGCATTTCGGACAACCGCGTGTCGTCGTCACCTGGATGCCGAATGCCGTGCTTCAGCGTCTGGTAGATCGCTTCGCCGTCACCGCCCCAGATCCAGTCGTCATCATTGAGGTTGGGGTAGCCCGGAGCGCCTGCAGCGCCCGAACCGTGGCACTGGACGCAATAGACCTTGAACAGCGACCGGCCTCCAGCTTCACCAACAGTCCGCATTTCCTCGCTGGCAAGGATCGTCGGCATGTCGGCGTTTTCCAGCACGGAAGCAGCTTGCGCCCGTGTAGCATCGGCTGTCTTCATTTCCGCCGCCGCATCTGCCCGGCTCGACCAGCCAAGGATGCCCTTGGTGTTTGTGGTGAGCATCGGCCATGCGGGATAGAAAACCGTGTAGGCAAGCCCCCACACGATGCAGATGTAGAAGGTGTACAGCCACCAGCGTGGCAGCGGAGTATTCAGTTCCTTGATTCCGTCCCAGGAATGACCGGTTGTTTCCGTGCCCGAGATTTCGTCAACTTCGTTTTCGTGGGCCATCGTTCAGTCCTCCTTGAAAGGGATTTGAGCTGCGTCGTCGCTGGCTTTCTTGCCGCCTGGGCGGAAAGTCCAAAGTACGACGCCGAGGAAAACCAGGGTCATGTACAAAAGACCCCAGCTGTCGGCGAAAGTGCGCATCGCTTGATAATCAAGTTGCATTTTCGTCTCCCTCAACGCTGGTTTTCTTCGGCTTTGTAAGCCGAGAAATCCACGAGTGTGCCAAGCATCTGGAGATAGGCGATAAGCGCGTCCATTTCGGTGATACGCTGGGGCTGTCCGTCGAAATCGCGAGCCATGGCCTTGGGGTAGCGCGCCGCAAGCGCATCGACCCCGTCACCCCCGGCCTGCGCAATCATGTCGGC
>JBGSNX010000043.1:0-54045 GCA_041739465.1 Salaquimonas sp.
TGCCGCGTCGCTCAACGACGAGGGCGCGCCGGATGCCCGACGCGCTGCGATCGGCAGCTGGTCGGCGGCGGTTGGAGCGATGATCCTCGCACGCGCCGTGTCTGACACGGCACTATCGGACGAGATTCTTGACCAGACTCGAGGCTGGATTTCGGCGGCCCTCAAGGACTGACCAACTGGCCCCTGCCAATTCGTATTCGGTCATGAGGCCGGGAGTTTCTGGGTGAATGGCGGAGAGGGTGGGATTTGAACCCACGATACGCTTGCACGTATGCCGCATTTCGAGTGCGGTGCTTTCGACCACTCAGCCACCTCTCCGCAGGTCGGGCCCGGGAGCTTGCGCGCATCGGGCGCGCGATACATAACGACGTGACTTTACGCTCGCAAGCACTGAATTGGCCAAAGGCAGGCTGTTTTGGTGCAAAGGCTTGACGCAACGGGTCTGTTGGCTGTATTGCCACCCCGTTCACGGCGCGGGTTTTCTCGCGCCTGTTGTGTTTGCCGTGGTGCCACATTTGCAGCAATCCACATCAAAGCAATCCTGAACACCGGGAAAAACCCCGAAACAAGACTGATAAAAAGACGGATCGAGCAAGGGCTTGTCCTTTGCCGGAATCCGGGCCGGACACTGAAAGGAAAAAAGATGTTCGCAGTCATAAAGACTGGTGGCAAGCAGTATCGCGTTGCTGCCAATGACGAAATCAAGGTTGAATACCTCGCAGGCGAAGCTGGCGACATGCTGGAAATCGGCCATGTATTGATGGTTGGTGCAGACGCAGATGTTGCGATGGGCACGCCTTTTTTTGAAGGCGCCATGGTCACCGCTGAAGTGGTTGAACAGGGCCGCAGCAAGAAGACGCTTTCGTTCAAGAAGCGCCGCCGCCAGAACTCCAAGCGCATCAAGGGTCACCGTCAGATGCTGACGACCCTGCGCATTGCCGAAATCCTGACCAATGGCGCCAAGCCATCGAAGAAGGCCAAGGCCGCTGCCAAGGATTCGGCTGCCCCGGCAGCTCTTGAGGCTGCAAGCGCTCCAATGCCGCTGATGGCAGAAGCACAGGCTGAACCTGCAAAGGCCAAGGCCAAGGCCGAGCCAAAAGCAAAGGCCGAACCAGCCGCTAAGGCGGAACCAAAGGCCAAGGCTGAGCCAAAAGCAAAAGCGAAAAAGGCTGAAATTGTTGACGACATCACGCTGATCGGCGGTGTTGGCCCGGCGCTCAAGAAGAAGCTTGATGCAGTCGGCATCACCTCCTTGAAGCAGATCGCCGAAATGGGCGCAGAGGAACTGGCAAAGCTCGACGAAGAGTTGAAGCTGGGCGGGCGCTCCGATAGCGAGGAATGGTCCGAACAGGCGCGTGAATTGTTGGCCGGAAAGCCACCGCGCGCCAAGATCGACCAGGAAAAAGCCAAAGACACCAAGTAAGCACTTCCCTGCGCAAAGCGCAGTCATTCAGGAGATATTGCAATGGCACACAAAAAAGCTGGCGGTTCTTCGCGCAACGGTCGCGATTCTGAATCAAAGCGCCTTGGCGTGAAGAAGTTTGGCGGCGAAGCCGTGATCGCCGGAAACATCATCCTGCGCCAGCGTGGCACCAAATGGCATCCAGGCGCCAATGTCGGCATTGGTCGCGATCACACCATCTTTGCCCTCACCGATGGCAAGGTTGCGTTCGCGCAGAAAGCAAACGGTCGCACCTATGTGAGCGTGATGCTTCCACAGGCTGCCAACTAAACCGGCAAAAACCCCGCCGGTGTCTTCAGACCCCGGCGAGGATTGACCTGGCCAGATTGTTGGAAAATCCAGGAATCAAAGGGGGATGGGACATCATCTCCCTTTTTCTTTGGTGAAATCCATGACCATTCCTTCAACAGTATCAGAACCGACCTCCTTCAGGCTGAATTGCCCGGTGATAAAGACCGCGCGGCTGCTCCTTCGCCCTCCGGTGGAAGGCGACGCTGGAGAAATGGCGCGCCTTGCCAACAACTACGCCGTCGCCAGCATGCTCGGATCAATGCCGCATCCTTATTTCGCTGCCGATGCCCGCGAGTTCATTGCCAAAATCCACAGCGGCGAGAGCACAGGCTGTGTCTATGCAATCACCAGCCAGTCGGACGGCAGGTTCATGGGCATTTGCGGCCTCCACGAAGACACCACGCGGTTCGAACTGCCATTCATCGGCTATTGGCTCGGCGAGCAATATTGGGCCAGCGGTTTTGCAACCGAGGCCGCGCGCGCCATGGTGGACCTGTTCTTCAAGGTCACCGACCGTCCCATGCTGATGATTTCCTGCCGAACCAGCAATCCGCAGTCGCGCCGGGTCATTGAAAAATGCGGCGGCAAGTACTGGAAGGACGGCGAGCAGTTCAACAAGGCGCTTGGGCAAATGCATCACGTCAGCCATTTCCGCGCCACGCGCGAAGATTGGCTGGCGGCAGTGGCGGACTGAACGAGGCTTAACCGGGCTGTCCGCCGAGCAGGCGTCTTGGTCCCTTGCCAAGGCGGGCCAGGCGGTCGTCCGGGTTGCGTAACGGACACGCTTCGGTCGAAAGGCAGCCACAGCCGATGCAATCGGTCAGGCTTTCGCGCAGGCGCGCAAGGCCCGCAATCCGCCGGTCAAGATCGTCAGCCCAGGAAGTTGCCAGGCGCTCCCAATCGGCAGCCGAAAGCGGCCTGTCCTGCGGCAGGTCCGCCATCGCATCACGTATCCCCGCCAGCGGTATTCCGAACTTCTGGGCAAACGAGATGATGCCAAGACGGCGCAAAACGCTCTGGTGATAGCGGCGTTGATTGCCGTCCGTTCTCAAACTGCGGATCAGCCCCTGCGCTTCATAGAAATGTAGCGTCGATACCGGCAGACCGGATCGCTGCGAAATTTTCCCCGGTGTGAGCCAATGCATGTTTTTCCCCTTGACCTCAATATTACTTGAGGTTCTACACCCGGACCCGATTCCTCGCAAATGGAGAAAACCATGGACTATCTCATGAAAGCACTGCTCTTTACCCACATCGGCGCACTCGTGGTTGGAAGCGCGACAAACATCGCGATGCCTTTGGTGATGCGCCACGCTGGCGCCGCGTCTCATATCTCGGGTCCGATTGCCGCGCAGCTTGGCTTTAATGGAAAACTATCGGTCGTGCTGTTGCTGGTCACCGGCATCGCGATGCTTGCATTGCGATATGGCGGCGATGTTGCCGCGCTCGGCCCCTGGTTTGCCACCAAGCTGGTCTTTGTTGTGTTGTTCGCAGCAGCCGCGCTGGCAGCTGCGGCATTGCCTCGCGACCGGCTCAATCCCCATTTGCTGGGGATGAGCATCCGGATCGGGCTGGTAGGAGCGGTGGCCTGCTCGGTGCTGGTCTTCGGTTGATGGCTCAGCCGATCATCACCCAGACCGGGCAATGATCGGAACCTTGCGCATCGGCGTCGACGCGCACCCCGGTGACGCGCTGCGCCAGGTCGCGATTCATGAAGCAATGGTCCAGCCGCTGTGAAGGCGCCCCACCGCGCGGATCAAACCAGGTGTGGCCAACCGCGCTGGCGGTGACATCGGCAATTGCCCCGTCTTGGGTCATCGCTGCCATTTCCACCGATCCGGGCTCAAAATTGAAATCGCCCATCAAGGCAAAATCTTCCGGCAGCGGTGGTTCGGGATAGCCGAAATCCGCCAACCCGGAGATCGCACCGCCGGTCTGCACAAAGCTTGTGGCAATGCGCTTCAACTCGACGATCTGGCTGATGCGTTCATTGGGGTCGATATGGTCAAGGTGTACACTGTAGACGCGCAACGTCCCGGCAGGGGTTGAAACCATCGCCTCCAGCGCCCCGCGCTGCAGATTGAGCTTGTCGGACCGCAGGCTGCGCGGCAGCAGATGGTTGCGAACCGATTGCAGCGGGAACCGCGAGACAATCATGTTGCCGAACTGGAAACGGCTCTCGATCACCTCGCCATCCTTCATAATACTGCCAAGATCAATGTCTGCCGGATAATGACACGCGATGAAGCGGCCCTTGAAAGCGCGGCGAAGGTCCGCTTCCACATCAGCACGGTTGTTCCACGGCGATCCGCGGGACACTTCCTGGATCGCAATGATGTCGGCATCGGCCACGGCGGCGACGATCCGGTCAATATCGTATTTGCCGTCCATGCCCATGCCATACTGGATATTGTAGGTTGCAAGTGAGATCGCCATGGAGTTGGACTTTCTGCTATCGCGCTTTTCGACTGTTTCCTGTACGAGAAGCGTTTCGTAAAGACCGGAATTGTCAGTGTCATGAAGTTTCTCGATGAAGCCAAGATTTTCGTTCGTTCAGGCAATGGTGGTGCCGGGGCGGTTTCGTTCAGGCGCGAAAAGTTCATCGAGTTCGGTGGCCCCGACGGTGGCAATGGCGGCCGCGGCGGCGACGTCTGGGTGGAAGTCGTTCCCGGTCTCAACACGCTGATCGATTACCGCTACCAGCAGCATTTCAAGGCCAAGACCGGAATGCATGGCATGGGCCGCAATCAGAACGGCGCCAAGGGTGCCGATGTTGTGCTCAAGGTTCCGGAAGGCACGCAGGTTTTTGAAGAGGACAGCGAGACATTGATCGCCGACCTCACCGAAGTCGGCCAGCGTTTCCTGCTGGCAAAGGGCGGCAATGGCGGCTTTGGCAATGCCTATTTCAAGGGTCCGGTAAACCAGGCCCCACGCCATGCCAATCCCGGCCTTGACGGCATTGAGCGGGAAGTCTGGTTGCGGCTCAAGCTGATTGCCGATGCTGGCGTTGTCGGATTGCCAAACGCGGGCAAGTCCACATTTCTGGCGAGTGTAACCGCGGCCAAGCCGAAGATTGCCGACTACCCGTTTACGACGCTTCATCCCAATCTGGGAGTTGCAGCGGTTGATGGCCGCGAATTCGTCATCGCCGACATTCCCGGCCTCATAGAAGGCGCGCATGAGGGTGTGGGCATCGGCGACCGGTTTTTGGGCCATGTCGAGCGAACCCGCGTGCTTTTGCATCTGGTTTCGGCAACCGAGGAAGACGTTGCCGAAGCCTATCTGATCGTGCGCGGCGAACTTGAGGCCTATGGAGCCGGACTTGAAGAGAAGAACGAGATCGTCGCGCTTTCAAAAATCGACACCCTGACGCCGGCGGAAATGAAGAAGAAGCTGCGCCAGCTTGGAAAGGCAGCAGGCAAGCCGCCAATGGCAATTTCCTCGGTCAGTCGCGAAGGCATCGAGGCAATTTTGCGCACATTGCTTTCAACCATTGACGGGCAAAAACAACTGGAAACCCCGGAGGAACCCGACACCCGCTGGAGACCGCTTTGACCCGGCTTGCCAAATACAACCGCATCGTCATCAAGATCGGTTCGGCATTGCTGGTCGACCGCAGCACCGGCTTGCGCACCCAATGGCTGGCATCGGTGGCCAGCGACATTGCAAAACTTCGCGGCAATGGCAAGGAAGTGTTGGTAGTCACGTCCGGAGCCATCGCGCTTGGCCGCAGCCTACTGTCGTTGCCCAACGGCGCGCTCAAACTTGAAGAAAGCCAGGCCGCCGCAGCGTGCGGCCAGATTTCCCTTGCACGGCAATGGGCGCAGGCACTGGGTGAGCACGGCATCACTGCCGGACAGATATTGCTGACGCTTGGCGACACCGAGGAGCGCCGCCGTTATCTCAACGCCCGGGCAACGCTGGAGACATTGCTGCGTCTTGGTGCCGTGCCCGTCATCAACGAGAACGACACCATTGCCACCAGTGAAATCCGCTACGGCGACAATGACAGGCTTGCCGCGCGCGTGGCGACCATGGCCAGCGCGGATTTGCTGATCCTCCTTTCAGATATCGACGGGCTGTACACGGCGCCGCCGCAGAACAATCCCGATGCCCGCTTTGTAGAGCATGTGGAAGCAATCACCCCGCAGATCGAGGCAATGGCGGGAGCTGCCGGCACCGAATTGTCGCGTGGCGGAATGGTGACCAAGATCGAAGCAGGGCGCATCGCCACCGCAGGCGGAACGGCAATGGTCATCACCACAGGCAAGCGCTTGAACCCGATCGACGCCTTGGCACAGGGGTGCAAGGCGACATGGTTTGCCCCCAACGGAAACCCGGTGACCGCGCGCAAGAAATGGATTTCCGGCCAGTTGACCGCCAGTGCATTCATCACCGTTGACGAGGGCGCGCAAGGCGCTTTGCTCAATGGCAAGAGCCTGCTGCCCGCTGGCGTAACCAGCGTCGAGGGCCGCTTTTCGCGTGGCGACGTGGTCATCGTGCGCAGCCTGCAGGGGCAGGAAATTGCACGTGGCATCATTGCCTACGACCACGAAGACGCCGTTCGCATTTGCGGTTGCAATTCAACCAGTATTGCCGGGATACTGGGTTATGCCGGTCGCAGCGAGATGATCCACCGCGACGATCTTGTGATCAGCGCATCGGCAGAGACTGCAAGAAAGGTGGCAAAAGCCAATGGGTAATCCTGCGCGCGTAATGGAGACTTCGGACATTGCCGGGCTGATGGCTGGCATGGGCAAAAAGGCTCGCGCCGCCGCAGACATTCTGGCAACTGCCGGAGCCGAACGAAAGCATGCCGCACTCATCGGCGCCGCAGCTGCAATGGATCGCATACGCGAAATCATCCTGCGCGAAAACGCAATCGACGTTGCGACTGCGGAAGTTGCAGGGCTTTCATCAGCCATGATTGACCGCCTGTCGCTGGACACCGCGCGCATCCGTGCAATGTCGGATGGCTTGCGGGCCATCGCTGAGCTCAAGGATCCGGTTGGCGAAGTCATTTCGCAGTGGACGCGACCCAACGGCCTTCACATCGAGCGGGTTCGCACGCCTTTGGGAGTAATCGGGGTCATCTTCGAAAGCCGGCCGAATGTGACGGCAGATGCCGGCGCGCTTTGTCTCAAGGCGGGCAATGCTGTCATTTTGCGTGGAGGCTCTGATTCAACCCATTCTTCGCGCGCCATTCACGCCTGTCTGACCGAGGGCCTCGTTTCGGCGGGCTTGCCCGCGGACGCCATCCAATTGGTGCCGGTTTCCGACCGCGCGGCAGTTGGTGAAATGCTCGCGGGACTGGGCGGCAATATTGACGTTATCGTCCCTCGCGGAGGCAGGAGCCTCGTTGAGCGCGTCCAGAAAGATGCAAGGGTTCCCGTGTTTGCGCATCTTGAGGGCATCTGCCACGTCTATGTGGACAAGGACGCCGACCCGCAGATGGCGCGGGAAATTGTTCTCAATTCGAAAATGCGGCGCACAGGCATTTGCGGAGCAGCAGAATGCTTGCTGATCGACTGGCAATTTTACACAAAACACGGCGCCCCGATGATTTCCGACCTGCTTGCAGCAGGTTGTGAAGTGCGCGCGGAAGGGGAGCTTGCAAAGATCGCCGGTACGCGCCGGGCTGGACCTGAAGATTTCGGCCATGAGTTTCTCGACAAGATCATTGCCACAAAACTGGTGACGGGGATTGGCGAAGCCATAGACCACATCAAGCAATATTCCTCGCACCATACCGAAGCGGTGGTGACGCAAGATCCTGCAGTCGCCGAAAGGTTTTTCAACGAGATCGATTCGGCAATTCTGCTGCACAATGCATCAACCCAGTTTGCCGATGGCGGCGAGTTCGGCATGGGTGCCGAAATCGGCATTGCAACGGGAAAGATGCATGCTCGCGGTCCCGTGGGTGTGGAACAACTTACTTCTTTCAAATACCGTGTCCGCGGCTCCGGCCAGACTCGTCCTTGAAACATGAACTTCAAGCCGCGGCTTGGCGGAACCCGTCGATGAAAGATAAGCCCATCGTTCCGCCCTCGCTCCAGCGTGCGCTCGAAATTCCATATTCCGAGCCCGGCATGACCATCGGCTTGCTTGGGGGATCGTTCAATCCACCGCACGAGGGGCATCTTGCCATCAGCCTGATCGCCCTCAGGCGCGCAAGGCTCGACCGGCTCTGGTGGCTGGTGACACCTGGAAATCCGCTCAAGGACACAAACGAGTTGGAATCGCTGGAAAAGCGCATCGAACTGTGTCGCGACATGGCAGACCATCCGCGCATCGACATCACCGCGTTCGAAGCCGAACACCATATCCGCTACACTTGGGACACACTTTCGCTTTTGAAAAAATTGCGACCAAGGGTGAATTTTGTCTGGGTCATGGGTGCCGACAATCTGAAAGGCTTCCACCGCTGGCAGAACTGGCGGCGCATTGCCGCGCTGATGCCCATTGTCGTCGTCGACCGGCCAGGCTCCACACTTGCGCACCGTTCAGCGCCTGCAGCGATCAGCCTTGCCCGCTACCGGATCGATGAAGACGACGCCGCAGGGATCGGCAATGCCCGGCCACCAGCATGGACTTTCCTGCACGGACCGCGCTCGCCACTTTCTTCCTCGGCAATTCGCGCTGCCATAAAAGCCAAGGCTGGCAAGAAACCTTGAAAATCGGCCTTTTGAGGTTTCTTCAAATTGTCACCGAATCGCAGCACTGTTATTTCCACGGATTTGGGTGTAAGTCTGTCTCTCCGATGAGCGCGTTTGGCGCTGTCGGTAAATCCGGATCAAGTCCAACGCGCCTTGCGCAACCGAATGAGGTAAAAACTGGCTACGGCAATGCAGACAAGGGACGCCGACAGCGGCGTTGCCAACCGGGCGGCAAAAACTGCGAAAGATGCGGTCGACGCTGCCCTTCAAGCGGTGATTGCGAGCCTTGATGATTCAAAGGCGGAAACACCAATCACCATCGATCTTCGCGGAAAATCTGCGCTGGGTGACTATCTGGTGATCGCATCAGGCAGATCGCACCGCCATGTCGGCGCCATCGCTGACCATTTGCTCAGCGATCTCAAGGACAAGGGCTTTGGCGTGCCGCGGGTTGAAGGCCTGCCCAATTGCGATTGGGTGCTGATCGACACCGGCGACATCATCATCCACGTTTTCCGCCCCGAAGTGCGCGAGTTCTACGGGATCGAGAAAATGTGGCAGGTGCCCGAGCCGCAGGAAATGCACTAGGTTCAGGTTTAATGCGCCTGACCATCATGGCTGTCGGACGGATGAAATCCGGTCCGGAGACTGAGCTTTTCGAGCGCTACATGGACCGGGCTGGCAAAGCTGGCCGCCAGTTGGGCATTTCTCTTGTTCGGCAGCAGGAATTTGCAGAATCCCGGCGGCAGGATACGGAAGGCCGCAAGAACGACGAGGCCGCGGTCATGGTTGCGGCGCTCCCACCCGGTGCGCTGGCATTTTTGCTGGACGAAAAGGGTGAAGACCTTTCCAGCCATTCCTTTTCGACTTTGCTCAGGCAGTCGCTGGATCGCGGTGTTCCCGACCTGGTTTTCATGATCGGCGGGCCAGATGGCCATGGCGAGGCAGCCAGGATTGGTGCCAGCCGTACCATCCGGTTCGGCAGTGCCACCTGGCCGCACCAATTGGTGCGCATCATGCTGGCCGAGCAGGTTTACAGGGCCATCACGATAATGTCAGGTCATCCATACCATCGTGAATGATCCCATGGTGAGTCGCCACAGGCGCGCCACTTTGGCGGCGCACACGAACTGTTGATGCATTGTTTACCTCGATCATTCAGGGTCCGGCGAGACGGTCAGGACGGTCAATTGTCACAACGCGCTGCGTATTTTTCCCGGTCGGTTCTGGCATTATCTGCCCTGTTTTTGCTCGCCAGCACGGTGCTGGTTTTACCTCAGGACCTTGAGCAGCGGCGATCGCAAACGGCCCGCGAACTTTCGGTCATCAACGACCAGATCGTGCTTGGTGAAAAACGCCGCTCCGAACTTGCGACCGAAATCAGCACCCTGGAAAAGGACCGCGCATCCATCAACAAGGCGCTGATCGAGACTTCGGCGCGGGCACGCAAACTTCAGGGCGAAGTCGGCAAGACGGAAGCCAGGCTCAATGAACTGAATGTCCAGCAGGACGACATTAAGGCCTCGTTGCGGGGTCGTAGGGCGGTGCTCGCCGAGGTGCTTGGCGCACTCCAGCGCATGGGCTCCAATCCACCACCGGCCATTTTGGTGACGCCCGATGACGCGCTTTCATCGGTGCGTTCGGCCATTTTGCTTGGGGCTGTGGTTCCGGAAATCCGGGCTGAAACCGACGTTTTGCTGGCAGAACTCACCGAATTGCAGCGAATCGGCAAAGAGATCGAGACAGGCCGGGCCAAACTGGCTGGCGATCTCAATCTGCTTGCCGAAGACGAAGAGCGCATGGGCCTCATACTTGAAGAGAAGAAGAAGCTCACTGCCAGCGCTCGCACCGAACTTGCCGAACAGAGCGCGCGGGCTGCCGAACTGGCTGCGCGCCAGACAGACCTTTCAAAACTCATCGAGCAACTGGAACAGGAATTTGTTTCGGTCCGACAGGCCGCAGAAGAGGCCCGTAAAACCGATGAGGAGCGCATTGCCAAGGAGCGCGAGGCGGTCGCTGCAGGCAAGCCGCCATCTGCCAAGCCTGATTTCACAGACATGGCCCGCATCGCACCGGCAATGGCATTTGATGAAGCCAAGGGCCTGTTGCCCCGTCCAGTAGATGGCGTGGAAGTGCGTGCCTTCGGGCAACCTGACACGTTGGGCGAACCGGCACAGGGATTGTCGCTAGCCACACGCACCAATGCCCGCATATCGGCCCCTGCTGACGGATGGGTGGTGTATGCTGGCCCGTTCCGATCTTACGGACAGCTATTGATCCTGAACGCAGGGAACGGCTATCATGTGGTTCTGGCCGGGATGGAACGGATGGATGTTCAGCTTGGTCAGTTTGTGTTGGCTGGCGAACCTGTTGCGACCATGGGTGCCAAGAGAATAGCAGGCGTTGAAGCAACGGGTGTGGATTCAGCCCGCCCTGTGCTCTATGTGGAATTTCGCAAGGATGGTAAGTCAATCGATCCGTCACCATGGTGGACGGATACAGCCCCGAAGAGAGTTGCCAATGATTCGTAAGTTTTCCCTTCTCCTCGCCGGTGCCATGTTGGGCGCCACGTCAGTTCTCGCGCTCATGACCGGGATCAGCAATCCCGGCTCGGCCATAGCCGCGGGCGCTTCGACCTATCAGCAGCTTGGTATCTTTGGCGACATTTTCGAGCGGGTCCGGTCGCAATATGTCACCGAGCCGAACGAGGAAAAGCTCATCGAGAGCGCCATCAACGGCATGCTTACCTCGCTTGATCCGCATTCTTCCTACCTCAATGCTAAGGATTTCTCCGACATGCGCGTGCAGACGCGCGGCGAGTTCGGTGGTCTTGGCATCGAAGTGACAATGGAAGACGAACTGGTGAAGGTTGTTTCTCCGATCGACGATACGCCCGCAGCAAAGGCCGGGGTTCTGGCAGGCGACAAGATTTCAAAGATTGACGGCGAAAATGTTCGCGGTCTGTCATTGCAGGATGCTGTCGAGAAAATGCGCGGCGCGGTCAAGACACCGATTGTCCTGACCATCATCCGTGAAGGCGCAGACAAGCCGATGGACATCACGATCATTCGCGATGTCATTCAGGTAAAGGCAGTCAAGCAGCGCGTTGAAGCCAGCGACATTGGCTACCTCAAGATCACCAGCTTCACCGAACAGACCTACGACAATTTGGAGACCGGCATCAAAAAGCTGCGTGAAGAAATCGGCGAAGGCAACGTCAAGGGTTACATCCTTGATTTGCGCCTCAACCCGGGCGGACTACTCGATCAGGCAGTCAGTGTTTCGGATACGTTCCTCGACAAGGGGGAAATCGTTTCCACCCGTGGCCGCAATGACGATGAAACCCGCAGGTATACCGCCCGTGCCGGAGACCTGACCAATGGCAAGCCAATCATTGTCCTGATCAATGGCGGCTCTGCCAGCGCCTCGGAAATCGTTGCCGGTGCCTTGCAGGACCACAAGCGGGCGACCATTCTAGGTACCCGTTCCTTCGGCAAGGGCTCTGTCCAGACCATCATTCCGCTGGGTGCCAATGGAGCATTGCGCTTGACGACGGCGCTTTACTACACGCCTGCTGGAACCTCCATTCAGGCCAAGGGCATCGAACCGGACATTATGGTCGAGCAGCCATTGCCCCAGGAACTCCAGGGCAAGGTTGAGTCGCGCGGCGAATCCGAGCTTCGCGGCCACATTGCCGGGGCGCAGGAAGACGAAAAGGGTTCCGGCTCGACAGCCTATGTGCCGCCGGAAGCCAAGGATGACGTTCAGTTGCAGCACGCAATCGAACTCATTCACAAGGTCAAGGTGAGCGAGGCGTTTCCTCCAGACCCAAACAAGGCGATCCCCAACTGATCAGCCGAATCAGCTAGTGATTGCGCCGGGAGAACATCGTTTCTCCCGGCTTTTTCATTGCAGGATCCATGACTGACGAACTGACCCGGCCGCTAGGCCTCAAAACAAAACCGACGCGCCGCTGGAAGCCTGTCTTTCTAGGGCTGGCTCTGGTTGCCGCCGGTGCGCTGGCGGGATGGGGTACCGTTGCAATTTTCATGCAGGAAAAGCCGCAGGAAGTGGCGGTAGCAGTCCCTCCGCAAGATACAGCGCCCAAAGGCGACGTCACGCCACCTGCAGCAGAAGCAGCACAAACGCAGCCTGAAGCCGCAAGGCCGGTGGACCCGGACGCAGCGCCGCTGGAAGCGGCCATTCCTGATGGCCAGATCACCGAGAAAGTGCCGGTTCCGGTGCCATCGCGCCGCCAGGAGACGGGTCTTGCTCATCTGCCCGATCCTGAACTTGTTGAGCGCACGGACCAGGGCGTGGTCCCCAAGCGGTCTTCTGCCGGATTGCGCCCGATGGATGTCTACTCGCGCCAACCAGCTACAGAAGGCAATTTCGGCGTTGCCCGGGTGGTTCTGATCGTGGGTGGCGTCGGGATTTCCCAGACCGGTTCACAACAGGCGGTAAGGCAGTTGCCCGGTGCCGTGACACTGGCATTTGCGCCCTACGGCAACAGCTTGCTGCGCTGGATGCAGGAGGCCCGCAAGAAGGGCCACGAGGTCATGCTGCAGGTTCCCATGGAACCGTTCGACTATCCTGCCAACAATCCCGGCCCGCACACCTTGCGCACCGGGGTAGCCGCGGGGGAAGTGTTGGCTGACCTGCATTGGTCGATGAGCCGCATCACCAATTATGTCGGGGTGATCAATTTCCTTGGCGGCAAGTTCATTACCGATACCGCTGCGATGAAACCGGTGTTCGATGAACTTGCCGGGCGAGGCCTGCTGTTCATCGACGATGGTTCAGTTCGCAACAGCCTGACACGCGAGACTGCAGCACAATCGCTTTTGCCATATGCAAGGGCGCATGTTCAGATCGACGTAACAAGAACCCGTGCCGAAATCATGAAGCAACTTGAACTTCTGGCCTCCGAAGCCAAGCGCACGGGACTGGCCATCGGCGTTGCCAATGCATTTCCCGAATCCATTGAACTGATCGCCCGCTTTGCCGAAGAAGCATCCTCAAAAGGCATTGAGATCACGCCGGTCTCCGCCATTGTCTCCGATCCCGAAGGAAAACGCGGATGAGCAAGCAGCTTCCCTATCGCGATTGCGTTGGCGTGATGATCCTCAACGCTGAGGGGCTGGTCTTTACCGGACACCGGAAAATGCTGCCGGAAGCGGAAGAAACCGGAACCAGTCATCTGTGGCAGATGCCGCAAGGCGGCATAGATAAGGGCGAGGACCCGCTGAAAGCGTCCCGCCGGGAGATGTGGGAAGAAACCGGCATCAAGTCCGTTCACCTGCTCGCCGAGGCCCCGAACTGGATTTCCTACGATCTGCCGGAACACATGATCGGTGTCGCATTGAAGGGCAAGTTTCGCGGACAGCGGCAAAAATGGTTCGCCTACCGGTTTGACGGAGATGAAAGTGAAATAGCCATCAACCCGCCGCCAGATGGCAATCATCCGGAATTCGATGCGTGGAAATGGCGGCCTATGCACGAATTGCCGGGCCTTGTGGTTCTCTTCAAGCGCAAGGTGTATGAAGAAGTCGTTGCGGCATTCGCTCATCTAGCCGGGAATTGACCCATGCTTTGCGATGAAATTGTGGTTCGGCCATCAAGAAAATCCGATGAAGGGCGTATCGCCGCTGTCCTTGAAGAAGCCTTTGGACGCCCCTCTGAAGCAAGACTTGCCCTGTCGTTGATCAAGGCTCCCGATACGACCATCTCTCTGGTCGCAATGTGCAATGATCAGGTGGTCGGCCACGTGCTTTTGACCGCAATCTCGGGCCCGGCACAGTTTCTGGCACTGGCTCCACTGGCGGTGAGCCCGAATTTTCGGGAAATGCAGGTTGGCTCGGCATTGGTTCGCGAAGCCATCGCGCGGGCGCGCAAGGCCGGTTTTGACGCAATCTTTGTGCTCGGCGACAATTTCTACTATGAGCGTTTCGGCTTTTCGAGCCCGCTTGCCGATCCGTTTGAAGTCGGCTGGCAGGGCCAGAATTTCATGGCTCTGGAATTGCGTGAAGCCTGCCTGAAAGGGCTTTCCGGAAAGCTTGCCTATCCGGCGGCTTTTTTCACCAGTTAAGCCAGAAACGGATCAAATTGCTGCTTGCAGTGTCTGCAACTGGCCCAGATATTCTTGGGCCTTGGCACGTGACGCATCATCCTTGGCATCGCGCAGGTCTTCCTGGGCGGTCTGCACACGGCGTTCGATGCTTGCACGGTCGATATCAGCTACCCGCACCGCCGACTCGGCAAGCAGCGTGCACGCTTCTGGTGTGATGTCGGCAAAGCCGCCAAAAACCACGTATTTCTCTGGCGCAGTTCCAGGCTTGCCCACAGTCACCACGCCCGGGCGCAGCGAGGTCATGGTTGGCGCGTGGTTGGCCATGACGGTCATTTCGCCATCTGTTCCGGGGATGACGACAGATTCAACCGTATCGGAAAGCAAAAGCCTTTCGGGGGAAACCAGGTCGAACTTGAATGTCTGGGCCATGTCGCCTCACGATCTCAATGAGACGGACGGCAAATGCCACCCGCCGGTTGTTCTCTCGATCAGGCCGCTTCTGCTGCCAGACGCTGGGCCTTCTCGATGGCCATTTCGATGGTGCCAACCATGTAGAAGGCTGCTTCCGGCAGGTGATCATAATCGCCGTTCACCAGACCCTTGAAGCCCTTGATGGTGTCTTCCAGCGCAACCAGCTGGCCGGGCGAACCGGTGAAGACTTCTGCCACGAAGAAAGGCTGCGACAGGAAACGCTCAATCTTGCGCGCGCGCGCAACAGCCAGCTTGTCCTCTTCGGAGAGTTCGTCCATCCCCAGAATGGCGATGATGTCCTGCAGCGCCTTGTAACGCTGCAGCACTTCCTGCACGCGGCGGGCTGTCTGGTAATGTTCGTCACCCACAACCTGAGGGTCGAGAATGCGAGAGGTCGAATCCAGCGGATCAACAGCCGGATAGATGCCTTTTTCTGCAATCGAGCGCGACAGAACGGTCGTTGCATCAAGGTGCGAGAAGGTCGAGGCAGGCGCCGGATCTGTCAAGTCATCGGCAGGAACGTAAACGGCCTGAACCGAGGTGATCGAACCCTTGTTGGTGGTGGTGATGCGTTCCTGCATCGCGCCCATGTCGGTGCCGAGCGTCGGCTGGTAACCAACCGCCGAAGGAATGCGGCCCAGCAGCGCCGACATTTCAGAGCCGGCCTGGGTGAAGCGGAAAATGTTGTCGACGAAGAACAAGACGTCCTGGCCCTTGTCGCGGAAGTCTTCTGCAATGGTAAGGCCGGTCAAGGCAACACGGGCGCGCGCTCCTGGCGGCTCGTTCATCTGGCCGAATACGAGGCTGCACTTGGAGCCTTCGGTCGAGCCGCTCTCGTGCGGATCCTTGTTGACGCCGGACTCGATCATTTCATGATAAAGGTCGTTGCCTTCGCGGGTGCGCTCACCAACACCAGCAAACACCGAGTAGCCGCCGTGCGCCTTGGCGATGTTGTTGATGAGTTCCTGAATGAGAACCGTCTTGCCAACCCCTGCGCCGCCGAACAGACCGATCTTGCCGCCACGAGCATATGGAGCCAGAAGGTCGACAACCTTGATGCCCGTTACCAGAATTTGCGCTTCGGTTGCCTGCTCCACGAACGAAGGTGCTGGCTGGTGAATGCCGCGGCGTGCCTTGGTCGGGATCGGACCTGCTTCATCGATCGGCTCGCCGATCACGTTGATGATGCGACCCAGGGTTTCAACACCGACCGGAACCGCGATTGGCGACCCGGTATCAAGAACGTCCTGTCCGCGTACCAGACCTTCGGTCGAGTCCATGGCAATGGCGCGAACGGTGTTTTCACCCAGGTGCTGGGCAACTTCCAGAACCAGGCGCTGGCCATTGTTGATGGTTTCAAGCGCATTAAGAATCTGCGGGAGCGTGCCGGTGAATTTGACGTCGACAACCGCGCCGATGACCTGGCTGACCTTGCCGGTTGCGCCCTTGCCAAGGACAGCCTTGGTCAAGGTGGGCGCTGCTGACTTTTTGGCAGCCGGCGCTTTGGTTGCTGCTGCCGTTTTGGCTGGCGCAGCCTTGGCGGCCGATGCCTTTACGGCGGGCGCCTTTGCTGGCGTTGCTTTGGCTGGTGCGGCAGCCATCTTCGGCGCTACCGCCTTGGTAGCTGCTACGGGCTTTGCAGCCGGGGCGGCGGGTGCCGCTTTCTTGGTGGTTGGAGCCTTGGCCATCGTCTTGTTCTCCTGGACCCTTAGAGCGCTTCAGCGCCCGAAATGATTTCAATCAGTTCTTTGGTGATCTGCGCCTGACGCTGGCGGTTGTAGGAAAGCGTCAGCTTGCCGATCATGTCCCCGGCATTGCGCGTCGCATTGTCCATCGCCGACATCTTGGCACCCATCTCGCCGGCCACGTTTTCAAGGAGGGCCCTGAAAATCTGTACGGTGATGTTGCGCGGAATGAGGTCTTCAAGCAGCGCGCCAACTTCAGGCTCGTACTCGTAGATTGCCGATGCGCTTGTTGCACCAGCCTCGCTGGCTGCTGCGGGAATGAGTTGCTGGGCAGTGGGTATTTGCGAAATCACCGACTTGAAGCGCGCATAGAAAAGCGTGCACACGTCGAATTCTCCAGCTTCAAAAAGCTGAAGCACCTTGCGGCTGATGTCCTGCGCATTCTCAAATCGAAGTTCTTTCACTTCCCGAAGTTCGACCCGGTCAACGATGTTCTTTGCAAACTCGCGGCGCAGCTGGTCATAGCCTTTTCGCCCGACCGTGATGATTTTCACGGTCTTGCCAGCGGCAATCAGCTTGCGTGCGTGATCGCGCGCGAGGCGCACAATCGTGGTGTTGAAACCACCGCAAAGACCCCGGTCAGAAGAGCAGACGACCAACAGATGCGTGTCGTCCTTGCCTGTCCCGCTCATCAACACAGGCGCATCGGCCCCGCTGACATTCTGCGCGATGTTTGCAAGAACGCTCGCCATGCGCTCCGAATACGGGCGGGCTGCCTCAGCCTTTTCCTGAGCACGACGCAGCTTCGCCGCGGCGACCATCTGCATCGCCTTGGTGATTTTCTGTGTCGCCTTCACGGAGGCAATGCGAACTTTTAGGTCCTTCAGACTGGCCATGGTGCCCTCTGACTGCTCCCTTTAGGAATTGCCGGTTCAGGCGAAGTTTTTGGCGAATGCATCAAGTGCCTTTTTCAGGCGATCCCGGATGCTGTCGGTCAATTGTTGTTCCTTGCGGATATCCGAAAGGATGTCTGAATTGTCCGACTTCAACGAAGCAAGAAAGCCGCTCTCGAACGCGCCGACCCGGTTGACCGGAAGCTTGTCGAGGTAGCCGTTCACGCCAGCGAAAATCACCGCGACCTGCTCTTCGGTCTGCAACGGCGAGAATTGCGGTTGCTTCAAGAGTTCGGTCAGGCGTGCGCCGCGGTTCAGCAAGCGCTGGGTTGAGGCGTCAAGGTCGGAGCCGAACTGCGCAAATGCCGCCATTTCGCGGTACTGCGCCAACTCACCCTTGATGGAGCCTGCAACCTGTTTCATCGCCTTGATCTGCGCGGAAGAGCCAACCCGCGAAACCGACAGGCCGACGTTAACTGCCGGACGAATGCCCTGGTAGAACAGGTTGGTTTCAAGGAAGATCTGGCCGTCGGTGATCGAGATCACGTTGGTCGGGATGTAGGCCGAAACGTCGTTCGCCTGCGTTTCGATGACTGGCAGCGCCGTCAGCGATCCTGAACCGTTTTCTTCGTTCATCTTTGCAGCGCGCTCAAGCAGGCGCGAGTGCAGATAGAAAACGTCGCCCGGATAGGCTTCGCGGCCTGGTGGGCGGCGAAGCAGCAGCGACATCTGGCGATAAGCCACGGCCTGCTTGGAAAGATCGTCATAGGCGATCAATGCATGCATGCCGTTGTCGCGGAAATACTCGCCCATTGCACAACCGGCAAATGGCGCCAGGAACTGCATTGGCGCGGCGTCGGATGCGGTTGCCGCAATGACGATCGAATATTCAAGTGCGCCGCGCTCTTCGAGAATTTTCACAAACTGCGCAACCGTCGAACGCTTCTGGCCGACGGCGACATAGACGCAATAGAGCTTTTTGCTCTCATCGCTGCCCGCGTTGTTGGCCTTCTGGTTGAGGAAGGTGTCGAGAATGATCGCAGTCTTGCCGGTCTGGCGGTCACCGATGACCAGTTCGCGCTGGCCGCGACCGATCGGGATCAATGCGTCAATTGCTTTCAGTCCGGTGGACATCGGCTCATGAACGGATTTGCGCGGGATGATGCCCGGCGCCTTTACGTCAACGCGGCGACGCTCGGTTGACTGGATCGGACCCTTGCCATCAATGGGATTGCCAAGTCCGTCAACAACGCGGCCAAGCAAGCCCCTGCCGACTGGTACGTCAACGATGGAACCCGTCCGCTTGACAATGTCGCCTTCCTTGATGCCGCGGTCATCGCCGAAGATGACGACGCCGACATTGTCGGTTTCAAGGTTGAGCGCCATGCCAGCAATGCCGCCTGGAAACTCGACGAGTTCGCCAGCCTGAACATTGTCGAGGCCGTAAACACGGGCAATGCCGTCACCGACGGCGAGAACCTGTCCAATCTCGGAGACTTGCGCCTCTTTGCCGAAATTCTTGATCTGGTTCTTCAGGATTGCGGAAATTTCCGCCGCGCGAATGTCCATTATCCGACCTCTTTGAGGGCAAGCTTGAGCGAAGAAAGTTTCGTACGAAGCGATGTATCGATCTGGCGGGAACCGAGTTTCACGATCATTCCACCGAGGATGGACGGGTCTACGGTCTCGTTGACCGATACGTCCTTGCCGACGGCGCTTTTAAGCGCTGCCTTCAATTCTTTTGCCTGTTCGGCACTGAGCTTCTGCGCGACGGTGACGTCTGCGGCGGCTTCGCCGCGATGTGCTGCAACAAGCTGGTTGAACTCACCGGCCATGGCCGGCATCGCGAAAAGCCGCCGGTTCTGGGCTACAACGCGAATGAAATTGCCAACGAGGCCACCAATTTTTGCTGATTTCAGCAGGGCGTCCACGGCACGAAGCTGGTCTTCGGTTGAAAAAACCGGCGAGCGAACAAGGCGCATCAAATCATCGCTGCCGCGCATCAGCGCATCGAAGCGCCCGAGGTCTTTCGCGGCTGCGTCAATGGAATTTCCATCAACCGCCAGCTCGAACAAAGACAGCGCATACCTTGCTGCAATTCCCGACGTGATTGATTCGGATGTAGCCACCTGTTCGGGCGCTCCTGGCCGGGGTCTTTTGGCAATCGGAACCGGCTGCATGCCGCATGCCGGTAAGCCTTTGACCGTTGGGATTGTTTTGGGTGATCGCCAATGCCGTGCAACGACAACCGCCTGAGTTCATGGGCGCTCTAGCACAGGCATCTGCAAGTCGCAATACGAGCGCTTCCACCTTTTGTCGCACCTTTGCCGCAGTTTGGCCGCGTTTTTTTCTGGCAGGCCATTATCAGGCAATAATGCCGAAAACATACAGCAGCGGTCCGGCTGCAAGCGCGATCTCCAGAAGCACCGAAACCACGTTGAACACCGTGAATCCACGGTCCACAACCATCGAAACAAAGCGTCCGAACACCGTGAATGCCCATCCGGCACCCAGCGCCATGATGAGGAACGGCTGCGCAAACAGGATCGTTGTTATCCCCACCCCCAGATAAAATCCGGCCAGCGTTCCGCGGCTTTCAGACAAAGCCTCGGGTGATTCGGGTTTGGGTTGCAGACGCAGGAGGGAAAGAGTGGAACGGGCGAACACGAGCGCAACAAGTCCGAAGCCGATGGTGATCGCCGCCGACACAAAGGACAGCCATTCGCCCAGCGATTGCGGGGTGTAGAAATCTATCACTTGGCACTCCTGACTTTACTGATTCGCCGCCTTCGGTGATGGTTACAACAATTGGCCTACTGCGTAACTGCCGCCTCCCAAATGTGATCGCCTTACAGGAAACTCTGCGGATCGATGTCAACCTGCACCCGGATGCTGCCAAGCGCCTTGGGGCCATTTGCCAGCATCTCCCGGATAAAGCCCTGCATGTCTGCGCGGCGCTCGCCTTGAAGGAGCAACCGGAAGCGGTGCTGACCCCGGATCAGCGCCAAAGGAGCTTCGGCAGGCCCCAAAACATGAATGACGGCCGCCTTCGGCGCGGTTTTTCGAAGCGCCCTTGCGTGGGCTTCGGCAACAGCCCGGCTTTCCGCCGATACAATGACGCTGGCAAGTCGCCCGAACGGGGGCAAGTGCGCGTCTCGCCGTTGCGCCGTTTCCCGCTCATAGAAAAGTTCACGTTCACCGCTGGCCAATGCAGCAATGACCGGGTGCTGGGGTTGCCAGGTTTGCAGCCAGCCGGTGCTTTTTCGCCCGTCGCGCCCTGCCCGGCCGGTTACCTGCGACAAAAGCTGAAACGTCCGCTCGGCGGCGCGCGGATCACCATTGGCGAGGCCAAGGTCGGCATCGACGACACCAACGCAGGTGAGCATCGGAAAATTGTGCCCCTTGGCCACCAGCTGTGTGCCGATAACGATGTCGGCCTCGCCCTTGGCGATGGCTTCCAGTTCAAGCCGCAGCCGCGAAACACCGCCCGCCATGTCTGATGAAAGCACCACGGTACGCGCATCTGGAAAAAGTGTGACCACTTCTTCGGCAAGCCGCTCCACACCCGGCCCACATGCGGTCAGGTGGTCCAGCGCGCCGCATTGCGGGCAGGACTGCGGAACTGGTTCATTGTGGCCGCAATGGTGGCAGATGAGTTGTTTGCGAAAGCGGTGCTCAACCAGCCATGCCGAACAATCGCTGCACTGGAAACGGTGTCCGCATGCCCGGCAAAGGGTGAGTGGCGCATAGCCGCGACGGTTCAGGAACAACAGGGATTGCCCCCCGGCTTCCAGCGCGCCGGTCATGGCATGCACCAGACGGGGCGACAAGAACCTCCCCGCAGGCGGCGCATCGCGCCGAAGGTCGATAACGCGAATGTCCGGCATTGCCGCTTCGCCATACCGCTGGTCCAGGCGCAAAAGCTCGTAACGGCCGGCCTGCGCATTCACACGGCTTTCGATCGACGGTGTCGCCGATGCCAGCACAGCTGCAGCCTTGCCCAGTTGCGCCCGGACAATTGCCATGTCGCGCGCGTTGTAAAAGACCCGGTCCTCCTGCTTGTATGCAAGGTCATGTTCTTCATCCACCACAATCAACCCAAGATCGCGGAATGGCAGGAAAAGCGCAGACCTCGCCCCGGCAACCACTTGCACCTCGCCGGTCGCAGCCTGTCGCCAGACGGCTTCGCGCCTTTTTGGTGCAACTTCAGAATGCCATTCCGCCGGTCTTGCGCCAAAGCGCGTCTCGAAGCGGTCGAGAAACGCCGCTGTCAGGGCAATTTCCGGAAGCAGGATCAACACCTGGCGGCCTTGCCGCACGGCTTCGGCGACAGCTTCGAAATACACCTCCGTCTTGCCTGACCCGGTGACCCCGTCAATCAACGTGACGCCAAATGCGCGCTTGGTGATGGATTGGCGAAGCGTTTGCGCAGCTTGTGCCTGAGCTGCATTGAGCGCCGGATCGAGATAGGAAGGGTCTGGCCGGGCAACCACAGGCTGCGGCGGCACCTTGACGGATTCAAAGACCCCGAGCCGCGCCAATCCTTCGACCACCGATACGGACACCCCGGCTGCATGCGCCAATCCGGATTTGGTCCAGGATTGCCCTGGACGCGCCAGCTCCAGAACGGCAGTGCGCGCTCCTGTCAGCCTTTCCGGTTCGACGCCGCAATACCGCAGCCCCTCAAGCAGCGCGGGCGGGTCAAATGCACCGGGCGCGCGCAAAACCATCCGGGCAACCATGCCGGGTGGGGAAAGTGTGTAGGCGGAAACCCATTCGATGAACGCGAGCATCTCCGGCTGCAAGGCCGGGCAGTCAAACTTGAGGGTGACCGAGCGAAGCTTTCGTGCTTCTACATCTGCGACAGCCGGGTACCAGACTATTCCTGCGACCTGCCTTGGCCCGAGCGGCACCTGTACGATGTCGCCGGCACCAAGCTCCATCCCTTCCGGAACGAGGTACGAATACGGCTTCTCCGCCGGGATCGGCAGCAACACATTGGCGATTTTCGCAATGCCGTTCAAAATTGCATTTCCAGGTTTGTTGCCATCGTCAAGAATGACCTGCCTTGCAGATCTGCATTTGCCAACCCCGCACTTTCCATTCGTTGATTGGCCATGTAATAGCTGGCTCCTGAGAATTGCCGAGTTTTTGAAAGGGCGCCGTGGTGAAGTTTTTTGTTGATACCGCTGATCCCAAGGAAATCAGGGAACTCAATGACCTTGGCATGCTGGACGGCGTGACCACCAACCCTTCGATCATAGCCAAATCCGGCCGTGACATCATGGAAGTGACACGGGAAATTTGCTCGATTGTCTCCGGTCCGGTTTCTGCCGAAGTTACCGCACTCGATTTTGACGGAATGATGCGCGAAGCTGCAATCCTTGGAAAGATCGCAAGCAATATCTGCATCAAGGTTCCATTGACACCAGCGGGCCTGAAAGCCTGCAAGGCGCTGGCCGGCAACGGCACCATGGTCAATGTCACCTTGTGCTTCTCGGCAAACCAGGCACTGCTGGCAGCCAAGGCCGGGGCAACCTTCATTTCACCCTTCATCGGTCGCCTCGACGACCAAGGCCTTGAAGGCATGGAACTGATCAACGAAATCCGGACCATCTATGACAATTTCGGGTTTGAGACCCAAATTCTGGCTGCTTCAATTCGCACCGTCAACCATGTCAAACAGGCCGCAATGCTCGGCTCCGACGTGGCAACGATCCCGCCGGCCATCATCCATGCGCTCTACAAGCACCCCATGACCGACAAGGGCATCGAGTCCTTCATGTCCGACTGGGCAAAGTCCGGCCAGAAAATCGCCTGAGTGTTTCGCTAACCCGGTGCTAACCATGCGCCGGATAGGGTGGAAACATGGAAACGATTCTCGTCAATTGCACTGCGGAACTTGCGGCCTTGCGGCATGAATGGCTTGTCCATCTCAAGGACGAACGCCGCGTGGCTGCCAATACCGTCGAAGCCTATGAGCGCGATGTCCGCCAGTTCCTTTCCTTTTTGACCCTGCACGAAGGCCATCCTGCCGGCCGCATAGACTTGGCTGATCTTCGCCCCAACGACATGCGCGGCTATCTGGCGCAACGGCGCAATGGCGGCGCAGGCGCGCGCACGCTGGGGCGGGGTCTTGCCGGCATTCGCTCTTTTGTCCGGTTTCTTGAACAAAAAGGCCTTGCAGGCACCACCGGGCTTCGCCTCGTGCGCTCGCCCCGCCAGCCCAAATCCCTGCCAAAGCCGATTGCCGCATCCGCAGCAATTTCCATGACATCGCAAGATAGCCAGTTTTCGCAGGAACCCTGGATATCCGCCCGCGATGCAGCCATTTTGTCGTTGCTGTATGGCTGCGGACTTCGGATCGGCGAGGCGTTGGCGCTGACGCCTGAACACATGGCTGCATCGGCGGGCGGCAGTCTGGTTGTTACCGGCAAGGGTGGGAAAACCCGGATGGTGCCGCTGCTTCCCGTCATTTCACAGGCTGTTTCGCTTTACCGCGAACTGTGCCCCTACCATCTCGAAAACGACGGCCTGCTGTTCCGGGGTGCCAAGGGCGGGGTCCTGCACCGCGCCATCATCGAAAAATCGGTCGCAAGGCTGCGCGGTGCATTGGGCCTTGCCAACAGTGCGACGCCCCACGCGCTTCGCCATTCTTTCGCTACCCATTTGCTGGCCAATGGCGGGGACTTGCGCACGATCCAGGAATTGCTGGGCCATGCCAGCCTTTCAACGACGCAAATCTACACGGCGGTTGATACCGCCAGACTGCTGGACGTCTACGCAAAGGCGCACCCCCGCGCGTCAGGTTGAACGGTTCGCTTAACGCAAAATCCAGATATTTCCTGCAAGGTGGCGGGATGAAAAACAGCCGCCTTTCCGAAATTTCGTTCGAATCCGCGAGCACGAAGCTTGTTGCACTTGTCGCAGCGCTGCACGCGATACTGCTGGCCGCGTTCATGCTGACAGTGGTTTCGGCAAGCCAGGCCCTGTCGGCAGAACAGGCCCGGTGCACGGGCACCGACCTGATCGCAAGGCTCGAAATGGAGCGCCCCGCCGACCTGGCGCAGGCGCGCCGGGAAGCTGCCGAGACGGTCAATTCAACGTCGGTCTTCTGGAAGATCTCCGTACAGGGCAAGCCGGATTCTTACCTTTTTGGCACAATGCACTCGCCCGACCCGCGGGTTGCCCGCATGGAGGGCAGCGTCAAGTCGGCGTTCGACACCACCACGAAGGTGATCGTTGAAAGCACGGATGCCCTTGATCCCGCAAAAATGCAGGCAGCGATGCTGAGGCTCAAGGACCAGGCCTTTCTGGCACCAGACACCAGCATCGAAGAGCTTGTGTCGCCCAACGCCTTGCCAAAACTTCAGCAACAGGCGCAGGCGCGCTCAATTCCATGGGCCGTGGCAAGGCGCATGCAGCCCTGGATGATCGCCGCGGCCATTGCCCGTCCGGTTTGCGAGACTGCCGATGCCGCATCTCCGGTGCTCGACCAGTTGATAGCCAATACCGCCCTGGCAAACGGCAAGGAACTTATCGGCCTGGAGTCGGTCGATGACCAGTTTCGGGCAGTGACTGCAATTCCACAGGATTTCCACGTCAATGCACTCGCCGACCTCGTCGAACTGGGCGATTTCACCGACGATGTGATGGAAACGACCAAATTGCTCTACCTTGAGGGCAATACCGGCATGATGTTGCCGCTTGTCCGGCTTTATTCGCCCAAGGCCTATGCCGGCAAAGGCTATTCGCAGTTTCAGGAAGAACTGATCGGGAAACGCAACCATGTCATGGCACAACGCGCGCTTCAACACCTGGAAAAAGGTGGGGTTTTCATGGCTGTCGGTGCCATGCACATCCCCGGTGACGACGGCCTGGTGGCACTCCTGCAAGCAGCCGGTTACACGGTAGAGTCAATCACGAAACTGTGACCAAAGCCATCTGGCGTGATTTCATCTTCGTGTTAGCTTTTTTGCGATCGGGTATTTCCCCGTGACCGAAAGGAACGCTTCCATGAAAAGCATGCTTTCCCTTCTTGCCGCCGCAGCTCTTTTTGCTTCCACCGGTATGGCTTCGGCCATGTGCGGTCATGACAGTGCAAAATTGCAGCAGTCGGTTGCCAGCACCACCACAACCGCTCCGGTTGACGAAACAGAAGCCGTCAGCACGCATGACCCGCTCACCGTCAAGAAGCCGGTCAGCGAAGAGCCAGCCGAATAAGCTGCACTGTTTTTCTGAACCATCATTGACTGCCGGAACGCTTGGCGTTCCGGCTTTTTTGTTTTCGAGGCGGTTTGTTTCAGATGTGTAGCGGCTTGCCGAAAGTCGCCAGCGCCGCCTCGCGCACAGCTTCAGACAGTGTGGGGTGCGCATGGCAGGTGCGGCCCAGATCCTCGGACGATCCGCCAAATTCCATCAGAACCGCAGCTTCATGGATGAGATCGCCAGCACCCTGTCCGACAATGTGCACCCCCAGAACCTTGTCGGTTGCCTTGTCGGCAAGGAATTTCACAAAGCCTTCGGTCTGGTTCATCGCCCTTGCGCGCCCATTTGCCGTGAACGGGAATTTTCCGGCAACATAGGCGATGCCCGCCGCCTTAAGTTCTTCTTCGGTCTTGCCGACCGAGGCAACTTCCGGATGCGTGTAGACGACGCTGGGAATGACATCGTAATTCACGTGGCCATGCTGCCCGGCAATGGTTTCAGCCACCGCAACGCCTTCGTCTTCGGCCTTGTGCGCCAGCATCGGCCCGGAAATGACGTCGCCGATCGCGTAGATGCCAGCCACATTGGTACGCCAGCGATTGTCGGTTTTCACTTTGCCGCGCTCGGTTTCGATACCCGCAGCTTCCAGTCCCAGCCCATCGGTGAACGGACGCCGTCCGGTGGATATCAGCACGACATCGGCCGAAATGGTTTCAGGCGCGCCGCCATTGACCGGCTCGAATGTAACCTTGGCGCCCTTCCCGGATTTCTCGACGGCAGTGACTTTTGAAGACAACCGAATGTCCATGCCTTGCTTGGCTACAATGCGCTGAAACTGCTTGGAGGCTTCCCCGTCCATGCCGCCCAGCAGCTTGTCCAGATATTCGATCACCGTGACCTTCGAGCCGAGCCTGTTCCACACCGAACCCAGCTCCAACCCGATGACACCGCCGCCAACCACAACCAGGCTGGCTGGAACCTTTGCAAGATCGAGCGCACCGGTGGACGAAACAATTGTCTTCTCGTCGATAGCGACTTCAACGCCGGGAATGCCGGCAATGTCCGAGCCAGTGGCTATGACGATGTTTTGGGTTTCAAGAAGGGCCTCGCCACCATTGGCATCGACAACACGAACCTTGCCGGGCGCAGCAATCGACCCTGTGCCATGAAACACATCGACCTTGTTCTTCTTCATCAGGAAGGCAACGCCGTCGACATTGGCTTTGACGACGCTGTCCTTGTGCGCCATCATCGCCTTGAGATCGAGTTCCGGCTTGCCCATCTTGATGCCCAGCGCGGCAAACCCGTGACCGGCCTCATGAAACATTTCAGAAGCATGCAGCAGTGCCTTGGATGGAATGCAGCCAATGTTGAGACAGGTTCCGCCCAGCGTTTCGCGCTTTTCCACAATGGCCGTTTTCAGGCCCAACTGGGCTGCCTTGATTGCGCAGACATAACCGCCCGGTCCGGATCCGATAATCACAACATCATGCGACATTTTTTATTCCAGCCTCGTTTGCAATAGCGGCGGCACTGATTGCGCCGCCGCTGACTTGAGTTTTCAGGCGTTTCTCGAAACTAGAACGCCAGCTTGAGCATTTCCCAAAGGATCAGCGCCAGTCCACCGGTGGATACGGTCCAGATAATGGTGCGAAGGAAAGGCAGGCCGGAGACATAGGCCGGAACATACAGAACGCGGCCCCAGAAATAGATCTGTGCGCCCAGCGCCGTGTTTGCGTTTGCGTTGCCGGTATAAAGCACCACCAGGACGAGAGCCGCGAAAGGAGCCAGCGTTTCCAGAAGATTGAAGTAGGACCGTTCAATCCGCCCGGCAATGCCGGTCGGGTTTTTCCACTCGTCACGCGCGCTGACAGCGTAGCTCAGCCCGTTTTGCAGGATTTCCGCTACCACTTGTGCAATCAACTGCACAAAAAACAGCGCAACAGTGAACAGTAGCATTTTCAATTCGATGGACATGCAATTCTCCCCATGGGTGCAGATGGGCGGACTATAGCCGAACGAAGCATCAATTCCAGCCGCTTTGGTGGGTGAGGCGATAGCATATTCGTGCCAATTGGGTGATCATTGCGGGGTTGCCGTTTCGCTGCCGGCTCCGCCGTCCCAAAGGCCAGTCAGGCTGCCATCGCTGGAAAGCGCGTAGACAACGGGCGTGACGCTGCCCCAGTCGACGACAAGCAGGCCTTGGTCAAATCGCCCTGTTCCGCTGTAGCTGCTGCTTCCGATCCGCCATGAAAGTTCGTAATTCTTGCCATCACCCTCGATATCAAGGCGGCCTGAATAGGCAGACCCGTCGACGTTTCGGCCCTTGACCTTGTAAGTGCCATTGGCTGGTACGGCATCTGGATCGGAAGCCCTATAAAGCGTCAACCGGTCGGTTGCCGTCCCATCGGCCCATTCGCCATCCAGCACACCATCCGGCTCGAATGAATAAACGACCGGGTGCAGATCGTTCCAATTGACCACAAGCATCTTGCCGGCAAGTTCGCCTTTGCCGCGAAACACGTCCTTGCCGATCCACCACGTGAAATCAAAACGGTCCGCCCGCTCAACCAGCGCCAGCATTCCCTTGTAGGCAGAGCCGTCCGGATTGGTTCCCTTGACACGGTAAAGACCGGTCAGCTCGCGCCGCGCTTCGGTAGCCTCGGGCATCCGAAGCCGGGCCTGGCGGCTGTCCTTGCTGCCGCTGGAGACACCAGCCTGCCCTGGCACAGCGGCAGTTTTTGCCTCGGCATTGCCGTTGAAAACAAATTCGCCAAAGAAGGAAGACGAAAGCCACGGCGTTTGCTGGCCTTTCGTCTCCTGATAGACGCCTTTGAGGGTTCGCTTGAACGTCTCTTCAAGGTTGAGATTGGGTGTCGCCAGCGAAAGCGTCAGATGCTTGGCGTAAGGGCTGTTGCGCCCTTCGCCGTCAAGCGCAACCGAACCGGGCGATGTCGAATACGACACAAACAGGCTGGCACTGGTGTCAATCCGCGAAAGCCCGCTGGTTCCACTGGTCAGCGGATTGTCGCGGCAAGCATCAAGAATGACAATGTTGAGTTCATTTCCGGCCTCCGACATGGCCTCGACGATTTCGGCTGCAACCACGGCCTTCGTGTCAAGTTCACTTGGGTCCGCTATGCCATCCCCGATCGGCAGAAGATAATTTTCGCCAGCAACCTGCACGCCGTGACCGGCAAAGAAGAACAGGCCGACACCACCCCTGTCAGCAAGCTTGGCGCCGAATTCTGCCACCGCATCCAGCATCGCCTGACGGTCGGCATTGACCACCAGTTCCACCTCAAACCCGGCGCTTTCAAGCGACTTGGCAACATCGCTGGCGTCATTGCCCGGATTTGCCAGTGGTGCAAAAGAATACTCGCTGTTGCCGATCACCAGCGCAGAACGGTTTTGCGCAAATGACTCTCCCGGCAGCGCGCCGAAGAACAGGATAAAAGCCGTCAACAGCGCAAGCAGTCTAATCATTCCGGTCAGCCTTGGCACCATTTGGCACTCCTGCTGGCAGCCTTGAACCAGTCCTTACAGATCAAGCACAAGACGCTCGGGGTCTTCAAGGGTTTCCTTCACCCGCACCAGGAAAGTAACGGCTTCCTTGCCATCGACAATCCGGTGGTCATAGGAAAGCGCCAGATACATCATCGGCCGGATTACCACCTGTCCGCCGACAGCCATGGGCCGTTCCTGTATCTTGTGCATGCCAAGGATGCCCGATTGCGGGGCGTTGAGGATCGGCGTCGACATCAACGAGCCATAGACACCGCCATTGGAAATGGTGAAAGTGCCGCCCTGCATGTCAGCCATGTCCAGCTGCCCGTCGCGGGCCCGCTTGCCGAGCCGCCCGATTTCCTTCTCGATGTCGGCAATGCCCATCTGGTCGGCATCGCGAACCACCGGAACCACCAGCCCCTTGTCGGTGCCGACTGCCACTCCGACATGGCAGTAATTCTTGTAAATTATGTCGGTGCCGTCGATCTCGGCATTAACAGCGGGAATCTCTTTCAGCGCATGGCAAACTGCCTTGGTGAAGAATCCCATGAAGCCAAGTTTGACGCCGTGCTTCTTTTCAAACAGGTCCTTGTAGCGGTTGCGCAGTTCCATCACCGGCCCCATGTCCACTTCGTTGAAAGTGGTGAGCATGGCCGCCGAATTCTGCGCTTCCTTCAGGCGGCGGGCGATGGTCTGGCGAAGCCGCGACATCTTCACCCGTTCCTCGCGCACGGCATCAGGCTGCGAAGAAGCAGCACGGGCAATGGCAGGAGCCGGCTGCGGCGCAGCAACGGCCTTCATGGCGTCTTCCTTCAGAACCTGGCCGCGCTTGCCTGAACCTGCAACGCTGCTGGCATCAATGCCTTTTTCCGAAAGGATTTTCTGCGCTGAGGGCGCGGCAGGCATTTCAGTTGAGCGAGCCGCTGGCGCAGCTTTCTGCACCGGAGCGGGAGCTTCTTCGGGTTTGGAAACAGGTGCTGCAGCGGCGCCGCCGAGCGTGAACTGGGCAAGCAATCCGCCAACCGGAACGGTTTCGCCTTCCTGGGCGACAATTTCGCTCAAGACACCGGCGGCAGGCGCCGGAACTTCGACGGATACCTTGTCGGTTTCCAGTTCAACCAGAGGCTCGTCTGCCTTGACATGTTCGCCGGGCTTTTTCAGCCAGCGACCGACTGTCGCCTCACTCACCGATTCACCCAGCGTTGGAACGCGAATTTCGCTAGCCATGCTTGTCTCTTTCTTTCCAGTCAGTTCCGTGTGCGTTGGAAGCCGTCTCAGCCGCCCAGCGCATCTTCCAAGAATGCTTCAAGTTGCGCCAGGTGCCTTGACATCAGGCCGGTCGCCGGTGACGCCGATGCAGGCCTGCCGGCATATCGCGGCCGCCGCTGCTTTGCGCCGATGTGGTCAAACACCCATTCCAGATAGGGTTCGATGAATGACCATGCGCCCATGTTTTTCGGCTCTTCCTGACACCATACCCATTCGGCGTGCTTGAAGCGCGACAATTCCGTGATCAGCGCCTTGGCTGGGAACGGGTACAATTGTTCGACCCGAAGAAGGTAGACGTCGTTGATGCCACGCTTCTCGCGCTCGTCGTAAAGGTCGAAATAGACCTTGCCCGAACACATCACGACGCGCTTCATCTTCGAATCCTTGACGAGCTTGATCGGCTGCTCTTTCAAATATTCCGCATCATCCCACAGCAGTCTGTGGAATGCCGAAGCGCCGGACATTTCAGCCAGCGTTGACACCGAACGCTTGTGGCGCAACAGCGATTTTGGCGTCATCAGGATGAGCGGCTTTCGGAAATCACGCTTCATCTGGCGGCGCAGGATGTGGAAAAGATTGGCAGGGGTAGTACAATTGGCAACCTGCATGTTGTCTTCGGCACAAAGCTGCAGGAACCGCTCAAGGCGCGCCGATGAATGCTCCGGCCCTTGCCCCTCATAGCCGTGCGGCAGCAGGCATACGAGACCCGACATGCGCAGCCATTTGCGCTCGCCCGACGAAATGAACTGGTCGAACACCACTTGTGCGCCATTGGCGAAATCGCCGAATTGCGCTTCCCAAAGCGTCAGTGCGTTGGGTCGGGCCAGCGAGTAGCCGTAGTCAAACCCGAGCACCGCCTCTTCCGACAGCATCGAATTGATAACCTCGAACCGCGCCTGTTCAGGGGAGAGATTTGCAAGCGGAATGTAGCGCTCTTCGGTATCCTGATCATACAACACCGAATGGCGATGCGAAAAGGTTCCCCGTTCGCTATCCTGGCCGGAAAGCCGTATCTTGTGACCGTCAAGGCAGAGCGAACCAAAAGCCAGCGCCTCACCTGTCGCCCAGTCAATGCCTTCACCGGTCTCGAACATCTTGGCGCGGTTTTCCATGAACCGCTGGATGGTCTTGTGGGCATTGAACCCTTCGGGAATGGTCGACAGTTTCTTGCCCAGTTCCTTGAGCACTTTCATGGGAACCGAGGTTTTTCCGCGCCTTTGCTCATCGGCATTGTCCGCCATGCGAAGCCCGGACCATTCACCGTCCAGCCAGTCAGCCTTGTTCGGATTGTAGGCTTGGCCGGCCTGATATTCGCCTTCCAGCTTGTTACGCCAATCGGCGCGCATCTGTTCGAACTCGCCGGCCGTGATCAACCCTTCGGCAATCAGCTTGTCGGAGTAGAGTTTTGCAACGGTCTCGTGGGCGCGAATGACCTTGTACATTTTGGGCTGGGTGAACGAAGGCTCGTCGCCCTCGTTGTGGCCGTATCGCCGATAACAGAACATGTCGATGACGACCGGCTTGTGAAACTTCATCCGGTATTCTGTCGCGATCTTGGCGGCAAACACCACCGATTCAGGATCATCGCCATTGCAGTGGAAAATTGGCGCTTCAATGCCCTTGGCAAAGTCGGAGGGGTAAGGCGAAGAGCGTGAAAATGCCGGATTGGTGGTGAAACCGATCTGGTTGTTGATGATGAAATGCACAGTCCCGGCCACGCGGTAACCACGCAGGCCTGAAAGGCCAAGAATCTCGGGAACCACGCCCTGTCCGGCAAACGCGGCATCGCCGTGCAGCAACAGCGGCATGACCTTGGCTCGTTCCGACAAGGGAACGATGTCGCCTTCCCAGACGGTCGTGCCCATGTCCTGCTTGGCGCGGGCCTTGCCCATCACCACCGGATTGACGATTTCCAGATGCGAAGGATTGGCCGTCAGCGACAGGTGAACCGTGTTGCCGTCGAATTCACGATCCGAAGACGCGCCGAGGTGATATTTGACATCGCCCGATCCCTCGACATTGTCCGGTGCGTAAGAGCCGCCCTTGAATTCGTGGAAAACGGCACGGTGCGGCTTGCTCATGACCTGCGTGAGGACATTGAGGCGGCCACGGTGTGCCATGCCCAGCACAACTTCCTTGAGGCCCAGATTGCCGCCACGCTTGATGATCTGTTCAAGCGCCGGGATAAGGCTTTCGCCGCCATCAAGGCCGAAGCGCTTGGTGCCCTTGTACTTGACGTCGATGAACTGCTCAAAACCTTCAGCTTCGATCAGCTTCTGCAAGATCGCCTTCTTGCCCATTGCCGTGAATTCGATGCCCTTGTCCGGGCCTTCGATGCGCTGCTGTATCCAGCTTTTTTCTTCCGGCTGCGAAATGTGCATGAACTCAACGCCGAGCGTCGAGCAATAGGTCCGCTTCAGGATCGCCAGCATTTCGTTGACCGTGGCGTATTCAAGTCCCAGCACGTGATCGATGAATATCTTGCGATCGAGATCAGCGGCGGTGAAGCCATAAGCCTCGGGGGAAAGCTCATTGTAGTCGTCGATTGGCTGGGCAATTCCGAGCGGATCGAGATTGGCATGCAAATGTCCACGCATGCGATAAGCGCGGATCATCATGATTGCACGCACTGAGTCACGGGCTGCCTGGGTCACTTGTGCTGCCGAGAGGCCGATGGCCTGCGCTACGGCTGTGGCCTTGGCTTCGATCTTGGCAGGTGTGGCAGTTCCCCAGTCACCGTCCAGCGCCGAGACCAGTTCGCCATTGGCAGCAATCGGCCAATTCTTGCGTTGCCATGAAGGGCCTGTGGTTTCTTCGCCCGCCAGCGTTTCCAGATAAGCAACGCTTGACGCTGTCAGCGTAGAAAGTTCGGTGTCGCGATCCATGTTTGCCTGACCTTCCAGAACATTGAACTTCGGACCGTCAACCTGTTGCCCGGTCCATTCGGGCATCAGCCCTTGAGCACTTCCAACAATGTTTCGCCAAGCCGCGCAGGCGAGGGCGAAACGGTGATTCCCGCCGATTGCATGGCGTCGATCTTGTCTTCCGCACCGCCCTTGCCGCCTGAAATCACCGCGCCGGCATGGCCCATGGTACGGCCCTTGGGGGCTGTGCGACCGGCGATGAATCCGGCCATCGGCTTCTTGCGGCCCTTGCGGGCTTCGTCCTTGAGAAACTGTGCTGCTTCCTCTTCTGCCGAGCCGCCAATTTCGCCGATCATGATGATGGACTTGGTGGCTTCGTCTGCAAGGAACATCTCGAGCACGTCGATGAATTCGGTGCCCTTGACCGGGTCGCCGCCGATACCGACTGCCGTGGTCTGGCCAAGGCCGGCATTCGATGTCTGGAACACCGCCTCATATGTGAGGGTGCCGGAGCGCGAAACAACCCCGACCGAACCTTTCTTGAAAATCGAGCCCGGCATGATGCCGATCTTGCATTCTTCCGGTGTCAGCACGCCGGGGCAGTTCGGCCCGATCAGCCTGGAAGTCGAACGGTCAAGCCGCGCCTTCACACGCACCATGTCAAGAACCGGGATACCTTCCGTGATGCACACAATGAGCGGGATTTCAGCTTCGATGGCTTCCAGAATTGCTTCGGCTGCGCCAGACGGTGGCACGTAAATCACCGAGGCATCTGCACCCGTGCGCTCTTTTGCTTCCGCAACCGATGCAAAGATCGGCAATTGCGCGCCGCTTTCGACAGAACCCCAGGTCTCGCCGCCCTTCTTGGGATGAATGCCCCCGACCATCCCGGTGCCGTAATAGGCCAGCGCCTGTTCGGTGTGGAACGTGCCGGTCTTGCCGGTAAGGCCCTGAACGAGAACCTTGGTGTCTTTGTTGACGAGAATGGACATGGATCAGGCCCCCTTGACCGCCGTGACGATCTTCTTTGCTGCATCATCTAGGTCATCGGCGGAGATGACATTGAGGCCGCTCTCATTGATGATCGCCTTGCCCTTTTCGACATTGGTGCCTTCCAGCCGCACGACCAGCGGCACTTTCAGGCCGACTTCCTTTACTGCCGCAATGACGCCTTCGGCGATCACGTCGCAGCGCATGATGCCACCGAAAATGTTGACAAGGATGCCCTTCACGTTCGGGTCGGCAGTGATGATCTTGAAAGCCGCCGTCACCTTTTCCTTGGACGCGCCGCCACCGACATCGAGGAAGTTCGCCGGCTCTACGCCATAAAGCTTGATGATGTCCATGGTTGCCATGGCAAGGCCCGCACCATTGACCATGCACCCGATGTCGCCTTCCAGCGCCACATAGGCAAGGTCATGCTTGGAGGCTTCGATTTCCTTCTCATCCTCTTCGGTGATGTCGCGAAGCTCCATCAATTCGGGATGCCGGTACAAGGCGTTGTTGTCGAATGAAACCTTGGCATCAAGTACCCGCAAATGACCGTCCTTCAGGACAATCAGCGGGTTCACTTCCAGCAGGCTCATGTCCTTCTCGGTGAAGGCGCGATAAAGGATCGGGAACAGCCGCTTGCCGTCCATGCGTGCCGCGCCATCAAGGCCGTACACGTCGCAAAGCTTCTTGGCGTCGCGCGGCGTCACCCCAGCTTCAGGGTCGATGGCAATGGTCTGGATTTTTTCCGGAGTATGTTCGGCAAAAGCCTCGATGTCCATGCCGCCTTCGGTTGACGCGACAAACGACACCCGGCCGGTTGCCCGGTCAACCAGCAGGGAGAGGTAAAGCTCCCGGTCAATGTCAGCGCCGTCTTCCAGATAAAGCCGGTTCACCTGCTTGCCTGCCGGACCTGTCTGCTTGGTAACTAGCGTGTTGCCCAGCATTTCATGAACATGCGATTGCACTTCTTCGGCGCTGCGGGCAAGCCGCACCCCGCCCTTGGCATCGGCCGGCAGTTCCTTGAACTTGCCCTTGCCTCGGCCACCGGCATGGATCTGGCTCTTGACCACGTAAAGCGGTCCAGGCAGGGAGGCAATCGCGCCAGCCACATCTGCGCTGTTGAGGATCACGGCGCCTTCGGCCACCGGCGCACCAAACTCCTTGAGCAGCGCCTTGCCCTGGTATTCATGAATGTTCATGTCAGCTCCGTTGGGGAGGATTTATCGGGATCTTGGTTCAGGCGAGTGTGGGCGCCAGCGCCTTGCAGGCATCGCAGAGCTCTGCGACGGCAGCAACGGAGCTGTCGAACATCTTCTGCTCGGCCTTGTTGAGATCAATTTCGATGATGCGCTCGACACCTTCAGCACCGATTACCACCGGAACGCCGACATACATGTCCTTGACGCCATACTCGCCCTTGAGGTGGGCAGCACAAGGCATAACGCGCTTCTTGTCCTTGAGGTAGCTTTCCGCCATCGCAATGGCTGAGGAAGCGGGCGCATAATAGGCCGAGCCGCTCTTGAGCAGCGACACGATCTCGCCGCCGCCCTTGCGGGTACGGTCGACGATCTCATCAATGCGTTCTTTGGTGGCCCAGCCCATCTTGACGAGGTCAGGAAGCGGGATGCCTGCAACCGCAGAGTAGCGGGTCAGTGGCACCATCGAATCGCCGTGACCGCCGAGCACAAAGGCGGTGACGTCTTCAACCGAGACCTTGAACTCGTCAGCCAGGAAATAGCGGAAACGCGCTGAATCAAGCACGCCGGCCATGCCGACAACCATGTTTTTTGGCAGGCCGGAAAATTTCTGCAAGGCCCAGACCATCGCGTCCAGCGGATTGGTGATGCAGATGACAAAGCTGTTCGGCGCGTATTTCTTGATGCCCGCACCAACCTGCTCCATTACCTTCAGATTGATGCCGATCAGATCATCGCGGCTCATTCCAGGCTTGCGTGCAACCCCTGCTGTAACGATGCACACATCCGCGCCCTTGATCGCCTCGTAGCTGTTGGTACCCGAAAGCCGCGCATCAAAGCCGTCAATTGTCGAGGACTGCGCAATGTCCAGCGCCTTGCCGTCGGGAATGCCTTCTGCGATGTCGAACAGGACGATGTCACCCAGTTCCTTCAACCCGGCCAAATGGGCGAGCGTTCCGCCGATCATTCCCGAGCCAATCAGCGCGATCTTGTTGCGAGCCATGTCCTGTTCCTTTGCCTTGCGATGCAATTTTCTGCGAAGTTGTATCAGCGACAACAAGTCGCCTGTTTGGAACAGGCCTCTATCGAAAAAAGCGGCAGCATTCAAGGTAGACTTTAAAAGCAATTTCATTTCAATCGGTTAAATGAAAATCATCTTACGTAAACGTCAATATTATACCTCGCGCTGAATTTCATGATCCGGCTATGAAATTGTTTTTCCGGAGCTTTTGCCGTCATTGAAGCGGGCAAGATATTCAGCCGACTGCATCTCAATTAGCCGTGATGCGGTCCGTTTGAACTCGAAAGCCTCGGTCCCTCCGCTGCCGTGGTAAAGTGCATGCGGATTGGCTGCTGCAGAAAAAATGCCGCGCATGCCTTTGTCGTACAGCGTGTCGATGAGCAGGATGAAGCGCTTTGCCTCGTTTCGCATGGTTGCATCCATCATCGGGATGCCCTCAACGACCACGGTGCTGAAATGGCGGGCAACCGCAAGATAGTCGGCGGCACCGCGCGCTTCCCGGCACAATTGGTCAAAACTGAACCAGGCACAATTGCCCGCTGCCCGCAGTGGTTTCAGCACCCTTCCCTTCAGCTTGATCTCGCCGGTGTGCATGTCCTCTCCAGCCGAAAGGCTTGTCCAGATCGAACGCAGCATGGTGTCCGTTCTGGTACCCAGCGGCGACAGATAGGCCTCGCCACGGCCGATTTTTTCCAACCTGAAATCAGCCTTGGCATCAAGCCGGACAACATCGCAGCGCTCCTTGAGCAGGGCAATGAATGGCAGGAAAAGCTGCCGGTTCAATCCATGCATGTAGAGATCGTCTGGAGCCACGTTGGATGTGGCCACTACCACGCTTCCCTGCTTGAACATCACGGAAAACAGCCGTCCGACGATCATGGCATCGGCAATGTCCGTGATGGAGAATTCGTCGAAGCACAACAGCTTCGCCGAGCGCGCAAGCGCTTTGCCAACCGGCTTGATGGGATCTGGCTCCCGCGAAATACCGGCTGAAAATTCCTTGCGCTGGGCCCCGATGCGCTCGTGTGCATCGGCCATGAAATCGTTGAAATGAACCCGGCGCTTGTTCTTCAGCGGCGCAAGTTCAAAGAACATGTCCATCAACATGGATTTGCCACGGCCCACACCGCCATGGATGTAGATGCCCTTTGGATCGTTTGCGCCCCGGTCTTTTCCCAATACCCAGCCAAGCGCGCTCGATTTCAGGGTGCGCTGCTTGGGGCCAAGCTCGTCCAGCAACCGGTCCAGCCGGTTGACGAGCGCTAATTGCGCCGAATCTTCACGGATTTTCCCGCTTTCGACCAGCGTTGAATAGGCTTTCGCCACGGTTTGGGGGTGGTATTCGGAATTCATGACCAGCAGCCAGGATGTTATGCCTGCCGGCCCGCAGATTCAGCGCGAAAAGCTGACCGATTTGCCGCCGGACGTTACGCCGTCGTAACGCTCCGCGCCAGATGAGGCAAGGCTCGCCACCTGGTTGCCATTGGCATCTATCAGCACAACCTTGTTGTCCTTGACGTCCCAGGCGCTGATTGCGCCCATCTCGGTGGTTTCGCAGCGCCGTGTCGCGGCACGGTAGCCACCCGACCATTTGGTAAACGCCAGAATGATCCGGCATTCCGGGTTGTCAGATGCTACGACCCAGGTTCCTGTCACGCTTTCACGTGAAACCGGTGCTGAATTGACCGCAGGAGCTGGCGGTGGCGTGATGGCTGCAGTTTCCGTACCAATGGGCGGTGTGCCCGGCAGCTGACCCGTCTGGGGCGGCATGTTCGGATCGATGGAAGCAACCTGCTGATCAGGTGTGATCTGCGCTGGCGCGGCGGGATCAAGCTGTGAGGATTGGACGCTGTCAATTGGCGCGGGCGGCAAGGGCTCGGCAACGCCGCGCGTATCCAGACCCGATACGGTTCGTTGGCAGCCACCAAGCGCCAGAGCAACCATCAGGCCTGTGGCCGCAAGCGCAACCGGCCGAAATACTGCCATTCCAAAACCTCCGAAACGCAACTCGATTTTCCCGCGGTATCGGTAATATGCGCCGATATTGAGGCGTATTTTCCCCCCTTATGGTAAATCAATCATGAACCAGGCATGAATAATCTGGGTGGCTCAACTGGCGATTGCCAGCGGCACATGGCTTGCGCTCAGGCGGCCGGAAAGGATCATGCCGGAAATTCTCCGCGTGATCTCTTCCAGTGCGCTGTCATAGGCGGCTTTGACATCCGGCAGGCCGTGCGGGTCGGAAATATGCCAATGCTCCCGCTGTGCAGGGTAGTCGCTGACATCCTTTGGCAAATCGACATCCATGAAGACACAAAGCTGGATGACCGGTGCGCCGGGTTGGCGAAAGATGGAAACCGGCTTTGAAGAAAGGGAATCGGTCGGAAACCCCTTGGCACGCAATGCCCGTATCGCATTGCGATCAATGGTGTGCTCTGTCTGCCACCCGGCGGAAAAGGCCCGCCAGCCATGAATTGACGCCGCGTTGAAGCAGGTCTCGGCCATCAGGCTGCGTGCGGCATTGCGCCTGCCGACAAAAAGCACTGATCGAATGTTCATGGGATTTACCTCGCGGTCTTCTGTTTGCGCGCACGCAAGTTGCATGATTCGCCAGCCACGTGATGGCGATAGCTGCCGATACCGACAAAGATGTGACAGTTGCCATCACCTTTCAGCCGGTTACCGAAGGCGTCATCTTGATGACATTATGGTGAAGGATATGATGCAGCGGAGAAAAGGCGCTGGAATCGCTTTTTTGAGGGCGACCGGGCGGAAAGGACATCAATGGCGTTGGAACGTTCAAGGGCAGTGATGGCCAAGACAGGCATGGCGGTCGCAGTAGGCGAATCCCAGGCAACCGACCCGCACATTGTTGATGTGTTGATTGCCGAGCGCGGCGAGAAGATCGTCAACCACCCGCTTTGGCCAATGATGCGGCCCATCCTCTACCGGTTTCTCCATTACCGTCAGGCTGTAAAAATGGCCAATGATCTTGCGCCATTGTCGGGCCTTGAGGGCCTCGATTACATGTCGCAAATGCTCAAACTCTCGATGACCGTCTCGGGCCGGGAACGCATTCCTACAGATGGCGGCTTCATCATGGTTGCCAACCATCCAACCGGCATTGCCGATGGAATTGCTGTTTACGAAGCGCTCAAGCCGGTCCGCCGCGACCTGTCCATTTTCACCAACCGCGACGCGGTGCGGGTAAACCGGCGGTTTGCCGACGTCCTCATTCCGGTTGAATGGCGCACCAAGGAAAAAAGCACCTCTAAAACCCGCGAGACATTGAAGGAAACCAATCGCGCGGTCGAAGACGGGCGCGCAATTGTGGTGTTTCCGTCCGGGCGGATTGCCTATTGGGAGCATGCCCAGCTGAATGAGCGCCCCTGGCAGCATTCAGCGCTCGCCCTTGCCCGCCGTTACAATCTGCCGGTGCTTCCTGCCCATGTAAGCGCCCGCAACTCAGGCCTTTTCTACTGGTTTGCCAATTGGAACACAGAACTGCGCGACATGACGGTGTTCCACGAGGTGCTGAACAAGAAGGGCAAGCCATTCACGGTCAATTTCGGGAAGATGATCACCCCGGACGAACTGGAGGGCGATCTTTCCGAAGTCACCGCAAGGCTGCAGGTTCACTGCGCAAAGACGCTTTCAGCCGATCCGGACGCCAGTTTCACGAGGTGAATTCAGCCCTCGTGTTTGATGCCACCAAACGCCTCAGTGCCCCACAAGGCTTCGATGCGTGCATCCCTGCCGCAGGACCAGCGGTAATATTTGTACCGTGACGGGTTCTTTTTGTAGTAATCCTGGTGGTAATCCTCGGCCAGCGTGAAGTCCGTTGCCGCCAGGATCGGTGTGACAATCGCCGCTTTCAGTTTCCCTGAGCTGCCTGTTGCAGCCTTTGACGCCTCGGCAAGTTGCAATTGCTCGCCATCAAGCCCAAAAATGGCTGTAGTATAGGAATGGCCGCGGTCACAGAACTGGCCGCCCGCATCCGTCGGATCGACCGAGCGCCAGAAAATTTCCAGCAGCCTTTCATAGGTGACCTTGCTGTCGTCATAGACAATGCGAACCGCTTCAACATGGCCGTCATGGTTTTTATAGGTCGGCGTCTGCGATGTGCCGCCGGTGTAGCCCGAGACGACTTCGCTGACGCCTGCAACGGCCTCAAAATCCTTTTCCATGCACCAGAAGCATCCGCCTGCGAAAACGGCAGTCTTTTCTGCGGCAAGGCTTGGTGTTGCCGCAATGAGGCCGGTCGTGAGGCTGCTCATGAACGAGGCCATGACGAAAAGTTTCATATTCATGTTCCAGCTTTCCTGTAACGGTTTTCTCAGACATACTTGAGCCAGGACTGGCGCCATTCAAGCAACATTTTTACACACCAGCGTGATCCCGTTCACCATTCCCGATGCAAGAGAGGAAATTACATGAAGCGGCATGCAACAGCGGTCTGGCAAGGAAATCTGCAGGAAGGCAAGGGTCTGATCGACTTGCAGTCCAGCGCGTTGGTCGCGCAATCATATTCGTTCAGGGCGCGCTTCCAGGATGAAGAAGGCAAGTCGGGGACCAATCCTGAGGAGCTTCTCGCAGCCGCCCATGCCGGCTGCTATGCAATGCAGCTTTCGCATTTCCTGGCCGAGAACGGCACCCCTGCCGAGAGGCTGGAAGCCGTTGCCACGGTCGAGCTCATTCCTGGCAAGGGAATTACCGGCTCGGCGCTCAAGCTCAAGGCTGATGTACCCGGCATTACCAAGTCGAAATTCCAGGAACTCGCCGAAAAGGCGAAAGCCGAATGCCCTGTCTCCAAGGCGCTTGGCGCCATTGAAGTGACACTCGTGACCGAGCTTGTCTGATCAGCTTCAAACTGCAATCGAGAGCGCGTCGTAGGCACTCAGTGCCTCGGCGCCGTAGATCATCGAAGGTCCGCCGCCCATATAGATAGCAACTCCGATCGTTTCGACGATTTCTTCGCGGGTAGCGCCATATTTGGCGGCAGCCTTTGCATGAAATGCAAGACAGCCATCACAACGCGCTGCAATGCCGATTGCCAGCGCGATAAGTTCCTTGGTTTTCGAATCCAGCACTCCGGGCGCAATAGCCTCGCGCGCCAGTCCGCCAAATTCCTTTGCGGTCGCCGGCATCGCCTTGCGCAATGTCGCCATTCGCGTGTTCATCTGGTCAATGAACACGTCCCAGTTTGTTTCAGACATGAAATTTCCCTCGCTGAAAATTGCAGCCATTTGCTGCAACAAGGGTATGCCCCATGGAAAGAGACGGCGGATTGACCAGCGTCAATTCAAACCGGTTTTTGAAGCCTCTTTCGTTTCAATCGAAAATGCTCTGGTCGACGGCCATTTCCCGCATCAAGCCATAGTCGAATAGGCATTCGAACGGCCCTGCGGCGTAGGGGCCGATTGCGTAGGAATCGAAGGTAACCGTTCCCATTTCGTCGCCAAAATTCCAGCGGTCGCTGGCTGTGATGTGTTCGGCAACCACGCCTGGATACTCAGCTTCCAGCTGTTCCAACGCCTTGGGATCATCGGGATTTCCGTAGATTTCCTGCCGCGCTTCAAGGATCTGGCGAGTGCATGCTTTCTTGAGAACGGAAATGCCCTCACCAAACAGCGTCAAAGGCTCGGCAATGCCGCCGGTTCTGCGGTCTATGTTGATGGCATGGCTGGAGGTATTGGGATGCGCCCCGCCGGAATACACAAAGGTGTAGGCAATGCCGGAAACCAGATTGGTGCCAAGCCGCGCAACGCCGACATGGGTCTCGAATTCATAGGTTCGGTCAGCTTCGACCTCGTTGTCGTTGAATGGCGCGTTGGCGAGCTCTGCATCTACCGCATCATTGTAGGGGCGGGCACCGGCAAGCGACATGTCGGCGAAACGATAGCCTGTGAGCTTGATTGCATAGCTTCCATTTTTGCCCGGCTGCCGGATGAAAAACGCAACCATCCCCGCAGGCGTTGAGTCCAGCTCGTCGGCACGCAGCCCGCTTTCATCGCCAAGGCATTGTGCGACCGGACCGCACCGGTCATCGCGGTATCTGAGCCAGGCCCGCTGGCCATCTTGCAAGGTCTTCTCGCCGCCGCTGCCCTTCAACCGGTCGCGCTGCGAAAAATAAGCCGTTTCCATCCGGTCATTGGCTTCCTTTGCGACCGCATCACCGCATATCGCCTTCTCCACCGGAGTTGAGGCCTTGCCGCAATCAAATGCGGCTGCGGGACCAGCGAACGCAAGCAAAGCGACTGCCGCAATTGCAGCGCGAACGCGCGACCGGGAACCAAAAGAAGCGTTGCCGGCCATCACATTCTCCGCTCGACCATCTTCTTCTTTATGCCGGCAATCGCCTTAGCCGGGTTGAGACCCTTGGGGCAGGACTGCGTGCAGTTCATGATCGTGTGGCAGCGGTACAGCCGGAAGGGGTCTTCCAGCGCATCGAGCCGTTCGCCAGTCGCTTCATCGCGTGAATCCTCGATCCAGCGATAAGCCTGCAACAGGGCAGCCGGGCCAAGGTAGCGGTCGGAATTCCACCAATAGGACGGGCAAGAGGTCGAGCAGCAAGCGCAAAGGATGCACTCGTAAAGACCGTCGAGCTTTTCGCGGTCTTCGTGGCTCTGCTTCCATTCCTGCGCTGGCTCAGGCGACACCGTTTGCAGCCAGGGTTCGATGAACCGGTGCTGCGCATAGAAATTGGTGAGGTCCGGAACCAGATCTTTGACCACCGGCATGTGCGGCAGCGGGTAGACGCTGATCACACCGGAAATTTCGTCCATGCCCTTGGTGCAGGCAAGCGTGTTCATCCCGCCAATGTTCATTGCGCAAGAGCCGCAAATGCCTTCGCGGCACGACCGGCGCAGCGTCAGTGTCGGGTCGATCTTGCTTTTGATCCAAAGCAACCCGTCAAGGATCATTGGGCCGCAATCGTCGAGATCGACGAAATAGGTGTCCATCGCCGGATTGGCTTCGTCGTCCGGGTTCCAGCGATAGATGCGAAATTCGCGTAAACGCGTCTCGCCTTCGGGCTTCGGCCAGGTCTTGCCGACGCCAACTTTCGAATTGCGGGGGAGTGTAAGTTCAACCATCGAATTTCTCTCCGGAAATCAATAAACCCGCGCTTTCGGCGCGATCTTGGCCAATTCAATGCCATCAGAAATCAGCTCGGTGTGAACCGGCCGGTAATCGAGTGACACTTTGCCCTTGGCGTCAATCTTGGCGAGCGTGTGCTTGCGCCATTTCTTGTCATCGCGGGCGGAGAAATCTTCGCGGGCATGCGCCCCGCGGCTTTCCTTGCGGGCTTCTGCCGAAACAACGGTTGTCGCCGCGCAAGCCATCAGATTTTCAAGTTCCAGCGTCTCGACCAGATCAGAGTTCCAGATCATCGAGCGGTCGAACACCTTGAGATCAGAAAGTCCGTCATGGATTTCGCCAATGCGCTTCACACCCGATTGCAGGGTTTCGGCAGTGCGGAACACCGCCGCGTCTTCCTGCATCGCCCGCTGCATACGGTCGCGCAATTGGGCTGTCGGGGTGCTGCCATTGGCGTGGCGCAGTTTGTCGAAGCGCGCCATGATCGCGTCGCTGGCCGCTTCATTGGGTGCGGGAATGCGCGCCTCGCGGTCCACCACTTCTCCGGCTCGGATGGCAGCGGCCCGCCCGAACACAACAAGGTCAATGAGGCTGTTGGAGCCCAGCCGGTTCGCCCCGTGAACCGAGGCGCAACCCGCTTCGCCAACCGCCATAAGGCCCGGTGAGACCGCATCCGGCTTGCCTTTGACCGGATTGAGCACTTCGCCCCAGTAATTCGTCGGTATGCCGCCCATGTTGTAATGAACGGTCGGCAGTACCGGGATCGGCTGGCGCGTCACATCAACGCCTGCAAAAATCTTGGCGCTTTCCGAAATGCCCGGAAGCCGCTCGGCAAGCACCGCCGGATCAAGGTGATCAAGATGCAGGAAGATGTGATCCTTCTTGGCACCAACGCCGCGGCCCTCGCGAATTTCCATGGTCATGCAGCGCGAAACAACGTCGCGCGAGGCAAGGTCCTTGGCGTTTGGTGCGTAACGCTCCATGAAGCGCTCGCCTTCGGAGTTGACGAGATATCCGCCCTCGCCGCGCGCGCCTTCGGTGATCAGGCAGCCGGCGCCATAAATGCCGGTTGGGTGGAACTGCACGAATTCCATGTCCTGCAGCGCAAGGCCTGCCCGCGCCACCATGCCATTGCCGTCACCAGTACAGGTGTGTGCGGAAGTCGCCGAGAAATAGGCCCGGCCATAGCCGCCGGTCGCCAACACCACCATTTTCGCGTTGAAGCGGTGAACGGTGCCGTCATCAAGGTTCCAGGCGATCACGCCGGTGCAAACGCCGTCATCGCTCATCATTAGGTCGATGGCAAAATACTCGATGTAAAACTCGGCATTGTGCCGGAGCGACTGGCCGTAATGCGTGTGCAGGATGGCGTGGCCGGTGCGGTCGGCAGCAGCGCAGGTGCGCTGGACAGGCGGACCTTCCCCATAATTCTGCATGTGGCCGCCAAAGGGACGCTGGTAAATCCGCCCATCCTCGGTGCGCGAGAATGGCACGCCGTAATGCTCCAGTTCGTACACGGCCGCCGGCGCTTCCATGCACATGTACTGCATGGCATCGACATCGCCGAGCCAGTCCGAGCCCTTCACCGTATCAAAAAGATGCCACTGCCAGCTGTCGGGCGTCATGTTCTTGAGCGATGCCGCAATGCCGCCCTGCGCTGCGACAGTATGGCTGCGGGTAGGGAAGACCTTCGTCACGCAAGCTGTCTTGAGGCCTTGTTCGGCCATGCCAAGCGTCGCGCGCAGCCCAGCACCACCAGCACCCACAACCACGACATCATGAAAATGATCGACAAACGAATAGGCGCGGGCGTTTACATTGGCCATGGTTTCAGCCTCCAAAGGCAAGCTTGAGTATAGCAAAGGACGAGACAAGCCCCGCCACGACCGGATAGAAAACATTGAGCATCAAGAGCGATATCTTGAGCAGCTCGTTGTGAATGTAGTCCTCGATGACCGCCTGCATGCCAAGGCGCATGTGATAGAGAATCGACAAAAGCGCCGTCAGCAGCGTTAGCGCAATCAACGGTGAGGCCAGCGTTGCCGCAACTTCGGCTTGCGGCTTTCCAACCAGTGTCACCACCAAAAACAACATGAAGGCGACCAGCGGAATGTTGGCAACTGCCGTCAGGCGCTGGCGCCAGAAATGGTCCGTGCCCTCATGGGCAGAGCCAAGCCCTTGTACTTTCGAAAACGGGGTTCTGAGCATCAGCCTCTCCTATCGCAGCGCATAGGCGGCTGCCCAGACAACAAATGTCAGGGCGAGGGAGCCGAAGAGCGTAGCCCACGCCAGCCGGGTGGCCGTGTGTTTTTCAATCCACATGCCGGTGTCCCAGATGAGATGGCGCAAGCCGCCCAACATGTGTTGCAACAGCGCCCAGGTGAAGCCCAGAAGCAGCAATCGCCCCGGTATCGAGCCGAGAAGCCCGTTGACAAGATCAAAGCTGGCAGACCCGGCTGCGGCAGCGTAGAGCCACCAGGCCAGCAGTGCCGTCCCCAGATAAAGCCCGACGCCTGTCACCCGGTGAAGAATGGACATCACCATGGTCGGAATCGGCTTGTGGATGGAAAGATGCGGCGAAAGCGGCCGTTTGCTGTTTACTTTGGCATGCGCCATGCCGGACTACTCCCCAATGACCCGGTCAGTTCAAACCTGGCCGGGTTCTTTCGCAACTGCGAACGAAGTTGTTCTAGTGCGTTGCCCGCGCAAGGTCAAAACCAACCATGGTCGAATTGCACGATTTATTGGCCTGCGGGTCAATAACATGGGTTCGTCAACCGCACGGCAGATATTCCGCGCATTCGGCGATCTAGCGATCGAAGCGCAGCACGTAGGAATGCCAGTCCGCCGGCACCGCCACCGCTTCGAAAACCCGCTTGCCCTGATCCGGCATTTTGGGTGCGTTCAGCATGAGTTTCGACCAGCCACGTCCGGTTGCCTGATCAGCCAGAACATCAACAAGCGCCTTGGCGATGCCTTTGCCGCGATGGTCATGGTGAACATAGATGTGGTCAGCCTGGCCGCACCGAAGTCCGCTGACCGGCTCGGGCAAATCATAAAACATGACAAACCCGACCAGAACGCCGTCAAGGAATGCTCCCAGAAACTCGGCAGTGCGGTCTTGCAGCAATTGCTCGGCGTAATACTGGTCGGGCTGGCGGGGCGCGCCGCGCTTCAGTGCCTGTGCGTATGCCGCAATCAACGGCGCCAGTGCCAATGCGTGCGAAAGCCTCAGCTGTTCGATTTCGATGCGGTGTTGTTCGGTCATGCTTTTCCCCGCGCGCTGTCCTCTGCAAATGCGTAGGCGAATGCAGCGGCTTGCGTCAATGCAACTTCCTGCCGCCGGTTTGAACTTGTCTTTGGACTGCCATCGGTTCACGAAGGGGCAAACAAGGTTCAACGCGTTGCCAGCATGATTTCCATCATTCTCACTGTTCTGCCGGTCTTCATCGTTCTGGCGGCGGGCTATGCCAGCTCGCGAACCGGCTGGTTCAAGCCGGAAGCCGCCGACTATCTCAATGCGTTCGCCGTGCGGTTGGCAGTTCCGGTATTGCTGTTCCGGGCGATGCTGAACCTTGATTTCGGCACAGCGATGCAGCCGGGCATGCTCTTTGGCTTTTACACCGGGGCATTGGTCAGTTTCGTTTCAGGAATTGCAATTGCCCGCCTTGCCTGGGGAAAGCCGCCCGGTGAAGCCGTCGCCGTCGGCTTTTGCGCCCTGTTTTCGAACACGGTCCTGCTGGGCATTCCCATTGTATCGCGCGCTTATGGCGAAGATGTTCTGACGCCGGTGTTCGGCATCATCTCCCTGCATGCCGCCTCGCTCTATGCCGTGGGCATGCTGTCAATGGAACTTTCGCGCCGCGATGGACGCCCGCTGGGTACCGCGCTCAAGGCCGCAGCAAAATCGATTATTGCCAATCCGCTGATGATTGGGGTCCTGCTCGGCACTGCCATCAATTTTTCAGGCTTCGCGCTGCCCGAATTCATCGAAGCTGCCGTCTCGATGCTTGCCGACGCAGCCATTCCCGTCGCCCTGGTGGGCATGGGCGCTGCACTTACCCGGTATCAATTGAAGGCGGAGCTTTCCGGCAGCCTGGTCATCTCGTTTCTTTCGCTGGGGGTTCATCCCGCCATTGCATTTGCCATCACATACTGGGTGTTGGGCCTGCCCGCCGACTACGTGCGCGCAGCCACCATTCTTGCTGCAATGCCGCCCGGCATGAACATCTACATATTCGCCTTGATGTACGACCGCGCCGTGGCTCTGTCAGCTTCGGCTGTGCTCGTTGCCACCGCCATCTCGATAGTGACAATCACCCTCTGGCTGGCCCTGCTGGAGCGGGTGCTGGGCTAGGCTCTGATCCTAGAGCGGTTTTTCAGGATGCGGTGAGCCGTCATAAGCGCCCCAGATGGATTGGTCGAAATTGACGATCGAGCCAGTCATCAGGCCCGATTCAGCCGACGCCAGAAACGCAACCGCCTTTGCTGCCTCGTTCGGGTCTATCAGCCGGCCAAATGGCTGGTTGGCCTCAGCTTTCTCCAGCCAGTTTGCCGGTGCGCCGTGGAACTCGCGCTGGATACGATCTTCGCCGTCGCTGGCCATCCAGCCAAGGTTGAGCTGGTTGACCCTGATGCGGTTTCGCAAGAGGCTGTAGGCAACATTGCCTGTCAACGTTGCCAGCGCACCCTTGGAGGCGCAATAGGCTGACAGGAACGGCTGTCCGGCCATTGCCGACATCGAGCCGATGTTGACAATCGCACCCTGTGTCTTTTCGCGCCGCATCAGCTTGACGCTTTCCTGGATCAGGAAGAATGGCGCACGCACATTGATCGCAAACATCCGGTCGAAAAGCTCAGGCGATGTGTCGAGAATATCGCCCCGATCGGTGGTTGCAGCAGAATTCACCAGAATGTCGATTCGCCCGAATGCCTTGTCACATGCTTCGATCACCGATCTGCAATCAGCCGTCGATTGCAGATCGGCCATGGCAAACACCACCTTGCAGCCATCCTTGGCAATTTCTTCGGCAACCGCCTCCCCCTTGGCGGCGTTGCGACCGCACAACACGATTCCTGCTGCACCGCGCTGTGCAAACAATCTGGCAATTGCCGCACCAAGGCCCTGTGTGCTGCCGGTAACGACGGCAATCTTGCCTTCAAGCTGCTGCATGGTCGCTCCTGTCACCCGTGACTGCGTGCCGTATGAACGTCCAGCAGGCTGGACAGTTCAGCAGCGTTCATTTGTGCCGCCAAAGCATCAAGAACCAGCGTCGCCTGCGTTTTTGGCGCAAGCCCGCCCAATGGCGGATCGCGGTCCAGATTGGTCGGAAAGGAATAGCCCTCCGCACTTGCAGCGATGGCGTTTTCAATCTGCCGCGGCGACAGGCTGCCGTCCTGCGATGCTTCCAGCAATTTGGGATACAGCGCCTTCGACATGGCGAGGCGGTCAATTGTCTCCATGGCGCGGCCAAAGGCGGAAGAAACCTGAAACAGGTTCACCAGCCGTTTGACGTTTTTTGAACGGTTCGATCCTGCTGCATGAAACAGCGCAGGATTGAAAAACACCATGTCACCCTTTTCGAGCGGCAACTGAACGTGGTGGCGTTCGAAGTGGTCCTTGAACGGCTGCAATGAGGTTGCGATGTAGCCTGGCTCGAACATCTGGCTGAAAGGGAGGAATAGCGTCGGGCCGGTCTCCTTCGGCGCATCCACATGTGCTATCGCCCCCTGCAGGGTCAGCGTCGGTGACAGGAGATGCACATGCCGTGGGTAGCTGGCAATTTCATCCGTTGACAGAAATCCGAGGTGATAGTCGCGGTGCGGGGATTGCGAGGCGCCGCCCGGATTGACGCAATTGACCTGCGCCGTCATTTGATACCGCGGTCCAAGCCAGGCTTCGCTGGCCATCGCCAGCATGTCGTTGCCATAATAGGCGGCAAAATTGCCCGGTGCCTCAAGGCAATGTTTCTCCAGCGCATTCCATATCCGGTCATTGGCTCCGGGCTTGGCGAAATGATCTCCGCCGCCGGTTCCGCTGGCGTTTTGCCGGTCGATCATTGCAAAGAACAGATCGCTTGCCTTGTCGATGACAGACAGATCAGCTTCCGCGCGCTTGAGCACGATGACGCCGGGGCCGTTTGCAAATGCCTCGCACCATTCGGCCATGATTTCACGGCGCTTTTGCGGGTCCCTGACTGAACGCCGGATTGCCTCGCAATCATAAAGAAGAATGTTTTTCTCGACTGATGCGGCAAACGGATAGGCCGAAATGTCGGTCTTGCGGGCGGTCAATTCCCTGAAGGCCGCGATTTCACAATGTTCAGGACCCATGTAGGTTTGCCCTGCCCTCTGCAGCGAAATATTGTCGGCCTTCATGGTCACTTTCCTCCCAAAGCAATGGCACCATGCTAGCTACAGCCAGCACGAAGCGCCATGAAAAAAGGCGGGCGGGGCCGCGAACTTCTGCTACGCTGCAACAGCAGACTTTTTTGGCACCCCTTGAAATTCCGGCAGGCATGGCTTGGAACCCGCATGAGCGATGATCCTTTCACTCACCATCCAGCGCTGCGTTGCCTGGTCAGGGATCCCCAGGAATCCTTCTTCCGCAATTTCAAGCCATCCGATCTTGACGAGCGGATGAAGGCGCTTGGCCGCGCCGATGGCTGGCGTCACAGCGACGAGGACGTCGAAGCGGCTCGCCTGTCATTTCTGGCAGATCATTTCGATCACGACCTTTGGATTTTTGCCTACGGTTCGTTGATGTGGGACCCCGGATTCAGGTTTGCCGAAGTGCGCCGGGCGCGTGCGCCAAACCATGCCCGCAAGTTCATCCTGAAGGACAATTTCGGTGCCCGCGGTTCACCGCAATCACCGGGCCTGATGGCGGCGCTTGATGCCGGCGATGGTTGCGAGGGCCTCGCGTTCCGAATACCGGCCAATGAGGTGCACCATGAAAGCGGAGTGTTCTGGCGACGCGAATTGCTGGGCCATGCCTACAAGCCGGCAATCCTGAAAATCGAAACGGGACTTGGTGATATTGATGCGTTGACCGTTCTGGCCAACCATGAAGCTGAAGTCATCTGCCCTCACCTCACCCGCGAGGAGCAGATCTGTTACCTCGCCAATGGTCGCGGCTTTCTGGGAACCAGCATGGAATATCTGGAAAACATCGCGGCACATTTTTCTGCGCTGGGGATAGAAGACCGCGAGGTCGATGAATTGCTGGCAGGGGCACGGAGAAGGCTAGGCACATAGCGCACGAAAAAGACGGGTTTTCAGCCCGTCTTCTTCGATTCAAGCTTGCGCAATGGAGCTTACTTCCACTCCCGGATGTCAACAAAATGCCCCGCGATGGCCGCCGCTGCTGCCATTGCAGGCGACACCAGATGGGTGCGGCCCTTGAAGCCCTGACGGCCTTCAAAATTGCGGTTCGACGTTGAAGCGCAGCGCTCTTCGGGTTTCAACCGGTCGTCATTCATGGCAAGGCACATCGAGCAGCCCGGCTCGCGCCAGTCAAACCCTGCCGCCTTGAAGATCACATCAAGGCCCTCGGCTTCGGCCTGTTCCTTCACAAGACCAGAACCTGGAACGATCATTGCATTGACATGGCTGGAAACTGTCTTGCCGACCACAACAGCGGCAACAGCGCGCAGATCCTCGATGCGACCATTGGTGCACGAGCCGATGAACACTCGGTCGAGCGCGATATCGGTGATTTTTGTTCCGGCCTTGAGGCCCATGTAGTCGAGCGCCCGCTGTTTGGAAGCGCGCTTGGTCTCGTCGGCGATCAACGCGGGGTCGGGCACTGTTCCAGATATCGACACCACGTCTTCCGGGGATGATCCCCAGGAAACAATCGGCGGCAAATTGGCGGCATCCAGCACAACGACCTTGTCGAAATGCGCGCCCTCGTCGGTATAAAGTGTCTTCCAATATTCCATCGCCATGTCGAAAGCCTGACCCTTTGGCGCTTTCGGCTTGTCCTTGACATAGGCAAAGGTTTTTTCATCCGGCGCGATCAGCCCGGCCCGCGCCCCGCCTTCGATGGTCATGTTGCAGACCGTCATGCGCCCTTCCATGGAAAGAGCGCGGATGGCTTCGCCTGCAAATTCGATGACATGTCCTGTACCGCCTGCGGTGCCGATCTCGCCGATGATTGCAAGGATGATGTCCTTGGCGGTAACGCCTGCCGGCAATTGCCCGTCCACACGCACCAGCATGTTCTTTGCCTTGGCCTGGATCAGCGTTTGCGTGGCAAGCACATGCTCGACTTCCGAGGTGCCGATGCCATGCGCCAGCGCGCCGAACGCGCCATGTGTCGAGGTATGGCTGTCGCCGCAGACAATGGTCATTCCCGGCAGCGTGAAGCCCTGCTCTGGCCCGATGATGTGGACGATGCCCTGGCGACGGTCTTTTTCCGAATAGTATTCGATGCCGAATTCGGCGGCATTGGTTGCCAGCGCCTCGACCTGGATGCGGCTTTCCTCGTTCTTGATGCCCTGCGCCCGGTCTGGCGAGGTTGGGACATTGTGGTCCACCACGGCAAGCGTCTTTTGCGGCGCACGTACCTTGCGGCTGGTCATGCGCAGCCCTTCAAACGCCTGCGGGCTGGTCACTTCATGGACAAGGTGCCGGTCAATGTAGAGGATTGACGAGCCGTCGCCATTGTCGGCAACCACATGTTCATCCCAGATCTTGTCGTAAAGCGTCTTGGCCATCATCGCATTCCTGCATCTCGTGAAAACGGGTTCTGAGCGCTGATATGCACAAGAGCGGCGACAGGGTCAAGAAAGGGCGAGGGTCAACCCTTCGCGCGCAGCTTTGCCAGTGCATCGGCAAGGATCTTGTCACGCCCGTAGACGTCCTCGCGGAAGTTGACCGTCCCGTCCTTGTTCACGAATGCGGTCAGATAGACAATGTGCACAGGTATCGGGGTTTTGAGCTTCACGACGGTGTTCTTGCCACCGGCCACCACCGCGTCGATCTTCGCCCGGTCCCAGCCCTCCTGCTCCAGCAGCACTTGCGCCATCGTCAGCGGGTCTTTCAGCCGCAGGCAACCATGGCTGAAATACCGGCTTGAAGCGTCGAATTTCGCTTTGGCAGGCGTGTCGTGCATGTAGACATTGAATTCATTGGGAAACATGAACTTCACGCGACCCAGCGCATTGCCCTTGCCCGGCTCCTGCCGGAGCGTGAACGGGAACTTGCCCTTGCCGTATTGCGACCAGTTGACCGACCCGGCACTGACTTTCTTGCCGCCGGAAAACACCGATATGTTCTGTGCTGCCAGCACTCCGGGATTGCTGCGCAGTTTCGGCAGATATTCATTGACGGCGATGGATGGCGGCACGCCCCAATACGGGTTGAATTCGACATATTCCATAACGTCGGAAAACTCCGGCGTGCGGTGGTAGGGCTGCCCTACCTGTATGACTTCCGCATGCACCGTGTCGTCGTTGCGCACCACCTTGACCACCTGGTCGGCAAGATTTGCGAAGATGTGGTACGGGCCGAAATCATTCTGCAGCCAGCGGTTTCGTTCAAGGTTGAGTTCCATTTCGAAGATGCGCCGCGACACCGGCACATTCATGGCAGCAATGGTCTGCTTTCCGATGGTCCCGACCGCTTCAAGTCCGTGCAACTCCTGAAAGCGTTTCACCGCTTCGGCCAGCGACTGGTCATAGGTGTTGAGATCGCCTGCAAAAACGACATCGGACGGAAGCGTGCCTGCATCCTGCATCCGCTTGCGTATTGCAGGCATCCGTGGGTCGCTTGCGCCCGGCTTTAATGTGTCGCCTTCGGCAACCACCGAGAAGCCGCCCTGCCGCTCTATCCGGCGATAGCCCGAAAGCGCTTGGCGCAACCGCTCATAGCGGGCGGTGTGCGGAGCCAGCAGCCGCATGTAGGCCTTGACCTGTTTTGTCTGCCGCAAATTGGAAAGGATGGTGTCGGTTGCCACGACCTTGGGGAACTTCACCAGTTCGCGGTTGACGTCGCGCGGGTTTACCCGGCCTGCATTCATGTGCTGGCCAAAAGCCACCGCGGCCAGCGAAAGCTCGATCTCAAGCGCAGCAAGCGCCGCCGGATCGGCAGCATTGAGTTGTTCAGCCAGCCTTGCCGCACCGTAGTCAGCCGGATCAAGCCCGTCTTCAAAAGCAAGGCCAAGTGCATCGACCATCTGCCTGGCATTGGCGCTTACGGTGCCGTTTGAAATCCAGATCGGCGCATGGCCGACTGCCACATAATTGGCCTCGATCTCGCTCAGCCGGTTGCGCTGCGCTTCCGACTTTGCACCGGCCATTGCGGCGCCGAGCGCGTCGCGGATCGGCATGCCTTGCGAGCGGTCTTCCACCGGCGCC
>JBGSNX010000048.1:0-21525 GCA_041739465.1 Salaquimonas sp.
CAGGCCGAGGCGATTGCCTCCAACGCCGAATGGCGCGCTGCCCGCGTGGCGCAGGTGACGGCATCAGAAGGCGAATTGGTTGCCAAAGTGCTCGAAATGCTGGCGCAGGCGGACGATGAATAGGGAAGTGGGAAAACACCCCTCCCCAACCTCTCCCCACAAGGGGGAGGGGAGTTTCCCGTTGCCTCGGATCATTTGGTTGTTTGGATATTTTACATTTCATAACAGAATTCGGGCGGCGTTTTCTGAAGCTGGTCACTGCTTCAAGTGTGTGGCAGCCAAGCCCCTCCCCCTTGTGGGGAGGGGTTGGGGAGGGGTGTTTGTTTCGCTTTCTTTTGGCCATACGCTACCGATTGATGGTGGTTTGCTTTGACCCTCACCCCCTTCTTCGCGTCCCGCCATTGCACCGTGCCACAAATCGGCCTGTTGCAGCCGGCCGACCCGTTCCTTGATACGGCTGGTGAGGATTTGCGTCGCCGCATTTACCTCACCACCGGCCAGCGCGGCGAAAACCTGTGCCTGCGCCCGGAATTCACCATTCCCGTTTGTCTGTTGCACTTGTCTGGGCAAGGCGACCCAGCGCGCTATGGCTATGAAGGCACGGTGTTTCGCCAGCGCGAAGACGAGCCGTCCGAGTTTCGTCAGGCCGGAATCGAGGACATTGGCGATCCAGCCATCTCCGCCGCCGACGCCCGCTCGCTCGCCGATGCGCTGGCCATGCTCGACGACCTCGTGCCCGATGCGCATTTCAATGTCACGCTCGGCGATCAGGCGGTGTTCGAGGCCGTGATACGTGCTCTGGGTCTTCCCACCGGTTGGCGGCGCAAGCTGGCGCGCTCCTTCGGTTCGCCAGACAAGGTCGAAGCGCTGCTGGCTTCACTCAGCGCCCCGCGCGAACGCAACAATGGCCATGCGCCGCAAATCACCGCAGCCTTGGAGCAGGCGGATGCAACGGCTTTGGCAGACGCAATCGAAGCGCAGATGCAAGCCTTCGGCTACCTTGCAGCGGCCAGCCGCACGCCGCAGGAAATTGCTGCCCGCATGTTGGAGCAGGCAGCGCTCGACAATGCCCGCCTGACCACCGAACACGTTTCGGATTTGCGTGATTTCCTTTCCATTAAAGTGACCATCGACAAGGCCGGCAGTTCATTGGCAGATTTTGCCAGGCGGCTGGATGGCGACATGGAGCTGGTGCTTGCCGCTTTCGCTGTGCGGGTGGATGAAATCCGCGCCCAGGGTGTTGACCCGGCGATTGTGACCTACGATGCCGCGTTCGGCCGCTCGCTCGAATATTACACCGGCCTTGTTTACGAGATCACAGCGCCGGGGCTGCAAAAGCCGGTTGCGGGCGGTGGCCGCTACGATCGCTTGTTGACGCTGCTCGGTGCGCCGGCTTCGGTGCCAGCGGTCGGATTTTCGGTCTGGCTCGACCGGATGGAGCAGGTGCGATGACGCTGACGTTGGCCATTCCCTCCAAAGGACGTTTGCGTGAACAGGCGCTGGAAAAATTTGCCACCGCCGGTTTTACCGTGCGCGAGCCGACGGATGCACGCAGCTACAAGGGCATCATGGAAGGCGTTTCCGGAATCGAGGTTTCATTCCTTTCCGCTTCCGAGATTGCCCGTGAACTGGCCGCGGGCAATCTGGATATCGGCGTCACCGGGGAAGATTTGGTTCGCGAGGCTGCTGCCGACTGGCAGTCCCGCATGACCATCGAAGCACACTTGGGATTCGGGCGCGCGGATGTGGTCGTGGCCGTTCCGCAGGTCTGGTACGATGTCGACAGCATGGCTGATCTGGACGATGTTGCCGCCGAATTTCGTGCCCGCCATGGCAGGCGCTTGCGCATTGCCACCAAATACTGGCGAATGACGCAGGAGTTTTTCTCCCGCACCCATGGCATCCAGACCTATCGCATTGTTGAAAGCCTTGGTGCCACCGAAGGTGCCCCGGCATCAGGTCAGGCAGATGTCATTGTCGACATCACATCCACCGGTTCGACCCTTCGGGCCAATCATTTGAAGCAATTGGAAGACGGGTTGATTCTCCAGTCACAAGCCTGTCTGGTATCGGCGGACAAGCCGCGCGACGCACAAGACAGGGACCTTTTGACCCTGCTCGCGCGTTCGCTGGCAGAGCACAGGGCAGCGAAATAAAAAAGGCCGCCCAGATCCAGGCGGCCTTTCATTATTCTGCCATGCAAATTTTAACGACGGCCATCCACAGACCATGCGCCTGCGCCAGCGACTGCCAGCGCAAGGAAGCCGCCGGCAATGGCGAGGTTCTTCATCATCATGATCTGGTTGAACACTGAAAGCAGCGCATTTGCACCTGCCGGGAAATCGGGAATGTTGATTGCTCCGGAGTGGAACATGAAGGCTGTAAACACGCAAAATGCTGCCAGAACATAGCTGGCAATTCTGGTCTGGAAGCCGATGAGAATGGCAAGGCCGGCCACCACTTCAAAAATGGCCGCTGCATAGGCAAGCGCCGTTGCCGCTGGCAAACCTGCTTGCGAGATCATTCCGGCTGTCTGGCTGATATCGGGAAACTTTGTGGCACCTGCGACAATGAAAATTGCCGCAAGAAGAACGCGGGCGATGAGCAGTACGAGGTTGTTGGACATGAAGAACTCCTGATTGTTTCCCGCTGAGAGATACTTTCACCCTTCGACTTTTGTCTATGGCCATGTGGCGCACGCATTGTTCAGCCACATCGAACGATGGCGACGACAGGCTGCAACACAAATAAGGGCGGACCTTGCGGCCCGCCCTTTTTGCATATCATCCTGATGGGAAGACAGCTTACATCATGCCGTCCATGCCACCCATGCCGCCCATGCCGCCGCCGCCCATGCCGCCGCCGCTTTCCTTCTTCGGAAGTTCGGCAACCATGGCTTCGGTGGTGACGAGGAGGCCGGCAATCGATGCCGCATCCTGCAGGGCAGTGCGCACTACCTTGACCGGATCGACGATGCCCATGGCAATCATGTCACCGAATTCGCCGGTCTGTGCATTGTAGCCGAAGGTGTTGGACTTGTTTTCCAGCACCTTGCCCGCAACGATCGAAGCTTCCGCTCCGGCGTTCTGGGCAATCTGGCGCAGCGGTGCCTGAAGCGCGCGGCGAACAATGCTGATGCCTGCGTTCTGGTCTTCGTTGTCACCCTTGGAAGTGATGGCTGCTGCTGCACGCGCCAATGCGGTACCGCCGCCTGGAACAATGCCTTCTTCAACTGCTGCGCGGGTTGCATTCAGCGCATCGTCAACACGGTCCTTGCGTTCCTTCACTTCAACTTCGGTTGCGCCGCCGATGCGGATGACCGCAACGCCGCCAGCAAGCTTGGCAAGGCGCTCCTGCAGCTTTTCCTTGTCATAGTCCGAAGTGGTTTCTTCGATCTGCTGCTTGATCTGTGCAACGCGACCTTCGATTTCCTTCTTCTTGCCAGCGCCATCAACGATGGTGGTGTTTTCTTTGGTGATCGACACCTTCTTGGCGCGGCCAAGCATGGCAAGCGTCACGTTTTCCAGCTTGATGCCGAGATCTTCAGAGATCACCTGGCCACCGGTCAGAACGGCAATGTCTTCCAGCATCGCCTTGCGGCGATCACCGAAGCCCGGCGCCTTGACAGCAGCGATCTTGAGGCCGCCACGCAGCTTGTTGACAACGAGGGTCGCCAGCGCTTCGCCTTCCACGTCTTCTGCAATGATCAGCAGGGGACGCGAGGACTGAACGACGGCTTCCAGCACCGGCAGCATGGCTTGCAGGTTGGACAGCTTCTTTTCGTGCAGAAGAACGTAAACGTCTTCAAGGTCAGCGACCATCTTTTCCGGATTGGTCACGAAGTACGGCGAAAGGTAGCCGCGGTCGAACTGCATGCCTTCGACAACTTCCAGTTCGGTTTCGGCGGTCTTGGCTTCTTCAACCGTGATGACGCCTTCATTGCCGACCTTCTGCATTGCGTTGGCAATCATTTCGCCGATGGCGGTTTCGCCGTTGGCAGAGATGGTGCCGACCTGTGCAACTTCTTCAGAGGTCTTGATCTTCTTGGCAGACTTCTTGAGGGCCGCGATGACTTCGGTCACGGCGGTGTCGATGCCGCGCTTCAAGTCCATCGGGTTCATGCCGGCGGCCACTGCCTTGGCACCTTCCCGAACGATTGCCTGTGCAAGCACGGTTGCGGTGGTGGTGCCATCGCCGGCAATGTCGTTGGTCTTGGAAGCTACTTCACGCACCATCTGTGCGCCCATGTTTTCGAACTTGTCTTCAAGTTCGATTTCCTTGGCGACGGTAACGCCATCCTTGGTGATGCGTGGTGCGCCGAACGACTTGTCGAGAATGACATTGCGGCCTTTCGGGCCGAGTGTCACCTTGACGGCATTGGCGAGAATATCGACGCCGCGCAGCATGCGCTCGCGGGCGTCAGAACCGAATTTTACTTCTTTGGCAGCCATTGTCTGCTCCTTGATGAGTGCGGCTGGCGAAATGCCTGGCCGAATTTGCGTTCAGGTTTTCAGGTGAGATGTGGCAGTTCAGCCAACCACGCCCATGATGTCGGATTCTTTCATGATGAGCAGTTCCTCACCATTGAGTTTGACTTCTGTGCCGGACCATTTGCCGAAGAGGATATGGTCGCCGACCTTGACATCGAGCGGTACCAGCTTGCCGTTCTCATCGCGGTTGCCCGAACCGATGGACACGATTTCGCCTTCAGAAGGTTTTTCCTGCGCGGTATCCGGGATAATGATGCCACCGGATGTTTTTTCTTCGGACTTGATGCGGCGGACGACAACGCGGTCGTGCAGCGGACGGAATTTGATTTTAGCCATGGTGATTTCCCGATTTTGAGATGTGACCCGGACCGGCATGGACTGCAGGTCGCGTTGGTCAATTGTTAGCACTCACACGGCATGAGTGACAGCATCCGTGAAATAGGTATCCCTCCGGCTTTTGTCAACCTTGGAAGCTCCGGGAAATGCAATTTCAACGACGGGCTTCGGGTGCGCCCTGGGCGTTTTGCGGATTGCGCAATGGCCGGACCGGGGCAAACAGTGTTCCCTGTGCCAGCGAGATGTCGTGATCGATCAGTTCGATGGCGGTCTCTTCGTCGGTTACGCCTGTGGCCACCAGTTCAATGTTCTCGCTGCCATTTTGGATTGCCGAGGCACCGGTGCTGGCAAGTACTGAAGCCTGGACACAGGCCAGACTGAAAAGGCCGGAGCCGAGTGCACTGGAAAGTGCCGACAAATCCGAACTGGTGCCAATGCCAAGACGGAAGCCGCATTCGCGCAGATGGTACAGTTTTTCAACTTCAGTGTGGGTCAACTGCCGGTATTCGCTGCATTCGATCTGGCAAACAAATGAATTGCCAAGCGCGCGGTTTGCCTTGAGAAGTCCTTCAACCTCGGCAAAAGCAGATGCATCGCGCAGCAGGGGAAGTCCCATGTGCCAGATCATGCCACATTTTTTGTCGCCGCGGCGCAGTTCACGCGCTGCACGGATGCTGTGCAACGCCATTTGCCGGTCAATCTGCGCACCCAGACCGGCGCGCAAGGCTGCCTTGTGCCACTGCTCGGGCGGGGCGGGTGTACCGGTCTCTGTCTCCAGATAAGGGTAGCCCGCCAGATATTTCGGTTTGCGTTCGGGCAGCGAAACGACTGGCTGGTACCAGGCGGAAACGGCATTTGCGCCCACTGCTTCTTCAAGTTGGGCTTGTGTCAGCCTCAGCCGTTTTTCCTGTACGCTGCCGGGACGCACGGCGTTGAGCGAAATGACGTTGTCGGACTGAATGGGTGCCGGGGCCAGCGGCTCCTGAAGCGTTGATCGGGCGAAGGATGGCGCAGCGAGCGGTTGCGGTTGGTTGGCGACGGCTTTCTCAAGCGAAGCAAAGCGCATCGCCACAGCGGCTTCATAGTTGGAAAGGTCACGGTTCATCCGCTCAATCAATCGCTTGAGATGGAAAAATGCCGCAACGCACGCCAGAGAGACGCCGACAAGCGTGCCAAACAAAGCGCCAATACCGATCCAGTGCAGTTCCAGACCGTCTACAACCGTAAGCGCAGCTGCAGAGCCGGAAATTGTGATGGCGTGTAAAAACAGAAGCTGAAGCATGGGAGCATTTGATTTTCGCGGCGGTGCAACAATGAAACCCAGTATCGCGGAAATTGAAGCCCCGGGAAAGTGCTGCAAGGGTTTTTGACACAACCGTGGTAAGCAAACATGGCTAAACTGACCAAACGCACGGCTTGACCCGGACCATCGGCTTTGCCAGAAGCTGGAATTCACCGCAAGAACCCGGCAAGATGTCTCATGCATTCGCAAAACAATACCCGAGGCAGAATAAACGGCCTTCGGCAAATCGCTGCCGGTTATGACGCGATTCTGTGCGACGTCTGGGGCGTGTTACACAACGGAGTTGCGGCTTGGCCCGGAGCGATGGAAGCCTTGTCACGATTTCGGCTGAATGGCGGGCATGTGGTGATGATCACCAATGCCCCGCGCCCGTTTGGCCCGGTTACCGAACAGCTGCGCCGTTTGGGTGTGCCGGAAGGCGTATTTGACGCCGTGGTCACTTCCGGTGACGTTACCCGAAGCCTGATCGTTGAAAAGGCCCGCGATGTCTTTCACATCGGTCCAACCCGCGACATGACAATTTATGAGGGATTGAACGTCAATCTGGTAGAGAAAGAACACGCAGACAGCATTGTCTGCACCGGATTGTTTGATGACCAAAGCGAGACGCCGGAGGACTATGTGCCATTGCTGCGCGAGCTTGCTGACCGGAAATTGCCTTTCATTTGCGCCAACCCCGACATTGTTGTCGAAATGGGTCACAACCTCATTTGGTGCGCAGGCGCGCTGGCCCGAGACTATTCGGCGATTGGCGGCGAGACATTCGTGGTCGGCAAACCACATCCACTGATTTACCGAACCGCGCGGCAAAGATTAGACGAAATTGCCGGAAAGCCGATCGAAACTTCGCGTATTCTTGCAATTGGCGATGGCATGCCCACCGATGTCAAAGGCGCAATGGCAGCGGGACTGGACCTGTTGTATATCTCGGCCGGTATTCACGCGGCAGATTATGGTGATCCCGACGCGCCGGACGCCAACAAGCTGGAAGCGTTTCTTCAGGCCAATAACGCGAAGCCGACTGCCTGGATGCCAAGGTTGCAATGGTGATGGCTGCAATGAAGACGAAACTGCTTCAATCAGGATTTCAGTGGATCACGGACGGGCAGGAATTTCCCGCGCAACTGAAGAAATCTGTGGTGGCGATCGGCAATTTTGACGGCGTTCACTTAGGGCATCGCGGCGTGCTGGATGCAGCATTGGCCAAGGCACAGGAACTTTCGGCACCGGCACTTGTGCTGACTTTCGAGCCGCATCCGCGAACTTTCTTCCGTCCAAACGAACCGGTATTTCGCCTGACGCCACCCGACGAAAAGGCCCGCCTGTTTGCCAGCCTTGGCTTTGCCGGGATGGTTGAACGGCGTTTTGATCAGGCATTTTCGCAAATGCCGGCTTCCTCCTTCGTCTATCGTTTGCTGGGCCAGGAATTGCGGACAATTCACGCGGTTGCGGGCATGGATTTTCATTTTGGCAAGGCCCGCTTTGGCACACCGCAGTTTCTGCGCGAGCGGGCCGCTGAGATGAAGATCGGCGTGACGCTGATCGAGCCCGTGGTGGATACGGCAGGCGCGGTGATTTCCTCAACCCGAATCCGCAAGGCGCTTGAGCAGGGTGATATTGCAACTGCCAATGCGCTGCTGGGCAGACCGTGGCGCGTGAACGGCAAGATCATTCCCGGAAAGCAATTGGGTCGTACGCTCGGTTACCCGACTGCCAACATGGCCTTGCCCGCTGAAACCAGGCTTTGCCATGGCATTTACGCCGTTCGGATCCATCGGGCGGATGGCAGCATGCATGATGCTGTCGCCAGCTTTGGCCGCAGACCGACATTCGACAACGGCGAAGCCCTTTTGGAGACCTTTGTTTTCGATTTTTCCGGCGATCTTTACGGGGAGACCCTTGGCATCGAGCTTATCGGCTATTTGCGCGGGGAAGAGAAATTCGAAACAGTCGATCAACTGATCGCGCAAATGGACCGGGACAGCCAAGCTGCCCGGGAGTTGCTCGCCATCGGCAAGGCCTGAGCGTGGAAACCCGGCGAACGGTGCTTTTGACTGGTGCCACCGATGGCATCGGTTGGCACTTGCTTAACCTGTTTGTCGGCAACGGCGCGCTCGTTATCGGTACCGGCAGCAGGTTGCCATCTGCTTTGCCGCCAGGTTGGCCGACAAATGCAACCTATGTACAGGCTGACCTTGGCCGTTCTGAAAGTGTGGACATCCTGACAAAGGCTGTCAGGCAGGCGGGCTGGTCCAGACTGGACCATCTGGTACTCAATGCCGGTTATGGCCATATCAACGACCCCTGGAATGAAGATTTCGCAGGCCTGAGCAAAACATTTGAGGTCAATTTGTTGTCTCCGATGCTCACCGCGCATGCGTTTGCGCCGTTGCTGGCGTCGCACCACGGTTTGGTGACGCTCATTGGTTCCACTGCCGCAAAAGGCGCCCCGAATTTTGCCTCGTACGCTGCCTCCAAAGCCGGGTTGTCCGGCTTTGCCCGCGCGCTGGCCAGTGAATGGAAGGAAAAGATCGATGTGCAGATCATCCATCCGGGTCCGACAGCCACCAACATGCATTCAAAAGCCGGGTTGGAGACCGGGTTTGCCCGGCGGTTCTTTGTGAAGCCGCAAGACAGCGCGAAACGGATCATGCGCCACATCGAGAACCGCAAGCCGGTTGCGACGGTTGGCATTGACATCCGTGAAATCATCACCGGACTTTTGGGCAGATCGCAATGAAGGCGCTGGTAACCGGTGCGGCTTCCGGCCTTGGCAAGTCATTGGCCCTGCAATTGTTGGCCGCAGGACACAGCGTGATCGGTGTTGACCGCGACATCGCAGCTTTGAACGCAATGGCCGCTGATCATCCGGGTTTGACGCCGGTTTTCGCTGATCTTTCCGACTTGCCGCTACTGGAGACGCAACTGCCGCAAATCGCCGGCATGGGACCGTTCGGCCTCGTGGTTCTCAATGCCGGTATTAGTGCAACCGGAAGGTTTGAGGCGATTCCGGCAACTGCCCACCAAAAACTGATGGCCGTCAACGCGCTCGCTCCAATGATGTTGTCTGCAGCGCTGCTGCGCCACAAAGCCTTTGAAACCAATGCGTCACTGGTATTTGTAGCGTCGCTCTCGTGCTTTACCGGCTATCCCGGCGCCGCTAGCTATGCCGCATCCAAGGATGCCTTGGCTATTTATGCCAAGAGCATCGCCAAACCATTTCGGCAAAAGGGCGTCAGGGTCACGACGGTTTATCCAGGCCCGATCCGCACCCCGCATGCAGCACGCCATGCACCGGCGGGTTCGGGTGACAAAGCGCGGATGGACCCGGACAAGCTGTCTGCTCTCATCCTTTCCGCAGCAGGATCAGGCAAACGAGCGGTGTTGCCGGGGATGGTCGCCAAACTCACCGCCGTTGCGGGTTCACTTGCCCCGCGTTTGTTGACCGGGATCATGCGAAAGGTGCTGTTTGAAAAGCTTGACCGCGAGGTCTGGTAGGCTTTCGCAAAACCGGCTTTATTCGGCGCGCCCTTGCTGGTATGCAACGCTCATGGTCATTTGCGCGCTGATTTCCCTGCGAATTATTCGCCCGGCCTCCGCCTGAGTTTTAACAGGGCTGGAGCGCCGGGGTGAATCGCCGCGCCACTGCGCGTGCCACTTTCCAACCCTCTCCGGGCCGTTGCCCACAGGACTTTCCGTCCCCCGCGCAATCCATGGCGTGGGCACAAAGTGAAAAAAATGAACGATACACCAAAGACAACAGGCAAGACCGAAGGCCGAGACTGGAGCGAAACGCTCAATCTGCCGCAAACGCAATTTCCCATGCGCGCCGGTCTGCCGGAAAAAGAGCCTCAGATCATCGCCCGCTGGGACGAGATGCAGCTTTACAAGCGCTTGCGTGAGACTTCGAAAGGCCGCCCGAAATACGTGCTGCATGACGGCCCGCCCTATGCCAACGGCAATCTGCACATTGGCCATGCGCTCAACAAAATCCTCAAGGACGTCATCACCCGCTCGTTCCAGATGCGCGGCTTTGACAGCAATTACGTGCCGGGCTGGGACTGCCACGGCCTGCCGATCGAATGGAAAATCGAAGAGCAATACCGCGAAAAGGGCCTCGACAAGAACGAAGTGCCGGTCAACGAGTTCCGCCGCCAGTGCCGCGAATTCGCACAGCACTGGATCGGGGTGCAGTCTGCCGAATTCCGCCGATTGGGCGTCGAGGGTGATTTCGAAAATCCTAACACCACGATGGCCTACAAGGCCGAGGCGAAGATCGCTGCCGAATTGATGAAATTCGCCATGTCCGGCCAGCTCTATCGTGGCTCCAAGCCGGTGATGTGGAGCGTGGTCGAACGCACGGCGCTCGCCGAAGCAGAAGTCGAATATCAGGATTATGAAAGCGACACGGTGTGGGTGAAGTTTCCGGTGGTGTCTGTTGATCAAAGGATGCGGGAATGGATATCGGGCGAAGAGAGACCTTCTATTTCATTTCAAGATGACATTAGAAATGCCAATATCTTGATATGGACAACTACCCCCTGGACGATCCCGGGTAATCGTGCGATTGCCTATGCGAAAAATGTAAATTATAGTTTGTATAAAGTAATCGAAACAGAACTTGCTTATGGTCCGGTAGTTGGCGAGAAAATTATTGTAGCAGATGAATTATCTCAAAGTTGCTTTAATAAAGCGAAGATTAGTTGTATTCATGTTCGGAAAATTGAACAGGAAGATCTTCGTACTATAGTATGCGCACACCCGCTTGCGGGATTTGTGGAGGGTTATGATTTTGCTGTTCCACTTATTGTTGGCGATCATGTTACCGATGACGCTGGTACTGGTTTTGTTCACACGGCTCCCGGCCATGGACGGGAGGATTTTGATGTATGGACAGAGTTTTGCGGTTACATAAGCAAGCAAAAAAGCGATGGTATTAGGCGGCTAGTAAAACGTATCAATATTGACCCACACAGTGGTGATATATCATTTGACGGATTTCCTTTTTCCCCCACCATCCCGTTCACGGTTGATGACGCCGGCTATTTCACCAAGGATGCGCCGGGCTTCGGGCCGGACCGTGAAGGCGGACCAGCCCGCGTCATCGACGACAACGGCAAGAAGGGCGATGCCAACGATGCCGTGATCAAGGCGCTGATCGCGCGCAACATGCTGTTTGCCCGTGGACGGCTCAAGCACACCTATCCCCATTCTTGGCGTTCGAAAAAGCCGGTGATCTTCCGCAATACTCCGCAATGGTTCGTCTACATGGACCGGCAGGTCGAAAGCCTTGGCGGCACCTTGCGCCAGACTGCGCTCAAGGCGATCAGCGAAACACGCTTTGTGCCGGCAGCGGGCCAGAACAGGCTCAACGCCATGATCGAGAACCGCCCGGACTGGGTGCTCTCGCGCCAGCGCGCCTGGGGCGTTCCCATCGCCGTATTTGCCGACGATGAGGGCAATGTTCTCAAGGACGAAGCGGTCAATGCCCGCATCATCGAAGCATTCGCCAGCGAAGGCGCCGATGCCTGGTTTGCCGATGGCGCACGTGAACGCTTTCTGGGCTCACGCGCCAATGAGCCGTGGAAAATGGTCAAGGACATTCTCGACGTGTGGTTTGATTCAGGTTCCACCCACGCATTCTGTCTTGAGGAGCGCGAAGATCTCAAATGGCCGGCCGACTTGTACCTTGAGGGCTCGGACCAGCATCGTGGCTGGTTCCATTCTTCCTTGCTCGAATCATGCGGGACTCGTGGCCGTGCGCCTTACGATGCGGTTCTCACCCATGGCTTCGTCATGGACGAGGAAGGGCGCAAGATGTCAAAATCCCTTGGCAATGTGGTGACACCGCAAAAGGTCATCGAGCAGTCGGGCGCTGACATCCTTCGCTTGTGGGTGGCGTCGTCGGACTATTCGGAAGATTTGCGCATCGGGCCAGAAATCCTGAAAACAGCGGTGGATTCCTACCGCAAGGTCCGCAACACCTTCCGCTGGATGTTGGGCACGTTGGCACATGACAGTGGCACCGACGTGCCGTGGCCACAAATGCCCGAACTTGAACGGCTGATGCTGCACCGCCTCGCCGAACTCGACTTGATCGTGCGCGAAAGTTATGACGCCTTTGATTTCAAGCGGGTGCTGTTCACCCTTTCGAATTTAATGAATGTGGAACTTTCCGCGTTCTACTTCGACATCCGCAAGGACGCGCTTTATTGCGACGCTCCTTCCAGCATCAAGCGCAAGGCAGCACTGCAGACCGTCGATCATTTGTTCGACTGTCTGGCAAAATGGCTGGCACCGATGTTGCCGTTCACCATGGAAGAAGCCTGGCTCGACCGGCACCCCGGTTCCGGTGGGTCCATCCATCTGGAACAGTTCCCGAACCTGCCAGATCATTGGCTGGATGAGGCCTTGGCAGAAAAGTGGACACAAATCCGCAAGGTGAGGCGTGTCGTAACCGGAGCACTGGAAATCGAGCGCAAGGAGAAGCGGATCGGCTCATCATTGGAAGCCGCGCCGGTGGTTCACATAACCGACCCGTCGTTGATGGCAGCACTCGAAGGCATTGATTTTGCCGAAATCTGCATCACCAGCCAGATCATGGTAACCAGTGCTTCGGCTCCACAAGATGCCTTCCGTTCGGATGAAACATCGGACGTGGCGGTTGTGCCTGCCAAGGCGCTCGGCCGTAAATGTGCCCGCTCGTGGAAGATCCTTCCCGACGTCGGCAACGACCCGCAATTCCCGGAATTGTCTGTTCGTGATGCGGCGGCGATTCGCGAAATCGACGCAACCGCGAAATAGGAAACGGTACGCTGTTGACCATCTTGCCGCTGATCAAACGCTGCAAGATTGTCACAGGCACGGTTTTGCGGTAGTGAACAAAAGGTTATCGGCGGTTTTGCCGGATTCTGGCCGCATTTTGTGGCTTTAGCAGTGTGATGGTTCTTTCCGGGGTCAAGATGCGCATTTCGTTTGAGCACGTTTCCAGAACTTCGCGCCTTGTGGCAGGCTTCTTTGCCCTTGCCGCCGTGTCAGGCTGCGTGGGCGGAACGACATACGGAACCGGCGTCTCGCAGGAAAAGCAGACCCTTACGGACATGTACACCATGTTCAACCTGAAGACCGAAAAGCCGAAGATTGACTATTCTGCGCGTCCTGACCTCATCGTTCCGCAGAACAAGCAGGCGCTGGTGGAGCCGGTCGATATCGAAACGACGACTTCAAACCCCGAATGGCCCGAAACGCCTGAAGAGCGGATTGCCCGCGTCCGTGCCCAGGCTGGCGAGCTTGACCCGCGCACCGGGGAATACAAGCGCGAAGAACTGCTTCGCAAGAAGGAAGGCATCGCCATCGAACAAGGCTATGCCGAAAAGAAATTCATTCCCGGCCGTACCGACCGGGACGGCAACCCGACCATTTACGGCGGCGAAGGCAGTCAGGCGTCGCGACAGGCTGTACTTCAGCGCAAGGCAGAATTGTCAGGCTCGCTTGGGGCAAGCCGCAAATACCTGACCGAGCCACCGGTTCAGTACCGGGTGCCGGTGTCTTCGGCGCCTTCAGGCGTCGAGGCCTACACCGAGGAAGAACGGGCGATCAAGGCGGAAGAAGTTCGGCAGGCCAAGATCAAGGCAATGCAGGAACTGGGCCGTCGGAACTGACCGGTTATCCTCTTTTTTCCCTGAAAAACTGCCTTAGCACCTCAGCGCATTCTTTTTGTGCCAAGCCGGAGTAGACCTCCGGCGCATGGTGGCAGGTCGGGTCACCAAAAAAACGAACGCCATTTTCCACGGCTCCGCCCTTTGTGTCCTCGGCGCCAAAATACAGGCGCTTGACGCGGGCAAACGAGATAGCCCCCGCGCACATCGGACAGGGCTCAAGCGTGACATACAAATCGCAATCGCCAAGTCTTTGTGAATTCATCGCTTCGCAGGCCATGCGGATTGCCAGCATTTCGGCATGAGCGGTAGGGTCGTTTCGGGCAAGGGTTTCATTGCCTGCGCGCGATATGATTTCGCGCCCGTGCACAACCACCGCACCAACCGGCACCTCACCGCGCAAAGCTGCAGCTTGCGCTTCCTCCAACGCAGCTTTCATGAACTGTGACACGCTTTGCTCCGGTTTTCGCTGTCGAGTTTGGCAAAATATCTCGCACATTGCAGCTTTCCTTGGTAGGGACGAGCCATGTCAAAACCGATAAGCGACCGGGCAAAACCGGCAAAATCTGAAAAACCCGCGCAAACTGCTGAAGTGAACGGCAAGGAGCGCATAGCCAAGCGCCTTGCGCGCGCTGGTCTTTGCTCGCGCCGTGAAGCTGAAACGTGGATTGCTGCAGGGCGAGTGGCGGTAAATGGCAAGGTGCTGGAAACACCCGCTTTCACGGTCGGACTGGACGACAAGATTGAAGTGGATGGTGCGCCGTTGCCCGCCGCCGAGCGCACGCGACTATGGCTTTATCATAAGCCGCCGGGTCTGGTAACCACCGCTCGCGATCCGGAAGGGCGGCCAACCGTGTTCGGCTCTTTGCCGAAAGACATGCCGCGCGTGCTCTCAATCGGTCGCCTTGATATCAACACCGAAGGATTGTTGCTCCTTACGAATGATGGCGGGCTTGCGCGGGTTCTGGAGCTGCCGAAAACCGGCTGGCTGCGCCGCTACCGTGTGCGGGCGCATGGTGAGGTCAGCCAGGAACAACTGGACGCGCTGAAGGATGGCATGGCCGTTGACGGCGTTCTTTACGGATCGATGGAAGCGCTTCTAGACCGGCGGCAAGGATCGAACGTGTGGATCACGCTGGCATTGCGCGAGGGCAAAAACCGTGAAGTCAAGAATGTGCTTGGCGCACTTGGGCTTTCGGTAAACCGGTTGATCCGCGTCTCGTTCGGTCCCTTCCAGCTTGGCGATCTGGCCGAAGGCGAAGTGCGTGAAATTCGTGGCCGCATGCTGCGCGATCAACTTGGGCCACGTCTGGCCGCCGAAGCGGGGGCCAATTTCGATACGCCGCCGGTGCAGCTTGCACCACAAAAGCTCCCCGAAGCAAAACCGGATACCGCCAAAAAGCCCGGCAAAAAGCCTGAATTCAAGCGGGAAGACGGTCGGATCGGCGGGTCACGGCGCGTGCCGCGCGGTCAGGCTGCCGAAGATGCACTCGACCGGATGGATACACGGCGCAAGTCTTCCCCTTCAGGCGGCAAGTCTTCACTTGCATGTGGCAGGCCTGAGCGAAGCAGCAAGTCAGGTGACGGACCAAAGTCCGGCGGTGGCAAGCCGGGTGGCGGTCTGCCGACAGGGCAGGGGCGTGGCAATGCGGATCGTCGCCGGTAGATTTCGTGGCAGGCAAATCGCCGCGCCATCGGATGCGCAAATTCGCCCGACATCGGATCGTACACGCGAAAGTGTGTTCAACATTCTGGGTTCAAAATTTCCGATGGACGGAAAACGGGTGCTCGACTTGTTCGCAGGCACCGGTGCTTTGGGCCTCGAAGCAATGTCACGCGGCGCCTCTTTTGCGTTGTTTGTTGAAATGTCGGCTGAAGGTCGCGGTCTGCTGCGAACAAATACCGAAGCGTTCGGCCTTCAGGGGTCAACCAAAATTTTCCGGCGCGATGCGACCGATCTGGGCGTGCCAGGGACAATGGAAACTTTTGATCTGGCATTTGCCGATCCGCCCTATTCAAAGGCTTTGGGCGAGCGGGCGGCAGCAAGCCTTGTTGAAGGTGGTTGGCTGAAGCCGGAAGCAATCCTTGTCCTTGAGGAACATGCAGCGTCTGCTCCGCAAATTCTGCCGGGCTTCGATCTGATTGATCGACGGCAATTTGGCGAAACGGTTGTTGGCTTCTTTCAACGTCCGATCTGAGCACAGGCCAGCCCATCACGTGAAAATGACGCCTGTGCAGTGGTCACAACAAAGGTGCCGCTATATGTCTTGCGTTTGGCGGGTTCATTCTTCGCCGGGACCGGAGCTTCAAATGATATTTCGCCCAGTCATCGCCCTTGTTTTCGCACTATTGTTGCAACTGCCCGCAATTGCAGCCGACACAACTCCGGCATTTGCCACGAAAACGCTCGAAAACGGGCTTGAAATCGTGGTCATTCCTGATCGAAGAGCGCCTGTGGTCACCCACATGGTCTGGTACAAGGTCGGCTCCGCAGATGAAGAGCGTGGCAAGTCCGGCATCGCCCATTTTCTTGAGCATTTGATGTTCAAGGGGACCAAAACAGTGCCTGAGCGCGAGTTTTCGCAGAAAGTTGCAGAAATCGGCGGGCAGGAAAATGCCTTCACCACAACCGATTACACCGCCTATTATCAAAAGGTCGATCCGTCGGCGCTTGAAATGGTGATGCGCTACGAAGCTGACAGAATGCACAATCTGGTGTTGACCGAAGCGGTGGTTGCGCCCGAACGCAATGTCATCCTTGAGGAACGACGCCAGCGGGTGGATTCAAGTCCGGAAGCCATTCTGGGCGAGGCAGTCAATGCTGCGCTGTACGCAAACCATCCCTATGGTGTGCCGATCATCGGGTTTGAGTACGAGATCGCGGCTCTCACGCTGGACGATGCGATCGAGTTCTACAACCGGTATTACACACCCAACAATGCGATTCTGGTGGTGGCCGGTGACGTTGAAGCCGAGAATGTATTCGCTCTTGCGGAAAGCCATTATGGCAAGGTGCCCCGAAGGGCAGAGCCAGGCGTGCGCAAGCGGCCAATGGAACCTGAACCAACTGCCGCCCGTCGCGTTTCCTATGCAGATCCACGCGTCGCAACGCCGTCCATCCAACGCTCATATGTTGTGGCAGCCTATCGCGGCGCTGCGCCCCGGGAGGCAGAAGCGCTGGATTTGCTGGCAGCCATTCTCGGTGGTTCCTCGACCAGCCGCCTCAACCGTTCCATGCTGATCGACAAAACCATCGCAACCAGTGCGGGGGCGTTTTATCAGGGCGGCTTTTACGATTACGGCGAGTTTGGCGTGTATGCCCAGCCACTGCCGGGAGTTTCGCTTGAGGCTGTCGAGGCTGCCCTTGACGAGCAGATCGATGCCGTTTTGCGTGATGGCGTTACCCCAACTGAACTTGAAAAAGCCAGGGCTTACCTGTTGCGCACCACGATATTCGAGCGCGACAGCCAGACCACCATGGCGCGCATTCATGGAACGGTGCTGAGCACCGGTGGTTCGCTCGAAGACATTGCACAATGGCCGGTGCGGGTGAAACAGGTAACCGTGGATGATGTAAACGCGGCAGCGCGCAAATGGCTGGACAAACGCCGCTCCGTGACTGGCGAATTGCTTCCAAAGGAAGGTTCTTGAGATGATCCGGTTCCGGTTTTTGCAATTTGTTTTGGCGATGTTCGTTGCATTCCCAGTCGCAACTGCTGCCAGCCCCTCGCATGCAGTGGAAATCAAACAGGTGTCCGGCGCGAAAGGCGTGTCAGCCTGGCTGGTTGAAGACTATTCGGTTCCCATCGTCACGATTGCAGTGTCTTTTGAAGGTGGTTCCACACAAGACCCGATTGGCAAGGAGGGGATCGCCAGCCTGTTGGCCACCTTGTTTGATGAAGGTGCGGGACCGTATGATTCAAAGGCTTTTCAGGCGCGAACCGAAGAATTTGGTGTCAGCCTTGGATACTCGTGGGGCCGTGACCAGTTTTCCGGCGGGCTGCGGGTTGTCAAGGATGACAGCGCGCAGGGATTTGAACTGATGCGGCTTTCACTGACGCAATTGCTGTTCGACCCTGCTGCCATCAACCGGATGCGCGACTCCTGGAAGGCTGGAATTGTGCGCGCTGAAAACGACGCGGACACCAAGGCGGCCGACGCTTTGCGCGAAAGCCTGTTTGTCGGGCACCCCTATTCCCGTCGCGGCCAAGGCACTGCACAAACCCTCGATACAATCAGCCGCGATGATCTCGTCAAACAGTTCAGGCGCCTGTTTGCCAAGAACAATCTGACCGTGGCCGTGGTTGGTGCGATCTCGCCGGAAGAGACAGCACAGATGCTGGATCTGGTCTTTGGCGAATTGCCGCAGAAAGCCGAACTCGAGCCGGTTGCTCCAGCCCAAATGCAGTTTGGCAAACGCATCGATGTTGAGGACACCGGCACACAGACCGCGATTGCCATGGCATTGCCTGGACCACTGCGGGCAGAAAAATCGTTCTTCGCTGCCTATTTGATGAACCATATTTTGGGCGGCGGATCATTCTCCTCGCGGCTGTATGACGAAATCCGGGAAAAACGCGGACTTGCCTATTCGGTCGGCTCTTCGCTCGCCACGCTGGACCATGCCGCCTATATCAGCGCTTCGTCGGGTACCCGCTCGGACAAGGCTGAGGAAACCCTTGCCTTGATGCGTTCGCAGATTGCCCGTTTGGCAGCTGATGGGCCAACAACCGGCGAACTCGATGCGGCAAAGAAATTTGTCATTGGCTCTTATGCAATCAACAACCTTGATACGTCTGCCAAGATTGCCCGTGCCCTGATTTCGATGCAGACCGAAAAGCTGGGGATTGACTATCTCGTGCGCCGGGGTGATCTCATCAACGCCGTCACTCTGGAAGATGTCAAAGCAGTGGCGCGCAAATATCTGACCGTGGAGCCGACTGTCGTCATGGTGGGACCACGCAATTCCTGAGCCTTCGGGCAGGTATCGTGGAGTGCCGATGACAGAAATAGCCCTTGTGCTTGGTGGCGGCGGTGCGCGCGGCCTTGCCCACATCCATGTGCTGCAGGCGTTCGATGATCTCGGTTTGAAGCCTTGCCTGATTGCCGGCACCTCTATCGGCGCGCTCATCGGAGCAGGCTATGCCGCTGGCATGCCGGCTGACGAAGTGCGCAAGCATACATTGGCCAGCCTTGGCAAACGGGCAGAGGTCATGGCACGCCTTTGGCGTCTGCGCCCTGAAAGCCTTGCTTCTGTCATTTCCGGTGGCTTTCCCAAATTTGGCGAATTCAATGCCCAGAAGATCATGCGGGCATTCTTGCCGCACGAGATTCCCGAGACGTTTGAAGAACTTGCGATACCACTTAAAATCACCGCGACGGACTTTTATGAGGGATCACTTTGCGTACTGGAGACAGGTGAGCTTTTCCCCGCAATTGCGGCCTCCGCAGCTTTGCCGGTCATTTTCAAGCCGGAAGTTATCGACGGGAAAGTGCTGGTGGATGGCGGGCTGTCAAATCCGGTCCCGTTTGATCTTGTTTCAGCGCCCGGTCGGCTGGTTGTCGCGGTTGACGTCGTTGGCATGCCGCGCCGCAAGCAGCGGGAAGTTCCAACCAGACTGGATGCGGCATTCGGTGCCAGCCAATTGATGATGCAGACCATGACCCGCATGAAATTGGAGCATCACAGGCCGGACCTTTTCATCCAGCCACCGGTGAGTGACTTTCGTGTGCTGGACTTCCTGCGGGCTGACCACATCCTGAAGGCAACTGCCCACACCCGGCACGAGACCCGCGAAGGTCTGGAAAGGATGCTTGCCGCTGTTTGAGACGATCAGCCAGTCCCCTTGGCTGTCTTTGCCGCCAGCTTGAGCGCCGTGCGTTCAGGCAGTGAACGCAGTGTCCGAAAGCAAACCACGACAGACGCAACGCCAAATATCACTGCACCAAGTCCCCAACCAGCGAGAACCCCTTCAGCCCCCCAAGCCTGTCCGTAGTGCACGAACGGGATAACACCAAGCGTCGCCCTTCCCCAGTTGAAGGCGGTGGACAGAAACGGCTGGCCCAGATTGTTGAACGCAGCATTGGCAACAAACAATGCGCCGTTGAACATGAAACTGCCGGCTACAAACAAGCAAAAGAACCACAAGAGGCTGGCCGCTTCGCCTGTGGCGCCAAATGCCCGCTGGATTGGGCCTGCCATCAGCGCCAGCAACGCCCACATGAGCAAGGTGTAGACTGCTGAGACCATCAGGCTGTCGCGCATGGTCGAATTGACCCGGTCGAACTGGCCGGCACCCAGATTTTGGCTGAGTATGGGGCCAACAGCTCCCGACAGCGCAAAAATCCCGGCAAAAGCCAGCGGGATCAACCGACCGATGATTGCCCATCCGGCAACAGCATCGTCGCCGAAACCGGAGATGACGCCGGTCACGTAAGCGTTGCCGACAGGCGTGGCAATTTGCGTCAGCACGGCTGGGAAGGCTATGGCGCTGAAAGGGCGAACGAGCTTTTTCAAATGGGCCACATCGGGCAATGCCAGCATTTTGTGCACCACCCAAAGCCCGTGCAGGCCGACGGCGACCATGATGCAACGCACGATCACTGTGGCCAGCGCCGCTCCATTCACACCCATGTCGAAGCCGAATATCAGCAAGGGATCTATGAGCGCTGCAGCCAGACCCGATATCAGCGTGACATACATGGCGCGCCTGGCATCGCCTTTTGCCCGCAACAACCCCGCCGCGCACATGCCCAGCCCAAGGATGGGGATGGAAGGCACGACAATCTGCATGAATTCGAGCGCTATGGCATGGGTCTCGCCTTTTGCTCCCAGAAGCGACAGACACGGTGCCATGAAGGGATAAAGAACCACCGCCAAAATGCTGGCCATGGCGAATGTCAGGATGAGTGAAGCCCCGGCATTGCGGCGTGCGGTCTCAATATCGCGGGCTCCCAACGCACGAGCGGTCACGGCTGTTGCAGCAATGGTAAAACCTATGCAGCACGAGATCGTGAAAAAGACGATGGTTGATGCGTAGCCGACCGCCGCCGCCAATTCCTGCTGCCCAAGCAGGGAGATGTAGAAAAGATTGGCCAAGTCGACGACAAAGACCATGACGAGGCCCACTGCGCCGGTGCCGGACATGGCAATTACATGGCGCAGGGTCGAACCGTGGGTAAATGCGCCGCGTGGTGCAGTTCCCGGTTCAACAAGGTCAGTTGTGATTGCGTCAGACAAGTTCCGGCTACTTCGCGAAAATCATGGAAAAATCAGCGAATGCCTTGAATTCAAGCGCATTTCCCGATGGATCGAGCAGAAAGAAAGTTGCCTGCTCGCCAGGCTGGCCCTTGAAGCGGATGCGTGGCTTGATCACCCAGCGGATGTCGTCGCGCGCCACCAGCCTGTCCGCCAGTCCTTGCCAGTTGTCCATTGTCATGACGACGCCGAAATGTGGAACAGGCACTTCATCGCCATCCACCGCATTGGAGGCTTCAATTCCTGTTTCCATGCCTTGTTTCAGATGCGCGACAATCTGGTGCCCCATCAGGTCGAAATCGATCCAATGGTCGTCCTCGCGCCCGGTCCCTGCCCCCAGAACGCCCGCATAAAACGCCCGCGCCGCCTCAAGGTCATGAACGGGGAAGGCAAGATGAAACGGTGTTATCTGGGTCATGGCTGAAGTCCTGTCTGGTCCTGCAAATGTTTCGGCAGGTCCTTGCAGGCCTGCCTTGATGT
>JBGSNX010000056.1:0-72693 GCA_041739465.1 Salaquimonas sp.
AGATCGGCGACGTGCTTGTTGCGCAGGGCGATCTGGCCGGTGCGCTGTCGTCCTACGAGGCGGACCTTGCGATTGCGCAGAAGCTTGCGTCAGGCGATGCGTCGAACAGCCAGTGGCAGCGCGACCTTTCGGTGAGCCACAACAAGATCGGCGATGTGCGTGCTGCGCAGGGCGATCTTGAAGGTGCGCTCAAGGCCTTTGAGGACAGCCTTGCGATCCGCGTCAGGCTCGCGGCAAGCGACAAATCCAACAGCGCGTGGCAGCGCGATTTGATCGTCAGCCATGTCAGGCTGTCGGAGGCGAGCGGCGACCCGGTGAAGCATCTGGAACAGGCGCTTGCGATCGCCAGCCGGCTGAAGGAGGATGGTCGCCTTGCGCCGGTGGACGCTTTCATTCCCGGCATGCTGGAAGAGATGCTCAAGGCCGCGCGCGGCGGATAGCCTTGCCCCCGGCCCTTTCCCGCGCTACGCCTTTGCCATGACCCTGACCACCATCGCCTTCGACGCCGACGACACGCTGTGGCACCACGAGCGGCACTACCATTTCACGCAAGGCCGTTTTCGCGACCTGCTGGCCGCCCATGCGGACCCCGACCATCTGATGGAGCGGCTTACCGAAGCGGAGAAGCGCAACATCGGCCATTACGGCTATGGCGTGAAGGGCTTCACCCTGTCGATGATCGAGACGGCAATTGAAGTGACCGGCGGCAAGGTGGCGGCTTCGGTGATCGCCGAAATCCTTGACTCGGGCCGCGAACTGCTTGCCCACCCGATCGAGACGCTGCCGGGCGTTGAGGAAACGCTGGCCGCGCTCAAGGGACATTACCGGCTGATCGTGATCACCAAGGGCGAACTGCTCGACCAGGAGCGCAAGCTCGCCGCCTCCGGGCTCGACCGGCATTTTGATGCGGTGGAAATTGTTTCGGAAAAGGACCCCGCCACCTACCAGCGCATTTTCAGCCGCCACGGCGATGGCGCTGAGCGCTCAATGATGATCGGCAATTCGCTCAAGTCCGACATCATTCCGGCCCTCACCGTCGGAAGCTGGGCTGTACATGTTCCCGCGCAGTACAATTGGTCGCTCGACCATGCCGAGGAGCCGCAAGGCCATGCGCGCTACAAGCGGGTGGAGAGAATAGGCGAAGTCGCTGCGGTGCTGAAAAACGCGGTTTAGTTCGCCGCAAGCTTCTCAAATCGTGTGATCTTCGGCGGCTCCTGCAGCCAAGCCTCATGGCCCTTGCTGCCATCGGCAAAACCGGCCTGGTACAATTCGACCATCCGCTTCGTTTCGAAGTTGAGACCTTCATTGGCCAGCGGAATGGAGTCAGGTATCTGCGTCATGCGGAATTTTGCGCCCACATTGCGGGCAAGCACATAGTCACGGTACAGCGTTTCGTCCTGCAAGACGCGCATCAGTTCGACGATGGATTTTTGCGCGATGCTGGCCAGATTGGCTTTCACAGGCACCGATGAATTGAGCTTCGAGGTGTTGCCGTTGATGATCATGAACAGCTGCTTTGGCATCTTGGTATCGGGAAACATGAAGCCCGAAACCAGGATCGGTGCCTTCACCCCGCCATCCACATGCGCCTGGCGAAGCTGGATGCCGCGCTGTGGCTTGATGTAAACAGGCGGGAAATAGGCTGGCACGGCGGCCGAAGCGCGCAATACCTTCTGGAAATGCTGCACACTGTCGGTGCGCGAACCGGTGGCTATTTCGCCCATGTCCCAGACGACCAGATCGCCAGCATCAAGATTGGTTGTCGCAACATAGAGGCGACGGCCTTTCATGTGTTCGGCAGCGATCGCGCTCAGGACACTGGGAGTAATGAACGCCTCGATCTGTTCCTTCAGCGGCTCGTTGTCATAGAGCGAGTCGCCCAGGACACCGCTCAGGCCCCTCTTCTTGTAGATCTTGTCATTGGTCTGCGTGGTGTAGAAGCGCTCGAGTTCGCCGTCATATTGCGGCCCCAGAAACGCAAGCACCGCCATCAACGCGCCAGTTGAAACACCGGTTACAACGTCAAACATCGGGCGCTGGCCGCTGCGGCTCCAGCCATTGATTACACCCGCACCATAGGCACCATCCGCACCACCGGCGGAAAATGCGGCAACGGTGTGGATACCGTCATCGGCGGCAGGTATCGCGGGAACGCCAGTCTTTGCCAGCAACTGCTCGGCTGTCGCATTGGGATCGACCGCTTCCATCGGCTGCAGGGTGCGGATCGCCGCATTCTCCTGCGGACGCGCAACGCAACCGGCGGCAATTACAGCCACCAATACAATCACGATTGCATGTTGCAAAACCCGCATCTTCAAGCCTGACCTGCCCCGCCGGATTGTTCCCGCTCTTTGACAGCCACTTTACACCCAGTTTGTTAATATCCAAGCCGCGGCCTTGCCTTTGTTAATGTTTGGTTAACCACGTTGCACAGTGGCAACAACCGCAGAATTCGACGCGCATCAGGACGGGACAGACACCGCATTTGACGCAAGCTTGAACTTCGCCATCATGGCCTCGTTTCAAGGCGCGATTGACAAGCATCGCGCCGGACTTCAATCCTGTGGACCTGAAATCAGACCGGTATTTTTGCGAGGTTTAATGGCTTTCCGCTTCTATGAGGATTTTGTTGTAGGCGAATCCATTGACCTGGGGAAAAGGTCAGTCTCTGCCGAAGAGATCATTGAATTTGCAACGGAATTTGACCCAGCACCGTTCCACCTGAGCCATGAGGGCGGCAAGAATTCCATGCTGGGCGCGCTGTCGGCTTCCGGTTGGCAAACATGTTCAATGCTGATGGCAATGATGTGCGAAGCCTTCTTGCTGGAAAGCTCCAGCCAGGGCGGAAACAATGTTGAAGAGTGCCGCTGGCTGGCACCGGTTCATGCTGATGACGTGCTGTCGGGGCACATCACCGTGCTTTCCAAACGGCTTTCCGCCAGCCGGGCAGGCCTTGGAATTGTGTCGGTGAAAAGCGAGCTTTTTAAGCAGTCTGGCGTTGCCGTGTTAACCCTTTCCAACGCCATCATGATGCGCACGCGTGATCATGGGCAAACGGAGCAGCACTCATGAAGCTGCCGCCATTCATGCACGAGGGCAACACAGTCGAGATCGGCTCGCATGTTTTCGAGGAAGCCGACATCATTCGCTTTGCCCGCAAAAACGATCCGCAACCCTTTCACCTCGACCCGCAAGCTGCGCGGGAAAGCCTTTTTGGTGGGCATTGCGCTTCCGGATGGCACACTGCCAGTGTCTGGATGCGCAAGCAGCGCGATGCCTCCGCAATCATGATGGAAGAGTTGGACCGGCAGGGATTTGCAAAAGTTGAATACGGCCCGTCGGGAGGCTTTCAAAACCTCAAATGGCCACGTCCGGTTTTTGCCGGTGACACCGTCACATACTTTAACACCACCTTGGCTTGCCGCCCTTCGGCATCGAGGCCAGGCTGGTTCGTTCTTTCTGGACGCAATGGCGGCAACAACCAGCACGGCCAGGAAGTGCTTTCTTTCCAGAGCATGGTGCTGCTTCGATATCCGGCGTGAACGCGCCGTCGCTTTTGTCCACTCGCCTGTCGCGCGCGGCGTAGCAGTTGAGCGCGATTGCGAACAATGTCGCTCGCAGAACAGGCTTGGAGATCGAACTTGGCACAGCTCATCATTGTATATTGGCGCGACATCCCTGCGCAGGTGATTGTCAAGGCAGGCCGCACGAACGCCAAACGTGAATTGCCGCTGCGTTTTACCGAGGCAATCGACATGGCAGCAATGCGCTCTGGCGCTGCCGAAACAGATGCCTACCTTGCTGAATGGAGACGTGCTGACCCGGTTGAAGTTGGTTCCGACCTGGAACACGAAGCACAGTCTGCAATGGCGCGGATAGAGGCCGAGTATCCACAGGACCGGCTGGTCGCGCTGGCCAAAGCCGGAGGCCGTGCCGATGCTTGACAAGCCTTCTGCCGGGCCAATGCCGGTTCCGGCAAAGAAACCTGCGCCCGCAAAGCCAGCTGTCGGCCCGGTGCAGTTTGCAGCGGATGGAAGAATGCGCCGCAGCTTCACGGTCAAATACTGGTCGATCCGCAATTCAAGGATGCTCGAAGCCTTCTACAATCTGTTTGAAAAAATCCTGGTGCTGAAAGCCCCGGTCTATCGCTGGATCGGTTACGAGCGGCTGGAGCGGCCGGCGGCCGCCGTCGAGAGAGCGGTCAAGGGCTTCCTGTTCGACTGCCGCATGTGCGGCAAGTGCGCACTCTCTTCGACCGGCATGTCCTGCCCGATGAACTGCCCCAAGCAATTGCGCAACGGGCCATGCGGCGGCGTTCGCGCCAATGGAAATTGCGAAGTCATCCCCGACATGCCTTGCGTCTGGGTCAAGGCATGGGAAGGCTCGCGCAACATGGTCAATGGCGACGCCATCCTTGACGTCCAGCAACCGGTGGACCAGTCGCTGCGGGAAACCTCCACATGGATGCGGGTATCGCGCGAGAAATCCGGCGGAGTTACAAAATGAGCGTGGATATCAATCCGATCGATCCGGGCCTGCCGCTGGATCCCCTGCCCGGCCATTCTTCGCGGGGCAGACTTGAGCGCGTTCTTCGGCGCGGCGAATTTGCCGTAACTGCCGAACTCAATCCGCCCGACAGCGCCGACCCGAACGAGGTCTATGAACGGGCGAGGATTTTCGACGGATGGGTCGACGGGATCAACGCAGTCGACGCATCAGGTGCCAATTGCCACATGTCATCGGTGGGGATTTGCGCTTTGCTGACCCGCATGGGCTACGCACCAATCATGCAGATTTCGTGCCGCGACAAGAACCGCATTGCCATTCAGGGTGACGTGCTGGGCGCATCTGCCATGGGCGTTCAAAACATCCTTTGCCTGACCGGCGATGGCGTGCAGGCCGGTGATCAACCTGGTGCCAAACCGGTTTTTGATCTCGATTCAATGTCATTGCTTGAAACCATCAAGATCATGCGCGACGAGGCGAAATTCCTTTCGGGTCGCAAGCTGACAACCCCGCCGCCGGTTTTTCTTGGCGCGGCGATCAATCCGTTTGTTCCCCCGTTTGATTTTCGCGCCATCCATTTCGGCAAGAAAATCCGGGCGGGTGCGCAGTTCGTGCAAAGCCAGTATTGCTACGATGTCCCGCTGTTTCGTGAATTCATGAAGCGCGTTCGCGACATGGGCCTGCACGAGCAGTGCTACATTCTGGTTGGCGTGGGTCCGCTGGCTTCCGGCCGCACGGCGCGCTGGATGCGCTCCAATGTGCCTGGCATCCACATTCCTGATGCAATCATCGCCCGGCTTGAAGGCGCAGCAGACCAGAAAGCCGAAGGCAAGAGGCTGTGCATCGACATCATCAACGAAGTGAAGGAAATCGCCGGCGTCCACGGTGTCCATGTTATGGCTTACCGGCAGGAAGAGTATGTGGCGGAAATTGTCGCGGAATCAGGCGTGCTCAAAGGCAGACGTCCATGGCAGCGCGAAGCACGGCAGGACGAGGCACAAATCGTCGAGCGGCTTGATCACCTCTTGCACCGCGACGCGATATCCCCGCAGGAACAGGCAGAAAAGGCGGTCACGAACGCATCGTGACGGAGCGCTTGCAGCCATCCATATAAAGATATAAAGAATTCTTTATATCCAAGAAACGCAGATCTGGAGAGCATTAAATGACCCACACGATTGTTGCCTCGGCCACCCGCGAGGTCATCATTGGTTTTGACCAGCCATTCTGCGTCATCGGCGAGCGGATAAATCCAACCGGCCGCAAGATCTTGAACGAAGAACTGGAGCGCGGCGACTTTTCACGCGTTCAGGCCGACGCCATAGCGCAGGTCGAGGCGGGCGCTACCGTGCTGGACATCAATTCTGGTGCAGTCTTTTCCGGCAAGATGGCCGCTGATCCGCGCTATGCCGACAACAATTTCGTCGAGCCGATGCTGATGCCGCAGCTCATCGAAATGGTGCAGGCGGTTACCGATGCGCCTTTGTGCATTGATTCTTCGGTGCCCGGCGCGCTTGAGGCCGGTCTCAAAGCAGCCAAAGGCCGTCCACTGCTCAATTCCGTCACCGGCGAAGAAGAACGGTTGGAAAGGGTTCTGCCGCTCGTCAAGAAATACAACGTGCCGGTCGTAGCCATTTCGAACGACGACACCGGCATCTCCGAAGACCCGGACGTGCGCTTTGCCGTTGCCAAAAAAATCGTCCAGCGTGCCGCCGATTTCGGAATTCCGCCGCATGACATCATTGTCGATCCGCTGGTCATGCCGATCGGTGCAATGTCCACCGCCGGCCAGCAGGTATTTGCGCTGGTACGCCGCTTGCGCGAAGAGCTTGGCGTCAATACCACTTGCGGGGCTTCCAACATTTCCTTTGGCCTGCCAAACCGCCATGGCATCAACAATGCCTTCCTTCCGATGGCATTTGCTGCCGGAATGACCAGCGCGATCATGAACCCGGTCGCCCTCCCCGTCGGACCAAAAAAGATTGCCGAAAAGAAGGCCGAGATCGAGGCCGCAGGCATCATTCTTCCAGCCGACATTGACGATGAGACCTTCGTGAAGCTGTTCGGACTTGGCTCCACCAAGTCACGTTCGGGCAAGGAGATGGAAGCCATACGTGCTGCCAACTACTTGCTGAACCAAGACGCGGGCGGATCGGCCTGGATCGCCTTCAACCGCGATCCGGACGCCGCACCTGCAGGCGCTCGGGGCCGTAGGGGCGCAGGTGGCCGTGTGAGCCGCTCTGGCCGGGAATGACCGTGGCACGCAAGAAAAAACCATCCAAAAAGCTGGACACTGCATCCTCTCAGGCCAGTGACATCATGGCCATGAGCCCGTTTGTCATGGGGTCGCGGCTTGCTGGCATGTCAGGGAAAACGCCTCTTGGCGCTGCATCCGACATGCACGGCTTTGCCATGGAAAAATCCATGACGGCGCTGGAATCGGGCACTGCCCTGTGGATGGAAATGGCTCGGCTTTCGATGAATGCCGGATTTGGAAATCCTTCAACGCCTGAAAACGCTGCAAAGCAACTTGTTGCGGCAGCCCTCAAGCCCGTCGCCCGCAGGGTGCGAGAAAACCACGCCGCAAAGACCGGAAAGACCAAATGACTGCTGCACGCGATCCTCTCGTCCTGTTCATGCCATCGGGTAAACGCGGCCATTTCCCTATCGGAACGCCGGTGCTGGACGCGGCCAGACAGCTTGGCGTGTATGTCGAGAGCGTGTGTGGCGGGCGGGCAACCTGCGGGCGCTGCCAGATCGAGGTGCAGGAAGGCAATTTCGCCAAGCACAAGATTGTCTCGTCCAACGACCACATCTCGCCGCGCGGTCCCAAGGAAGAGCGGTACGACAAGGTTCGCGGCCTGCCGCAGGCGCGCCGCCTTTCATGCTCAGCAACCATCAATGGCGACCTTGTCATAGATGTTCCGCAAGACACCGTGGTCAACGCCGCAGTCGTTCGCAAGAAGGCGTCCGACATGCACATCGAGCGCGACCCAGCGGTTCGCCTGTGCTTTGTCGAGGTCGACGAGCCGGACATGCACAAGCCGCTTGGCGACCTTGACCGGTTGAAGGCGATGCTGCTGCGTGATTGGGGCCAGCAGGTCGGCTTTACCAAACTGGAAACCGATTTTGCGCTGGTGCCACAAGTCCAGAAGATCCTGCGTGCAGAAAACTGGGGCGTCACTGCTGCGATCCACAAGGATGAAGACGGTGCCCGCATCATTGCGCTGTGGCCCGGTCTTCACAATGAGGCTTATGGTATCGCTTGCGACATTGGCTCGACCACCATTGCCATGCATCTGGTTTCGCTGTTGTCAGGACGCATTGTTGCTTCTTCCGGCGCGCCAAACCCGCAGATCCGCTTTGGTGAAGACCTGATGAGCCGCGTTTCATATGTGATGATGAACCCGGACGGCCGGCACGCAATGACCGACGCCGTGCGCGACGCCATCAACGGCCTGATTGGCCAGGTCTGCGAAGAAGGCGAAGTAAACCGAAGCGACATCCTTGACCTCGTTTTTGTTGGCAACCCGGTAATGCACCATCTGTTTTTGGGCATTGACCCGACCGAACTTGGCGGCGCGCCATTTGCACTCGCGGTTTCAGGCGCTACGCGGCTCAAGGCTGCTGAAATTGGCATCAGGGTCAATACAGGTGCCCGCGTTTACATGCTGCCCTGCATTGCCGGCCATGTCGGTGCAGATGCCGCAGCCGCAACGCTGGCACAGGGACCATACCGCCAGGACGAAATGATGCTGCTGGTCGATGTCGGCACAAATGCTGAAATCGTACTGGGCAATCGCCAGCGTACCGTTGCCTGTTCTTCGCCCACAGGCCCGGCCTTTGAAGGCGCAGAGATTTCCGGCGGCCAGCGCGCCGCGCCCGGTGCCATCGAGCGTGTGCGCATTGACCCGCAAACGCTGGAGCCGCACTACCGCATCATCGGCGTTGAACAATGGTCCAACGAGCCCGGTTTTGACGAAGCCGCGAAGGCAACCGGCGTTACCGGCATTTGCGGTTCGGGCATCATTGAAGTGATTGCGGAAATGTTCCTTGCCGGAATCATTTCCGAAGACGGCGTCATCGACGGCTCACTGGCTGAACGTAGCCCGCGCATCTGCGCAACCGGCCGGACATTCTCCTACATGCTCAAGGCAGGCGAACCGACAATCACCATTTCACAAACAGACGTGCGCGCCATCCAGCTTGCCAAGGCCGCACTTTACGCTGGCATCAAGCTGCTGATGCAAAAGCAGGGCGTTGACCACGTTGACACGATACGGTTTGCCGGGGCCTTCGGCTCGTTCATCGACCCCAAATACGCGATGGTCCTTGGCCTCATCCCCGATTGCGATCTCGACAAGGTGAAGGCCGTGGGAAATGCCGCAGGCGATGGCGCATTGATGGCGCTGCTCAACCGTGGCCACAGGCGCGAAATCGAGGAGACCGTCAACCGCATCGAAAAGATCGAAACTGCGCTAGAGCCCGATTTCCAGCAATTGTTCGTCAACGCGATGGCGATGCCAAACAAGGCCGATGCCTTTCCCAAACTGTCCGCAGTCGTCCGCCTGCCTGAACGCAAGGCCTCAGCCGATGGCGAAGACGGCGGCCGCCGCAGACGGCGTCAGCGGTAGACCCCCCGGCTATACCCCACAGGGTTGCGCTTCAATGTCTTGCGACTGTAACGTATTTTACATAGGCTTTCGGTCATTGGCACATTCCTGACAGGTCCCCGATGAGCACCTCCGTTTCTGTTGGCCAGAAGGCTTCGATTGCCTTTGTCTCCATTGCATGGTTTGCGCTGGCGCTGTTTGCGCTGCTGGGCCTTGCTGTCGTCGCCCTGCTGCCCTGGTGGATGATCCTCGCATTGGTCGCGGCTGGCATCGTCCTTGGGCTCGTCTTCTTCGTGGTGCGCTGGCTTTGGAAGCGTCGCGATCCAGCCTGGAACGGGAGATCCTCGATGGCAGCTTTCTCAGCTGCCGGCGTGCTGGCTACCATCGGCTTTGTCGCCGTTCCGGTGTTTTACCTCGCCTATTTTGTTGATTCCGGCCCGCTTTCCATTCCGCTGGCAAAGCTTTCCAACGGCAAGAAAACTGTCGTTTTCCAAGGGATGCAGCATGTGGGCTCGGAGGAGTTCTTCAAGGGCGTTGTGTTCGACCTCGAAAAGGCGCTCGCTGACGGATACACCCTGTTCTACGAGGGCGTGCAGCCAGTTGCAGGCAAGCCGGAGTTGACCACCTGGTTCAATGAGACACTGCGCGGCGAGACGGCCGACCTTTCCACCACCTACAAGGCGTTTTCGCAGGGCTGCGGGCTGAGCTTTCAGCTCGACTATTTCGCCACCGTGCAAAACTCTACTGCCACCGATCCGGTTCGCCATGTCACCGCCGACGCAAATTACGGGCAAATGAAAGAAGAGTTCGACCGGCTGACTGTACAAGATCCCGGCTACCCGGCAGCAGTGCAGGCCGAACACGCCGCCTCTAAATCCGCGTCCAGTGGCGGCGACCCGATGATGCAGATCGTAACGTTCGCCGCTGGCGCAACCGACGGCCAGAAGCGGTTGCTTGGCATCGCCTGCCGCGGCATCCTCGCCATGTCCACGTCGAAGCCGGAAACGCCCTCGCCGACTTCGAAGATCATCCTCGATTTCCGCAACAGGGTGCTGGCGCGATTTGTTGCGGAATCGCCCGCGGACAAGATTTACATCACTTATGGCGCGGCACACCTGCCAGGTTTCACCGAAGAATTGAAAAAGCTCGACCCGTCTTTCGAACTGCGCTCGCTGGTCTGGGGCCGTGCGATGTCAATCCCTCGCTCCGGCACGCCCATCGGCATGCAAATGGTGGAGTGAGGTCAACCGGCAAAACAGTTCCCGCTCACCGCTCTTTGAAACAAGCGCGCAGATGGTCTGCTGCTGCTTGAACCGGTGCCGAGGCGTTGTCCGCCAGCATCATGCCGATGGCGTATTCCGGCAGCGCCGGAAAGCCGTGGCGAGGGTCAGCTTCGACAATCTGGCCGGTGAGGCACGTGACCGGTAACGGGGCAATTGCCAGATCGGCAAGGATGGCAGCGCGCTGGCCGGAGATATATGCAGAATGAAATGCGATACGATAGGCCCTGCCCTGCCGCTCAAGCCCTTCAAGACCCGACTTGCGCCAGATGCATCCCTCTTCCCACACAGACACCGGCAACGGCGTCTTTTCCGCCGCAATGCCGCCCTTGAGCGCCGACCAGACCAGCTTTTCGCGCAGCAGCACTTCTGCATTCTCCGATCCCGCATGCGCCGGATCGCAGGTCACCAGCGCCAAATCGATCTGCTTTTGCCGGATGAGTTCGATCAGCGGGCCTGAATTGGCAACCACGACATTTACGGTCACGCCCGGATGACTTTCAGCAAACCGGCGAAGCATAACCGGAAGAAAACGCTCCGCTGCGTCATCGGGCGCACCGAGCCGCACTTCACCGGCAATGTCAGGCGCCACAAATTTGGCCACCAGATCGCGGTTTAGCGCCAGGAGACGACGCCCGTGCTCCAGCAAGACTTCGCCGTCGCGTGTCAGTTTCACCGAGCGAGAATCGCGGATGAACACCGCTCGCCCAAGCATTTCCTCAAGTTTCTTGATTTGCATGGAAACTGCCGAAGGCGTGCGGAAAACCGTTTCTGCAGCCGCGGCAAAGCTGCCGCTTTCGGCAATCGCCACGAACGTGCGAAGCACATCAAGGTCGAGCAGAGGCAAGGGATGACGAAGCGGGGCGTTCATGGCCGGACCTTGAGTTAAGTTCAATTTACCTGACTGTTGCGATCATATCATTTCGATTGCCTGATTCAAGCGAATTTGCGAAACGAATGACAAGCGCAGCAAACATTCGCCTGCGCTGCGAAAACAGCAACTACAGGAGAAAACAGATGCGTTTTCCTGACTCCATCCTTGATGCCTGGCGCTCCTATTCGCGCCGTCGCGCCGATGCCGTTTCACGCCGCAGGACACTGCGCGCAGTTTCCGATCTGCCGCACCATGTGTTGAAAGACATCGGCTGGCCGGTCGGCGGCCGCAGCGAAGACGCCAACCGCTAGTCGGGCCAAGTTCCGGCCTCAGACCATGTCGCGAAAAGGCTCGCCATGGTGTGGAACACTTGCATGCGCGGCCGAAAAGTTAATGATATATTAAGCACTTGGCCTGCTTTTACGTCGTGCAGCACAATGTCGCCAACTGAAAAACATCCCTGTCGTTTTTGCACGGCAGCCATGTCGCTTTCATGCTGGAATTTTGCACTGCACAATACTATATCAGACACAGTAAAGAGCCACCCAAATTACCCGCAGGCACATTGATACCGCGTTTCGGTCTTGATGTTGCCAAACGGCACTGGTGAAAGGTCGCTCCGTGTAAACCGCCAAACGCATGGAGATCACAAAATGAAGCGCTTTCTCGCCCTGTTTGCTGCAAGCAATGTCAACATGAACACCGCATTCGCCCGCCGTCGCATGGAAAAGGCGATGCCAGGTGAAGTCGGCGCAATGCAGTCGCTGCGCCTGACCGGCACCAGCCTCTGAAATTGTGTTGTACCGCAGTTCAAAAACCCCGCTTTGGCGGGGTTTTTTATTGGTTCATATCACCAAGGGCATTTGCCAGCGCAGCCGGATCAACGACGATGTCGCCGGTATGGTGATGGGCGTCCCGATGCTCCGGCTGGCAAGCAAGCATCCGATATTCATGGCCGCAAACATCGGCAAGCTCTGCAAAACAATTGGGTGTCCCGACCGGCCTGCGCAATTCAAGCAGGCGCGCTCCTGGCGCCATGAACGCAATGTTGCTCAAACCGGCACCATGTGGTCCGCAAAGATGGGTTGCTGACGCGAGCAACCGAACCTGCTGGACGAACGGCATTTTCTCAAGCTGCACCGTTTCATATCCGTTCAGTTCCAATTGCCGGGCAAGGTCCGCTTCGTTTGCTAGCCGTCTGAACCGCGAGCCGGAACGACTGACGTAAAGCCGCCTTCCATCGGGCTTCACATCACTTGCAAAAGCCCGCCGAACCCTTTCTGCAAGCCTTGGGGCCAGAACAGGATGGTGCATCCCTTCGCCCGCAACCTTCTCGGTGATCCACAAAGTCTCAAGATACCCCGCCTTCGTTGGTGGCGGCTTGTGCACGGTGACGTTTGCGAAAGCTGCAAGACTGTCGGGCACGTAAGGCTGGGCCAGCACCCGGTACGGCAACATCAGCTGAGCTGATTCATGAACATTGAGCCAAGCTTCCAGCCGGGGAAGCGCATCACAGATCCAATGGTAATAATTGTGGCTCAACCGGTCGGTGATCCAGACTTGGCCGCCTCCGGCGGGAACCGCTTCCGCGATGGTTTTTAGCCGTTTTTTTTCAAACCGTTGAATGTCACGCTCATGATGCCGCGGTGAAAGAAAGCTTTCTGGCAGGACATGTTGCCGGTCAAAAAGCTCGCCGGCTTCGCTGAAGAAAATGCCGGTCCGCATGCTGGCACCAATGGCTGGCAAATGGCGTGGTTCCCTGCGCGCGGACGGCCATGGCGTGCCATGGCGCAAATCCGACAGTGAAGAGCCTTGCCAATCCTGTGGTCCCAGCAGCTGCTTGATGTTCGCGTTGTTCATGCAGCGCAAATGCATGCGGTTACGCTTTTTCGCAAGCGTAAATCTGCGAAGCATCAAATGACGCTTGCGAAAAAACACAATTCCCTTTACGTCGCAATCAGGACAGGATCGGCGCGTGGCTTTCACACACAATCGCTGTCATAAAGGTGATGCAATGGCTGCGGTCGACGGGCGTTCAGTCGTTTTTTTCCTGGTACCCAATTTTTCCATGATTGCCTTCACAACGGCAATCGAGCCATTGCGACTGGCCAACCGGATGATGGGCCGTGACTTCTACACTTGGCGGCTAGCTTCCATGGACGGGGCCAAGGTCACCGCATCCAACGGCGTTGAGGTCATCGCAAGTTCTTCGCTGGAGCGGGAACGGCACAATCTGGCGGGATCCGCCAGACCATCCATGATGTTCCTGTGCTCAGGTGTCTTTGTGGAGCGCTATGAAAACAAGTCGCTTTACGCCTATTTGCGTGAAAGCCGAAACTCCGGCGTCACAGTAGGCGGCCTTTGCACGGCGGCCTGGCTGCTAGCGGCTGCGGGTCTTCTCAACGGCAAACGCTGCGCCATTCACTGGGAGAACCTGCCCGGCTTTTCAGAGCGCTTCCCCACTGCAGATGTATATGCCGACCTTTATGAAAAGGACGGCAGCATATGGACTTGTGCCGGTGGCACAGCGGCGCTTGACATGATGCTGTCGTTGATCGGCGAAGATCACGATGACGAGTTGGTCAACCGTGTCTGCGAACAGGCCCTGACCGACAGGGTGCGCAACCCGCACGACCGCCAGCGCCTGCCGCTGCGGGCCTGTCTTGGCGTACAAAACGCCAAGGTACTGTCGATCATCGAATTCATGGAAGCAAACATTGCCGAGCCATTGCCGCTCGTTGACATCGCAGGTTATGTCGGTTTGTCGCGCCGCCAAATCGAGCGCTTGTTCCAAGGGCACATGGGCCGCTCGCCTGCGCGCTATTATCTTGAGGTCCGGTTGGATCGCGCAAGGCACTTGCTGGTACAATCAACCATTCCGGTGGTGGATGTGGCAATCGCTTGCGGCTTTGTTTCGGCATCGCATTTTTCGAAATGTTACCGTGAAATGTACGGCAAAAGTCCGTTGCAAGAACGCGGCTGAACAGGCCAGACGCTATTCCATCCGGCGCATGCGCTCCTCCCATAGTTTTTCACCAATCAGGCAATCACTAGGGGCGCGGGTGGGATCATCATAAGCGCCGGGTGTTGTTTGCACGGGAATGAGAACTGCGTCTGGCTCGATACCAACAATCTCCTGTACAAGTTTTTTGCGCACTGCAGCGGGAAACTCTTCCCAGCTGTAGACAGGCACGACAAACGCACCTGGTCCACCGATGACGCAATCAAAATAGTAAGCATCAAGACGATCAATACCAAAACCAAAGCCACTGCCGGAGCTGCGTACCATCAGCGGCAGTCCGTTGATGACCACACCTTGCGCCACGAGTTCGTCACGGATGGTTGTGACAAGGCCGCCTTGGTTGTTCGGCCCGTCGCCAGAAACATCAATCACCTGCCGCATAGGCTGGGTACCGCTGGTGCCCAGCAGCAGTTGCGAGGCTTGCAAAGCGCCGGTTATTGATGTGCGGCTGAGGCGCTGCGGCTGTTGCAACTCCAGAAGATCGGCAAAAGCGGAGGCTGATTGCAAACTGTCAATCACCGTCCAGGGAACGATAACCCGGTTGAGGCCAGATCCAGCCCATTCCATGTACGTAACCGCAATCTGTCCGGTGCCGCCGCCGGTAATCGCATCGACAACCTCGCGCGACCGGAAGGCTTCCGCATATCCCTTGCGTTGCAGGAGCTGTTCTTCAATGTCCATCGACCGCGACACGTCAACGGCAAGCACAAGTTCAAGGTCGGTTTGTGCGTTGGCCAGCGCTTGAACAGGCGGGGCTGCAAACAGACAAGCGGCGAACACGGCAGCTGCAATGCGCATGACTATCGCTCCAGATGATCCGGAACACCAGACTATTGTGGAATTCGGCGACTGGAAATCAATTCGGCGTCAACAGCCACAATAGCCCGCGCAACAAAAAACCGCCGCAGTTTCCTGCGGCGGCTTTGGTATCAAGCAGTTTGACGAGGATCAGAACTCGCGAACGATACGCAGCGAGAAACGACCGTTGTTCGAGCGGGCGACGTCGCCGATTGCTGCACCAGCAACACCGTTGTTGTCGTCTTCAAACCATGTCTTGGAATATTCTGGCTGGATCAGAAGGCCTGGAACGATGTTCCATGCCAGACCAACGGTCATGTTGCCGAAGCTGTTGTCAACTGTCGCTGCTTCCGGGGTGCAAGGATCGGTCGCCACGGTGCAGGTGTACTGATCAGAATACTCACCATAACCTGCGAACAGGAGCATGGTTTCGGTCAGCTGGTAAGAAGCTGTTACGCCGTAGGCATGGCCCTTGACGTAATCGGTGTTGCCGTCATCGGCCATCCACCAACCACCGAGGTTAAAGCCGTTGCCGAAGTTGTAATCGGCGCGGACTTTGTATGCGAGCTCGCCAACGGTCGAGTCATTGTATACAAGACCGGCGAGGTACCAGTTGTTGCCGGTATAGGTCAGGCCTGCATAGAGGTCTGGCGCGCCGGACTCACCCGAAATGTTGCCGTCTTCGATACCGATCGTGGCTGCAAAACCGTTTGCAGAATACGTGTAATCGAAGAAGAGACCATTGGTGAAGCCATATGGGCCGTCGAAACGCGCCTGATAGTAGCCGTAACCGCCAGCTGTCGACCAATATGTGTCGTCAAAACCGATGCGGAAGCCTGCAAGGCTGATGACCGCAATATCAACGAGGGTACCTGCAGAGCCAGGACCTTCGACTGCGGAGACGAGATCGTTGTGACCGCCTTCTACTGAATCAGCGCTGAAACGAATACGCGAAGCCAATGTGCCGTATTCGGTTTCGTTGTTTGCGCGGACGTTCAGACGTGCACGATAGTTGGCTTCATGCAGCGAGGTTTCGTCCGCCGGGTCGTAATGAAGTTCGGTGAAGCCGTACTGAACGCGGACGTCGCCGTCGAATTTCAAGCAGGTTTCGGTTCCTGGGATGTAGAACCAGCCCTTGCCGTATGCATCGCAGATGCGAACATATTCTACCGGCTCAGCTTCGACGACGATTGCGTCAGCAGCGCGGGCGCCGGAAACAGCGACGAGGACCGCTGCAGAACCCAAAAGAAGAGACTTGATGTTCATTATTGAACTCCTTGAAAGCGCCGACGGGCGGCCAGAAAAATCACGGTTAAAGTGGTACGACCCGTGTTGGGATCAGATTTGCTCCAATCGCCGCCATCTGTAAACGTCCATCTTGCCTGATATGGCGCACACAGCGCACTTCAACTGAAGCTGTAGCACAAAAGCCACAGAGCGCTTAACTTGCCGAAACAATTCATTAATCTTTGTTACAATTGTATGCACAGGCCGCTGATTTATTGGGCAATAGCACGCAATTGAAGCGGCCGAATCAATCGGTGATTATTGGCGTGGCTGCAGCACCAGCGCATTGTGAACCGCAGTTTCGCCATGCACACGCAGATCGTCCCTTGCCGCAACCCACAATTGTGTAGATCCGCCGCCATCAAGCGCCAACGCCGAATCGCAACCGAAAAAACCACCATCGGTTTGCGTGCGCAGCAACCAGCCGGCCTCAAACAGGCTCATTCCAACGCCGGAAATCACCACAAGCAACGCCTTCCCGTCAGGCAACAGGCAAACAAGGCTGCGTGGCCTCCAGATTTCCTGATTGGTGTTCATGGACCAGATACCGCCCGGTGCAATGACAAGCGGCTTGGATTGCAGGATGGTTGATGCAGACGGTGGCGAATTGCGACTTTTGGCAATCGAAACGCCGCCCTTGCCAAAAAGCAGGTATCCGCCGCTCGTGTTCCAGTTTGGCGATGTGTCCTTGCCGTTGATGCGAAGCAAGCCGACCGAAAAAAGACCCTTTTCCGGCTCTTTCTCGCCAAAGAAACCGCCATTGACGGCCAAAACGGCACCGGCGCGTATTCCGAATGCGTCAACCCGCTCGCCATCCGGTTCCAACTGGGCCGCAATGTCAAAACGAAACCGGCGCTGGTCAATTCGAAAAACGGTCAATGAGAGGCTGACCGTTTTGACTGTCAAAACGTCTAGCCCGGGCTGCAATTCGCTGAAACTGGCCGCCTGAAGCAGGCCCAGGGCAACATCGGTGCGCGGCGGCACTGCATCGAGTGCCTGCGAATGCGCCGTGGCGATCATCCAGACATGCAGCACCAACGCTGTCAAAATGCCACGAAGCCGCAATCAAACCACCCGTTGATTTGCCATGCCCCCGGTCGAAGATACGAGCCGCCATTTGGCTTTACAAGTCAGCAGATGCTTCATGATCAGGCATCATCGACTCAAATCACTGATCGCGCTAAAGTGCAGACAGGGGCAGTTTTCGGGGAAACTGCAATGCATGTCGAATTGAACGGCGTTTCCTTGGCTGACCAGAGCCTTGATGCTGCGCTTGCGGCACTCTCTGGCTCGCCACCAGAACGCGGCTGGACCTTGCTGGTTGGGCGCAGCGGCACGGATTTCGTTCGTGCCACCCATCTTGGCAACGGAAAATACGAACTTGCTTTCCTTGCTGGCAAGGATTTGCGAAAGGCCGCAGAACCGGTCGAAGTGAATGCACTTAGAAGTGCGCTTGGGAAATATGCCGCCGGCAATGACAGTTGGCGCGGGGAACACCAATGGATCAACCCGGGCGCCGCGAAAAGCAAATCTGCCGCACCTTTCAAGCTTGAGACCGAATTTCCGGCAATGGGCGGATCATCGCTCGTGCGGCGGCTGTCGATTGTGGCGGTTGTCGCAGTGATCATCGCGCCTTTTGCGTGGCCGTATTTGCCAAAGCCGCAATATGGCTTCTTCGATATACCATTGCCCGCTGCGATAGATTCCGAAGCTGCCCGCATTATTTTGGGCTTCATGCTGGTGATTGCCGCTGTCTTTGCACTGGCGGTCACTGTCAAGGGGTTTGAAACCCGTTCCGCCGCCAAATGGGCAACGACCACCGGCAAGATCATTCACTCAAGCCAGGGCTTCGTGAACAAGTTCCAGATGGACATGAGCGTGCCGGTCACGACTGCCGTTCCCAAGATCGAATACGAGTACACGGTCGGCGGCGCGCGCCATACGGCCAGCCGCATTTCGCTTGCAGAGATCATAGGCGAAGATGAAATCCCGGGCATTCTGGCGAAATACAAGGAAGGTTCGGCCGTAACAGTCCACTACAATCCGCGCGCCCCGCACGAAGCCCTGCTGGAGCGCGGCACGCCTCCCGGCATCGCCAAGGGCTGCCTGTACATTGCCCTGTTTGGCATGGGTGCAACGCTGGTGTTGATGTGGATCGTCACCAATGGCTGGCAGATAGTCTCGGGCCAATCGCCCAATTCGATCCCACCGCTTGTGGCAATTGCCGGCATCGCCGGGCTGGTGTTTACCGGCAGCGCGTTTTCCATATTTCGCAGACTTTCCAAGGCAAGATCATTTCCACTGGTCACGGCAACCATCCGGCGTACGGATATTGTTGAGTTCGTCTCCAGCGTGAGGCGAAATGCTACCGTCACCGGACGCACCATCAAGCAGACTGCATGGAAACCGGTGGTCGAATATGCATATGATTTCAATGGCCGCGAACGCATCAGCCGCAGCATCTGGCTGGATCGCGAAGACGCCGGCTCAAAGGCGTTTGCACAGCGCGTTATCGACCGCTTTCCGGTAGGATCGCATCACATGGCCCATGTTGACCCGGACAATCCCAAACGGTCGGCCCTCGAGATCAAGGGCGGCGCTATGATCTGGATGCTGCTGGCAGTCGGCTTGTTCTGCCTGTTCGTCGCCTACGTCGCCACAGGCCTTAACCCGGCACTGGTGTTTTGGGATCAGCCGAAGTGACAGATTGACCCGATTAGCTCCGCGGCTTCAAATTCTGCGGATCGTAAAGCGGCTTGTAGCCAATTCCGGCAACGCGCACCGGATAGCGTTCTGAAAAATACTCGATCTCGAACAGGTTTCCTTCAACTGCCTTTTCGTGCGGCAGATAAGCCAGCATGATGTTCTTGCCGATGGTCGGTCCATAGGCCATCGACGTGGTGAATGAGCGGCGGCCAAGGTCATCGACCAACGTCTCCCCGCTCGCCGGGTCGAGCACCGGGCACGTGCCCACAGGGTAGCGCGCAACCCCTTGCGCATCGACATTGGCTTCCATGGTCAGCGTGCACAGGATGGCTTCCTGGCGTGGGCGTTCCTTGAATGCGACATGCGCTGCCTTGCCGCAGAAATCGGCTTCCTTCACCTTGGGGCGCGCCAGATCTGCTTCCATCAGATTGTATTCGGTCAACAGGTCGGCATTTTGCAGTCGCAGGCTTTTTTCCATCCGACGGCTGTTGGCATAGGTTTCAACGCCGAAAGGCATGACGCCAAGCGCCGCCAGCGCGTCCCAGACTGCCAGCGCATCGCCATATTTCATGTGAAGCTCCCAGCCCTGCTCGCCAACATAGGAAATGCGGAAAGCGGTCACCGGCTTGCCGCCGATGCTGATCTGCTTGAGCGCGGCAAACGGGAAATTTTCCTGGCTCAGCGCATCGGGGTCTTCAACCGCCTTTTGCAAGGTGGCGCGGGCGTTGGGCCCCCAAATGCCTAGCGTCACCAGATCGCTGGTGCGGTCGGTCACCGTGACCTTGAGGCCGCGATCCTGCGCCGTGCGCTGCATGTAGCGGAAATCGCGCGGGCCAGCATCGGCGCCGTCGATCACCCGGCAGCGGTCGTCCATGCGAATGACTGTCAGATCTGCGCGAACCATTCCCTTTTCGTCGAGGAAATGCGTGTAGATGCCCTTGCCGATATTGGTGTCGCCACCGATCTTTGCGGCGCAAAGCCACTCCATCAATTCGACATGGTCCGGCCCTTCAACATCATAAATGGCAAAATGCGACAGGTTCACCATGCCGACATTTGCGCTCATTTCGAGGTGTTCGGCATTTGAAACCCGCCAGAAATGCCGGTTGTCCCATTCATTGGCGCGAACCGGGACTTGGTCCTTGTACTTTTCAATGAGATGCTCATTGGCGGCATAGCCATGCGCGCGCTCCCAGCCGCCAAGCTCCATGAAATAAGCGCCAAGCGCCTTTTCGCGCTCGTAGAACGGCGAACGGCGCACATCGCGCCCCTTGGAAAACGGCTCACGCGGATGCACCGCCGGATTGTAGACCTTCATTGCCGTTTCGGTGCAGCGGTCGTGAATGAACTGCTCTTCCATCTGGTGCGGATAAAAGCGCGAATAATCGATCCGGTTGTGGTCAATTGAGGTGCGCCCATCGGTCATCCAGTCGGCAACGAGCTTGCCCATGCCTGGCGCGTCTTTCACCCAGATACCAACCGCATACCAAAGGCCACGCACCTTCTGGCTTTCGCCCATGGAAGGGCCACCATCAGTGGTCACTTGCAACAGGCCGTTGAACGAGCGCTTTTCTTCATAGCCAAGTTCGCCCAGGATCGGGGTCAATTCGATTGCCCGCTCCAGCGGCTCCATGATCTGGTCCATTTCCAGATCGCGCTGCGAAGGCGAAAGCCGCGCCTCGTGCTTTTCGACGATTTCGCGCGGATGGCACAGGCGTGGGTTCTTTTCTTCGTAATAACCCCACTCGATCATCCCGCCTTCGGTGGTTTCCGGGTCGCCAGTGTCGCGCATATAGGCCGAATTGCCCTGGTCGCGCAGCAAAGGCCAGCCGATGTCCTTGCCGGTTCCGGCAAATTCATTGTACGGCCCGAACCACAACAGCGGATGGTCGATGGGCATCACCGGCAGGTCCTCATCTGCCATTTGCGCAATCAGCCGACCCCACAGCCCGGCGCAGACGACGACATGGTCAGCTATGATGGTTCCGCGCGGCGTCACCACGCCGGCAATACGGCCATTCTCGATTTTCAGGCTGGTCGCCGGCGTATTGGCATAGGAGCGAAGCTTTCCGGATTGCCCAGCCGCATCAATCAGCTTGCCGGCAACCGTTTGCGAGCGCGGTACGACCAATCCAGCATCCGGGTCCCACAGCCCGCCTTGGACCAGATGCTCCTCGATCAGCGGGAATTTCTGCTTGATTTCGGCCGGCTCGATCAGCCTTGCGCGAGTGCCGAAGGATTTTGCCGAGGCAATCTTGCGCTTGATCTCGTCCATGCGGCCATCATCGCCCACACGTGCCACTTCAAGCCCGCCGACGCGGGCGTAATGGCCCATTTTCTCGTAGAAATCGATGGAGTAGAGCGTCGTCCAGCAGGACAGGAAATCATGGCTGGTGGTGTAGCAGAAATCGGAGGCGTGCGCCGTCGAACCGATATCGGTTGGCACCGCGCTCTTGTCGATGCCCACAATGTCATCCCAGCCGCGCTCGATCAGGTGGTGGGCCACAGAAGCACCGACAATGCCGCCAAGACCGATGATGACAACGCGCGCGCGGGTGGGGAATTTCGACATGGACGGACTCTCGCAATAAAGCTGGTTTGCGCCAGACTATTCCGCAATACCCCGTTCGTCACTTGTCAGGATGCGACATGGGCGCGGATGAAAACAAAGGTCCGTATTCTCCTTCATCACGCAAGCAAACCTTGCCCGTGAAACCGCCGTGCCAGCCAAAGCAATGCGGCGGCAATGGCTACAACAATTGAAAGCACCACTACCTGTGGGGTTCCAAGGGCCGCAAACACCCCTTCGGTGATGTCGCCGATGTAAAGTACAATGTAGCCGATCAACGAGGCCCAAAATACTGGAACGGACCACGCCTTCTTGAGCAACAGCAAGCCACACCCAATAACGCCCCCGCCTACGCCGACAGCAAAGGCAACTGTCATCCATGCTGGGTAACCCGTCATGATTGCCGCCTGCTCGGGTGTCATGCCTTGGGCCTGCAGTGATTGGCTGGTGGCCGATAACGATCCGATGAACTGGACAAGGCCAAACACATTCCATGCGAGACCAAGAAGCGCGGCGACCCAGAACCAGACGGGAAGTTTGGCAGACGAAACGGAAAATGCTGACATGTGTAAAACCTCTTGGCAGTCCGAGAGAAACCGCTTCTCAATCCGGAGCCAAACCTTTACTGTTTATTGATTGCAGCTGCAATCAATAATTTCGGAGACCGACAAGATGCGTGTAACCAAGTCAGCCAGCGACAAGAACAAGGCGGACATTCTCGTTGCAGCAGGAAGGACAATTCGCGAGCACGGCCTGGCGCAAGCAAGTGTCGGAGAGATTGGGAAAATGGCAGGGCTGACACATGGGGCGCTCTACAGGCATTTCAGTTCAAAATCTGCTGTCGCTGCTGCAGCAATCATCGCCGACTTTGAGACGATTGTTGTCCTGCTGGAAACGACAGGAGAGAACGGCTATGGACTGGCGCCTTATCTACAAGCCTATCTTGCAGCAGATCACCGGGATTACTTTATTTGGGGCTGTCCTGCCGCCCCGCTTGCTGCTGAAATTGCCCGATCCGACGATGAGGTGCAGACGGCCTTTCACACTGGTTTGCGGCGCAATGTGATGGCAATTGCCAACCTGCTTCATACCGGAAATGAAGCCGAAAGATTCAAGAAAGCCAGCGTGATACTGGCCACCCTCGCAGGGACAATGGCGCTTGCAAGGGCCGTAAGGTCAGTTGACCCTGACTGGTCTGATGAAATCCTCAAAACTGCACTGGAACAACTTTTAGCTCAAACTGCGAAGGCCTAAACCTTCCTGCGGGCCCGCCAGGCAGTATAAATCCCACTGGCAACAATGACAGCGCTTCCCGCCAATGTCATCAAATCCGGCCGCTCACCAAACACCGCAACGCCAAGGATCATCGCAAACACCAGGCGGGTGTATCGAAACGGCGCGACCACCGAAATCTCACCAATGCGCATTGCCGAAGTGAGCGAGGAATAGCCAAACACACCGGCAACGATGGCAGCAGCCAGCCACACGCCATTTTCTGCCGAGGGGACAACGGCCCCACCTGTCCACGCAAGCAGAATGACACCGGCAAGCACCAGCATCGCAAAACCGTAAATGCCCAGTTGCATGTTCGACATTGTCGGCGGGCTGGCCCGGGTGGCAAGATCGCGACCAGCAAAGCCGATGGTTCCAAGCACGGCAAAAATGGATGCCGGTTCAAACCCGTTCAACCCCGGCCGCAGGATCATCAGCACGCCGAAAAAACCGACCGATATTGCAAGCCAGCGACGCCAGCCGACCTTTTCTCCGAAAAACAGCACCGCCCCCAGCGCCACCACCAGTGGCGTTGCCTGCAATATGGCCGATGCGCTGGAAAGCGGCGTCAGGGCAATGGCCAGGGTATAAAACAACCGTCCCATGATCTCGAATGCTGAGCGCAGCAGCAAGGTAGGCCTCAAGATATCGGGATGTAGAAGCTTGTCACCAGCCCTGAGCGTCAGCGCGGCGAAGATGGCCATTCCGCCAAGACCGAAGATTATCAATGTCTGTCCGACCGGCAGATCCGCTGTCACCGATTTCAGGAACATGTCCTCAATGGCGAAGCCTGCCATTGCAGCGACCATCCAGACGCTGCCACGCCAATTTTCCAAAATGCCGGTTCCAGATTTCAGGGGGCCGGCTGATCTGCCTGCCTTAGAGCCATGTGTTAGCTGCGCCAGACAGCCATTGCAAACCCACTCGCCATATCCGCCCTCGACATAGCGGTGCAGCACCGAATTGATCAGGGTCTGATATGGCATGCCGAGCTTTTCAGCCTTGGCCTTTATGCACTGAAGGTCTTGGGTGCGCACAGATCGAAATGCGCTTGCGTTGCTTTTCGAGGATGCTGCGGGCAATTCGCACATTGTTTCCTTCCTCGTTCCAGCGAAATCTTGCTACGATATCCACCCCATATGTATGGGCTTTTCAACATGGGCCATCGCCATGCCTGTTTTGAACCCGCCGATGCGCGCGCTCACGCCTTTCAGTCCGGGCATGTCGCCGATCCAGGCTTGCGTGAAATTCGGCCCCAGCATGTTTCGCGGCCGCACGCCGGCCCATTGTTCCAGAACCGGGGCGCCAGCCAGTTGCGGCACCAGCGCCTGTGCCTTGCCGGCAAAACCGGTATCCTGCGGATCAAACCAGTTCGGATCGCCTTGCCAGTTTTCCACGGTAGATGATCCTATTGCCACACGTGCGCCAGACTGCGGGACGGCATAGGCACCGTCATGGTAGACGATGGGGGCGGTGTTATCATGTTCGAAAGACAGCAGAATGGCCTGACCCTTGACCCCTCGCCCAACCTGTTCCCCGCCGGTCAGCGTTTGCAACCAGAGTTGCAAAAGAGGGTATGCTTCCCAGCCATTGGCAACAATGATCTGTTCAGCTTCAAGCCGTGATCCATCGGCCAGGACAACAGCATGGTCGGCAAGCCCGGTTACTTGCGTACCCTCTTGCAAATCGCCGTTCGCCCGAACGAACATCGCCAGCGAAGAAATCAAGGCGCGCGGATCGAGCCGGGCAGACAGATTGTCCCATTGCACCCCGAATGCAGCCACCTGCTGGGATAGCCAGCCTTGCGCAACAGTTCCGGTCAGCGTTGGCCAATGCTCCATCGCATAGCCGGGCCAATTGGCTGTTGCGCCTTCAATACGGGCATGAACAATCGCCAGCGCCTTCTCGTTGGTCACCGGCATCAGTCGCCCGCATCGCCGGTATCCGCAGGAAACACCTGTATCTCTCTCAAGTTCAGCAATCGCCGCTTCAAGGGATACCAGCGCTTCAAACTGCGCCTGTTTCTTCCCGTTCCAGCGGTCGGGCATGTGCGGCATCAGCGCACCCAAAAACCCGCCCGAAGCGCCAGAACCGACCTTGCGCTTTTCCAGCAGCAAGACTTTCTTTCCCGCACGGATGGCGTTCCTTGCTGCCCACAGGCCGAAGACTCCAGCCCCCACAATGATAACATCTGCGTGGCCTGCAGCATTGCGGCGCGCTTGAATCGGTGCTTCAACACTTTGAGTCATGGCTCCAACCATTGCAGGCAAATGCCCGGAAACAAAGAAGCTTTTCCCGTTGATTCAGAACTTGAAGTGGAATGGGTGGATGAAACCATCCCGCGATCGCGCCGTTTTGGCGATACCTACTTTTCGCAATATGGGGGCCGAGAGGAAACCAGCCAGGTCTATGTTGGGTGGAATGAATTGCCTGCACGCTGGCCGCAGAATGACCATTGCACCATTGCCGAACTCGGCTTTGGCACCGGGCTGAATTTTCTGGAATCTGTCCGGCAATGGCAAATGCATCGCAGGCCGGGATCAACATTCCATTTCATTTCTGTCGAGGCATTTCCACTTGGTCGGCAGGACCTGCAAAAGGCCCTGACCCGCTGGCCCGAACTTGAAGTCGAGGCCGCGGCTTTGGTATTGGCCTGGCATCACGAGAATGAATTGCTGGACGTGGAATACGCACCCGGCATTCGCCTCACCGTGCATTTTGACGATGCGCTTGCCGCCTTGCAGCGCCATGATTTCAAGGCTGACGCCTGGTATCTGGATGGTTTTGCGCCATCGCGAAATCCGCTGATGTGGTCAGCCGAACTGATGCAGGAAGTGTATTCGCACACCAAGGCAGGCGGCACTTTCACCACCTACACTTCGGCCGGATGGGTCAAACGCAATTTGCAATCGGCCGGATTTGAGGTTGAAAAACTGCCAGGCTTCGCCGCAAAACGCGAGATGCTGCGCGGGCGCAAAGCCTGAAACCACTCACCCCCGAAGCATGATCGGGATACAGATTTCTTCCTCATCGCCAATGTGGCGGATGAAAAGCCTGTCGAGGCGCTGCGCTGCGTGAAGCAGCCCTTCGGTCTGCTTGAGCCATGCATTACGTTTCTGCGCGTCATTGCCCTCGGGACGAATCGTCAGATCATTCACCGCCTTTTCCAGCCCGTCCAAAACTTCGCCCAGCACCTTGTGGTCGCTGTCGAGAAGATCGAGCGGATTTTTCAGCTGAGCATGCGCCTTGAGGAAAACCGGGAAGAAATAATCGTCTTCGATGTGGTGGTGCTGGTGCGAATGGTGGATCAACCGGCTGCCAAGGCTGCGGATTTGCGGCACGATCTGATGCAACCGCGTCGGTTCATTCTCACCAAGTGCCTGTTCGCTCCACGCCGCAAGAGTTGCTGAGGCAGAAAGCAGGCCCTCATGGATCTGGGTCCAGAATTCTGGCTCGCCCGAAAAGCCGGGCATCAGGGCCCAGCGTTCTCTGGGCAACTCGAACAAGCTCTTGCGCAGCACCGGTGACAGGCAGGTGCGTTGCTCGACGTGATTTTCAGGGTCTTGGTAAACGTAAGCCATGCCCGCAAATAGGGCATCGTACTGTTTTTCGCAAATGCTACCGGGGCTTCTTGCCAAACACTCTGACGTATTCGGCAACGCCGCCTTTCGCCAGAGCTTTCGCCTGTTTCACCCAATCATCGCGCTCGATGCGGCCGGCGAATTTCAGGTGATCATCCACCCATTCGCGCTCGGCCTTTTTCCAAGATGCCACTTGCGCGAATGTGTAAACGCCAAGCCCGTTCAACAACGTTTCGAGCTTTGGCCCCACACCCGATATCAGCTTGAGATCATCCGGCTTGGATGGCTTCTTCATGGCCATCGGACGGCTGTCCTTGGGAGTTGGCGCCAGTTTTGCCACAGGCTTTGCAACGGTCTTTGCCACAGGTTTCAGCTCAGGCTTGATCGCCAAAGCCTTTGCTGGCGTCTTGGCTGCGGGCGCTGTCTTGGCCTCCGCCTTTGGCCCGGAAGAGGACTTGCTCGCCGGTTTTGCCTTGCTTGCGCTGACCAGATTGGCCATCGGCATAGCCGCGGCAGCAGCAATTGCCTTGGTCTTCGCGCCAGCTTTGACCTGAGGCTTGGGGTCGACTACAGCGATATCGTCACCACGTTTCACCTGCGAAATCACCGGCTCCATTTCCGCCAGCACCTCGGCGGAAAGATGGCATTTGCTGTAATCGCCCGGTGCAATTTCCTTGAGCTCGGGAACCTTCGTCTCGCACAGATTGCCTGGCACGCGTGATTTCCAACGGCAACGGGTCTGGAACGGGCAACCTGGTGGCGGGTTGATTGCCGATGGAATGTCGCCTTCCAGAACGATGTGCTTTTTCTTGATCGATGTATCGGCGATCGGTACCGCCGATAACAGCGCCTCGGTATAGGGATGATATGGCGGCGAGAACACGGCTTCGGTCGGGCCGCTTTCCACGACATGCCCCAGATACATCACGACTACCCGGTCGGCGAGATAGCGCACGATGGAAAGGTCATGACTGATGAACAGCATCGTGGTACGCCGCTCGCGCTGGATATCCATCAACAGTTCGGTCACCGCTGCCTGTACCGACACATCAAGCGCCGATACCGGCTCGTCAGCCACCACCACTTCCGGATTGCCGGCAAATGCCCGGGCGATGCCGATGCGCTGCTTCTGCCCGCCAGAAAGCTGGCGCGGCATGCGCCGCTCGAATTCGCGCGGCAGTTTCACCAGGTCAAGGAGTTCGAACATCCGGTTGCGGCGCTCTGCATCGGTCTTGCCGACGCCGAATTTTTCCAGCACCCGGACAATCTGGTCGCCCACCCGCATGGAGGGGTTGAGCGTGTCAAACGGGTTCTGGAACACCATCTGGATGGAGCGCAACGTTTTCTTGTCGCGGTTGGTGGTCTCGATCGTGCCGATTTCCTTACCGGACAATTTGACGTGGCCGGAAGTCTTGGTCTCAAGCCCCATCAGAACCTTGGCCAGTGTCGATTTCCCGCAGCCCGATTCGCCCACAAGCGCCACCGTTTCCGCCTCGCGCGCGGTAATCGTCACGTCCTCATTGGCCTTGACGGTGCGCACATCGCCGCCACCGAAAATCGCATTGCCTGAAACGCTGTAGTATTTTTTCATGTCGCCAATATCGAGAACGACATCGCCCGGTGCAGCCTTGGTAAGGCGCTGCTTGATCTGTGGCTGAGCGGTCCAGTCGATTTCCTCATGCCGCAGGCAGCGGGACGCGTGTATCCCCTCGCCCTTGACCGGTACCATCGGAATATCTGCCACGTTGCAAAGGCCATCCTTGAAAAAGCTGCAGCGCGGGGCAAAGTTGCACCCACGCGGCAGCTCGTGCGGCAATGGCAATTGTCCCGGAATGGCGATCAGTGGGCGCTCGTTCTTGTCAGCACCGGGCAGTGGTATCGAGCGGAAAAGGCCTTGCGTATAGGGATGGCGCATGCGGTCAAACACATCGCGGATAGAGCCGGTTTCCACCGCTTCGCCCGAATACATTACGGTAATGCGGTTGCACACTTCCAGCACCAGTCCCAGATTGTGGCTGATGAAAAGCATCGAAGTGCCAAAGCGCTTGCCAAGGTCCTTGACCAGTTCGACGATGCCTGCCTCGACCGTGACATCGAGCGCAGTTGTCGGCTCATCAAGAATGAGAAGTTTCGGCTTTGACAACAGCGCCATTGCGATGACGATGCGCTGCTGCTGGCCACCGGATATCTGGTGCGGATAGGCCTTCATGATGCGGCGTGGATCGGGCAGACGTACCGCTTCCAGCATTTCAATGGCGCGCTTTTCCGCCTCACCTTCACTGACTTTGTCGTGGATCAGCGAAACTTCCATCAATTGCCGGCCGACCTTCATTGCCGGGTTGAGGCTGGCCATCGGCTCCTGGTAGATCATCGCGACTTCATTGCCGCGAATTTCCTGCAGCCGCTTTTCGCTCATGCTTGCCATGTCCTCGCCGAGGAACTTGATCGAACCCGAGGTGATGCGTCCATTCTTGCCGAGGTAGCGCATGACGCCAAGCGCCACGGTGGACTTGCCACAGCCAGATTCGCCCACGAGGCCCATGGCATCGCCCGGCATGACCTTGCAGGAGAAATCCATCACCGCCGGGATCTCGCCATGGCGTGTGAAGAACGAAATGTTCAAATTCTCGATTTCAAGGACAGGCGTTTGTTGCGAAGCAGACATGGCGTCAATCCTTCAAAGATTCTTCACGCAGTGCATCGGCCAGAAGATTGAGACCCAACACCAGGCTCATGAGTGCCAGTGCCGGCGACACGCCCTGCCAGGTGAACAGTCGCAGCTGTGCAATCTTGGACCCGTCCTTGATCGCCGTACCCCAGTCCGGGCTCTCTGAGCCCATGCCGAGGCCGAAGAAGCCCAGGGTGCCCAGAAGAATGGTGGTGTAACCGATGCGCAGGCAGGCATCGACAATCAGCGGGCCGCGGGCATTGGGCAGGATTTCCCAAAGCATGATGTACCACGGGGCTTCGCCGCGCGTTTGCGCCGCCGAGACATAGTCGCGGGTCATGATGTCGAGGGTCAGGCCCCGCACGATGCGGAAAACACCGGGGCTGGACGCAAAAACCACCGCAACGAAAATGTTGAGTTCGTTCGGTTCGATGTGAACGATCCCCAGCGGATCGGCATCAAAAACCAGACCGACATACAGCCACAGGCCCAAAACCAGCGTCACCGCGACATAGATCCAGACCTTTTCAGGCCGGGCGCTGAACTTGGTCCAGAACAGCGTGACAAAGAAAATCACCGGAAACATGAAGAAGAACCCGGCCATCACATACGGAATGGGCGTTTCCATAATCCCCGGCGTCACCAGCAGGTAAAAAAGCAGGATGACTGGGAATGCCAGAACCAGATTGGCAAGGAAAGACAGCGTGTTATCCACGCGCCCGCCAAAGTAACCAGCCGGCAATCCAAGCGTGATGCCGACAATGAACGCGATCAACGTTGCCGCTGGCGCGATGGTGAGAACAATCCGCGCGCCATGTACTACCCGGCTGAACACGTCGCGGGCCAATTGGTCGCCGCCAAGGTAAAATACGACGTTGGTTTCAGGATCGGTTGCACCGGGAATGGCATTCTTCATGGCCGATAGCTGAACCCTGGGGTCAACCGTCCCAATGATGTCTGCAAAAATTGCCGTGAACAACCAGAAGCCGCAAATCATGACGCCTACGACGCCGACCCGCGAACCCATGACTTGCCCGTAGAGGCCCAGCTTCTTTCGGAAGCTGAAACTGAGAAACATCATGGCTGCAAGTGAAAGCCAGACCGGCCAGAACCGGCCGATAATTCCCGCAATGATGCTGATTACGCCAACGCTTTCCATGAAATTTCCTAGCTCACCCGGATTCGCGGATTGAGGAACGCATATCCGATGTCGGAAATGAGCTGTGTCATCAGCACCAGAACCACCGAAACCAGTCCGCAGGCCAGCACCATGTCGATGTCATTGTTCGAGGCAGCTTGCACCAGCAGATACCCAAAGCCCTTGTAATTGAACATGGATTCAACCACGACAACACCCGTCAAAAGCCATGGGAATTGCAGCATGATCACCGTGAAGGGGGCTATCAGGGCATTGCGCAGAGCGTGTTTCATGACCACCGCCCGGAAGCTCATGCCTTTAAGGCGAGCAGTGCGGATGTATTGAGAAGTCATGACTTCTGCCATCGAGGCCCGGGTCATGCGCGCGATGTAGCCAATGCCATAGATTGCCATCGTCATGACCGGCAACGTGAAATTGTAGAACGAAACGCCTTGGGTCAAAGCCGTCGCTGCAGAACCGTTGAGCCAGCCAAGACCGGTCGCAAACAGTGCCGTGAACAGGACGCCTGACACGTATTCGGGCGTTGCTGTCGTGGCAATCGAGCCGATCGAGAGTGTGCGGTCGGTTTTGGAACCTTCGCGCATGCCGGCAAGAACGCCGATCAGCAGCGAAATTGGAACCATGGTGATCATCACCCAGAACATCAGAATGCCGGTCGCCCGCAATGACTCGCCCAATTTGGAGGCCACGGTGGTGCGAAACGCAGTCGAACAGCCAAAGTCTCCCTGCAACACACCCGAATAGGTTGGCACGGCAGGATCATCACAATAGCGGAAACGCGGAACTTGCTGCCCTGTGGTGGGGTCCATTACGGGTTGCTTTTGGGCAAGGCCGATCCAGCGACCGTAGCGCACCAAATAATTGTCGCGGTAGCCGTTTCGCTCCAGCCAACGGTTGAGGTCGTCTGCGGTGGCGCGCGATTCGGTTTGGAAAATGGCGAGTTTCTTGAGGTTCGGCTCAAGGTTCACGAACATGAACACCACGAAGCTGAGACAAAGCGCCGTCAGCGCCATGACCCCAAGTCGCTTGAGGATGAATCCGAACATCAACAATCCCCCTGTACGTGGCAACTGGCAAATCCCCTTGTAGTTTTTTTGTTGCCAGCCGTTGGAAAAAGGAGGGGCCCGGAAGGCCCCTCCTGAAGGCGCAAAGCCTTATTTGTCGAGCCAGACTGTTTCGAGATGCATTTCGAAGGTCTGGTGCATCGCGAGGTTCTTGACGTATGGCGCATGGTGGCGGTGCAGCTTGCGCCAGAAAGGCTGGATGATGATGCCAGATGCCTGAAGCGTGGCTTCAACATCCTTCATCAATTCCTTGCGCTTTGCTGCGTCTGCCACGGCGAGGGCCGCGTTCAGCTTGGCGTCGAAGTCAGGATCCGAGTAAGCTGCTTCGTTCCATGCTTCACCGGTGCGATAGGCGAGAGCCAGCACCTGAACACCGAGCGGACGCATGTTCCATTCGGTTGTCGACCATGGGTATTTCAGCCAGTCGTTCCAGAACGATGATCCTGGAATGACGGTCCGCTTCACCTTGAAGCCTGCTTCACGGCACTGGGCCGCAATAACGTCGCCTGGGTTCTTGACGTATTCGGCGTCGTAGGAAATGAGGTCGAACTCATAGTCCATCTGGCCGGCTTCGGTCATCAGGGCCTTTGCCTTCTCAAGATCGCGACCTTCCGCTGGAAGTTCGAAATACTCGGGATGGATCTGGCAGACATGGTGGTTTTCGCCGACCGTGCCATCGCCATTGTAGCCAAGCTTGAGGACCGTGGCATTGTCCACTGCAAGCTGGAGAGCTTTGCGGACCTTGACATCATCATACGGCTTGTTGGCAACGTTCGTGCGCAGCACGATCGTGCTGGCGGTGACGACTTCCACGTTGACAAGGCCCATTCCGGTGAGAAGTTCAACGGTTTCGCCGGTTGTCTGGTAGTTGGAGTCAACTTCACCAGCTTCCAGGGCTGCAACGACCGCGTTTGCTTCCGCACCGTAGTCGATGAACTCGATGCCATCGAGGAACGGCTCGCCGCCCCACCATGTGAAGCCTTCACGGCGCTTGACGACTGCCGATTTGCCGACATCGTAGGAGACCAGTTCGTAAGGACCGGTGCCCGGTGTCTTGAGCATGTCAGGTGCAGCGTCAAATCCACGGTGAACAATCATCGCAGGATAGTCAGCCATGCCGGCAATGATGGTGATGTCGGACTGGCTGGTCTTGAGCTTGATGGTATAGTCGTCGACCTTGGTGATCGCGCCGTCTGCTACCTTGTCATCCTTGATCAGCGTGCCCACGCGGGCTGCCATCGAGTTGCCTTCGGCTTTCTTGTCGCACCAGCGGGTGATGTTGTAGATCACATCATCAGCAGTGAAATCATCGCCGTTTGACCACTTCACGCCCTTGCGGACATTGAGGGTGTATTCGGTGGCGTCTTCGTTGATTTCCCAGCTTTCAAGCAGCTGGCCTTCAAACGTGAAATCCTTGGTGTAGCGAACGAGATACTCGTTGCACTGACGCATGACGTTGGCCATTTCGGACCAGTCGAACAGGCGCGGATCTTTCATTTCCTTGATGATCATCTGGATCTTCAGGACGCCGCCCTTCTTGCCTTCCTGGGCAAGAGCCTTGGTTGGCGCAGCTACGCCCAAGAGCGCATAGGCAGTTGCAGTCGTGGCACCGAATGCGCTGGCGAGCGCCAGGAATTCGCGGCGGTCTATCAGGCCTTTAGCAGTGTCTTTTGCCCAGCCAGACACCATATGGTGCATGGATTTGCCATTCATGTCTTTGAGTGTTTCCGTCATCAAAACCTCCCGGAAATGACGATTGCAGATAGCGATCACGCGGGATGCAGCGAACGCGAACAAAACAGCTGTGCGATACCCCTCGTTGTTCAATGCAGCGGGACAGCCCTTCCGCCACACATCCGACTTGATCGCAACACAGTCGTTTGGCGAGGTCAACACCTGCTTTTTACATTTGACGCCGTTACGACACTTCATGCCGCTTTGTTACAGTGTTAGTGTCACTTCATGACAATTCACGACACGCGCGTCGTTCCGGGGCCTTCGCAATGGGTCGCCAAGCTGTCAGACTCAGCCGCAAGCCACGGATGTGAGCACCGCGAGGGAGTGAATCAATGAACACCCATGCAGCAATATCAACGCTGGCGAGCCATGCTGGCGAACTGCGGCATGCCGCAGCACCCATTTCCCAAGCCACCGGCCTGCCCAACTGGCTTTATGCAGATCCTGCCGCAATCTCCCGCGAAAAGACGACGGTTTTTGCGCCCGGTTGGGCAGGCGTCGGATTTGCCAAGGACGTTCCAGCAAATGGCGATGTCAAGCCCATCACATTTCTGGGCGAGCCATTGCTCCTGGCGCGCGACCGGGACGGCAATGTCAAGGTTTTCCAGAACACCTGCCGCCACCGCGGCGTGGTGCTGGTGAGCGAACCAGGGTCCACGACCGGCTTGCTGCGCTGCCCCTACCACGCCTGGTGCTACAACCTCAAAGGCGAACTCAAACAGACCCCGCATGTGGGCGGCCCCGGCATCCACGAGCATGAGTCCATCGACAAGTCACAGCTTGGCCTCATCGAAATCCGCAGCCATGTTTTCCTCGATGTGGTTTTCGTGAACCTGGACGGCAAGGCAGCGCCCTTTGAAGAATATTTCGCAACGATGCTGGACCGCTGGAAAGACTTTGCAAAGCCGGTTCATTTCGGCGGCGGTGAATCATCTTTTGTGCTTGATGTCGCTACCAACTGGAAACTGGCGGTGGAGAACTATTGCGAGAGCTACCACCTGCCCTTCATCCATCCCGGCCTCAACAGCTATTCAAGGCTTGAGGATCATGAAAACATCCTGGGTGACGGTCCTTGGGCAGGGCAGCTGACGCATGTCTACAATGCCCAGTTGGACGAGCACGGCCGCAGCTTCGCAAAGTTCGCCGATCTGCCCGCAAGATGGGACCGCAACGCAGAATATCTGGCGGTGTATCCCAACGTGCTGCTTGGTGTGCACAAAGACCACGTCTTTGCAATGCTGCTGGAGCCGTTGGACGAAGGCCACACAAGGGAACATGTGGCACTGTACTATGCTTCACCGGAAATGACGCACGAAGCATTTCTTGAGATGCGCACCCGCAACGCCGACCTTTGGAAAAATGTCTTCCTTGAAGACATTTTTGTCGTTGAAAGCATGCAGAAAGGGCGCAAGGCTTCGTCCTTTGATGGCGGCCATTTCTCGCCGGTCATGGACGAGTCCACCCATCATTTCCACCGATGGATCGCAAACCGCTTTCTCGCGGCGGACCTGTGAGCGCCTTGGCATTTCATTCGCCGTTGTGCTAACGACTTTGCGCTGAAGCTTCTCAAGAAGAAAACACCGTGCTTCTGCCCATGACGCCCATTCACATGACATTCCTGCTGGTCGAGGAATTCTCGGCCATGTGCCTGATGTCCGCCATCGAAGGACTTCGGGCCGCAAATTACGTTCTCGGGCGCCCGGCCTATTCCTGGTCGCTGGTCAGCCATGACGGCAAGCCCGTGAAGGCTTCCAACGGCATCATCATGACGGCGGAAACAGAGATAGGTCAGGATTTTCGCACCGACTTCCTGTTTGTGGTTTCGAGCTTCATCAACAATCCGCCCTACCGCTCGAAACTTCATTCAAGACTGCGCCATTTTGGTCGTGCCGGGGTGAAGCTGGGGGCCATATCCTGCGGCACCTTCATCCTTGCGCGGGCCGGCCTTCTCAACAACGCCAAATGCACCCTGCACTGGGAATACCAGCCAGCTTTTGCCGAAGAATTTCCTGACATTGAAATGGTCACCGATCTCTACGTGATCGACAAGAACCGCTACACATCGTCTGGCGGCATTGCCAGCATGGAGCTGGTTCTGCAGGTTATCACCGAGCAGCATGGCGAACAGGTTGCGCGAAAGGTCGGAAACAATTTCCAGCTTGACCGCATTCGTAATGCCGGGGTCTCCCAGCGCTCTGGCGCAGTCGCCAGAATGGACACAATGCCGCCAGCGGTACAGGAATCGGTCCGGCTGATGCTGGCCAATGTCGAGCAACCATTGTCCAACGTGGATATTGCCGACCACATCCACACCTCGGTGCGCAACCTTGAACGCATGTTCAAGCGCAACCTCAAAGCCTCACCAGCCAAGTATTATGTCGCCTTGCGGCTGGAAAAAGCCCGTGAATTGCTGATGCACACCAATTTGCCGACGCTGGAAGTAGCGCTGCAATGCGGCTTTTCCTCAAGTTCCTATTTTGCCCGCTGCTTCCTGCGTGAATTCGGGCATCGCCCGTCCGAGGTTCGCCGCATCAAGGCGTGAATTGTTCACCCCTTCGGGGCACTGGCAACCCATGCAGGACGCTTTGCAAATTCATCATACCATTTGGCAAGACCCGGCCGCGTACCACGCCAGTTCGAATCGGCAAATCTGAAATCCAGATATCCAAGTGCAGCTGCTGCGGCCAGATGGCCCTGCGAGAGCGGTGTCCCGAGAAATTTGAGCCAGTCCTTCTCAAGACTGTCCACTCCGGCCCAAACCTTGGTCATTTGCCCTTCAATCCAGCCTTTCCAGCGAAGATCCTCCGGACGCACTGCCACTTCATATCGGGTCAGAACGGCGGCATCCATGATGGCATCGCCCAGCGCCTCGAGCGTCATAGACCGGTAGCGGTCTGCGCCAGATGCAGGTGTCAGCGATTTTGCCGGTTGCAGGCTGTCAAGGTAATCGCAGATCACCCGGCTGTCATAGAGCACCTGGCCGTCATCCAGCACAATGGCGGGGATTTTGCCGACCGGATTGTGGGCGGCAAGACCGGCATGCCGGTCCACCGGGGAAGTGCTGGCGGTGACAATCTCGATCCTGTCGAAAACGCCCAGTTCATGCGCGGCGGCAATGACCTTGCGAACAAACGGCGAGGTGGGGGAATACCAAAGTTTCATGGGATGAATCCGGCTGGAGAAATCGTTGGGCGCGAAGCTGGCGCAAATTTGAGCGCACCACAAGTCGGGCACACCGCTTTTCTCCCAAACCGCAGGCTTTGGGTTGCTTTATCGTTCTGGGGGAAAGATCAAGCTTCCCTACCGGTGTGGGGTCCGGAGCCTGCGGCGGGGCCGGTGTGTGGGTAGGGGCCCGGCCCGCCTGACACCATACCCCTGGCCCCCAAAGGCCCGCTTAAGCCGTTCGTTAAATCAAGAATAAAATCCTAGGCATCTATCGCTGCCGGGAGCCTCGCCAGAAATTCGCGAACGAATGCGTTGAATTCCCGAGGCTTTTCGGTGTGGATCGAATGCCCGGTACGAGGCAGCACATGGGTTTCAGCGTGCTTCAGCATTGCCGCCAGCGCCAGCCCGTTTCGGCTTGGCGTCATGCGGTCATATTCGCCAAAAACACACAGCGCCGGGCCATCATATCCCCGCGCAGCTGCCTCGCCCTGTGTGTAAACCGCACAAGCACTGAGCCCGTCGGCAAGCGCGGTAGGCTGGTTCATCCGCATCACTGCGATGCCGTAAGCAATGTGATTGGCGCCGGGCCATGTATTTTCGGCCATGTGCGCCGCCGGGCCGTAACCCCAAGAATTCATGTTGCGATAGGCAGTCTCTCGATCACCATAGCCAAGCGTTACCAATTGCTGGTTGACGGCAATGCTGGCGGAGGCTCCCACAAACACCAGTGCGCGCACTCTGGCCGGCGCAATGCGCGCGAGTTCCAGCGCAATCAGGCCGCCCATGGAATGGCCGCAAACGACCGCGTCCCTTGCGCCGCAATTGTCCATCAGCGCCAGCACAAGACTGGCCATCTGTCCGATGTCCTTCAACGGCTCGCCGCCCGAAAAGCCATGCCCCGGCATGTCGGCGGCGATGACATTCCAGCCGTCATTGGCCAGCGCACGGGTTTGCAGGACCCAGGCCAGATGGCTGCCCCCTGCCCCATGCAGGAAAACGATGAAGGGCTTCCCCTTTTCATGCGCCCGACCGCCGGTGGCATAGTGGACAGTGTGTGCGTCAATGGACGTTTTCATTTGGGCTGCCCCGCCTTGCGCAAGGCGCCTTTCAACGCACGGTCAAAATCTGCTTTCAGATCGGCAATGGACTCAAGGCCGACGGAAAGCCGGATCATGTCTTCAGAGAGCCCGCCGGCCACCATGTCCTGCGCCGAAATGTGGGAGTGGGTGGTGGAGGCCGGGTGAATGACCAGCGTCTTGGCATCACCGACATTGGCAAGATGGGACGCAACCTGGACACCTTCGATGAAAGCCTGCCCCGCCGCACGACCGCCCTTCACCCCAAAAGTTATGATGGATCCAGCGCCCATTGGCAGCAGCCGCTTGGCGGTCTCATGGTCTCGGTGACCGGCAAGCGAGGGATGGCGCACCCATTCAACAGCCTCGTGGGCGCAAAGAAATTCCAGCATCTCCGTAGTGTTTTTCATGTGGCGTTCCATGCGCAGCGGCAAGGTTTCGATGCCTTGCAACAGCAGGAATGCAGTCATAGGCGACATGGCCGGCCCGAAATTGTACATCGCCTCGGCACGTATCCGGCTCGAAAGTGCAATCGGGCCGAATTCCTCCCAGAACACGATGCCATTGAGCGCATAATAAGGTTGGCTCAGCGTTGGCCAGCGCCCGTCTTTGCCCCAATCAAAATTGCCGCCCTCAACAATCGCCCCACCCAGCGCCACACCGTGGCCGCCCATCCATTTGGTCAGGGAATGGATGATCACATTAACCCCGTGTTCAAACGGCTTGAACAGGTACGGCGTGCAGAAAGTGGCATCCATCACCAAGGGCAAGCCTGCTTCCTTGGCAATCAAGGCCACCGCATCGACATCCAACACATCCAGCGAAGGGTTACCGATCATCTCGCAGAATATGAACTTCGTGTTGGGCCGGATCGCAGCCTTCAGACCGGCCAGATCACGGCCATGTACAAAGCTGGTCTCAACCCCGAACCGGGGCAACGTGTTTTTCAACAGGTTGATGTTTGCGCCATAAAGCTGTGCGGTCGAAACGATGTGATCGCCTGCACTTGCCAACATGGTAGCGACGCAATGCAGCGCCGCCATACCCGATGCCGTTGCAACGCAGGCTGAACCGCCTTCCATGGCCGCAACCCGCTGCTCAAGCACCGCGACCGTCGGGTTGGAAATGCGCGAATAAAGGTGCCCGCCCTCTTCCAGGTTGTAGAGCGCTGCGGCATGGCGCGCATCGCGGAACACATAGGATGTGGTCAGGTGTATGGGGACAGCGCGCGAACCATGCTCGTTGTCGGGGATGTGGCCGGCATGCAGCGCCAGCGTCTCAAGCTCATGAAACAACGACATTTTTCTGACAAAAATTCCCTTTGACGACGGTCACCGGCAACACATACTCACCGTCGATGCTTCGATATGTTATTTCGGGATACTCGCCGCTGACGTGGCATCCCGCAAGGCCGCACCGTCCCGAACTGATGTAAAGATTGCCGTTGATGCCCCAGGTGCCTGCGAACATGTCGCCCGAAGAATTCACGGTGGATGTTTTTCCGTCAGGCGAATAATAGAGGCAGCCGAATGACGGGCTGACAATGGAATTTCCGCTGAGGGTCTGCCTGATCTGTTTGCCATCCATGTCGGCGGCAAATGTGGCCGGGATCCCAAGGCCCGCGACCAGCACAATGGCTGCAAGAACTGGTCTCATCCGTTGGTCTCCCTGTAGTGCGCAAAACGGACGCCGCGATTTTACGCTGTCAATCTCAACAGCCAATCGGCTTTGGAAGCAAGCCCGTTCATGATCGCCTCAATCGCCTGCAATTTGCCGCAGACACGCCCGAATGGGGCCATTTGAACGCCGGTATTGAACCGCTCAATCGCGGCTGTGCCAGGCACCTGGTACTCGGCTGGAGCACTGCTTCTCGCCGGAAGGCAAATGGCGCAAGACCGGTTTCCCCCAAACCGGACAAAGCCATTCGCTTTGCAGCTGGCGGAACAGGGCGGAACGTTCCGCCGGCTGCAATCATCAACCGGTCCGTGGGTGCTCGTTGATCCAGTCGGCAAGCCGTGCGCTGGAGATTTCAGAGAGCAGTTTTGCAAACCCGTCTGCCTGATGTTGGGCAGTCAGCCTGCCTTTTTCGGCGCTTGCCTTTGCTGCCTCGCCGACAACCCCATCCGGATTGAGATCACGCGCTATCCAGGCGAAGGCATGGGTTCCAGTCGGAGCCAGCAGCTCAAATTCCTTGCGGGCATCTTGCACCTTCGAATGGAAATCCCGCGCTTTGCCCATGTCCACCAGTTCCGGATGGAAATGCAACATCAGGGATGTTTCGACATCGCCGCCATGGATGCCGAAACCCTGTTCGATTTCACCATACATGCCCTGCGGCAAACCGAACCGCATCCACGAAGTCTTGATCGCCATCATAGAGCATTCGACCCGCAATTCCCGTGCGACGATCCCCATGATTTCTTCATTGCCGCCATGCGAATTGAGAAAAACCAGCTTGCGAAACCCTGCCCGCGCCACCGACCGCCCAAGTTCGGTCCAGTGGGAAATCAGCGTGGCTGCCGGGATGGTCAAGGTTCCTGGCTGGTACAAGTGCTCATTGGATTTTCCAACAGGCTGAACCGGCAGAAAGCGCACGTCCAAGCCGGACGGCAGCGTCGCAAACAAAGTTGTCAGCATGCCGTTCATGATCGAAAAATCGGTGGAAACCGGCAAATGCGGTCCGTGTTGCTCGATTGCTGAAACAGGCAGCACAGCAATGGCATTTTGCAGGTCAATGTTCTCGAATTCACGGGCAGTGAAATCGCCCCACCAGAATTTGCGCGACATCAAGTGTCAGTCCTTCCTGGCCGCCACGGCCTCGATTTCAACTGTAAATTCAGCGCGGGTGAAGCCGCCGACGATCATCAGCGTCGAAGCCGGCGCCGGATCGGAGAAAAGAGCGTTGCGCACATCCATGTAGGCCTGCATGTGTTCGCGGGCCGTCACATAGGCGTTTATGCGCACAATGTCAGCAAGCGACATTCCAGCTTCCTTCAGGATGGCTTCGATGTTTGCAAAACAAAGGCGAGCCTGCGCGTCCGTCCCTTCAGGAACAACATCATCGGCGCCAATGCCCAGTTGCCCTGAACAATACACCAGCCTCGATCCTGCCGGGACTTCGATGCCGTGGCTGTATCGGGCAAAAGGCGCACGTATCGTGGCAGGGGTCAGGGGCCTTTTCATGCTTGGGTGATCTCCATTTTATTCATTTTATCCGGCCCCATGTCTTGTGGAAAGTCGCAGACCGGTCAACAAATGACGTTGCACAATGTTTGGGCAATTGAACAAAAGATGCATCGCTCCAAATAGGCAATCATGCGCTTTGGGGGCCGTGTTGGCCGGATGGCATTTGGCACAGGGCTTGCAAGCGCATGACAGTATCCAAAAGCGAAGCGTACCCATGACGGGACGCCACAGGAACAGGTGACTTCGATGAATCTGCGTTTGCTTTCACTGGTATCGTTATTTGCAATGGGCGCGGCAATTCCGGCCCTTGCAGCGGAAAAAGCATCATTCGGCACAAACTGGCTGGCACAGCCGGAGCATGGCGGCTTTTATCAGTCAGTCGCAGACGGCACTTACGCTGCCTGCGGTCTTGAAGTGACAATTCTTCCAGGCGGCCCGCAGGTCAACAACCGCGCGCTGCTGCTCGCCGGCAAGATTGACTTCAACATGGGCGGCAACATGCTTGAGCCGTTCAACGCCGTTGTCGAAAACATTCCGGTCAAGGTGATCGCCGCCTCGTTCCAGAAGGAACCGCAGGTGCTGATCGCCCATCCGGGCGAAGGCTTTGAAAAATTCGAAGACCTCAAGAATGCCGAACAATACATCCTTGGTGACCAGGGCTTCCAGAGCTACTTCCAGTGGATGATTGCCGAATTCGGCTTCGATGCCTCCAAGCGCATTCCCTACACCTTCAACCCGGCACCGTTTATCGCGAACAAGAAGTCGGTGCAGCAGGGCTACATCACGTCTGAACCATTCGCCATTGAGAAGGAAGGCGGCTTCAAGCCAACCCTTTTCCTTTTGGCCGATTACGGTTTCGACACCTACTCGACCACCATCGAGGCGATGCAGAACACGCTCGACAAAAAGCCTGAAGTCGTGAAGTGCTTCGTCGAAGGTTCGATCAAGGGCTGGTACAACTATCTTTACGGCGACAATTCCGCAGCCAACGCCATGATCAAGAAAGACAATCCGGACATGAACGATGACCAGATCGCCTTTTCCATCGCCAAGATGAAGGAATATGGCATCGTCGACAGCGGCGACACCGAGAAGGCCGGCATCGGCGCAATGACCGATGCACGCATGGAAAGCTTCTATGCAAAGATGGTCAAGGCCGGCGTAATCAAGGACGGCATCGACATCAAGAAAGCCTACACGCTTGATTATGTAGGCAAAGGCGTTGGACTTGATCTGAAGAAGTAAGCGAAACAGCAGGCCGGAAGTGGCAATCATGGCAAATCCGGCTCCTGCCGCGACAAATGGCGAAACGCAACTCGTGTTGCGTTCCGTCGGCAAGACCTACGCAAACGGCACAGTGGCGCTGCAGGGAATGGACCTGACCATTCGGCACGGCGATTTCCTCAGCCTGCTGGGGCCGTCAGGCTGTGGCAAGTCAACTGCCTTGCGCCTGATCGCCGGGCTTTCACAGCCAACTTCGGGCCTGATCGACTGGCGCGGCCCGAAAATGAAAAAGAGCGATGTCGGCTTCATTTTCCAGGAGCCGACACTCCTCCCCTGGGCCAGTGTGTTCGACAATGTCTGGCTACCGCTGCGCCTGCAGGGCATTTCCCGCAGTTCCGCAAGTGCCCGCATTGGTGCGGTTCTGGAAAGCGTGGGCCTTGGTGCATTTCACAATTCAGTGCCGCGCGAGCTTTCCGGCGGCATGAAAATGCGCGTCTCCATCGCGCGCGGCCTCGTGGCAAAGCCGCGCCTGCTGCTGATGGATGAGCCGTTTGCAGCGCTGGACGAAATTACACGGTTTCAGCTCAACAAGGATCTGCTTGACCTTTGGCAGGCTGAAAAATTCACCGTGATCTTTGTCACCCATTCGGTCTTTGAAAGTGTTTTCCTTTCCAACCGCATTGTGGTGATGGCCGCACGTCCGGGGCGAATGTTTGGCGAAATGGCAGTCGACCAGCCTTACCCGCGCGACCAGTCTTTCCGCACGTCAGCCCATTACGGCGAACTGGCACGGGATACATCAGCCATGCTTGGCGAAGCCATGGGCAATGGAGGACATGATGGCCGGCATTGACGAAACGGCACTTGTGCCCAACCCGTTGCCGCTGGACCCGGAGGAGCAGCGCCGCCTACGCGATGCCCGGATCGAACGCATCGGCAAATGGCTTTTGCCATTCCTGATCATGGTTCTGGCCATTTTCTCGTGGGACCGGATTTGCGTCGTCAACGAGATACCCAAATACATCCTGCCCCGCCCCGGCGACGTGATGCGCACACTGATTGCCGATGCGCCGCTGCTGTTTGGTGCGCTGCTGGTAACCCTCAAGATTACATTCCTTTCGCTGGCGCTGGCGGTTGTCGGTGGAGTTGGCCTCTCGGTGCTTTTCGCTCAGTCGAAATGGGTCGAGATGTCGTTCTTTCCCTTTGCAATCATCCTTCAGGTCACGCCGATCGTGGCGATTTTCCCGCTGATCAACATCTATGTCGACAACCAGACCGCCAAGCTGCTGCTTTGTGCCTGGATCGTTGCCTTCTTTCCGATCCTCTCCAACACCACGCTTGGCCTCAATTCAGTCGATCGAAACCTGCTCGATCTTTTCAAGCTTAATGGCGCTTCGCATTGGCAAACCCTTTGGCTGTTGCGGCTTCCTGCATCCATGCCCTATTTCCTGGGCGGCCTGAAAATTGCCGGCGGCTTGGCGCTGATCGGCGCAGTTGTGGCTGAGTTCGTGGCAGGTTCGGCAGGTCAATCTTCCGGGCTTGCCTCGCGCATCATTGAGGCGGGTTACCGTCTCAATGCCTCGCGCCTGTTTGCCGCCTTGCTGCTGATATCCTTCACCGGGATCATCATCTTTCTGGTGCTGTCTTTCGTGTCCGACCGCATCCTGCGGGGCTGGCATGAAAGCGCCTTGTCAAAGGACCGGTGATGAGCCACAGCACCAAAACCGCAAGTCGCAATGACTGGAACTCCTCTGTTCGCATTCACCGCACTGCGCTCACCGCGCCCGCCGGCAAACACGACAATGACGGCTTTGCTGCTTATGACCTGAAAATAGCGGATGGAAAAATCGCTGCCGTCACGCCTGGCGATCCCGCAGCGGACCAGCGCGATTTCCACATTGCCACGCCGCTGTTCGTTGACTGCCACACCCATCTCGACAAGGGGCATATCTGGCCTCGCAATCCAAACCCCGATGGCTCTTTTATGGGCGCCCTGGAAACAGCCTCCGCCGACCGCATCGCCAACTGGTCGCCGTCTGATGTCGAAGCGAGAATGGAATTTGCGCTTAAATGCGCTTGGGTACACGGCACCAAGGCGATCCGCACCCATCTCGACAGCGCCCCGCCTCAGGACAGGATTTCATGGCCTGTTTTCAACGCTGTTCGCGAGCGCTGGAAGGGCCGGATTGACCTGCAGGCGGCCTGCCTCTTTGGCATTGACCAGGCGCGTGACGACACATGGTTCAGATCGCTCGTTGCGCTGGTTAAAGACACCGGTGGGGTTCTTGGTGCTGTTACCTTCATGGTTCCCGACCTTGATGAATTGCTCGACAAAATGTTCCGCACTGCAATCGATCATGGGCTGGAACTGGACTTCCACGCTGATGAAACGGACGACGTCAATGCAGTTTCGCTGGAGCGGATAGCATCAGCCGCAGCGCGCCATCGGTACGAAGGCCGCATACTCGTTGGCCATTGCTGCTCTTTGGCCCGCCAACCCGATGACGCGGTGAAACGCACGCTCGACAAGGTGGCAGCAGCGGGCATTTCCATTGTCTCCCTGCCAATGTGCAATCTTTACCTTCAGGACCGCCGGACAAATGCGACCACGCCGCGCTGGCGCGGGGTGACTTTGATGCATGAGTTGAAAGCGCGCGGCGTCAATGTCTGCGTGGCTTCAGACAACACCCGAGACCCGTTCTATGCCTATGGCGATCTCGACATGCTTGAAACCTATCGCATGGCGACGCGGATCATTCATTTCGATCACCCGGTTGCCGATTGGCCTGCAACCGCCTTTGCAAATCCGGCGCGGGCCATGGGCATCAATGCTGGCCTACTTGATCCCGGCATGCCCGCCGATTTCATCGCTTACAAAGCGCGTTCGCACAATGAATTGCTTTCGCGGCCATGGATGGACCGGGCCGTATACCGGGAAGGTATCCCGCAATCTGCCGCCTTGCCGCAATACAGTGAACTCGACCCGTTGATGGAGCCTTTGACATGAGCAAGATCGCAGCGTTTCGCGCCGAAATCGCCGGCATCGCGGTCGAAGACAACCCGGCCATCGTCAAGCAGAAAAGCCGTGATTTTTACTGGTATTCGCATGTGCTCAAGGAACGGCTTGACCATGTAACCGGTGACCTCGTGGTATCACCAAAAAACCAGGCCGAAGTCATCAAGGTGCTCAAGGCAGCCTACCGTCATGAAATTCCGATAACTCCGCGCGGCACCGGCACCGGCAATTACGGGCAGGCCATGCCATTGTCCGGTGGGGTCGTGCTTTCGCTAGCTGACATGAACGAGATCGTGTCGATTGCACCCGGTCGTGTGGTTTGCGGCCCCGGCGTTATTTGCTCCGATCTCGACAAAGCAGCCAAGGCCCATTCAGGGCAGGAACTGCGGCTGCACCCTTCAACCGCCCACACCGCCACCATCGGCGGTTTCATCGCCGGCGGTTCAGGCGGCGTTGGTTCGGTGCGCTGGGGCGGTCTTCGCGATTATGGCAATGTAATTCGCTTGCGCGTGGTCACCATGGAGGCCGAGCCGCGCATCCTGGATCTGACAGGCTCGGACCTGCACAAGGTCACGCATGCCTACGGTACCAACGGCATCATCACCGAAGTCGAGATGCCGTTGACCACCGCTTATGACTGGGTGGAAGTCATTTGCGTACATGACGATTTCATGGACAGCGTTCGCTTCACCAACGCCGCAGCGCGCTCCGACGGCATGTTGCTGAAACTTGCAACCGTGGTCGCCGCACCAGCACCGCATGTCTATTTCAAACGGCACCAGAAATTTCTGGCTGAGGGCGACAATCTGTCGATTTTCATGGTGGCGCAGCAATCGCTGGATGCGTTCCGCACCTTTGCTTCAATCAACCGCGCACGTATCGCCTTCGACAGTGCCGCGCTTTCGCCAGACGAACTCAAGGGTCTGCCGGCTGCCTTCGAACTGGCGTGGAACCACACCACACTGCGGGCTTTGCGGGTTGATCCGGCGATCACCTATTTGCAGGTGCTCTATCCATTTCCAAACCATCTGGCGCTGGTCGAGAAACTGCATTCGATGTTTCCGGGCGAAGTGTGGGACCACCTCGAGTTCGTGCGCTTCGACGGCGACGTGACCTGTTTCGGCTTGCCGCTGGTGCGCTTCACCACCGAGAAGCGGCTTGATGAGATCATGGACATCTTCAACGCCAATGGCGCGCCGATCTTCAATCCGCACCGCTACACTCTCGAAGAAGGCGGCATGAAGCAGACAGACGAAGCGCAACTGGCCTTCAAGCGCGAGGCCGATCCGAAGGGATTGCTCAATCCGGGCAAGATGATCGCGTGGGATGATCCCGATTATGATTATTCCGGCGGGGTCTGGCTGTTCAAGGGATTGCAGAAGGCAAGCTGAACCATGCGCGTGCTGTTGCTTCATGCTCACCCGGTCGCCGAAAGCTACAATGGCAGCCTGCACAGGCTGCTGCTCGAAAAGCTGCAGGCGAGCGGTCACGAGGTCGATGATTGCGATCTTTACGCCGAGGATTTTGACCCGCGCCTGACGCGCGAAGAACGGCTCGCCTACCACGATGAGACCGTGAACCTTGAACCGGTGCGGGAACACGTCGAGCGGTTGCGCCGGGCAGAGGCTCTGGTCATGTCATACCCGGTGTGGAATTTCGGCTACCCGGCAATCCTCAAGGGATATTTCGACCGTGTTTTCCTGCCGGGAGTTTCCTTCAAACTTGTGGATGGCAGGGTGCGTCCATCCCTGCATCACATCCGCAAGGTTGCCGTTGTAACAACCTACGGTGCTGCCAGATGGCGCGCCTTTGCGCTGGGCGATCCGCCAAGAAAGCTGGTGAAGCGGGTGATCAGGGTCCAAGTCAAGCCCGGAGCGCAATTGCACTATCTGGCGCACTACGACATGAACCGGTCTACGCCGCAATCGCGGTCTCATTTCATGGAAAAAGTTGGCCGCACGATGGATTCATTTTGATGCGCATTTTGCTAGTCTATTGCCATCCCGTGCCGGAAAGCTTTGCTGCCGCGTTGCGCGATGCCGCCCTCAAGGCGCTGACAGCGTCTGGTCACGAGGTGCGGCTGCTCGATCTGTATGCCGAGAATTTCGACCCTGTCATGCGGTGCGAGGAGCGACGGGCATACAACAACCCTCAGGACAATACCCACCCGCTGCCGCAGCACGCGGCGCACCTTGCCTGGGCACAGGGAATTGTCTTTGTTTATCCAACCTGGTGGTACGGCCTGCCGGCCATGCTGAAGGGCTGGATTGACAGGGTCTGGACGCCTGACCTGACCTTCGAAATATCCCCGGACAATGGCGCAATTCGTCCGCTGATGACACACATCAAGGCTGTAGGCATTGTCACCACCTGCGGCGCCCCGCGTTTGTGGTCCTACATGGTCGGCCATCCGGGAAAGCGCCTTATCCTGCGCGGCATGCGGGCCTTGTTTGCCCGCCGGTGCCGGACCTTCTTCATGGCCCACTACTTGATGGATGTATCGACACCGCAATCGCGCGCGGCTTTCCTGAACAAAGTAGAAGCAAAACTCTCGCGCTTTTGAAACCAAAGACTCCAGCTGAAAGCTGGCGTCATGATGGCTTTCCTATTCCGCAGCCTTCAGACCGCCCCGCTCACGCCTGCGCGGCATTGCAGAAGCTTCCAGCGAGGCAAGGCGGCGGCGCAGATGTTCAATGTCGCCTTCGGTCTCGTTGAGGGCGAGCCGGTTTTGTTCAATTGCCTCAACCAGAACATGCGCGGCTGGTTCTGCCGGTTCTTCTTCCTTGGGTCCGATGAACTTGCTGAACACCCAGCCCAGAACCCGCGAAACATCGTCCATGATCAGGTAGAACGACGGTACCACCACAAGGCTGAGCACTGTCGAAACGATGATGCCACCGATAACCGCTGTTGCCATCGGCGCACGGAAAGAACCGCCTTCGCCAACACCCAGCGCGGAAGGCAACATACCTGCCGACATCGCAATCGACGTCATGACGATTGGGCGGGCACGCTTGCGGCCAGCTTCCATCATTGCGTCAAAGCGGTTGAGGCCGCGATGGATCATCTCGATCGCAAAATCGACCAGCAGGATGGCATTCTTGGTCACAATGCCCATCAGCATCAGGATGCCGATAAGAACAGGCATGGAGAGCGGATTGCCAGTGATGATCAGCGCTGCAGCAACGCCGCCAATGGCAAGCGGTAGCGAGAACAGAATAGTGAATGGCTGAATCACGTTCTTGAACAACAGGATCAAGACAGTCAAAACCAGCATCAGCCCAAGGATCATTGCCTGAACAAAACTTGACATCAGTTCGTTCTGGATTTCTGCGTCCCCGGTTTCAGCCACCCGCACGCCGGCTGGAAGATCAACCGATGCGGCAACTTCCTTGAAGCGTGCCGACGCGGTGTCGAGCGCGACACCTACCGGAAGGTTGGCGCCGATGGTTGCCTTGCGTTGGCGGTTGAGCCGGTCGATCTTGCTGGGCCCCTGGGCAATCCTGATATCGGCAACCGCTGAAAGCGGCACGCTGCTGCCATCCTTGGTTGGCACGCGCAGAACCGAGATCCGGCTTATGTCAGAACGCAGGTCACGGTCGAGCTGCACCCGGACCGGGATAAGCCGGTTGTCGATGGACAGCTTGGCCAGCGCCGCATCACCGTCACCGATGGTGGCAACGCGCACGGTCTCAGATATCGCCGCCGTGGTCACGCCCAGCCGTGCAGCCTGTTCAGTGCGCGGCACGATCTGTACTTCTGGACGCGGCAATGCGCCTGAAGAACTGACATACTCAAGCACATCTTCGCCGCGCAACCGGCTTTCCAGCCGCGCCACTGCAATGTTGAGGTCTTCCTCGTTTTCCGAAAGCACGTTGAAGGAAATGTCGCGCTCGCCTCTGTCGTTGAGTTTGAAGCCGCGAACGTCAGGCACAGTCGCCATCAATTCAAAAACTTCCTTCTCGATATCCGACTGCGGACGCACTCGGCCCTGCGCAACCAGCGGCGGCAGGATCGCATCGAGGAATGGCAGCTCTTCACGCAAGCCGCGCCGAACCTTGTTGACCAGCGAATGGTCAAGCTTTTCAAGAACAAGTGTCACCGCAGCGCGCCGAATGTCGAGATCGCCGGTTGGCGATGCGCCACCAAGCACAAAGATGTTCTCGATGCCGTCGACATCCTTCAACATCGAATAGATCTTATTCGCTGCGTCATCGGTGTCCTTGAGCTTGGACCCCGGCGGCAGCTCCACGCTGATCGAGATGCGCGAAACGTCTTCCGGCGGGATGAAGCTGCCTGGAACCTTCAGCATGAAGTACATCGAGACAATGAATATGCCGATGGCGGCGGCCAGTGTCCCGTAATAGTTCGGAATCCAGATACCGTGCTCTTTTGTCTCGATGCGTCTTTTGGTGAACGGCAGCGGCATTGATACCGCCGGAATGCTCACACCAGGTATGCGCCAAGTCTTCAAAGTGAAGCCGATCAGGGCGGTATACCCGCGCATGATCCAGCCTTCCTTTTCCTCTTCTTCGTGCGCATCACTTGCACGCATCAGGTACGCCGCCATCATCGGCGTGATCAAGCGGGCGACCAGCAGCGAAAACAGGACCGCAAGCGCGACCGTGATGCCGAATTGGCGGAAATACTGGCCGGGAATGCCGGCCATGAAGGACACCGGCACAAACACTGCGACAATGGTGAATGTGGTCGCGATGACCGCAAGGCCGATTTCATCCGCCGCTTCAATGGAAGCACGGTATGGCGTCTTGCCCATTCGCATGTGCCGGGCGATGTTTTCGATCTCTACAATGGCATCATCAACCAGAATCCCGGTCGCCAGCGTCATAGCCAGAAAGCTGACGAGGTTCAAAGAGAACCCGAGCATGTCCATGACCCAGAAGGTCGGAAATGCAGACAGCGGAATGGCAACCGCAGTGATCAGTGTCGCCCGCCAGTTCCGCAGGAACAGGAACACCACGATGACGGCCAGCAGCGCACCTTCGATCAGGGTATGCAACGCTGCTTCATAGTTTCCGTAGGTGTAAAAAACGGTGTCATCGACCGGCGATATCAGGATGTCCGGATTTTCGGCCCTGATCTTTTCCAATTGCGCATTGACGACCTCGGCAACGCTGACTTCGCTGGCGCCCTTGGCGCGGAAGACTGAGAACGTGACCACCTGGTCGCCGTTGAAGCGCGAGAAGGAGCGCAATTCTTCAAAGGTGTCACTGATGCGCCCAAGATCACGCAACTTCACATACCGGCCCGAGGGCAGTGAAATCGTGGTTTCGGCAAGCTTCTGGGCAGATTCAGCATCGCCAAGCGTGCGGATTGCCTGTTCCTGCGAACCAAGTTCACTGCGTCCAGACCCAAGGTCAGCATTGGTCGCACGCACCTGACGGTTCACGTCAGCTGCGGTGATGCCATAGGCCGCAAGTTTTGTTTCGTTGAGCTCAACCCGAATTTCACGGTCGGCTCCGCCATAGCGGTCTATGCGGCCAATGCCGCGCTCGCCTTGAAGGACGCGCTTGACCTTGTCGTCAACGAACCAGGAAAGCTCTTCAATCGAAAGATTGGGTGAAGCGACCGCAAAGGTCATGATCGCTTGGCCTTCGACGTCGATGCGCGTGACGATGGGTGCTTCCACGTCGCCCGGCAGATCCCCAATGATCTGGTCGATCGCATCCTTCACGTCCTGCACCGCCTTGTCGGTCGGCACTTCCATGCGAAATTCGACAGCCGTTACCGTGCGTCCGTCGCTGACGGTGGAGATGACGTTTTTGACCCCGGTAAGGCCTGCCACCGCGTCTTCAATTTCCTTGGTAACCTGCTTTTCCAGTTCAGCTGGGGCCGAACCGTTTTGCGCAGTTGTCACTGCTACCAGTGGCACGTCGATGTTCGGAAACCGGGTGATCGGCAGCGCGTTGAAAGACTGCCATCCCAGAACCATGAGCATGAAGAATGCCAGGATCGGTGCAATCGGATTGCGGATGGACCAGGCGGAAAAATTCATCGTTAAATCCTAGTTCGAAACCGTTGAAGACGCATTCATCATCACCGGGCTGATCCGGTCCCCGTCGCGCACAAACGCACCGGCCTTGGCCACAACGACATCTCCCGGTGCCAAACCCGAGACGATCTCGACCATGTCATTTTCGACGATACCAACTGTAACCTTCGTTTCAGTGACACGGCCGTCTTTTTCCAGAAGAACGGTCGAGCCGGATGACCCGATTCCGACAGCAGACATTGGCAGCACAATCGCCTCTTTGCTCTGTGTCACGATGTCCGCTTCAACGAACACACCCCAGCGAATGTTCGCCTGATTTTCGATAGCGATGCGAACTTTTCCAAGTCGCGTGGTCGGGCTGACTGTAGGTTCAACAAGGCGCACGGTTCCTTCAATCGGCTCGGCCATGCCGGCAATGCGCAGACTGGCTTTTTGCCCCTCGACGAGACGCATCATGTCCTGCTCGGCAACTTCGGCACGCAACTCAAGCAAGCCGTCACGAACCAGCATGAACATTGGCTTGCCAGCAGCGCTGGCAATTGACCCAACCATGACATTTCGCTCAACCACGCGGCCAGCCACCGGGGATTTGATGTCCGTACGCGCAAGCTTCAGTTCGATGTCCGCTAGCTGGGCGTCGGCAACCTTCAACTGCGCTTCGGCAGATTTCCGCGACTGTTCAGCAGCGTTCACCCGTGCCATCGCGCCTTCGGCGCTGGCGGACGCCTGGTCAGCGGTTGACTTGGAAGAGATGCCCTTGCTCGAAAGCGTTGTTGCCCGGTCGCGCACCCTTACCGCTTCGTCGGCGGCAGCCTTGGCTTCCACTTCCTGGGCTTTGGCCTGCGCAATCAATGCCTCCGCCGCAGCGCGCGAGGCTTCCAGCTGACTTTTTTGCAACAGCAATGTCGAAGGCGACAGCCGTGCCACGACATCTCCGGCGTTCACATAAGCGCCAACATCGACATTGAGCGCGTCAATCGCCTGGCCCTCGATCTGGGGCTGAATGAACACCTGCTCCACCGGCTCGATGGTTCCAGATGCCTTCACCCGGTCGATGATCACCGATTTCTTTGCTGCAACCACCGTAATGGCAGGCGCTTGCGCAACACTGGCCTTCGGTTTTTCCGGAACGCTTGCAGCCAAAGCCGGCACGGCAATCAGCGATGCCAGAACTGTTGCTGCGGTGAATGTGCTAGCGCGCATAGGATCAAACCATTCTTTGTAAGGAGGGAGCATCGGTGTCATGTTCTTTCACCATGCTGTTTACGGCGTTTTCGATAACTCCGATCACCAGCAATTCCAGCTTCGGGTTTTTTTCACAACCGCCCCACGCCTCTTCGCGCGAGCGGTTGATGGAATATGCATTGATCAAAAGGAAGATCAGCTTGGCTTGTGCTGCAAATCGGCTTTCTGCTTCATCTTCGCTGATTTGCAAGAGATGGGCGAAAAACCCGACGATGTTGCGGCAGATTTGCGTCTCTACCTGCTTCAGTACCATGGCAATTTCCGGGCGGCGAAAGGCAGTAGCCTCAATCTCCGCCCATATTGGACCCTTGGCACAGTCGACATTTTCCACGTGCTTGCGAATAAGTTCCCGCACGGCCAATTGCGGGTCCTCGGCAGTTCGTATCCGCTGAAAATCAAGTTCCGCTTCGGCAAGGTTGCGGTGCACCAGTGCCTCGATGATTGCCGCCTTGGACGGAAAATACCGGTAAAAATTGCCCGCGCTCATGGAAGCAGCCCGCGCCAGATCCTGCATGGACGCGCCGTCAAAGCCCTTTTGCGAAAACACGTCCTTGATGAGGTCAAGGATTTCATGTGTCCGGATATCTGGCGCGGTGGTTACAAGTTCCAAGGCTGGCAAATCTCGGTTGGATCAACTACGCCAATATATGAGAATGAACGTTCATTCATCAATGCCTGTAACAGAAATTGATCACAGCGTGAATCAATCGACAACAGGAGGCAAATTCCGTGGCCAATGCCCCGAAATGCCAGATGCAAACCGCACTCAGTGCTTTTTCAGTGGGCAATCATCACATGCCGGACAGCGGTGTAGTCTTCAAGCGCGTACATCGACATGTCCTTGCCATAGCCTGACTGCTTCAACCCGCCATGCGGCATCTCGTTGCAAAGCATGAAATGGGTGTTGATCCACGTGCAGCCATATTGCAGCTGCGCTGCTGTCGAAATGGCCCGCGAAACGTCCTTTGTCCAAACCGAGGAGGCCAGTCCGTAATCGCTGTCATTGGCCCAGTTCACCGCATCTTCGACATCCGTGAACCGCGTTACTGAAACCACCGGGCCGAACACTTCACGCCGCACGATCTCATCGCTCTGCAGTGCTCCTGCAATCACGGTCGGCTGATAAAAGTAGCCCCCGCCTGTGCCCGGTTTGCCGCCGGTTGTGATCTCGATATGCTTCTGCTCAGCTGCCCGTTCGACAAAGCTTGCAACCCGGTCGCGTTGGCGTTTGGAAATGAGTGGCCCGATTTCATTTTCGGTATCGTCCGGCTGGTCGAAGCGAATCGTGGAAACTGCAGAGGAAAGTTCGGCGACCAATTTTTCATAGACTTTCTTGCCGGCATAAATACGGCAGGCGGCGGTGCAGTCCTGCCCGGCATTGTAATATCCGAATGCCCGTAGGCCATTCACAACCGCTTCGATGTCGGCGTCATCAAACACGATGACCGGTGCCTTTCCGCCAAGTTCCAGATGGGTGCGCTTGACCGACCTTGCCGCCGCTTGCAGCACTTTTTTGCCGGTAGCCACATCGCCGGTGATCGAAATCATGTGGACCCCTGCATGGTTGATCAGCGCATTGCCCACGCTCTCCCCACGCCCCAGCACCACGTTGACCACGCCTTCCGGCAGGATGTCAGCCAGCAGCTTGGCCATCTTCAACGCGGTCAATGGCGTCTGTTCGGAGGGCTTGAACACCACCGTGTTGCCGCCACCAATGGCCGGTGCAAGTTTCCATGCCATCATCATCAAAGGATAATTCCAGGGCGCTATCGAGGCGACCACACCAATGGCATCCCGCCGGATCATGGAGGTGAAGCCCTTGAGATATTCACCAGCGGCATTGCCCGGCATGCAGCGCACCGCGCCGGCAAAAAAGCGGTAGCAATCGACAATTGCCGGTATCTCGTCGTTGAGAACCGCATTGATTGGCTTTCCACAATTGAGCGCTTCCAGCGCTGCGAAGCCCTGCGCATCTGCTTCAATAGCAGCCGCGATTTTCAGCAGATAGCCGGAGCGCTCAGCCGGTGTCGTTTGCGACCATGATTTGAAGGCGTGGTTGGCGGCTGCAACTGCCCGGTCGATCTGTGCTTGTGAGGCTTCCGGAAGCTCAAGGATGGTGCCGCCCGTCTTCGGGTTGAAGATGGTTTCCTCGGTTTCAACGCCCGCTTCGAAGGATGAACCGATCAGCATTTTCGTATCCATTTTCAACATCTCCCGTTGGTTTCATTTGCCATGACCGGCGACCTGGTCGCCGTCACGCGTGAGGTAATAAGCGGCAAGAATTGGCAGTGCAGTTACCAGCACCACCACCATCGCAACCACATTGGTCACCGGGCGTTGGCGTGGACGTACCAGTTCCTCCAACATCCAGATTGGCAAGGTCTGCTGCTGGCCGGCGGTGAAGGTTGTCACGATCACTTCGTCGAACGACAGCGCGAAAGCCAGCATCCCGCCCGCCAGCAGTGCCGTTGAAAGATTTGGCAAAATGACATGGCGGAAAGTCTGGAAGCCGTCTGCGCCAAGGTCCATTGACGCTTCGATGAGCGATGCCGAAGTTCGCCGGAACCGGGCCACCGCATTGTTGTAGACGACGACCACACAAAACGTCGCGTGACCCAGGATGATGGTCCAGGTTGAGAACGGAATGTCTGCAATGTTGAACGCTGAGCGCAGCGCAATGCCGGTGATGATGCCCGGCAGGGCTATCGGCAGTATCACCAGCAAGGAAATGGCTTCCCGTCCGAAAAAGCGGCTTTGGGAAACCGCCGCGGCGCACAAAGTGCCAAGAACCAGAGCAATTGCAGTGGAGATTGAGGCTACCTTCACCGAAAGTGTCAGCGCTTCCCAAACGTCCGGCCTGTTCCAGGTGACAACCAGCCAGTCAAGCGTGAATCCGGGCGGCGGCCATTGATAGGTTTTCTCTTCGGTTGTGAAGGCATAAACGAAAATCAGCGCAATCGGCAGGTGCATGAACAGCAGCCCGGCGATTGCGGCAATCGTCAGGCCAATTGGCGCGCGTGTTTGCTTGTCAGAGCGCATCGAACGCTCCCATCCTGCGCGCCGCCCAGAGGTAAATTCCCATGATGACGACAGGCACCACGGTGAAAGCCGCCGCCAGCGGGATGTTGCCGGCCGTACCTTGATGGGCGTAAACCGCCTGGCCAATAAACAAGCGGGACGATCCGATGATTTGCGGAATGATGTAATCGCCCATTGTCAGCGAGAAGGTGAATATCGAACCTGCCGCAAGACCGGGCAAGGCAAGTGGCAACAACACATTGCGGAAGGTCTGGCCCGGTGTCGCGCCAAGGTCGCCCGAAGCTTCGATCAGGCTACCTGGAACCCGCTCCAATGACGCTTGTACCGGCAGGATCATGAAAGGCAGCCAGACATACAGGAACACCAGAAACGTGCCGGTATAACTGATCGAAAGCGAATTTCCGCCCACAACCGGCAGCGCCAGCCAAGCTTCCAGCAACCACGTTGCATGCAGCTTTTCAAACAGCCAGGTCAGGATGCCTTCCTTGGCAAGGATCAGCTTCCATGCATAGATTTTCACAAGATATGACGACCAAAGCGGCAGCATTACGCCCAGATAAAAGAACGCTTTCCACCGGCCCTTGGCATAGCGGGCGGCATAAAAGGCGATAGGGAAGGCAAGGATTGCTGCAGCAAAAGTCACCAATGCCGACATCAGCACCGTGCGAAGGATGATGTCGATATTGGCCGGCGCCAGCAATTCGCCATAGGTTTTCAGGGTCAGTGTGTAATCGACGAGACCTGAAAACTCGTCGACCGAGAAAAAGCTCTGCGCCAGCAGCGCAAACAGCGATCCGACATAAACTATGCCGAGCCACAAAAGCGGCGGCGCGAGCAAAAGCGCCAAAAAGAAAGACGGCCGCCGCCACAGATAATCGGAAACCCTGCCAGAAAGCCCATCATGCCCACGAATGCTGGACGCTACAGCGCTCACGCTTCGTCCTCCATCACATGCACATTCTCCTTGTCGAAAACGATCTGCAGCGCCGAGCCATCGGTTGGCAACGATACCGCCGAAGAAACCAGTGCATGCAGTTTGAGATCATCCAGCAAAAGCGATAAGCGCGTTGTCCCGCCAAGATAGCTGCGGCTTTCCAGGCGCGCGGTATGTCCACCGGTTTGCGCAATCCTGATGTTCTCGGGACGCAGCGAGCCATATCTTTTTTGGCCCGTCACCTGTTCCATCAGTTGCGGCGGCAACACGTTTGAAGAGCCCACGAAATCGGCAACAAACCGGGTTGCGGGGCGTTCGTAAATCTCCTGCGGAGTACCGATCTGCATGATGCGGCCCTCATTGAAGACCGCAACCCTATCCGCCATCGAAAGTGCTTCGCCCTGATCATGGGTTACAAAAACAAAAGTGATGCCCAGCTTGCGCTGCAGCGCCTTCAATTCTTCCTGCATCGCTTCGCGCAATTTAAGATCCAGCGCACCAAGCGGCTCATCGAGCAATAAAACCTTGGGCTGGTTGACCAGTGCCCGGGCCAACGCCACACGCTGCCGCTGGCCACCGGAAAGCTGAGCCGGTTTGCGATCTCCATAACCTGGCAACCGAACCAGATCGAGCACACTTTCTGCCGCAGCATGCCGCTCGGACTTTCCGATTCCCTTGATCATCAGGCCGTAGGCGACATTGTCGATTACATTGAGATGGGGAAAAAGCGCATAATCCTGAAAGACGGTGTTCACTGCCCGCCGCCAGGGAGCCACACCTTCCGCAGTCTCGCCAAAAATCTCGATATGCCCGCTAGTGGGTTGCTCAAATCCGGCAATCAGCCGAAGGCAGGTCGTCTTGCCGGAGCCCGATGGCCCCAGCATCGCAAAGAACTCGCCCTCCGCTATGCGCAGATCAACGGCGTCAACGGCTTTGACCTTGCCGAAATGGCGCGAAACTTTTGAGAACGAAACGGCTGTCGGCATGATGCCCCACAAGCAGGCCTGCCGTTGTTGCGGCAGGCCTGTTTTTCGGTTTACCCGGATTGCGGATCAGCGGCCGCCGATCACGCCGATGTAGTCGGACACCCAACGATAGTAAGGCACGCAGGCATCGTTCTGGCTGGCGCACTTTCTGGTCGGCGTATTCCAGAACTTGATCTTGTCGAACCGGTCGCCACCATTGTTTGCACAGCCCGCATCGGTGAGCAGCGCATTGCCTGTGCAAGCTGCTGGCACGCTTGGAACCGTGCCGAACCATGCCGAAACATCGCCCTGCACCTTTGGCGAGAGCGAATGCTCCATCCACATATAGGCGCAGTTCGGATGCGCTGAATCGACATGAAGCATGGTGGTGTCAGCCCAGCCGGTAATGCCTTCTTCAGGGAAGGTCGAACCAACGGGCTGCTTTTCACCGGCAAGAACGTTGACCTGGAACGGCCACGAACCTGAGACCACCACACCTTCGTTCTTGAAATCATCCATCTGGATGAACGCGTCATGCCAGTAGCGGCCAACCAGCTTGCGCTGAGCGCGCAGCAGTTCCAGCGCTGCCTTGTATTGATCTTCGCTCAGTTCATACGGATCCTTGATGCCAAGTTCCGGCTTGTGGAACATCAGGTAATTGGCAGCATCAGCAATGTGGATCGGTCCGTCATAAGCCTGAAGCCGGCCCTTGTTGGTCTTGCCGTCCGGCAGGTCCATTTCCTCGAAGACCACCTTCCAGCTGGTCGGCGCTTCCTTGAAGACATTGGTGTTGTACATCAGCACATTGGCGCCCCAGACATAGGGCGTGCCGTAATGAACGCCGTCCACCGTATGCCAGGGAGCGCTTTGCAGACGCTCATCAACGGTTTTCCACGAAGGGATAAGGTCCGTATTGATCGGCTGCACACGCTTGCCGGCAACCAGCCGCAGCGATGCGTCGCCCGATGCAGTGACGAGATCAAAGCCGCCTTCGTTCATCAGCGCCACCATTTCATCGGAAGTGGCGGCGGTCTTCACATTGACCTTGCAACCGGTCTTTGTCTCGAATTCGGTGACCCAGTCGAAATTCTTGTCCGTTTCGCCGCGCTCGATGTAGCCGGCCCAGGCAACGATGCTGACTTCGCCTTCGCCAGCGCCCAGTTCCTTCAGCATTTCTGCGCTGTAGGAGAGTGCAGTTGTGGCAAGGACAACGGAAAGGGCGGTGCAGCCTGCAAGAATGCGCTTCATGATCATCTCCCGAGTTTAGGTGCGCGCATTTGCGCGTCATGTTCCCGGAAATCATGCTGTTCTTGTTTTTGCGGTTTCGCAAATTCATTTATCAGAATAGTGATATCGGTTTTTCCGATATCATACCTGCTCACCGCAAGGATCGCTGCGCCCGAGCAAGGTCGATGAAGTCGCGCGCTGGACGGGCCAGCGATGAGCCCTTTCGCCAGACAATACCCACCTGCACCACGGGCAGCGCGCCAGAAACATCCCGCGACTCGATGCGGTCGCCTTCCAGCGACCATGGCCGGTAGACAAGATCGGGCAGCAATGCCACCCCTGCCCCGGTCGCCACCAGGCTGCGAACCGCCTCGACCGACCTTGTGCGAAACGCTATTTGAGGCCGCGTACCAAGCGCGCCAAGCAAGCGGCTGGTTGGCTCCTCGATCTCGTCCAGGGTCAGCAAGATCAGCCGCTCGCCTGAAAGGTCAGTCAGCGAAATGCTCTCGGCACCGGCAAGCCTGTGCCCGATGGGCAACCACAGCCGATAGGGGGAAACTTCCAGAATGTCAGCTTGCAATGCAGTGCGGTCACGAAGGTTGGAAGTGACCATGACGGCAACATCCAACTCCCCGCCAATCAGCAGGTGCTCCAGATACTCGCCGCTGTCCTCGATGGCCGTCATTTCTACAGAAGGGTAAGCGCGGCGAAACCGGGCGATGATGTCGGAAAGAACATACCCCGCCACCAGAGACGTGACGCCCAGATTGAGCCGCCCCGGCATTGCATCGATTTCGCCTTCCCCTGAAAAGGCTTGTCTCGCATCTGAAACGCCCGACAAAATCGCTTTGGCGTGGCGCAGGAACTTGTGGCCCTTGAAGGTGATGTTCAGCCCGCGCGAATGGCGCTCGAACAATTGCACTCCAAGATCGCTCTCCAGTTCCTTGATTGCTTCCGTCACTGAAGACTGCGAAATCGAAAGGTCGTGCGCGGCACCCGAAACAGAGCCTTGCTCCGCCACTGCCACGAAATACTGCAATTGCCGCAATGTGAATGCCATGTACGAACCCCTTTGGTGGGATCATGGCAATTGCGCGCGGTCTTGCCAACCAGCCTTCAGGGCTGCATTCGCCATGAAATCTTGGTAATTCGACGTGTTGCATCTCGCAGCAACAGCACCGCGGGACTATATCCCTTGGAGAGTGCGCATCATGATCGAGGTCAAGGTGCTTCTTGCCAATTTGCGCAAGAACTGCGCCGACAATGAACCGGAGCTTCCAGTTGGCAACACAACAGCCTGAAATCAAGACCGTTCTTGGCGTGGGCAAACTGCCCGCGTGGAGGCGGTTTCTCTTCCCGGCAATCATTGGCTTGGCGCTGGCGGGCGGCGGATGGTGGGCATTTGCTCCGCGCGCAAGCGTCGAGACAACCAAATTGTACGAGACGGTGCCGGTTTCGCGCGGGAGCCTGACGGTTACCGTCACGGCTACCGGCACGGTCGAACCCACAAAACTTGTCGAGATATCGAGCGAATTGTCAGGGACGGTACGCAGTGTCAATTTTGACTTCAACGACACGGTGAAAACCGGTGATGTCTTGGCACAACTGGACACCGAAAAGCTTGAAGCCGCACTTCAACACGCCCGCGCGACCCTTGAGGCAAAACAGGCACGTGTGCGTGAGGCGCAGGCAACGCTTGCCGAAATGAATGACCAGTTGGAACGCACCCGCTCGCTTTCGGAAAGCAAGGTGACTTCGAATAAGACCTACCAGTCGGCAATTGCAGCACAAGCCCGCGCCGAAGCGGTTCTGGCGGTGGCCATGGCGGATATCAAGGTAGCAGAAGCCGATTTGCGCACTGGCGAAACCAATCTGTCAAAAGCGTGCATCTGTTCGCCAATCGACGGCGTCATACTCAACCGCAATGTCGATGTTGGACAGATCGTTGCTTCCTCGCTGCAGGCTCCTGTGCTGTTCACGATTGCCGAGGATCTGTCCAAAATGGAGTTGCAGGTCGCCATCGACGAAGCCGACATGGGCGTGGTGTCCGTTGGCAAGAAGGCAATGTTTTCGGTTGAGGCATTTCAAGGCCGGACATTCCCTGCCGAAATTGCCGAATTGCGATACGCACCGCAAACAGTGGATGGGGTGGTCACTTATGGCGCAATCCTGAGCATCGACAACGCAGACTTGCTGTTGCGGCCTGGCATGACAGCGACCGCTGAAATTCTCGTTGACGAAGTCAGCAATGCGCTGCTGGTGCCGAATTCGGCTTTCCGGTTTGCCCCTCCAATCGTCGAAAAGAAACCCCAAACCAGTGGCGGCCTGTTGGGTCTCATCATACCCCGCCCACCCGAAAAACCCGCCCCTGCCCCGGTTCCTGCACAGGACGGCACGCGCACGCTTCACATCCTCAAGGATGGCATGGCAACGCCGGTGCAAGTGAAACCCGGCGCCACAGACGGCCAGTTGACAGCAGTTACCGGCGAAGGCCTTGTAGAAGGCGCGTTGGTTATCACCTCGATGGCACTGAAATGAAAAAGCCGGCGCAACCGCCAACAACCCCGCCTTTGATCGAATTCGCCTCTATCCGCAAAATCTACGGCGAGGGCGATGCGGAGGTGCGGGCACTGGATGGCGTTTCCTTCACGATTCATTCCGGCGAATTCGTCGCCATCATGGGGCCGAGCGGTTCTGGAAAATCGACCGCAATGAATGTTCTTGGTTGCCTCGACACGCCAACTTCAGGAAACTACTTTTTCAAAGGCGTTGATGTCGGATCGCTTGGGCTGGACCAGCGCGCCCTGCTACGCCGCAACTATATCGGCTTCGTGTTCCAGGGATACAATCTGCTTGCCCGCACCACCGCAGTGGAGAATGTCGAGCTGCCGTTGATCTACAAGGGCATGGGCCGCAATGAACGCCGCGAAATGGCCATGCAGGCACTGGATCGCGTAGGCCTCAAGGGACGTGAACACCACGACCCTTCCCAGCTTTCCGGTGGCCAGCAGCAGCGTGTGGCAATTGCCCGGGCGATTGTGACCAGGGCCGATGTCATCATGGCCGACGAGCCAACGGGCAATCTTGACACCCCTCGCAGCATCGAGATCATGGAATTGTTGACGCGCTTCAACCGCGAAGAAGGCATCACCATCGTGATGGTCACTCACGAGCCTGACATGGCAGCATACACTGACCGCCTCATCACCTTTGTCGACGGCCATATCGCCAGCGACGTGCTATCGAAAAAGGCGGCCTGAAATGTTTCTGCTCGAAACAACGCGTCTCGCCATCCAGGCCATCTTTCGCAACCTTTTGCGCTCATTCCTCACAGTGCTGGGAGTCGTCATCGGCGTGGCAGCAGTAATTGCCATGGTAACTGTCGGCCAGGGTTCGACCGATCAGGTCACATCCGATGTCGCCAAGCTCGGCACCAATCTGTTGATGGTGCGGCCAGGACAGGCTGTGCGTGGACCCCAGTCTGCCGGTGCAGGAACCGCAACCGCCTTCAGCCTTGAGGACGTTTCGACAATTCAGGCACAAATCCCCGGAGTGCGGGCGTCAGCACCTGCCAATACCCGAGCCATTACCGCCATTTTCGGCAATGAGAACCACGCGACCAGCGTGATCGGAACCGACAGCCGCTATCTGGAAGCGCGCGACATGCCCGTTGTCGAAGGGCGGGCGTTTTATGAAAGCGAGCAAAGGGCTGGTGCAGCTGTCTGCCTGATCGGCAAGACGGTGCGCACCGAGCTATTTGGCGCAAGCGACCCGCTGGGCCAGAAGTTGCGGCTGAAGACAATTTCCTGCGATGTCATCGGCGTGATGGAAGAACAGGGCGTTTCCAGCTTTGGGACCGATCAGGATGATTTCGTTCTGATTCCGATAAAGGCCTACCAGCGCCGCATCGCCGGCAACACCGACGTGCAGATGATCTATGTCGCTGTGGAAGATGGAATTGTCACCGAGAAAGCCAAATTCGATATCGAGCAGCTCATGCGCGAACGTCGCCGTATCGGCCCGGCGGAAGAGGATGATTTCAACGTCCTCGACATGAAGCAAATTGCGTCTGTCCTCACCGGTATCACCGGTGTGATGACCGGCCTCTTGTCGGCGGTCGCTGCAATCAGCCTGTTGGTTGGCGGCATAGGGATCATGAACATCATGCTGGTTTCGGTGACCGAGCGTACCCGCGAAATCGGCATCCGGCTTGCTGTCGGCGCACTCGAAGGTCAGGTGCTGATGCAGTTCCTTGTCGAAGCCGTTGTGTTGTCGATGCTGGGTGGTCTGATCGGCATCATCCTTGGGCTGGGCCTTGGAGCGCTTGGATCCAACATGCTCAAGGTGCCGTTTGCCCCGGACCCGATGATCATTCTGGTCGCCTTTGCCTTTTCAGCAGCTGTCGGCGTTGTGTTTGGCTATTTTCCCGCACGCCGGGCTGCACGGCTCAACCCAATCGACGCCTTGCGGCATTGAGAACGAGATTACGCAGCGCTCACGTCCGCAGCACCCGGTAGATTGCCGGAATGACAAGAACCGTCAGCAACGTTGACGAGGCAAGCCCGAACAGCAGCGAAATCGCCAACCCCTGGAAGATCGGATCAGTCAGGATCACTGCAGCGCCGATCATTGCAGCCAGCGCAGTCAACAGGATCGGCTTGAAGCGCACGGCGCCGGCCTTGACCAGAACTTCGGTGAACGGCCTGCCATCCTGCGCCGGTTCGTTGCGGATGAAATCCACCAGCAGGATCGAATTGCGCACGATGATGCCAGCTAGCGCGATGAAGCCGATCTTCGAGGTCGCCGAGAACGGCGCGCCAAACAACCAATGGCCGACGAGAATTCCGATGAATGTCAGCGGCACAGGCGTCAGGATAACAAGCGGCAGTTTGAATGAACCGAACTGTGCAACGACAAGAATATAGATGCCCAGCAGCGCCACAATGAACGCAGCGCCCATGTCGCGGAAAGTCACCCAGGTCACTTCCCATTCGCCATCCCACAGCAAGGTGGAAACTGTTTCGTTTTCAGGCTGTCCGTTGAGCGAGATTTCGGGTTTTTGCAGCCCGGTCCAGTCCTGCTTGTCGAGCGCCTCCTGAACTGCCAACAATCCATAGAGCGGTGCTTCAAAACTTCCCGCCATTTCGGCAATGACCATTTCGGCTGCCCGGCCGTTGTGCCGGAAAACCGGGAAGGATGCCTGTTCCCTTGTCAGCTTGACGACATCGCCCAGCTCAACGACACCACGCGCGCCCGGCAGAACATTTGCCGGGATCGGTGTCGTCAGGAAGCTTTCATCGAGTGTGCGCTCTCCCTTGGGCCGTTCGATGCGAATGGGGATTGGATGGCGTCCCTCACCGCGATGGGAATAGCCCACAACCGCCCCGCCATTCAGCATGGCAATCGTGTCGAGCGCATCACTTTCCTCGACCTTGAAGAATTCCACGTCATCGGTCGAAATGCTGGCGCGAATTCGCTGAGGCGGAACTCCCCAGGAATTGTCGATGTCGACCACGAACGGCACCGAAAGGAATGCAGCTTCGACCTTTTGCGCCACCGCCCGGCGGGTTTGTGCGTCGGGGCCATAGATTTCAGCCAGCAAGGTTGCCATGACCGGCGGGCCTGGCGGCGGTTCGACAACCTTGAGCGAAGTCCCGGCGGGCAAAGGCACTGCCTTGAGCCGCTCGCGAATGTCGAGCGCAATTTCATGGCTTGAGCGATCGCGCTCCGTCTTGGGTGTAAGGTTGAGGGCGACATCACCCATCTGCGGCTCGGAGCGCAGGTAATAGTGGCGTACCAGACCATTGAAGTTGAACGGCGCAGCAGTTCCTGCATGGGTTTGTGCGCTTTTGATTTCCTCAAGTGCCAGAACATTTGTGGCAATGGCCTGAACCACTCCGTCGGTTGCTTCGACCGAGGAACCCTCTGGCAGATCGACGACGACCGAGAGTTCCGACTTGTTGTCGAAGGGCAGCAGCTTGACCGTGACATCCTTTGTGTAGAACAGCGCCAGCGAGCTCAGCGTCAGCAGCCCGACCACCAGCAAAAACAGCCAGCTTCTTGTCTTGCTGGCTAGAATTGGTCTGGCCACCGCCATGTAATAGCTGCCCAGCCGGCCACCATGCGCATTTGCGGAATGTTCGCCGTCCTGGTGATGAACCGGAGCCTTCCCGGCTATTTTCATCATCAGCCATGGCGTGACCATGACCGCCACAAAGAACGAAAAGATCATCGCTGCCGACGCATTTGCAGGAATCGGGCTCATGTATGGGCCCATCATTCCGGAAACGAAAAGCATCGGAAGCAATGCAGCGACGACTGTCAGCGTTGCCACGATTGTCGGGTTGCCAACTTCGGCGACCGCATCGATGGCGGCAGTCTTGCGATCCCGACCGTCACCCATGCCCCAATGCCGGGCAATGTTTTCGATGACCACAATCGCATCATCCACCAAAATGCCGATGGAAAAAATGAGTGCGAACAGCGAAACACGGTTGAGCGTGTAGCCCATCAGATTTGACGCAAACAAGGTCAACAGAATGGTGACAGGAATAACAATGGCAACCACCATGGCCTCGCGCCAGCCAATGGCAAGCAAAACCAGTGCGATGATCGAAAGCGTTGCCAAGCCCAAGTGAAACAACAGTTCATTGGCCTTTTCATTGGCAGTTTCGCCATAGTCCCGCGTGATTTCCACCGCAATGTCTTCGGGAATGATCTGGCCTTCCAGCATGTGGACACGGTGCAGGATTTCTTCTGCAACAGTGACCGCGTTGGAGCCGGCGCGCTTGGCGATTGCCAAGGTCACGGAGGGCAATCGCACCACACCTTCGCCATCGCGCAGGACCGTCGAGACCAGCGATTCCTGAGCATTGGATACAAGTTCGACACTGGCAACATCGCGTATGTACACCGGCCTGCCATCGCGCGCGGTCAGCAGCAGACTGCCGATTTCCGCAGGTGACTGCAGGGTTTCGCCAGCGACCAGATTGATCTGCTTGCCGCCATCGCGAACATTCCCAGCTGGAAATGCCCGATTTGCTCCCATGACTTTGCCAGCAAGTTGCTGAAGCGTTACGCCATAAAGTGCCAGCCGGTCAGGACTGGGCGCAATGCGGATCAGTTCGGCGTTTTCGCCAACCAGATACGTAAGCCCGACATCATTGATCTTCGAAACCTCGGCCCGCAATTCACGGGCAATCCGGGTAAGATCGTTTGCCGAAACGCGCTCGCGCGCTTCGGGCTTTGGTGCCAGCGTCAGAGATACAATGGCCACATCATCAATGCCCCGGCCAACGATCTGTGGCTCGGGCACGCCAGTTGGAATGCGGTCGATATTGGCACGAACCTTGTCGTGGACGCGCAGAATCGCCGAATCTGCTGAAGTGCCGACAATGAAGCGCGCGGTGACCATCACCCGGTCATCGGCGGTCTGTGAATAAACATGCTCGACGCCGTCAATGCCCTTGATGATTGTTTCAAGCGGCTCGGTGATAAGTTTCACGGCATCGTCAGCCTTGAGGCCATCGGCACGCACATGGATGTCCACCATCGGCACCGAAATCTGCGGCTCTTCCTCGCGCGGCAATGTCAAAAGCGCTAGCAAGCCAAACACGAAAGCTGCAATCAGGAAAAGCGGCGTCAGCGGCGAAGAAATGAACCCCCGCGTCAGGCCGCCGGCAATGCCGATATCCTTGTTCTCATCGCTCATTTCAGCACCAGCAAATCACCGGCTGAAAGGCCGGACAGGATTTCTATTTGCCCAACTCCGTCCTGGGTGGAGGCCTTGCCGACAATGACCGCGCGCTCGATGTCTTTCCCCGAAACTTCGACCGTCACAAAATCAATTCCTGAACGGGTGACGAGCGTACTTGCCGGAATGACAAGTGCCTTTCGCTGACCAACCGGCACTTCCACAAGAATGCGGGCATCGACATAGGCCGTATCCAGCTTCTCCACTTCCACATCTGCCGTAACCCTGCCGTTCTCGATTTGCGGATAGATCTTGACGAGCCTTCCCTGCGTTTCGGATCCACCTGTCGTAATGCGAAGTTTGGCGCCACTGGTGAGCAATGAGGCATGCCGCTCGGGAATGGAAAGGCGCAGGAAAAATCCGCCGCCCCCGATGATCGCCACCGGTTCGCCGCCCATGATCACGGCACCGCGTGTTACAGGCACCGACAGCACCCTGCCCTCGACCGGCGCTAGCACAGAGCCTTCTTCGCCTTGCTTGACCAGCACCGAACGCTCCGCATCCAGCGAGGCGAGCCCGTTGCGGGCGGCATTCACTTCATTTTGCAACTGGTCGAGCCGCTGAACGGTTGCAACGCCGCGCTTTACCAGCACATCTGTCCGGTTGAAATCAGCTTCCGCTGTGTCCAGGCGCGACTTGATTGCCCTGATCTGCGCATCCACGGATGCAATCTGAAATGCGATCTTCTCGTCACGTACCAAGGCGATCTGCTGTCCTGCAGCAACAATATCGCCTTCGGAGACCTGTAGCGTTTCGACAATACCGCCAAGCCTGGCACGCGCCGGAACCGTGTTCCTTGCCTCAACGCGTCCGTAAACAGCCTTCCATTCGGTGACGGATACCGGCTGGACCACACGGGTTTCTGCACCAGCGGGCAAAGCCGACGCGACAAGGAAAAGGGCAAAAGCCCAAACTGGGTTCGAAGGCATGGGGTGCTCCGCATCACTGCTGTGTATATTATAATTTGCTAATATACGTTTTCGAAACAAACACAAGTGCCATTTCGATTTCATGCGCATTGGCTTGCAGGTCGCGGCCAATGAAGAACGAAGTTTGACAGCATTCGTTCGAAAACCGGCGTCATGTCAGGCTGATTGCAACACAGATCTGGCTGGTTTTGAGCAGACCGCACAGGTTTGATCGGCGGAAGATTCAACCTTGGATTCCAAAGCAGCGCTCAGAATGCTGAAAGGACCAGTTTTCAAGCCTCAAACGGTGTCAGAATTCGCATTTTTACGCGCCGTTAATCCAGTCTCGGTTAGATGAATACTGATTTGTCATTGCGGAGAGACATGTGATGGGCGCTGTTCTTGAATTCCTGAATCGAATGGTCGACACATTTGTCCCCGCCAATGTCCGAGATGACATAACCAAGGCCAAGCGCGTCAGGATGTTCCTGATCAGCCACTTGATTGGACCGGTCCTCAGCCATCCAATTACGGTCTTCCTTCTGGCGACCGATCCTGAGCCCTACCCGCATGTCTACGTGCTGGGCGCTTCGATCACCCTATTCTGGGCGTTCCCCCTGGCCCTGCGGTTCTGGCCAAAGGCATATACAGCCCTTGCGTTCCTCTCGGTTCAAAACCTGAGCTTCGCGATCCTCTGGGGATCGTACCATTACGGCGGTATCCAGTCGCCGTTCCTGATGTGGTATCTGGTGCTGCCGCTCCTCGCCTTCTTTTATCTTGGCTCCGGCGCCAAGACCGGCATGGCGATCTTTGCGCAGATCACCGGCGGCCTCGCGGTTTTCGCTTCCATCTACTACATGGGCGGACACTTCCCGCTGCACATTCCGATCGCAGCAATGGGCCATGTCAGCTTGATCTCGACATTCTCGGCATCGACATACGTGTTCTTCATGGCCAGTTACTACGCCAGCGTCGTTGATTCACAGTCCGAATTCCTCAAGGAAATCGCCCGCCACCAGACCACGCTCACCCTTCTGACCGAAGCCAAGGAAGACGCAGAGCGCGCCAACGGTGCCAAGTCGGACTTCCTTGCCAAAATGAGCCATGAACTGCGCACGCCGCTCAATGCGGTCCTTGGCTACAGCGAAATCCTGCTGGAAGACGCTGAACTCGACGGGCGCGGCGAACAGATCGCCGATCTGCAGAAGATCAGTGCGGCAGGCAAGCACTTGCTCTCGATGGTCAACGACATTCTTGATATCTCGAAGATCGAAGCTGGCAAAACCGAGATTTACCCCGAGCGCATTGATTTCAATGCACTTATTTCCGAGATCGAAGCCACAAGCCGGCCGCTCGCGGCAAAGAATACCAACAATTTCATTGTCGAGAAAGACGCCGATCTTGGCTTCATTTACGTCGACGGTACCAAGCTGCGCCAGGCGGTCTACAATTTGCTCAGCAACGCTGCAAAGTTCACGCAGAACGGTGAAATCCGCCTCAGCGCCCGCCGCGTCAAAGGCACCTATGATGACAAGATCGTCATTTCCGTTCGCGACAATGGCATCGGCATTTCTGCAGACGGCCAAAAGAACCTTTTCCACTCCTTCGCGCAGGCCAATGGCTCCATCACTGCCAAATACGGCGGCACCGGCCTTGGCCTCTCGTTGAGCCGCAATCTTTGCGTACTAATGGGTGGCGATATCACGGTGGAGAGCAAGGAAGGCGCAGGCGCCTGCTTCACCATCGAACTGCCGGCCAACACCATCGAAATGGAACGCCGCATTGAGCTGGAGCTTTCGCAAAGCGAAGAAGAACACCAGATGCTGAAGGACGCTTTGGGCGACCAGAAAAGCATGAAGGCCGCATATGCAGGTGTTTCCACCGGTGGCGTACATTCAACCAGCAAGGGCACCATTCTTGTTGTTGATGACGACCTCGCATTCCTGGAACTGACCGACCGTCTTTTGAGCAAAGAAGGCTATTCGGCAATTTGCACCAATGCGCCCGAATCCGTTCTCCAACTGGCCCGTGCGGCAAAGCCGCTGGCAATGTTTGTGGATGTCCTGATGCCGGGTCTCGACGGTTGGGACGTGCTTTCGACGCTTCGCTCCGACCCAACCATCGCCAACATACCAGTGATCATGCTTTCCATTCTTGAAGAGCGCCAGAAAGCAGAGATCCACGATGCGGACGGATTTGTCACAAAGCCGCTGGACAGCACGAAACTGAAGAACGCGCTGAAACTTGTTGATCGTTCGAAGAACCAGAGCCGCGAAGCCAACAGAATGCGCACTGCATCCTGATGGGAAACTCAAAAACTGCAATCTTGCAACCACAACAGGTCCGATAGCATGACACTTGTTCTGATAGTCGAAGACAATCCGGTCAATCGCGATGTGCTCGGCCGCAGGCTTGAACGTCGCGGCTTTACTGTTCGCTTCGCCGAGGATGGGCCCTCCGGCATCGAGGCAACCCGTCATCACCGCCCCGATGTGGTGTTGATGGACATCGGCCTTGGCGAGATGGATGGTTGGGAAGTCACCCGGCGCCTCAAGGCCCAGCCGGAAGTGGCGGCCATTCCCATCATCGCGTTGACAGCCAGCGCCTTTGAAACAGACCGGATCAAATCCATGCAGGCTGGTTGCTGCGACTTTGATACCAAGCCCGTCGATTTCCCAAGGCTGCTCGGCAAGATCGAGCGAGCCATACAAGGTGCAGCCCACTCAGCCTGACAAACTGTGATGGGGCCTGACAAGGCTCGGCATCAACAGCTTCAACCCACGACGCCCTTCTCTTCGGGTCGTTGAAATCAACAAGCAAGAAAGCCGCCGCAGAATGGTCTGCGGCGGCTTTTTCAATGCTGTTGGTGGTCTGTTTGGGTGATTTATCCTGACAGTTGGGTACTATCTGTCAGGATCGAACGACTGAGTGCGGTTTTCAGGCCGCCTTCTCGACAGTGAGGCCCTGAAGCAATTGTCTTAAAAGTCCCAGGTTGAAAGGCTTTTGCATGACGCCAAGCACTTTCAGCCCATGACCTTCGGCAATGTGCTGGGTTGCCAACAGTTGTTCAGGCGATTGGCCACTGACAATCAGGACCCTGCCATCATACTTGGCCTCTGCCAGCATGCGCAGAAGCTCGTTAGCGTCGATGTTCGGCATGCAGATGTCGACGCAGATGATCCCTGGCTTCAACGCATTTGCCAGGTTGATCACACCGCGCGAGTCCGAGGTTGCGAATCCTTCGAACCCGCAACGCTCGGCAACCCGAACGATCAGTTCTGCAGAATCGACGTCATCGTCAACTGCAAGAAGCCGCCTTGAACCGTCCATGTTCATATCCCCTGCTTGCTGGTGTCACGCAGCGTTCTGGTGTTCGATAAGATCGTCCGCCGCAGGAGCCAACTGTACTTCGGAGTATCCTGCTTCGCGCAAGTCCCGATAGACAGCATCAGCCGACTTCATGGCGGTGCGCATCTGCTTGACCAGAAGGTCGATGTCTTCGCGTGTGTGGTCAGACATGACCTGCACGCGGAAGCGGGCACCGCCCTGTGGTACTGCTGGATATTCGACCAGGTTTGCGATTGCGCCCAGATTGCACAATTCGCGCGACGCGATACGCGCCATGCCTTCGGCGCCAACCCGTACCGGCACGATCGGTGAAGGATCACCCAGCGTTTCGAGGCCGGAATTGGACATTTCCTTGCGCAGATACAAGATGTTGTCCATCAGCTTACGCCTTCTGACGACACCCTCTTCGGACTGCACGATGTCAAAGGCTGCAAGCACTGTCGAAGCCTGCACTGGAGAAAGCGCATTGGAGAAGGTCTGCGTGGCGCTGTAGTATTTGAGGTATTCAGCCGCTGCGCGGGTCTTGACCGCGATGAAGCCGCCATTGGACGCGAAAGTCTTGGAGAAGCTTCCGATGATGATATCAACGTCACCAAGGACATTCTGCAGGCTCAAATGGCCAAGGCCATCAGCGCCGATGCAGCCGAAATCATGCGCGCAATCAACCAGCAGCATGGCATCGTACTGCTTGCACAGTGCGCTCATTGCAGCAATGTCGGGAGTATCTGCATGCATCGAGAAAAGGCTCTCTGTGACCACGAGAATGCCATTCGTTGCATCAACAGCACGAATGCGCTGCAGGCGGCGTTCAAGGCCGCGCAAGTTCAGATGGCCATGAAAGTGGATGTTTGAAGTCGCCGCACGTGCGCCTTCCTGAAGGCACGAATGCGCCAGGACGTCCATGACAACGTGATCGTCCGGGCGCACAACGCCCTGAACTGCGGCAAATCCTGCCGACCAGCCGGTAGGATAAAGAACAACCTGATGGCCCGTGATGAAATCGGCAATGCGGTGCTCAAGTGCCAGGGAATGACGTGTGTTTCCAAGCAGTGCTGCCGAACCTGCGCTGTGCACTCCGTAATCACTGATGGCGCGGATCGCCGCTTCCTTGATCTGTGGGTGAGACGACAAGCTCAGATAATCCTGGGAAGCGAAGTTGACACCGCTTATTTCCTGGCCGGCGTCGGTCTTGGCTTCGCAATGGGTCCGTGGAGCTGTTGCCGTTGAACGGGCATATGGCCACATGGCGTGTTGGCGGCGAAGGTCCTGCCACTTGTAGAACCCTTCAACGCGCTTGATCAGATTTGTGCCTGCCGGAACACGATAGTCACGAAGGCTGCCGCCCAGTGCTTCCATGGGAATGTTGTTGTTTTCGTTGAATGTGTTGCTTGTCATGGGGCCGCCCTTTTTGGTGTTGTTTGAACAAGACCATAACTGCACACCGTAAAATGCCGCTTAAATATCTTGATTAACAAATTGTTTTTGTAATGGATGCTTCCGCTATTTTTTAGTATGTTTCCTGAAACTGCCGGATTGAAATTTTTTGTTTACCATATTGGATGGTCCAGAACGGCACACTTCCCAACATTTCGAATTGTTAAGGCACGCTGGTGTAGAAGAGCGCCAACAAAAAACTGGCGAACAGATCATGCTCATTAAATGGCTCTCTGAAAACTTGGATCGCGCATCGGGCGTTGGCGACTTCAACACCGCTCAAAGAACCGAACTGGCAACCGAGCAGGTTCGATTCACTGCCAAGATGTCAGCGGTTCTGGCCATGGCAGGCGCGCTGGTTGCAGCCGTCATGATATTTTCCAGTGCTGGAAGCGACTTGTTCTGGCAGGTCGTTGCATGGAGCGTACTTGTCGTTTCTGCCAATTTCGAAATGATCGCCAGATCATGGTACCGCCGGCGGCGGGAAAAGAAGAACGAACCAGGCGCCAAAGCCCGGCGTATGATCCGGCATGCCGCCATTTTGGGAACGGTGTGGGCACTGATGCCTGCATTTGTGTTTCCGCAAGCTGACAACGCGATGAAGCTGATCATCGCCCTTTCGACCGGCGGCCTTATCGTGGCGACCAGTCTTGGCTACGCAATGTTGCCAAAAGCCGCATTGGCTTTCGTCTCGCCCGTGGCTCTTGGCGCAATTGTCGGTCTTGTCCTGGCCGGGGACCGGGCCTACGGACTACCCGTCTTGTTGTTGCTGCTGGTCTGCATCGCGACGTCGATCCAGATGCTGATGATTTTCGGCAAGAACATTGCGATCCAGATCAAGTCGCGCATAGCAGTGCGCGAACAAGGCAATTTCTTCAGTCTGCTTTTGAAGGAGTTCGAAGAAAATGCGAACGACTGGCTCTGGGAGTTTGATGCCAAGGGGCTTGTAGACCGTGTATCGCAGCGCTTTGAAAGCGTTTCCGGACTTCCGCACGAAAAACTTGCACACCAGCCTTTTCTGGGC